>NZ_CP150918.1:0-617500 GCF_039908635.1 Pseudomonas purpurea
GTGTCAGTGGAACTTTGGCAGCAGTGCGTGGAGCTTTTGCGCGATGAGCTGCCTGCCCAACAATTCAACACTTGGATCCGTCCACTACAGGTCGAAGCCGAAGGCGACGAGTTGCGTGTTTACGCACCGAATCGTTTTGTTCTCGACTGGGTCAACGAAAAGTACCTGGGCCGCGTACTCGAGCTGTTGGACGAGCACGGCAATGGCATGGCGCCGGCGCTTTCCTTATTAATAGGCAGCAAGCGCAGCTCTGCTCCGCGTGCTGCGCCGAATGCGCCATTGGCCGCAGCAGCGTCGCAAGCCCAGGCCGCGGCTGCTCCAGCACCGGTCAGTGCGCCCGCGCCTGCCGCGCCGACCAAGCGTGCCACGCAAAAAATGGCCGAGGTCAGTGAAGAGCCGTCGCGTGACAGCTTCGACCCAATGGCCGGCGCCAGCTCGCAACAGGCACCGGTACGCGCTGAACAGCGCACCGTGCAGGTTGAAGGCGCGCTCAAACACACCAGTTACCTGAACCGCACCTTTACCTTCGAAAACTTCGTCGAGGGCAAGTCCAACCAACTGGCTCGCGCAGCCGCCTGGCAGGTCGCGGACAACCCCAAGCACGGTTACAACCCGTTGTTCCTGTACGGCGGCGTTGGCTTGGGTAAAACCCACTTGATGCACGCGGTGGGTAACCACCTATTAAAGAAGAACCCGAATGCCAAGGTCGTGTACCTGCATTCCGAGCGCTTCGTGGCGGACATGGTCAAGGCGTTGCAGCTGAATGCAATCAACGAGTTCAAGCGCTTCTACCGTTCGGTCGACGCGCTGCTCATCGATGACATTCAGTTCTTCGCCCGCAAGGAACGTTCCCAGGAAGAGTTTTTCCACACGTTCAACGCCCTGCTTGAAGGTGGCCAACAGGTCATCCTCACCAGTGACCGTTACCCAAAAGAAATCGAAGGCCTTGAAGAGCGCTTGAAGTCGCGCTTTGGCTGGGGCCTGACGGTCGCCGTCGAGCCGCCGGAGCTGGAAACCCGCGTCGCGATTCTGATGAAGAAAGCCGACCAGGCCAAAGTCGACCTGCCGCACGATGCCGCGTTCTTCATTGCCCAGCGTATTCGTTCCAACGTCCGTGAGCTGGAAGGCGCGCTTAAACGCGTGATCGCCCACTCGCACTTCATGGGCCGCGATATCACCATCGAGTTGATTCGCGAATCCTTGAAGGACCTGTTGGCACTTCAGGACAAACTGGTCTCTGTGGATAACATTCAGCGCACTGTCGCCGAGTACTACAAGATCAAGATTTCCGACCTGCTGTCCAAACGCCGTTCGCGTTCGGTCGCCCGTCCTCGGCAAGTGGCCATGGCCCTGTCGAAGGAGCTGACCAACCACAGCCTGCCGGAAATCGGCGATGTGTTTGGCGGTCGCGATCACACTACGGTGTTGCACGCATGCCGCAAGATCAACGAACTTAAGGAATCCGACGCGGACATCCGCGAGGACTACAAGAACCTGCTGCGTACACTGACTACTTGATGAACACCAGCGCAGCTTATTAAGGCAAGGGACTAGACCATGCATTTCACCATTCAACGCGAAGCCCTGTTGAAACCCCTGCAACTGGTCGCAGGCGTCGTTGAGCGCCGACAGACCTTGCCGGTGCTTTCCAACGTGCTGCTGGTTGTCGAAGGCCAGCAGTTGTCGCTGACCGGTACCGACCTGGAAGTCGAGCTGGTCGGTCGTGTGCAACTTGAAGAACCGGCGGAGCCGGGCGAAATCACTGTCCCGGCGCGCAAGCTGATGGACATCTGCAAGAGCCTGCCGAACGACGCACTGATCGACATCAAGGTCGATGAGGCCAAGCTCGTGGTTAAGGCCGGCCGTAGCCGCTTTACCCTGTCGACCCTGCCCGCCAACGACTTCCCGACGGTGGAAGAAGGCCCGGGCTCGCTGACCTGCAGCCTTGAGCAAAGCAAACTGCGTCGTTTGATCGAACGCACCAGCTTCGCCATGGCGCAGCAGGACGTTCGTTACTACCTCAACGGCATGCTGCTGGAAGTCTCGGCCGGGATCATTCGCGCCGTGGCGACCGACGGTCACCGTCTGGCCATGTGCTCGATGCAGGCCGACATCGGCCAGCCGGATCGCCATCAGGTAATCGTTCCGCGTAAAGGTATTCTGGAACTCGCGCGTTTGCTGACCGAGCCGGACGGCAATGTCAGCATCGTGCTGGGCCAGCACCACATTCGCGCCACCACTGGCGAGTTCACCTTTACCTCGAAACTGGTCGACGGCAAGTTCCCGGACTATGAGCGCGTTCTGCCAAAAGGTGGCGACAAGCTGGTACTGGGCGACCGTCAGGCACTGCGTGAAGCGTTCAGCCGCACTGCGATTCTGTCCAACGAGAAGTACCGTGGTATCCGTCTGCAACTGGCCAATGGTCAGCTGAAGATCCAGGCGAACAACCCGGAGCAGGAAGAAGCGGAAGAAGAAGTGGGCGTTGAGTACAACGGCGGCTCGCTGGAAATCGGCTTCAACGTGAGCTACCTGCTCGACGTGCTGGGCGTGATGACCACTGAGCAAGTGCGCTTGATCCTGTCCGACTCCAACAGCAGTGCGCTGGTGCAAGAGTCCGACAACGACGACTCGGCTTACGTCGTCATGCCGATGCGCCTGTAAACATGCTCAGCAGCCGCTAGATGTCCCTCAGTCGCGTCTCGGTCACCGCGGTGCGCAATCTGCACCCGGTGACCTTCTCCCCCTCCCCCCGCATCAATATCCTGTACGGCGCCAACGGCAGCGGAAAAACCAGTGTGCTGGAAGCCATCCATCTGTTGGGGCTTGCCCGTTCGTTTCGCAGCACCCGTCTTTTACCGGTCATCCAGTACGAGCAACTCGCGTGCACAGTATTTGGCCAGGTCGAATTGGCCGAAGGTGGGCACAGTGCGTTGGGGATCTCGCGGGATCGCCAGGGCGAGTTTCAGATTCGTATCGACGGGCAGAACGCCCGCAGTGCGGCGCAACTGGCAGAAATCC
The DNA here is from genome assembly GCF_039908635.1 of Pseudomonas purpurea. Lineage (NCBI taxonomy): Bacteria > Pseudomonadati > Pseudomonadota > Gammaproteobacteria > Pseudomonadales > Pseudomonadaceae > Pseudomonas > Pseudomonas purpurea. The sequence goes on from NZ_CP150918.1 coordinate 3,019, forward strand.
TGCCCTTGCAACTGATCAACCCCGACAGCTTCCGCTTGCTGGAAGGTGCACCGAAGATTCGCCGACAGTTTCTGGATTGGGGTGTGTTCCACGTGGAACCGCGTTTCATGTCCACGTGGCAGCGCTTGCAGAAGGCCCTGCGTCAGAGAAACTCTTGGCTGCGGCATGGTACACTTGACGCCGTTTCGCAAGCGGTTTGGGACAGAGAACTGTGCCAGGCCAGCGCTGAAATTGATGAATACCGCCGCGCTTACATCAAAGCCTTGAAACCAGTCTTTGAACAGACCTTGAGCGAACTCGTCGAACTCGAGGGCTTAACGCTTAGCTATTACCGGGGTTGGGACAAAGAGCGAGAGCTGAGTGCAGTGCTCGCCGCGTCCGTTCACCGGGATCAGCAAATGGGGCATACCCAGGCCGGACCACAACGCGCTGATTTGCGTCTTAGATTGGGCGCACACAATGCCGCGGACATCTTGTCCCGCGGCCAGCAGAAGTTGGTGGTCTGTGCATTGCGGATTGCCCAAGGGCATTTGGTCAGCCAGGCCCGGCGCGGCCAATGTATTTATCTGGTGGATGACTTGCCGTCCGAGCTGGACGAGCAGCACCGCCGCGCGCTTTGCCGTTTGCTGGAAGACTTACGCTGCCAGGTGTTTATCACCTGTGTAGATCACGAATTATTGAGGGAAGGCTGGCAGACGGAAACGCCAGTCGCTCTGTTCCACGTGGAACAGGGCCGTATCACCCAGACCCACGACCATCGGGAGTGAAGGCATGAGCGAAGAAAATACGTACGACTCAACGAGCATTAAAGTGCTGAAAGGCCTGGATGCCGTACGCAAACGTCCCGGTATGTACATTGGTGACACAGACGATGGCAGCGGTCTGCACCACATGGTGTTCGAGGTGGTCGACAACTCGATCGACGAAGCTCTGGCCGGCCATTGCGACGACATCAGCATCATTATCCACCCGGACGAATCCATTACCGTGCGCGACAACGGTCGTGGCATCCCGGTAGACGTGCATAAAGAAGAAGGCGTCTCGGCGGCCGAGGTCATCATGACCGTGCTGCACGCCGGCGGTAAGTTTGACGACAACTCCTACAAAGTATCCGGCGGTCTGCACGGTGTAGGTGTGTCGGTGGTGAACGCCCTGTCGGAAGAACTGATCCTGACCGTTCGCCGCAGCGGCAAGATCTGGGAACAGACTTACGTCCACGGCGTTCCTCAAGAGCCGATGAAAATCGTCGGTGACAGCGAGTCCACCGGTACGCAGATTCACTTCAAGCCATCGGCTGAAACCTTCAAGAACATCCACTTCAGTTGGGACATCCTGGCCAAGCGGATTCGTGAACTGTCCTTCCTCAACTCCGGTGTCGGCATCGTCCTCAAGGACGAGCGCAGTGGCAAGGAAGAGCTGTTCAAGTACGAAGGTGGTCTGCGTGCGTTCGTTGAATACCTGAACACCAACAAGACTCCGGTCAACCAGGTGTTCCACTTCAACATCCAGCGTGAAGACGGCATCGGCGTGGAAATCGCCCTGCAGTGGAACGACAGCTTCAACGAGAACCTGTTGTGCTTCACCAACAACATTCCTCAGCGCGATGGCGGTACTCACCTGGTGGGTTTCCGTTCCGCACTGACGCGTAACCTGAACACCTACATCGAAGCTGAAGGCCTGGCGAAGAAACACAAAGTCGCCACCACCGGTGACGATGCCCGTGAAGGCCTGACCGCGATCATTTCGGTCAAAGTGCCGGACCCCAAGTTCAGCTCACAGACCAAAGACAAGCTGGTTTCTTCCGAAGTGAAGACCGCGGTCGAACAGGAAATGGGCAAGTACTTCTCCGACTTCCTGCTGGAAAACCCGAACGAAGCCAAGCTGGTTGTCGGCAAGATGATCGACGCGGCTCGTGCCCGTGAAGCGGCGCGTAAAGCCCGTGAGATGACCCGCCGTAAAGGCGCGCTGGATATCGCCGGCCTGCCGGGCAAACTGGCTGACTGCCAGGAAAAAGACCCTGCCCTGTCCGAACTGTACCTCGTGGAAGGTGACTCTGCTGGCGGCTCCGCCAAGCAGGGACGTAACCGCAAGACCCAGGCGATTCTGCCCCTCAAGGGTAAAATCCTGAACGTCGAGAAGGCGCGTTTCGACAAGATGATCTCTTCGCAGGAAGTGGGCACCTTGATCACCGCACTGGGCTGCGGTATCGGCCGCGACGAGTACAACATCGACAAGCTGCGTTATCACAACATCATCATCATGACCGATGCTGACGTCGACGGTTCGCACATCCGCACCCTGCTGCTGACCTTCTTCTTCCGTCAGTTGCCGGAGCTGATCGAGCGTGGCTACATCTACATCGCTCAGCCGCCGTTGTACAAAGTGAAGAAAGGCAAGCAAGAGCAATACATCAAAGACGACGACGCCATGGAAGAGTACATGACGCAGTCGGCCCTTGAAGATGCAAGCCTGCACTTGAACGAGGAAGCACCGGGTATCTCCGGCGAAGCCCTCGAGCGTCTGGTGAATGACTTCCGCCTGGTGATGAAAACCCTCAAGCGTCTGTCGCGCCTGTACCCACAGGAACTGACCGAGCACTTCATCTACCTGCCAGCCGTCAGCCTGGAGCAACTGTCCGATCACGCAGCGATGCAGGATTGGCTGGCCCAGTACGAAGTGCGCCTGCGCACCGTCGAGAAGTCGGGCCTGGTCTACAAGGCCAGCCTGCGTGAAGACCGTGAACGTAACGTCTGGCTGCCAGAGGTCGAACTGATCTCCCACGGCTTGTCGAACTACATCACCTTCAACCGCGACTTCTTCGGCAGCAACGATTACAAGACGGTTGTCTCGCTGGGCGCTCAACTGAGCACCTTGCTGGACGACGGCGCGTACATTCAGCGCGGCGAGCGCAAGAAAGCCATCACCGAGTTCAAGGAAGCCCTTGAGTGGCTGATGGCAGAAAGCACCAAGCGTCACACCATCCAGCGATACAAAGGTCTGGGTGAAATGAACCCGGATCAGCTGTGGGAAACCACCATGGACCCAAGCCAGCGCCGGATGCTCAAAGTGACCATCGAAGACGCCATTGGCGCGGACCAGATCTTCAACACCCTGATGGGTGATGCGGTCGAACCCCGCCGTGACTTCATCGAGAGCAACGCCCTGGCTGTGTCTAACCTGGACTTCTGATCCGGTGTGACCGCTGAAATGAAAAAGGCCAACGCTTAGCGTTGGCCTTTTTTTTGCGAAGCTTTGGGACGTTTGTGAACGCAGCTGTTCAAGCCAACAGGAAGGCAGCACACACATGAGTCGATTTAACGTATCCACATGGCTGTCCAGCTCGGGCGGTCCGCTGATTGTGATGGACGCTTCCATCGCGGGTTTATGGACGGGAGTCGATGGCCAGCCTTCGGATTATGCGATGGCGTGCCAGTCGGCGGACTATGCAGGCAAGTTGGCCGCATACGGTACCGAGGTGCTGATTCTGGGTGACGAACCCCTGCAGACGGCGGTTGCCAGCGCAGGCGATACGTTACTGATCGTCAGATGGAAATGGGCTGAAAGTGAGGCCGAGGTACGCGCCCAGATCGAGCATATCGACCTTGGCAGGGTTTCATTCATCGAACAGTTGAGCATCGACTGGCTGGACAGCACGCTGGTGATGTTCGATGCCGCCGACAGGTTCAACCCACAAGCGTGTCTCAAGTTTCAGGTTGATTCGCCGATGTGCGAGGTATCGACATTCTTGTATGAGCCAACGCCGCAGACGGCACTGTTAATCCACAGCCTCACACCCAGGCCGGTTGATTGAGTGCTGCGAAGTCATAAGGACAGACACGTCATGGATGAAAGGCCTTACGTTTTTGATGAAACGCTGTACCCCGTCACGTGGCGTTTCAATGCACGGGACTGCGGGTTGAGCGACAGCGACAAGCAGCAAATCGTTTTGCTTGATCAGGTGAAATCAGCCGCGTTGTGGGATGTGTACGTCCCGGTTGAAACACTGATGAGCCTCGCTGAAACACAGTTCCAACTGTCTGAGAAAGTCACCCTGGACTTCAACCGCCCGCAGCAGTCGTCTTTGTTTTTTGAGGCGCGGCTTGGCGATGGCGATTTCGTCTGGTTTTTCTGGGGCCGGGAATGCGCCGCTCAAGTGCCCAGGGCAGTTTTCATAAAGGGCTGGAGCGACTTCTTCTACCCGTCAGATGAAAATAGCGTGCTGGTCATGCCTGAGCGCTCAAAGGTCATATTCTCTTTTGAAGAGGACTTCTTTTGCGGTCAGTTCCTCGCGCCCTCCCCGGTGGCTTGAAGTTTCCCTGAACCCTGACATTGAATGGATAACATGACAGATCAGTTTCGCAAGATCGTGTTCAAACTCACCCAGGATTCGGATGGCTATCCACCCGTCTCGTTTGAATCACTCTGGGGCATTCAGAAAGAGGAGCACCTCTATCAGATCGACAACACGCCCTACTACCTCTATGGCGTCAGCAAAGGTGACTGGGTTTGCACCCAAACCGATGAAAACGAGCTGATCGCCGTCAGCGTTGCCAAACAGTCAGGGCACTCCACCGTCAGGGTGTTTGCCAGCTGCAAGGAAGACAAGTTGGCGATCAAAGAGAACCTGCAACGCTTGGGGGCTGTTTGCTCGATCACGTCAGCACTGTCGCTGTTCTCTGTGGATATCCCGCCCCACGTCAGCTTTACAGCCATCGATGAGTATCTTTCGTCCATCACCAATGACGAAACCATCGCCTATGAAGACGCCTGCCTACAACATGGAACACTGGACGCCTCGCGATTGGCCGAGTGCGTTTCACTGGCATCATTGAGGATGAAACCCGATGCAGCTTGAATTTTGCGCACGTTATTTCGAGTCCTCCGAGGAGGACGATGTGCTGATAGTGGGGTTTGCCGACAGCACAGAAGATGATCCTCAACAGTATCTGGTCCTGCAACGTAGCTGCGAGCATGACGAGCAGGATGAAGCACTGGGCCAGGACACGTACCACGTTGAAATCGCCAGCCCTGCCCTGTCGGGTTATGGCGGCATTGAAGACGTGTGTGTTCGCCCCGACAGGATCACGTTCACGATGGCCGCTTCAACGCCTTGGTGCGTCGGCTTCCACACGATAGAAATCGCACTGGCGGCTGATCTTCAACGTAACGAGGCGATTGGGCAGGCGCTTCAAGCGCTGTTTCTCGACACGCCCACACGCTTCTCACGCGGATAACGCACTTATACACAGGGACAGTCGGGACGTTTATGGGGAATGAGTACCAGGAAGTGGTCATCAAGGTCGTGGCGGGGGAAAACAGTCGTGGGCTGGTGTATGAACCGCTGCATGCGCGCCGGATTGATGACGATGTTTACCAACTCCTTTATTCGCCAGGGTTGACGCTGAACCTGGCCAAGGGCGACATCATTTCGATCAAGAACAAGGAAGCCCCCGCCGAGGTGTTGAAGCGAGGCGGAAACTTCTGCATTCACATTTATGCGGATCACCTGGACCAGGAACACATCACCGCCCTGGAGGCGGATGTCGTGACTGAGCTGGATGGCATGCTGGACGGCCGGTACAAGGGCAACCTGACGTTATCCGTCCCGGCAAAAAACGGCATGGATAAAATTGCCGAGTTTTTCGGCCGCTTCCGCGAGACGACTGGCATTGAGTGGTACTACGCCAACATCTATAAAAACCTCGATGACGAGGACGACGAAACGTTGCTGAACTGGTGGCTTGATAGTTGACGATCCGCTGAACGAGGCATTTCGTTTAAAAGATGCGCGCTGAACCCTGATCCATTTTTAGCCGAGCTGTAGACACCATGAATGAAAGACAAAAGCTGATCTGTGAACGCTACAACCTCCCCGCGCAGGCCCCGGAAGAGATGATCGCCCTGGCGATGGGGACGCTCGACCAGTCGCCCATTTATGGCAGCCGGGTGGTTTTGCCGGAGGACGGTACGGTGAGCTGGTTTTTCCATTGTGGAGAGCATTCACCCGACTCGGGTTTCTATCAGCCGCTTCACGCGCACCACTTGCCCGAGCTGTTGCCCGAGGTGGTGGACTATCTTTGGCTGCCCACAGACGCCAGGTTCATCATCGACCGTGAAGGTTATGAAGACGTCTGGCTGGCAGGGCAGGAATGAAGCTGGCTGAGCCCTCAACCGTCCTGTTCGCTCGCGGCCACGACACTTTCCAGCCGATAGCCGTAGCCGTAAATCGTCAGTAACTGCCAGCCCCGGTCTGCCGTCAGCCCGAGCTTGTTGCGCAGCCGATAGATGTGGGTATCGAGTGGCCGCGAAGAGAGCATTTCTTCGTGGGTCCAGAAACGTTCGTACAGGTACTCCCGCGACAACGGTCGACCCAGGTTGGCAAACAGGCACCGGGCCAGGCGGTACTCGCGCTCGGTCAGGCTGATGGGTTTGCCGGCGCGGGTCACGGTCAGCTCGGCGTCATCGAAGTCGAGGTCGTTGAAGCGCTGCACCTCGCTCGCCGCTGAACGCTGCAAGCCATGTCGCCGTAGCACCGCGCTGACCCGGGCCTTGAGTTCGTTGGGCCGGAACGGCTTGCTCACATAATCGTCGGCGCCGGCATTCAGGGCCTGGACGATGTCGCTCTCGGCATCGCGGCTGGTGAGCATGATGGCGGCGGGTGGCGCATCCATGTGTTCGCGGGTCCAGCGCAGCAGCGCAAGGCCACTGAGGTCCGGCAGTTGCCAGTCGAGGATCAACAGGTCGAAAGTTTCCCGTCGCAACTGTCGCAGCAGGTCCTCGCCACGTTCGAAACTGTGCAAGGTCCATGCTTGCTCCCCCGCTACGGGTATCTGTCGCAGTGTCTGTTCCACCCGACGCAGTTCGGCGGGTTCGTCATCCAGTATTGCGACACGCATGCGCAGGGCTTCCTTCATCTCGTAGAGTGCTGTGGGTAAAAAGTCCTACAGTGCCGAGTTTAGGCGGATTGTCTGAATCTGAACAATTGTGGCGATTTGCTCTAAGCGTTCTTTGGCTCGTTACGCTGATATCAATAGGCCGGTAGTCAGCCTCGATAACGCGTGAGTGGGCCAGAAAAGGACAGTGAACATGATGGGACGTACGGTTCTGGGACAGAGGGGCATCAATGCCGTGCGTTTGATGCTACTGGCAGGCGTGGCGTACGTGGGCATTGGCTCTGGAGGCGTTCAGTCGACGGCCGTGCTACCGCAGGAGGACGTGACGCATCGGTATTTCAGCCCGGACACGTCAAACCTGATGCTCGACGACTCTCCCGGCTTCGCCCCGGCCAGCAATCCATTGATCGACATTGAGCATGTGGTTCAGCCACTTGTGCGAGACGACCGGCAGCGCTGGGTGTTTTAGCGCCAGCACGGGCAAATCTGAACAAATATTGCGAAATGTCGTATGCCGCGGTCGGGGCGGTAAATTCGACTTCGTTGAAGGGCACAGGAGCATTCGGAAGTGCTCCGACACAGGGAGTGTCATCGCCAACCTGGCGGGACCGCCGATCGCCGGTTCGCTTGCGGTCTGCAGTTCAGGGGAAAAAACGGAGTGCCTGTTCACATGTAAACCCGGGTTGAGGTACCGACCCGGTTGCGACACAAGGATGTGTCATCTCTTTTGAGTGTTCGCCTCACGTGCGTGCACCTCGCTTCTTATGCCGATCCGCCTCTTCTGGCTATCTGCCACAGAGCCTGCTCGGGTATGGTGCGCAAGGCGGATCAAACCGTTGCCGAGCCGATGTTCAGAATAAGCGTGAAAAGCGACCCATGAACCCAATCACCTCTGTGCCCTTTCGCTCTGTTGGCTGCTGTCTGATGTTAGCGGTCGGGCTGGCGAGCTTCGCGCCGTCTGCATCGGCGGGTTTCTTCTCCGCCAAGCGTTTGCCCTACATCGATGACAACCAGCAATGCCGCGGTCAACCGCTGCCGGCCACCGTCGAGCATTTGACCGGCGAGGCCTGGAAGCTCGACAGCAAAGGCAAGCAGATCGCTCTGGAAGAAGGCATGACGGTCGATGAGCTGGAAGGCGTGAAGACCTCGCCCTCAGCCTTTGTCAGCCTCTCATTGGGTGATGGCACCCGTGTGGTGCTGCCGTCCAGCTCCAGGGTCACACTGAAGTTGAACACCGAACACGCCATAGCACAGGTGATTCTTGAGCAAGGCCAGGTCGAGTCGTATGTGATCAAGCGCGCCAGCGACTATGATCGTTTTCAGATCGTGACGCCGGTGGGGGTGTTGGGTGTGCGGGGCACGCATTTCCGGGTGCGCAACGAAGATAACGGACAGTCGCTGATCGAAGTGCTCAATGGCCAGGTCGCCGTCGACCGCCTCGACCCCCGTGATCCGCGGCCGAAAAAAACGGCGTCGGGCAAGACTGCCAAAAACCTGACGGCCCCTGCCGACGAAGTCCAGGTCATGACGCGTCAGGGCATGCGGATTCAGAAGGAAGGCAAGCTGACGCCGACCGAGTTGCTCCCGGCACCCCGCTTGCTGGGGCAGACCGGTCAAACGGGCGACGCGCCGGTTTGGCAACTGATCATGAAACCGTTGCCGGGCGCCACGCGTTACCGTGCACAGGTGGCCACCGACACCGCGTTCCTGAACATCAAGCAGGAACAGTTTTCCAGCACGCCCGAGGTCAACTTCAGCGGGCTCAAAGCATTTTTTTACCATGTGCGCCTCTCGGCGTTTGACGAGCAGGGGCTGGAAGGAGAAACCGGGGTATATGACATCTTCTATTACCCCAGGACCACGCGTGTCCAATAGCGCTCCGGCTATTTGCCGATGAAGCGTTGGCCAAGGAAGGAGGGTCGTGAACCGACCCAGGCCCAGCACCTGTTCCGGCGCATGGTCCGCGAGTGGTTGTGGGTCAGCCTGATCCTGTTGCCGCTGACCGCCCTCCTGTCCTTGAGCCATGGCCTGACCCTCAGCAATCTCCTGTACGACAACCTGCGCCGGCTCAGCCCGTTGGCGGTCGACCCGCGCATCCTCATCGTCACCATCGACGACTACAGCCTGCAACAGTTGGGACAGTGGCCATGGCGGCGAACCCTGCACGCCGACCTGCTCGACCGGCTCAGCGCCGCTCACGCCAAGGGTGTGCTGTTCGATGTGATCTTCAGTGAACCGGCCAAACTCCCCGAAAACGACCAGCGCCTGGCGCAGGCAATGTGCCGCAACGGCATGGTGTTCATTCCGTTGCTGCGCGAAGGCGTGGCGCGTTTTGGCCAGCCGTTGGGCGAGATCGAACCGGTGCCTCCCCTGAGCGAATGCGCCAGGGAAGTGGGACATATCAACGCAGAGGCCGATGAAGACGGCATCGTGCGCAGCGTGTACCTGCGCGAGGGGCCGGAAGACAAACCGCGTGCGCAGTTGGCGTGGCTGCTCTATCGGCTGGTGACGGGCAACGGGCCGAATGCGATGCCGGGTTCTCACGACCCGCAAACGATTCAAGGCTGGCAGCGCGACCACGAAGTGCGCATCCCTTTCATCAGCGATCAGGCCGGTTTCCCGAGCGTGCCATATGTCAGCGTATTACGCGGCGAAGTTCCGCCCGAGCTGCTGCGTGACCGGCTGATCCTGATCGGTTCCACTGCCCCCGGCCTGGGTGATCGCTACGTAACGCCGCAGTCGGCGAGCATCGGCACCACGGCGGGCATCGAGATTCAGGCCAACCTGCTCAACGGTCTGTTGCAACAGCGCAGCATCGTCACCCTGGACGATGGTCCGGCGACGCTGTTTTCGGTGTCCATCGTCGCGTTGCTGCTGGGCTTGCTGTTGTTCCGTGCCCGCCGCGCCTTGTGGCTGACCCTGGGCTGCATGATCGTCGCCCTGCTCGCTTCATGCCTGTTGCTCAGGTTTGGCTGGTGGTGGTCACCCGCCGCGAGCCTGGTCGCCATGCTGCTGGGTTATTTGATCTGGAACTGGCGGCGCCTGAGCGCGGTGCTCGCCTATTTCGGCTGGGAGCTGGCGCGGCTCGACAGCGAACCGAAAGTCTTTCCCGAACGCCGCCGCATCCAGGCGCCGGCGGGCGACGTGTTGCAGGGGCAGATCATCGCCCTTGAGCAAGCCATGAGCCGCACCCGTGACACTCGACGGTTTATCGCCGACGGCCTGGAGTACCTGCCAGTGGCAACGCTGATCAGCGACCCGGGCGGACGCATTCTGCTGGCCAACCGCAATGCCCGCAGTGTGTTTGCCTGTGACCTGGTGGGCTCGGACTTGCTGGAGTGTCTGACCGCGCTGGGCTATCCGATGGCGTCCGAGAAGGTTCGCCCGACGTTGTCCTCGCTCGAACCGCTGGAGTTTCGTGATGTGCAAGCGCGCAGCCTGCGCCTGGACCGGGCCGCGTTGCTGCCGGCCGAAGGCGATATGCCCATCGGCTGGTTGCTCAGCCTCACCGACCTGAGTGTCGAGCGCGATGCCGAAGAGCAGCGGGCGGTGCTGTTGCGTTTTCTCTCCCACGACCTGCGCGCACCGCATTCGGCGATTCTGGCGCTGCTGGACGTTCAGTACCACCAAGGCTCGGGTGACCGCCCGCTGCTCAGCCAGATCGAGCTGCAAGTGCGCAAGGCGTTGAGCCTGACCGAGGCGTTCGTGCAATTGGCCAAGGCCGAATCCGAGGTGTATCAGTTTGAACCGAGCATGTTTGCCATGCTGCTGCTCGATGCGTTCGACCAGGCCATGAGCATCGCGCAACTCAAGCACATCCAGTTGCTGCATGACTTGGACGATGACGCCCAGGACGTGGTGCTGGCCGATCAGTCACTGCTGACCCGCGCCTTGTTCAATCTGCTGGAAAACGCCATCAAGTACAGCCCGGCCGGTTCGCAGGTCAGTGTGCGGGTGAGTGGCGCACAAGGCTGGCTGAGCTGCGAAATTACCGATCAGGGCCAAGGCATTGCGCCCGCTGAGCTGCCGGAGTTGTTCAGTCAGTACCGGCGTTTTGCATCGTCGCAGGGCAGTGACGGGTTGGGTCTCGGGTTGTCGATGGTCAAAGCGGTGGTGGACCGCCATGGCGGGCGGATTGACTGTGAAAGCCAGGTGGGACGAGGTACGACATTCAGCGTGCGGTTGCCGCTGCTGGATGAATGATGGCGGGTAAACAGGCATAAAAAACCGGCTAAAATCGCCGGTTTTTTTGTGTCGTGAAAACTTATGCACGTTTTTCCGTGTTTTATGAGCTTAAGAAATATGTATATAAATCATAAGCCTAGTGAGCAAATCAGACGCTTTTCAGAAAAACAGTGCACAGGTTATCCACAGAATCTCAAACGGCTTCTTTGTCCGCCGCTGTGGGCAGCGGTGGCAGCGAACCCATGTCGCGCTGGGTCTGCTCGTTCCAGGCCGCTGCGCGGTCATTGAGTTCGGCAATTGCCCGAGGCCCGGTGCCTTCGGCGTACATCGGCGCGCCGATGACCACCGTAATGACCCCCGGCTTTTTCGCCCAACCGGTTTTCGGCCAGAACTTGCCGGCGTTGTGGGCGATGGGCAGCACTGGCAGTTGCGCGTTGACCGCAAGCGCCGTACCGCCCCGGGAAAACTTGCCCACGGTGCCGAACGGAACGCGGGTGCCTTCCGGGAAGATCAGCACCCAGACATTGTCCTTGAGCAGTTCATCGCCCTTCTTGGCCACATGCTTGAGCGCGGCTTTCGGGTTGTCGCGATCGATGGCGATCGGTCGCAGCATGGCCATCGCCCAGCCAAAGAACGGCACATAGAGCAGTTCGCGCTTGAGCACCTGGCTCAGCGGCTGGAAGTAGGCCGACAGGAAAAACGTTTCCCAGGTGCTTTGGTGGTTCGACAGGATCACGCATTGGCGTTCCGGGATGTTCTCGGCGCCTTTGACTTCATAGCGAATGCCCAGGAACACTTTGCTCAGCCACAACGCGCAGCGGCACCAGTAGACGTTGATGAAACGGTAGCGCGCCTTGAACGGCAGGAAAGGCGCGATAAAAAAGCTCAGGCTGCACCAGAGCAACGAGCTGGTGCCCAGCAGCAGGTAAAAAAGAAAGGTTCTGATTGCCTGCAAGATCGACATGGCCGCGTTTACCGTTGCGGGGCTGTGCCCGCCTGTTAAAAGCGCGCTCCCGAACAGTCCTTGATCAGGATGTCAGAATCGCTCTAGTTGTTGATAAGTTCTGCGGCAATCGCCGCCAGATCGTCAAAAATCAAAGTTCCTGCCGGCAGGGTCTTGCCCTGAGTCTTTTCGCCTTTTCCGGTTTTTACCAAAACTGGCTGACAGTCGACGGCTTTTGCCGCCTCCAGGTCACCGAGACTGTCGCCAACGAACCACAGGTCAGTCAGCGCCACGTCGTAATGTGCGGCAATGGTTTTCAGCATGCCGGGTTTGGGCTTGCGACAGTCGCAGCCCTCGTCTGGCCCGTGAGGACAATAGACGATCAGACCGACCTCGCCACCCTGCTCCGCCACCAGCGTGCGCAAGCGCGTGTGCATGGCGTCCAGGGTCGCGACATCGTAGTAGCCGCGAGCAATGCCCGACTGGTTGGTAGCAACCGCTACCGTCCAGCCGGCCTTGCTCAACTGCGCGATGGCTGCGATCGAGCCGGGGAGCGGAATCCACTCCGCCACCGACTTGATGTAAGCGTCGGAGTCGTAGTTGATCACCCCGTCCCGATCGAGAATCAGCAGTTTCAAACAGGCTTACCCCAGCAGCGAAATGTCGGCGACGCCGAGGAACAGGCCACGCAGACGTGCCAGCAACGCGTAACGGTTGGCACGTACCTTGGGGTCTTCAGCATTGACCATTACAGCTTCGAAGAACGCATCGACCGGCTCGCGCAAGGCGGCCAGGCGCGCCAGCGATTCGCTGTACTGGCGGGCTGCGGCCATTGGCTGCACCGCTTGATCCGCTTGCTGGATCGCCGAGTACAGGGAGAACTCGTTGGCGTTGTCGAAGTACTTGGCTTCAACGGTGGTCGGTACGCTGCCTTCGAGCTTGCCCAGCAGGTTCGATACGCGCTTGTTAACCGCCGCCAGTGCTGCGGCTTCCGGCAATTTGCGGAAGGCTTGCACCGCTTGTACGCGCTGATCGAAGTCCAGCGCCGAACCCGGCTTCAGGGCACGAACCGACAGGTAAGTCGCCACTTCCACGCCTTCGTCTTCGTAACGGGCACGCAGACGGTCGAAGATGAATTCGAGCACCGAATCCGCCAGGCCTGCAGCCTTGACCTTGGTGCCGAACGCATTGACGGCGAAGGCCACGGCGTCGGTCAGGTCCAGGTCGAGCTTCTTGTCGATCAGGATACGCAACACACCCAGCGCTGCACGGCGCAGGGCATACGGGTCTTTGCTGCCGGTGGGCAGCATGCCGATACCGAAAATGCCCACCAGGGTGTCGAGCTTGTCGGCAATGGCCACGGCCGCACCGGTCAGGGTGGTCGGCAGTTCAGCGCCGGCACCACGCGGCATGTATTGCTCGTTCAGTGCCAGGGCAACGTCTTGCTGCTCGCCATCGTTGAGGGCGTAGTAGTAACCGGCGACGCCTTGCATCTCCGGGAACTCACCGACCATTTCGGTCGCCAGGTCGCACTTGGACAGAATGCCTGCGCGTGCCGCCCACTGGGCGTTGCCGCCAATGCGTGGTGCGATGAACGCGGCCAGTTTGGAAATGCGCTCGGCCTTGTCGTAGACGCTGCCGAGTTTTTCCTGGAACACCACGTTTTGCAGGCGCAGGTTGAAGTCTTCGAGCTTCTGCTTCTTGTCTTGCTTGAAGAAGAACTCGGCGTCGGTCAGGCGTGGGCGAACCACTTTCTCGTTACCGTCGATGATCTGCTGCGGGTCTTTGCTCTCGATGTTGGCCACGGTAATGAAACGTGGCAGCAACTTGCCGTCGGCATCCAGCAGGCAGAAGTACTTCTGGTTGTCCTGCATGGTGGTGATCAGCGCTTCTTGCGGCACATCGAGGAAACGTTCCTCGAACGAGCACACCAGCGGCACTGGCCATTCGACCAATGCGGTCACTTCGTCGAGCAGGCTCGGCGGAACGATGGCAGTACCTTCCTGCATCGTGGCCAGTTCGGCGGTGCGTTTGCTGATCAGCTCGCGACGCTCATTGGCATCGGCCAGGACGTAAGCGGCACGCAGGTCGTTCAGGTAATTGGCCGGCGTGGTGATACGCACGTTTTCCGGGTGATGGAAACGGTGACCACGGGAATCGCGACCGGCCTTCTGCGCCAGGATGGTGCAGTCGACCACCTGGTCGCCGAGCAGCATCACCAGCCATTGGGTCGGCCGAACGAATTCTTCCTTGCGAGCGCCCCAACGCATGCGTTTCGGGATCGGCAGGTCGTTCAGCGAGTCTTCGACGATGGTCGGCAACAGGCTGGCGGTCGGCTTGCCGGCGATGCTTTGGCTGTAACGCAGCTTCGGCCCGCTCTGATCGATTTCGCTCAGCTCGACGCCGCACTTCTTGGCGAAGCCCAGGGCCGCTTGGGTCGGGTTGCCTTCGGCATCGAACGCGGCCTGACGTGGCGGGCCGTCGAGGTTGATGCTGCGGTCCGGCTGTTGAGTGGCCAGTGCAGTAATCAGCACGGCCAGACGACGCGGCGCGGCGTAGACGGTTTTGGCTTCATAGCCCAGGCCGGCTGCTTGCAGGCCCTTGTCGATACCGGCCAGGAACGCTTCGGCCAGGGTGTTCAGCGCTTTGGGTGGCAGTTCTTCGGTGCCCAGTTCAACCAGGAAATCTTGAGCACTCATTGTGCTGCCTCCAGTTTAGCCAACACTTCATCACGCAAATCCGGGGTCGCCATCGGGAAGCCCAGCTTGGCGCGCGCCAGCAGGTAGGCTTGCGCAACGGAACGCGCCAGGGTGCGCACACGCAGAATGTATTGCTGACGCGCGGTTACCGAGATTGCCCGGCGCGCATCCAGCAGGTTGAAGGTGTGCGAAGCCTTCAGGACCATTTCATAGCTTGGCAACGGCAGCGGCTGGTCGAGTTCGATCAGGCGCTTGGCTTCGCTTTCATAGAAATCGAACAGTTCGAACAGTTTCTCGACGTTGGCGTGTTCGAAGTTGTAAGTGGACTGCTCCACTTCGTTTTGGTGGAACACGTCGCCGTAGGTCACTTTGCCCATCGGGCCGTCAGCCCAGACCAGGTCGTAGACCGAGTCCACGCCTTGCAGGTACATGGCCAGGCGTTCCAGACCGTAGGTGATCTCGCCGGTCACCGGGTAGCACTCGATGCCGCCCGCTTGCTGGAAGTAAGTGAACTGCGTCACTTCCATGCCGTTGAGCCAGACTTCCCAGCCCAGACCCCAGGCACCCAGCGTTGGCGACTCCCAGTTGTCTTCGACGAAACGGATGTCGTGCACCAGCGGGTCGAGGCCCACGTGCTTGAGGGAGCCCAGGTACAGTTCCTGGAAGTTGTCCGGGTTCGGCTTCAGGACGACCTGGAACTGGTAATAGTGCTGCAGACGGTTCGGGTTTTCGCCGTAGCGGCCGTCAGTCGGGCGACGACTGGGCTGCACATAAGCGGCGTTCCAGGTTTCCGGGCCGATGGCCCGCAGGAATGTTGCGGTGTGGAAAGTGCCGGCGCCTACTTCCATATCGTAGGGCTGAAGTACCACACAACCTTGCTCGGCCCAGTATTGCTGGAGGGCGAGGATCAAGTCTTGGAAGGTACGCACGGCTGGCGTAGGCTGGCTCACGAAATTCACCTGTTACTTGGGCTGCGATTTAAAGAGCGGGAGTATACCCGATTCGTTCGTGCGCACGCCCCCTGGAGCCTTATGCCACGCTGCTTTTGGTGTTCCGATGATCCCGTATACATGGCTTATCACGATCAAGAGTGGGGCGTGCCGCTACGCGATGCGCAGCGCTTGTTCGAGTTGCTTTTGCTCGAAGGGTTCCAGGCCGGGCTGTCATGGATCACCGTCCTGAAGAAACGCGAGCGCTACCGCGAGGTGCTGTTCGGCTTCGACGTGCAGCGCGTGGCGCAGATGAGCGACGCGGAAATCGACGAGTTGATGCTCGATCCGGGGATCATCCGCAACCGCCTCAAACTCAATGCCGCCCGGCGCAACGCTCAGGCCTGGCTGGCGCTGGAAGACCCGGTGGCACTGCTCTGGTCGTTTGTCGGCGGCGTGCCCAAGGTCAATCATTTCAAGGACCGCAGCGAAGTGCCGGCCGTGACGCCGGTCGCTGTGGAGATGAGCAAAGCCCTGAAAAAGGCTGGCTTCACCTTCGTCGGTCCGACCATTTGCTACGCCTTGATGCAGGCCTCGGGCATGGTCATGGATCACACCCTCGAGTGTGATCGCTACGCCACCTTGGCCAACGGTGGTTAGAATAGCCGGCTCGCGACACGGTTCATGATGTCGATTAAGAAGCTCAGGAGTGACCTGTGGAAAAGTTGAAAGGCGCCTTGCTGGTCGGCGCTCTGCGGTTATTCGCCCTGCTCCCGTGGCGGGCAGTGCAAGCGGTCGGTTCGGCGATTGGTTGGGTGATGTGGAAAACCCCCAACCGTTCCCGCGACGTCGTGCGCATCAACCTCGCCAAGTGTTTCCCCGACATGGACCCCGCCGAACGCGAGCGTCTGGCAGGCCAGAGCCTGATGGACATCGGCAAGTCGCTGACCGAAAGCGCCTGCGCCTGGATCTGGCCGGCCCAGCGCTCCATCGACCTGGTGCGTGAAGTCGAAGGCCTCGAGGTGTTGAAGGACGCGCTGGCCTCCGGCAAAGGCGTGGTCGGCATCACCAGCCACCTGGGCAACTGGGAAGTGCTGAACCACTTCTACTGCAACCAGTGCAAACCGATCATTTTCTATCGTCCACCCAAGCTCAAGGCTGTGGATGAGTTGCTGCGCAAGCAACGGGTGCAACTGGGCAACCGCGTCGCCGCGTCCACCAAGGAAGGCATCCTCAGCGTCATCAAGGAAGTGCGCAAGGGGGGAGCCGTGGGCATTCCGGCTGACCCGGAACCGGCCGAATCCGCCGGGATCTTCGTGCCCTTCTTCGCCACCAAGGCCCTGACCAGCAAGTTCGTGCCGAACATGCTCGCCGGTGGCAAAGCCGTCGGGGTGTTCCTTCATGCCCTGCGCCTGCCGGACGGTTCAGGCTACAAAGTGATTCTGGAAGCCGCGCCCGAAGACATGTACAGCACCGATACCGAGACGTCCTGCGCGGCCATGAGCCAGGTGGTCGAGAAGTATGTGCGGGCGTACCCGAGCCAATACATGTGGAGCATGAAGCGTTTCAAGAAACGACCACCGGGCGAAGCGCGCTGGTACTGACTCTCACTGGCATGATCTGTGGATAGTTTTGCGGGCAAACCCCATAGAAGTTATCCACAACCGTTCAATCAAGGGCGCAGAAGATGTCCGAACACCGCAAGTCATTTCGAATCAAGATCCAGCACGAGAGCTTCGGCGAGTGCCTGGGCCAGACCCGCAACCTGTCGACCAGCGGCGTCTATGTGAAACACCCGGCGCTGGCGGCCCTGGCCAAGGGCGCCGTGGTCTATGGCCAGGTGCAGGACCTGCCGGTGATAGCGCCGCGTGTGCGCATGGAAGTGGTGCAGGTCGACGCTGAAGGCATCGGCCTGCGTTACCTCTGAGCTGAGTGTTTTTTGATCAGTTGGCCAGTCGGTCGAGCTTTTTCAGGAACACCGTCATTTCCTTTTCTGCCTGTTTGTCGCCGTGGGCGCGGGCCGCTTCCAGGCCCTGCTCCCAAGCCTGACGGGCCGCCGCATGGTCGGCGAGCGCCAGATGGGCCTTGCCCAGCATCTTCCAGGCTGCCGAATACTTTGGATCGAACGCCACGCACCGGGTGAAATGCTCGACGGCCTTGGCGTTTTCCCCCAGGTCCAGATAACCCTTGCCCAACCCGAAGCGCAGCAGCGCGTTATCCATACCCTTGGCGAGCATTTTTTCCAGGGATTCGATCATTTGTGGCTCCTTGAATGGGGGCGAATGTCTTCTGTGGCGAGGGAGCTTGCTCCCGTTCGAGTGCGAAGCGGTCGCAATTGGGCTGACGCGTTGTGTCAGAAAGAACAGAGTTGCAGATTTACGGCTGCTGCGCAGCCGAACGGGAGCAAGCTCCCTCGCCACAAATTCAGTGCAGGATCAGAAGAAGCTCAGCCCCACGTGGAACAACTTCTCCACATCGCGAATATGCTTTTTATCCACAAGGAACAGAATCACATGGTCGCCGGTTTCGATCACGGTGTCGTCGTGGGCGATCAGCACTTCTTCGTCGCGGATGATCGCGCCGATGGTCGTGCCCGGCGGCAGCCCGATATTCTCGATGGCGCGGCCGATCACCTTGCTCGATTTTGCATCGCCATGGGCAATCGCCTCGATGGCTTCCGCTGCACCACGGCGCAGCGAGTGCACGCTGACGATATCGCCACGGCGCACGTGGGCCAGCAAAGTACCGATGGTCGCCAGTTGCGGGCTGATGGCAATGTCGATGTCACCGCCCTGGATCAGGTCGACGTAGGCCGGGTTGTTGATGATGGTCATCACCTTCTTCGCGCCCAGCCGTTTGGCCAGCAGCGAGGACATGATGTTGGCTTCGTCGTCGTTGGTCAGCGCCAGGAAGATATCGGCGTCGGCGATGTTCTCCTCCAGTAGCAAATCACGGTCCGAGGCGCTGCCCAGCAGCACCACGGTGCTGTCGAGGGTGTCCGAGAGGTAGCGGCAGCGCGCCGGGTTCATCTCGATGATCTTCACCTGGTAACGGCTTTCGATGGCCTCGGCCAGTCGCTCGCCGATCTGTCCGCCGCCCGCGATCACGATGCGTTTGTAGCTCTCGTCGAGGCGGCGCATTTCGCTCATGACCGCCCGGATGTTCGCTTTGGCGGCGATGAAAAACACTTCGTCGTCGGCTTCGATCACCGTATCGCCTTGCGGAAGGATCGGCCGGTCGCGGCGAAAAATCGCCGCTACGCGGGTTTCGACGTTGGGCATGTGCTCGCGCAACTGGCGCAGTTGCTGGCCTACCAACGGCCCGCCGTAGTAGGCCTTGACCGCCACCAGTTGGGCTTTGCCCTCGGCGAAGTCGATCACCTGCAAGGCGCCCGGATGCTCGATCAGGCGCTTGATGTAGTTGGTCACCACTTGTTCCGGGCTGATCAACACGTCGACCGGAATCGCATCGTTGTCAAACAGGCCGGCGCGGGTCAGGTAAGCGGCTTCGCGCACCCGGGCGATTTTGGTCGGGGTGTGGAACAGGGTGTGGGCGACCTGGCAGGCGACCATGTTGGTCTCGTCGCTGTTGGTCACCGCCACCAGCATGTCGGCGTCGTCGGCCCCGGCCTGACGCAGCACAGTCGGGAACGAGCCGCGTCCCTGCACGGTGCGGATATCGAGCCGGTCGCCGAGGTCTCGCAGGCGTTCGCTATCGGTGTCGACCACAGTGATGTCGTTCGCTTCGCTGGCCAAGTGTTCCGCCAGCGTGCCGCCGACCTGCCCTGCGCCAAGGATGATGATTTTCATCCGGTCACTCCCTTAAACCCGTTTAACCGCGTGCGGCGGCAATCTTGATCAGCTTGGCGTAGTAGAACCCGTCGTGACCGCCCTCTTGCGCGAGCAACTGGCGACCGTGAGGCTGTTTGATGCCGGCCTGGCTGGCAATGTCCAACTCACGGGCGCCCGGCGTGCGGGACAGGAAGGCCTCGATGACTTCGGTGTTTTCGGTCGGCAAGGTCGAGCAGGTGGCGTACAGCAGGATGCCGCCGACCTCGAGGGTTGGCCACATCGCGTCGAGCAATTCGCCCTGAAGCACCGCAAGCGCGGCGATGTCATCCGGCTGGCGGGTCAGTTTGATGTCCGGGTGACGACGGATCACCCCGGTCGCCGAGCACGGCGCATCGAGCAGGATGCGCTGGAACGGCTTGCCGTCCCACCACGCCTGAGTGTCGCGACCGTCGGCGGCGATCAACTCGGCGCTGAGGCCCAGCCGCTCAAGGTTTTCGCGCACACGCACCAGGCGCTTGGCCTCCAGGTCCACGGCCACCACGCCAGCCAGTTTCGGCTCGACTTCAAGGATATGGCAGGTCTTGCCGCCCGGTGCGCAGCAGGCGTCGAGCACCCGTTGGCCCGGTGCCAGGTCCAGCAAGTCGGCGGCCAGTTGCGCGGCTTCGTCCTGCACGCTGATCCAGCCTTCGGCAAAGCCTGGCAGGCCGCGCACATCGCCCGGCGTGTCGAGGACGATACCGTCCTGACTGAACACGCACGGCTGGGCCGGCACGCCAGCTTCGTTCAGCAACGAGAGGTAGGCATCACGGCTGTGATGACGACGGTTGACCCGCAAAATCATCGGCGGGTGTGCGTTGTTTGCTGCGCAGATCGCCTCCCACTGTTCAGGCCAGAAGGCCTTCAGGGATTTTTGCAGCCAGCGCGGGTGGGCGGTGCGCACCACCGGGTCGTGCTCAAGCTCGGCCAGCAGCGCTTCGCTTTCACGCTGGGCGCGGCGCAGCACGGCGTTGAGCAGGGCTTTGGCCCAAGGCTTTTTCAGCTTGTCGGCGCAACCCACGGTTTCACCGATGGCGGCGTGGGCCGGAACACGGGTGTAAAGGAGTTGATAGAGGCCGACTAGCAACAGTGCTTCAACGTCAGCGTCGGCTGCCTTGAAAGGTTTTTGCAGCAGCGTGGCCGCCAGCGCCGACAAGCGTGGCTGCCAGCGCGCCGTGCCAAAGGCCAGGTCCTGGGTAAAACCCCGATCGCGGTCTTCGACCTTGTCCAGCTGTGTCGGCAATGAACTGTTCAGCGAAGCCTTGCCGTTGAGCACGGCGGCCAGGGCCTTGGCGGCGGCCAGACGCGGGTTCATTGGGCGTCCACCGCTTGGCCAAGAACGATGCCGACGGCAAATTTCTCACGACGGCTGTTGAACAAGTCGCTGAAGTTCAGCGCCTTGCCTCCGGGCAATTGCAGACGGGTCAGACACAAGGCGTGTTCACCGCAGGCGACGATCAAGCCGTCCTTGCTGGCGCTGAGCACTTCACCCGGCGCGCCCTGGCCTTCGGCGAGGCTGGCCGCGAGCACTTTCAGTGCTTCGCCGTTGAGGGTGCTGTGGCAGATCGGCCACGGGTTGAAGGCGCGAACCAGACGTTCCAGCTCGACCGCCGGACGGGTCCAGTCGATGCGCGCTTCGTCTTTGTTCAATTTGTGGGCATAGGTGGCGAGGCTATCGTCCTGCACTTCACCTTCCAGGGTGCCTGCGGCAAGGCCGGCAATCGCCTGAATCACCGCGGGTGGGCCCATCTCGGCGAGGCGGTCATGCAGGCTGCCGCCGGTGTCATCGCCGCTGATCGGCGTGGTGACCTTGAGCAGCATCGGCCCGGTGTCGAGGCCGGCTTCCATGCGCATCACGGTCACGCCGCTTTCAGCGTCACCCGCTTCAACGGCGCGCTGGATCGGCGCGGCACCGCGCCAGCGTGGCAGCAACGAGGCGTGGCTGTTGATGCAGCCCAGGCGCGGAATATCCAGCACCACTTGCGGCAGGATCAGGCCGTAGGCCACGACCACCATCAAGTCCGGCTTGAGCGCAGCCAGTTCGGCCTGGGCGTCTTCGTTGCGCAGGGTTGGCGGTTGCAGCACCGGGATGTTGTGTTCCAGCGCCAACTGTTTGACCGGGCTTGGCATCAGTTTTTGTCCACGACCCGCCGGGCGATCCGGCTGGGTGTAGACCGCAACGATCTCGTAAGGGCTGTCGAGCAGGGCCTTGAGGTGTTCGGCGGCAAATTCGGGGGTGCCGGCAAAAACGATGCGCAATGGCTCAGTCATGAAGGGCTCTCTACTACAAAGCATCTTGAAAAGAAAAAGGCTTGCCGCAGCAAGCCTTTGAAGGAGGGCATCAAGCGTTCTGGCGATGGAGCTTTTCCAGCTTCTTCTTGATCCGGTCGCGTTTGAGCGTGGACAGGTAATCGACGAACAACTTGCCATTGAGGTGGTCGCATTCGTGCTGGATGCACACGGCCAGCAGGCCTTCGGCGATCAGTTCGTAGGGTTTGCCGTCACGGTCCAGCGCTTTGATTTTGACTTTCTGCGGGCGGTCGACGTTTTCGTAGAAACCCGGCACCGAGAGGCAGCCTTCCTGATACTGGTCCACTTCGTCGGTCAGCACTTCGAATTCGGGGTTGATGAACACCCGGGGTTCGCTGCGGTCTTCGGAAAGGTCCATCACCACGATGCGTTTGTGCACGTTGACCTGGGTCGCGGCGAGGCCGATACCCGGGGCTTCATACATTGTTTCAAACATGTCATCGACCAACTGCCGCACTTCGTCGTCCACTACGGCCACCGGTTTGGCGATAGTACGCAGGCGCGGGTCGGGAAATTCGAGGATGTTTAAAATGGCCATAGGCGTAATTGCTGCACGTGTTAGGAAAAGTCAGGGTCGATTGCCTGGCGGGTCCGAAGATGCAGGCTACCGTTGTAAAACGTAGCTCCCTTCTTTTCGAGAAGAGTCAGGAGCGAGCCACGGGGGCTCTGGCGTTTTACGCGAACGCATATAATAAAGGGATTCACCGCATGAGGAAATCACTACTCGCCTTGCTGCTTCTGGTCTCGGCCGGTATCGCGCATGGGCAAGTGCAGCTCAGGGATGGTTTTCCGCAGCATTACACCGTGGTCAAGGGCGACACACTTTGGGACATCTCCGGCAAATACCTGCGAGAACCCTGGAAGTGGCCAGAGCTTTGGCACGCCAACCCGCAGATCGAGAACCCCAACCTGATCTACCCCGGCGACTCGTTGTCGCTGGTGTACGTCAATGGCCAGCCACGCCTGACCCTCAATCGCGGGGCTTCCAGGGGCACCATCAAGCTCTCGCCGCGGATTCGCAGCACGCCGGTGGCCGACGCCATCCCGAGCATTCCGCTGCAAGCCATCAACAGCTTTCTGCTGAGTAACCGCATCGTCAACAAGGTCGAGGACTTCGACAAGGCGCCCTACATTGTCGCCGGCGATGCCGAACGGGTGCTCAGCGGTGCCGGTGACCGCATCTATGCCCGGGGCAAGTTCGACCCGACGCAGTCGGTGTACGGCATCTTCCGTCAGGGCAAGGTCTACAGCGATCCGCAGAGCAAAGAGTTCCTGGGGATCAACGCCGATGACATCGGCGGCGGCGAAATCGTCGCCACCGAAGGCGATGTGGCCACATTGGCCCTGCAACGCACCACTCAGGAGGTTCGCCTCGGCGACCGGTTGTTCAGCGGCGAAGAACGGGCCATCAACTCGACCTTCATGCCCAGCGCGCCGCAAACCGACATCAGCGGCCTGATTATCGACGTGCCGCGCGGTGTCACGCAGATCGGCGTGCTCGACGTGGTCACCCTGAACAAGGGCCGTCGCGACGGGTTGGCCGAGGGTAATGTGCTGGCGGTGATGAAAACCGGCGAAACCGTGCGCGACCGGGTGACCGGCGATCAAGTGAAAGTCCCCGACGAACGCGCCGGGTTGCTGATGGTCTTTCGCACCTACGACAAGCTCAGTTACGGCCTGATCCTCAACGCTTCACGCTCCCTGGCGGTGATGGACAAGGTGCGGAATCCGTAAAACACTCAACAAGTTACCAACAGACTTATCCACAGCTTGTTCCTGATTACAGCAGGACCAATAACGATCAAGGATGATCTTATGTCGCTGTCTGCACCCCCGCCGGTTTCGCCGGCGGAACTGGAGGCGCGTTTGCGCCTGCACCGTTTGCCGGAGCTGGGTCCACGACGCTTTCACACGTTGCTTGAAGCCTTTGGTTCTGCCTCAAAAGCCATCAGCGCCCCGGCCAGTGCCTGGCGTGCGCTGGGGTTGCCGGCTGCGTGCGCCGAGGCTCGGCGCAGCCCCGAGATTCGCGATGGCGCCTACCGTGCATTGGCCTGGCTAGAGCGCTCCGGCCAGCATTTGCTGATGTTTGACCAGCCGGGCTACCCGGCACTGCTGGCCGAAACCGGTGATGCGCCACCGCTGTTGTTCGTGGCGGGCGATCCGGCCATCCTCGAAAAACCGCAACTGGCGATGGTTGGCAGCCGCCGCGCCTCACGGCCAGGAATGGATACCGCCACTGCGTTTTCCCGCAGCCTGGCGGGGGCCGGTTTTGTCATCACCAGCGGCCTGGCGCTGGGCATCGATGCCGCCGCGCACCAGGCGGCACTGGATGTCGGCGGGCTGACAGTCGGGGTGCTTGGCACCGGCCTGGAAAAATTTTATCCACAGCGCAACCGCGCACTCGCCGAGGCGATGATTGCCCAGGGCGGCGCGGTGGTTTCCGAGTTTCCGCTGGACGCCGGTCCCCAGGCCAGCAACTTTCCGCGTCGTAACCGGATCATCAGCGGTTTGTCCCTTGGGGTGCTGGTGGTCGAGGCCAGTGTGGCCAGCGGTTCGCTGATTACCGCGCGCCTGGCGGCGGAACAGGGCCGCGAGGTGTACGCGATTCCCGGTTCCATCCATCACCCCGGCGCCCGTGGTTGTCATCAGTTGATCCGCGATGGCGCGGTGCTGGTGGAAACCATCGAACACATCCTCGAAGGCCTGCGCGGCTGGCAGAACCTGCCGTTATCCACAGAGCCTGCGGCGCCCACCGATCATCCGTTGCTGCGTTTGCTGTTTGCCGCGCCACATACCAGTGAAGCCCTGGCGAATGCCGCAGGCTGGGCGCTGCCCAAGGTTCTGGCGGCATTGACGGAGCTTGAGATGGATGGCCGGGCGGCGTGCGAAGGCGGACGCTGGTTTGCGCGCCTAAGCTAAGGCTTTCAGGCGCTGGGTTTTGAAGGGAAGATCGGTAAACTGCGCACAGCTTAATTCCGGAGTGTTTTTCATGGTCAACAGTTGGCGTGTGCAGCAAGCCGCACGAGAAATTCGCGCAGGGGCGGTGATTGCCTATCCAACCGAAGCTGTCTGGGGCCTGGGTTGCGACCCATGGGATGAAGAAGCGGTGTACCGCTTGCTGGCAATCAAGGGCCGTTCGGTGGACAAGGGCCTGATCCTGATTGCCGACAATATTCGCCAGTTCGATTTCCTGTTCGAAGACTTCCCTGAACTGTGGATGGACCGCATGGCCAGCACCTGGCCGGGGCCGAACACCTGGCTGGTGCCCCATCAGAACATGCTGCCGCAATGGATCACCGGGGTGCACGAGAGCGTGGCGCTGCGGGTCAGCGACCACCCGCAAGTGCGGGACTTGTGCGCGTTGGTCGGGCCGCTGGTCTCGACCTCCGCCAACCCGCAAGGCCGCCCGGCGGCGCGTACGCGGATTCGCGTCGAGCAGTATTTCCGTGGGCAGGTCGACATGGTGCTGGGCGGAAGCCTGGGCGGGCGCAAGAACCCGAGCCTGATCCGCGACCTGGCAACCGGCCAGGTTGTGCGCCCGGCCTGAGACTGCAGTGGGGCCTCTGTGGCGAGGGAGCTTGCTCCCGCTCGGTCGCGAAGCGGCCGTAGATCGGCTGAGATGTTGTTCGAGATCGAACGCAGTTGCCGATTTTGGGATTGCTGTGCAATCCAGCGGGAGCAAGCGCCCTCGCCACAAAAGCAGTAACGCTTAAGGCAGCAACACCGTCGACCCGGTCGTACGCCGCGCCGACAACTCGGTCTGCGCCTTCGCCGCTTCGGCCAGTGGATAACGCTGGCTGATGTCCACCTTCAGTTTGCCGCTGATGATCATCTCGAACAGTTCATCCGCCATGCGTTGCAGGTTCTCGGCGTTGTTGGCGTAGGTCGCCAGCGTCGGCCGGGTCACGTACAACGAACCTTTGGCCGACAGAATCCCCAGGTTCACGCCATCCACCGCCCCGGACGCATTGCCGAAGCTCACCACCAGCCCGCGAGGCGCAACGCTGTCCAGGGATGTCAGCCACGTGTCCTTGCCGACACCGTCGTACACGACCGGGACTTTTTTGCCGTCAGTCAGTTCCAGCACGCGTTGTGCGACGTTTTCATGGCTGTAATCGATGGTGGCCCAGGCGCCGTTGGCCTTGGCCAGAGCGGCTTTCTCCTTTGAGCTGACCGTGCCGATCAGTTTCACGCCCAGGGCTTTGGCCCATTGGCAGGCCAGCGAGCCGACGCCGCCAGCCGCGGCGTGGAACAGGATGGTTTCGCCACCCTTGAGTTCATAGGTCTGACGCAGCAGGTATTGCACGGTCAGGCCCTTGAGCATGACGCCAGCGGCCTGTTCGAAACTGATGGCGTCCGGCAGATGCACCAGATTGGCCTCGGGCAGTACATGCAACTCGCTGTAGGCACCCAGCGGGCCGCTGCCATAGGCCACGCGATCACCGACCTTGAAACGGGTAACGCCGCTGCCGACGGCCTCGACCACGCCCGCACCCTCTGCGCCCAGGCCCGATGGCAGGGCTGGCGGTGCATAGAGGCCGCTGCGGAAATAGGTGTCGATGAAGTTCAGACCGATGGCCTTGTTGCTCACGCGGACTTGCTGCGGGCCCGGCTCGGCTGGCTGGAAGTCCACATACTCAAGCACCTCGGGGCCGCCGTGGGCGCTGAACTGAATTCGCTTTGCCATCTGCCTTCTCCTTGGGTCATGTTTCGGTGACATAGCTACGAAGCTCCCTATCGGACTCCTAAGCTTGATCTTCGTCAACTGTGGCGGCGCAAGGTGCAGTGTTATCCTGTGCGCCCGTTTGCCGCCGGCCGATTTGAGCGCCGCGTAGCTTTGCCCGATTCAAGGTGATGCCATGACTACCCGCACCGAGGCCGTAAAAGCCTACCTGCTCGACCTGCAAGACCGTATTTGTGCCGCGCTGGAAGCTGAAGACGGCGGCACACGCTTCGTCGAAGACGCCTGGACCCGGCCTGCCGGAGGCGGCGGTCGCACGCGAGTGATCGAAAACGGCGCGGTGATCGAGAAGGGTGGCGTCAACTTTTCCCACGTCTTTGGCAGCGGTCTCCCACCGTCCGCCAGCGCCCACCGGCCGGAACTGGCCGGGCGCGGCTTCGAAGCCCTCGGCGTGTCGCTGGTGATCCATCCGCATAACCCTCATGTGCCGACGTCCCACGCCAACGTGCGCTTTTTCATCGCCGAAAAAGAAGGTGAAGAACCGGTCTGGTGGTTCGGCGGCGGCTTCGACCTGACGCCTTACTACGGCAATGAAGAAGACTGCGTGCACTGGCACCGCGTGGCTGCTGCGGCCTGCGCGCCGTTCGGCCCGGATGTCTACAGCCGCTACAAGGACTGGTGCGACAGCTATTTCCACATCAAGCACCGCAACGAGCCCCGGGGTATCGGCGGCCTGTTCTTCGATGACCTGAACGAATGGGACTTCGACACCAGCTTCGCCTTCATGCGTGCCATCGGCGATGCTTACATCGAGGCTTACCTGCCGATCGTGCAGCGGCGCAAGGCGCAAGCCTTCACCGAGCAGCAGCGCGAATTCCAGGAATTCCGCCGTGGACGTTACGTCGAGTTCAACCTGGTTTACGACCGTGGCACGCTATTCGGCCTGCAATCGGGCGGGCGTACCGAGTCGATTCTCATGTCGCTGCCGCCGCAAGTACGCTGGGGCTACGACTGGAAGGCCGCGCCAGGCAGCGAAGAAGCGCGCCTGACCGAGTATTTCCTGCAAGACCGCGATTGGCTGGCCACCGCCTGACACCATGCTCGCTCCGGGCTGTGGATAACTCCCGGCCCTTGCCCGCTACTCACTGAGGACGCTGCCTGATGGACCGTTATGTTGTATTCGGTAACCCGATTGGCCACAGCAAATCGCCGATGATCCATCGCCTGTTTGCCGAGCAGACCGCCCAGCAACTGGACTACAGCACCCTGCTGGCGCCACTGGATGATTTTTCCGGTTGTGCCACGGCGTTTTTCCGTGAAGGTTGTGGTGCGAACGTCACCGTGCCGTTCAAGGAAGACGCCTATCGCTTGGCCAACAGCCTGACAGAGCGGGCGCAGCGCGCCGGTGCGGTCAACACGTTGAGCAAACTGGCGGATGGCAGTTTGCTGGGCGACAACACCGATGGCGCTGGGTTGGTGCGGGACCTGACGGTCAACGCCGGGTTCAGCCTGCGCGGTAAACGCATTCTGCTGTTGGGCGCGGGCGGCGCGGTGCGTGGTGCGCTGGAGCCGTTGCTGGCCGAGCAACCGGCGTCGGTGATCATCGCCAATCGCACGGTGGAAAAAGCCGAATTGCTGGCTGAGCTGTTCGCTGACCTCGGTCCGGTGTCCGCCAGCGGTTTCGACTGGCTGCGTGAGCCGGTGGACCTGATCATCAACGCCACGTCGGCCAGCCTGTCAGGCGATGTACCACCGATTGCCAGCAGCCTGATCGAACCGGGTCAGACCGTTTGCTACGACATGATGTACGGCAAGGAGCCGACACCGTTCTGCCGCTGGGCCAGTGAACACGGTGCGGCGGTGTCGATGGATGGTCTGGGGATGCTGGCGGAGCAAGCGGGCGAAGCATTCTTCCTGTGGCGCGGTGTGCGCCCGGATACGGCGCCGGTGCTGGCCGAACTCCGTCGCCAGCTCGCGGCGTAACCCTGCAGTCATGGGGCTTCAATCTTCGAATCGGATCGGTAATTTCTCCGGTCATGTCATCGCGCCGAGTCGCTGACAGGCTTGGCCCTGCCGTCTATTGCGGTGTAGCGTTGC
This sequence comes from Pseudomonas purpurea, assembly GCF_039908635.1. Taxonomy (NCBI): domain Bacteria; kingdom Pseudomonadati; phylum Pseudomonadota; class Gammaproteobacteria; order Pseudomonadales; family Pseudomonadaceae; genus Pseudomonas; species Pseudomonas purpurea. Next base: position 31,583 of record NZ_CP150918.1, read on the forward strand.
GGGTATGGGGAATGAATCCCGAGACGCGAGAACTGTATGCAACGGATCAAGGGCTACCACGCCCACGTTTACTTTGATGCGAGCACCATCGATCAGGCGCGAGCCCTGTGTGAGCAGGCGGCGCAGTTGTTCCCGCTGAAGATGGGCCGGGTGCACGAACGGCCGGTCGGCCCGCACCCGGACTGGAGCTGCCAGTTGGCCTTTGCCCCGGAATACATTGGCGTGGTGCTGCCGTGGCTGGCGCTCAATCGCAAAGGCCTGGTGGTGTTTCTGCACCCGGACACCGGCAATGATTTGGCCGACCACACCGACTATGCCATTTGGATGGGGGCGATCCGGCCGTTGGACTTGTCGATTTTTTGATCAGCTCTGATCGTTCCCACGCATGGGAACGATCAGACGGTGCGGATCAGGCAGGTATCAGCCAACGCGAGCGTTACGCACACCTTCGGACAATGCCGAGCACAGGCTCAATACACCGTCGATGGCCTGGTCGGGCGTTGTTGCATTGGCGATGTGGTCGATCAGTGCCGAACCCACCACCGCGCCGTCCGCCAGGCGGGCGATGGCCGCCGCTTGCTCCGGTGTACGGATACCGAAACCGATGCTGATCGGCAGGTCGGTGTGGCGACGCAAACGGGTAACGGCTTCTTCAACGTGCTCCAGCGTCGCTGCGCCCGCGCCGGTCACGCCAGCCACCGAGACGTAGTAAACAAACCCGGAACTGCCGTTGAGCACGGTCGGCAGGCGCACGTCGTCGGTGGTCGGGGTGGTCAGGCGAATGAAGTCGATGCCGGCCGCTTGCGCCGGGTCGCACAGCTCGGCGTTATGCTCGGGCGGCATGTCGACCACGATCAGGCCGTCGACTCCGGCTTCCTTGGCATCCGCAATGAAGCGCGGTACGCCGTAGTGGTGGATTGGGTTGAAGTAACCCATCAGCACCAGCGGTGTGTCGGTGTTGTCTTTGCGGAACTCGCGAACCATTTGCAGGGTTTTCGCCAGGTTCTGTTTGGCGCCCAGGGCACGGATATTGGCGAGCTGGATCGCCGGACCGTCGGCCATCGGGTCGGTGAAGGGCATGCCCAACTCGATCACGTCGGCGCCGGCCGCTGGCAGACCTTTGAGGATCGCCAGCGAAGTGTCGTAGCTCGGGTCGCCAGCGGTGACGAAGGTCACCAGGGCGGCGCGGTTCTGTTCCTTGAGTTCGGCAAAGCGCGTTTGCAGGCGGCTCATCAGTGTTTCTCCTGCTTGGATTGCTCTTGTTGGGAGTGTTCCATGTGGTGCATCACGGTCTGCATGTCTTTGTCGCCACGGCCGGAGAGGTTGACCACCATCAGGTGATCTTTGGGCAGTGTCGGTGCGCGTTTGAACACTTCGGCCAGGGCGTGGGCGCTTTCCAGTGCAGGAATAATCCCTTCCAGGCGGCAGCATTTGTGGAACGCGTCGAGGGCTTCGTCATCGGTCACCGAGGTGTACTGGACGCGGCCGATGTCATGCAACCAGGCGTGTTCAGGGCCGATGCCGGGGTAGTCGAGGCCGGCGGAGATCGAGTGGGCGTCGATGATCTGGCCATCGTCGTCCTGCAACAGGAAGGTGCGGTTGCCGTGCAGCACACCTGGCACGCCGCCGTTCAGGCTGGCCGCGTGTTTGCCGGTTTCGATGCCATAACCGGCCGCTTCAACGCCGATGATCTCGACGCTCTTGTCGTCGAGGAACGGGTGGAACAGGCCCATGGCGTTGGAACCACCGCCGATGCACGCCACCAGGCTGTCCGGCAGGCGGCCTTCCTGGGCTTGCAGCTGTTCGCGGGTTTCCTTGCCGATGACGGCTTGGAAATCGCGGACCATCGCTGGGTACGGGTGCGGGCCGGCCACGGTGCCGATCAGGTAGAAGGTGCTGTCGACGTTGGTCACCCAGTCACGCAGGGCTTCGTTCATCGCGTCTTTCAGGGTGCCGGTGCCGGCCACCACCGGAATCACTTCGGCACCCAGCAGCTTCATGCGGAACACGTTGGCCTGCTGGCGCTCGATATCGGTGGTGCCCATGTAGATCACGCAGTCCAGGCCAAAACGCGCGGCCACGGTGGCGGTCGCCACGCCGTGCATGCCGGCGCCGGTCTCGGCGATGATGCGTTTTTTGCCCATGCGTCGCGCCAGCAGGATTTGGCCGATGCAGTTGTTGATCTTGTGCGCGCCGGTGTGGTTCAGCTCTTCACGCTTGAGGTAGATCTTGGCGCCGCCGCAGAACTCGGTCAGGCGTTCGGCGAAGTACAGCGGGCTTGGGCGTCCGACGTAATCGCGCTGGAAGTAGGCCAGTTCTTCTTTGAAGGCAGGATCTTCCTTGGCCGCTTCGTATTCGCGGGCCAGGTCGAGGATCAACGGCATCAGGGTTTCAGCGACGTAGCGGCCGCCGAACGCGCCAAACAGGCCGTTGGCATCAGGGCCGTTGCGCAGATTAGTCTGGGTCATGGGGCGCTCCAGGTGAATGCGTGAAGTGACAATGGCGTTCACTCTACCCCTGACGTCCCGGACTGAAAACCGATAAGATCGCTGAAACCTGTCAGGAAAACTCACAGATCCCATGAGCCACGACCTTCCTCCGCTGAACGCCCTGCGCGCCTTTGAGGCCACTGCCCGCTTGAACAGCGTCAGTCAGGCTGCCGAGCAACTGCACGTGACGCACGGTGCGGTCAGCCGTCAGTTGAAAGTCCTGGAAGAACACTTGGGTGTGAGCCTGTTCAGCAAGGATGGACGCGGCCTGAAACTCACAGATGCCGGCGTGCGTTTGCGCGATGCCAGCAGCGACGCCTTCGAGCGTTTGCGCACCGTGTGCGCCGAGTTGACCCAGAGCACCGCCGACGCGCCGTTCGTGCTCGGTTGTTCGGGCAGCCTGTTGGCGCGCTGGTTCATCCCGCGCCTGGGGCGGCTGAATGCCGACCTGCCGGACTTGCGCCTGCACCTGTCGGCTGGCGAAGGCGATCTTGACCCGCGCCGGCCAGGGCTGGATGCTTTGCTGGTGTTTGCCGAGCCGCCGTGGCCTGCGGACATGCACGTCTATGAGCTGGCCAGCGAACGCATCGGCCCGGTGCTCAGCCCACGCTTTGGCGGGTTTGAACGCCTGCGTGAGGCGCCGGCCGCCGCGCTGCTCAACGAGCCCTTATTGCACACCACCTCGCGGCCGCAAGCCTGGCCCAGTTGGGCACAGCAAAGCGGTCTGGACGCCAAAGCGTTGAAGTTCGGACAGGGTTTCGAGCATTTGTATTACTTGCTGGAAGCCGCAGTGGCCGGGCTGGGCGTGGCGATTGCGCCGCAGCCGCTGGTGGCCGAAGACTTGAAGGCCGGGCGTCTGGTTGCGCCGTGGGGTTTTTGCGAAACCCCGGCGCAACTGGCGTTGTGGCTACCCAAGCGCGCCGCGGACGGGCGCGCTCGGCAGTTGGCGCAGTGGTTGAAAAACGAGCTGCGACAGGTCTAATCGCCACGTTTGCACAGCAAGTACGCGGCCAGCAAGCCCAGCGCACCGACCGCCACGCCGGCCGTGGTCCATGGGTGTTCCTGGGCGTAGTCGCGGGTGGCGATCCCGGTTTCACGGGTTTTGACTTTGACTTCTTCGTACGCATCGCTGAGCAGGTGACGCGAGTGTCTCAGCGCGTTTTCGGCGTTGCTTTTCAGGGCCTTGAGGGTTTTGCGCGACTCGTCCGAGGCGTCGTCTTTCAGGCTTTCCAACGACTTGAGCAGACTCTCGATCTCGGCTTCCATGCTTTGCAATGAGGCTTTGCGTAACGAGGTGTTGGCCATGGTGGCTCTCCTGCATTGTTGATGAGTAGCGTGTGTTGATTGGGACTCCAGCGCTTCTGGAAAGTGCAGTAAATCTGAATATGCAGTCGGAGCAGCTGCCTCAAGTCATGAGAAAAATCACTGCTAGGCTGTAATCAGTACTCAAGGAGAACGCCATGACTGACCATCACACTTACAAGAAAGTCGAACTCGTTGGCTCGTCCCCCACCAGCATTGAAGACGCCATCAACAACGCCCTGGCCGAGGCCAGCAAAAGCATCAAGCACCTGGAGTGGTTCGAGGTCACCGAAACCCGCGGGCACATCAAGGACGGCAAGGCCGCGCACTTCCAGGTGACGCTCAAAGTCGGCTTCCGGATTGCCAATAGCTGAGCTTGAGCTAGGCTTCTGAACTTGTACGCTGGCCGATTGCCATAGGAAATGGCAAAGCGCTACATCCTCTTGGGTGCCAGACGCTCAAGTGCTTACGCTGACCCCTTTTGATCCGACCAGGGAATGTGACCGATGAAGAAATTTATTTTAGCGGTAGGTTTGTTGAGCATTGCGGGAACGGCCCTTGCGGGAGGCAAGTCCTGCGAAGAGCTGAAAAGCGAAATCGCAGCGAAACTCGATGCCAAACACGTTTCAGGTTATTCGCTGGAAATCGTCGATAAAGGCGCGGCAGCGAGTGGCAAAGTGGTCGGCAAGTGCGAGGCAGGCCAAAAGGTGATCGTCTACAAGCGCGGTTGATCCCTTGCAGACGTAAAGCCGACGCGAAGGCGTCGGCTTTTTCATGGGCGCGGTTTGAGGGTCAGCCCTTCATGACCTGTGCCAGCAGCTCGTAGGAATGCAGGCGGTCGGCGTGTTCGTACAAATCGCAGGTGAAGATCAACTCGTCGGCGCCGGTCTGCTCGATCAGCACCTCCAGTTTCGCGCGTATCTTCGCCGGGCTGCCGACCATCGCCAGGCCCAGGAAATCGCCAACGGCTTGCTTCTCGTGAGGCAGCCACAGGCCATCCATGGATTTCACCGGAGGACGTTGAACCAGGCTGTGGCCGCGCATCAGCGCGAGAATCCGTTGGTAGACCGACGTCGCCAGGTAATCGGCTTGCTCGTCGGTATCGGCAGCGACCAGCGGGACGCCGAGCATCACGTAGGGCTTATCCAGCACGGCCGAAGGCTTGAAGTGATTGCGATACACCCGAATCGCTTCGTGCATGTAACGCGGTGCGAAATGTGAGGCGAAGGCGTAAGGCAAACCGCGTTCGCCGGCCAGTTGGGCGCTGAACAGGCTGGAGCCCAGCAGCCAGACCGGCACGTTGGTGCCGGTGCCGGGCATGGCAATAATTCGCTGGTCGGGTGTGCGTGGGCCGAGGTAGCGCACCAGTTCGGCGACGTCTTCGGGGAAATCATCGGCGCTGCCGGAGCGTTCGCGGCGCAAGGCGCGGGCGGTCATCTGGTCGGAACCCGGCGCACGGCCCAGGCCGAGGTCGATCCGGCCGGGATAAAGGCTTTCCAGGGTGCCGAACTGCTCAGCGATCACCAGGGGCGCATGGTTGGGCAGCATTACGCCGCCGGAGCCGACACGAATGCTCGACGTCCCGCCGGCCAGGTAACCGAGCAGCACGGAGGTTGCGGAGCTGGCGATGCCGTCCATGTTGTGGTGTTCGGCCACCCAGAAGCGGTTATAGCCCCACTTCTCGACGTGCTGCGCCAGGTCCAGCGAGTTGCGCAGCGACTGCGCGGGGCTGCCGTTCTCGCGAACGGGCACAAGGTCCAGGGTCGAGAACTTGATAGCGGACAGTGGTTTCATAAGCCTGCTTCTCCAAGGGGTACGCAGGCTTTTCTCATGAGCGAAAACCTGCCGAATGCGTAAGCGTGTTCTATGCAATGTGGGCATATACCCGAGTTTCAATAGCAGACCTGAATTTGCCTACCAGATAAGCGGTTCTATCCGTCATGCGGAACGTTGCCCGGCCTTCTATCCTCAAAACCCTTGGCAACCGAAAACCATGCAGGCGCGACCCTTCGCGCCAGCGCTTGAGGAGGCACAGATGAGCATCAAGAAGAAAGCATCGGCGCATTGGGAAGGTGATCTGAAAACCGGGATTGGTTCGATTTCCACCGAAACCGGCGTACTCCGGGATGCGCCCTACGGCTTCAAGGCCCGATTCGAGGGCGGCAAGGGCACCAACCCTGAGGAACTGATCGGCGCGGCCCATGCCGGCTGTTTCTCCATGGCCTTTTCGATGATTCTCGGCGATGCCGGCCTCAAGGCCGACAGCATCGATACTCACGCCGAAGTCACGCTGGACCAGGTGGACGGTGGTTTTGCGATCACCGCCGTGCACCTGATTCTCAAGGCAAAAATCCCCGGCGCTACTCAGCAGCAATTCGAAGAACTGAGCAAAAAAGCCAAGGAAGGCTGCCCGGTTTCCAAGGTGCTGAACGCCAAAATCAGCTTGGACGCCACGTTGGTCAGCTGATTTTTTTCAGGTTTGATCAGGCGCTGAATGCACTGGCGCCTTCGCGAACAGGCTCGCCCCCACAATTGGAATGTATTTCAAATGTGGGGGCGAGCCTGCTCGCGAAAGCTATCAGGTAAGCGACACAATCCCAACGGCTAAACATGAGGGTTGTGAGCGATGTCAGAACTCGCTGGGTGAAACTGTGGTCGAATAAGTGACAGCAGCTTCAGCGCATGACTGTGCGCGCTGCCTCAAGGGAGCTTCAACCATGAAACGTTTTGCCTTGGCGATTATCTGCAGTGCGCTGGCCACGTCGGCCCTGGCGGCGCCAAAGCCGTGTGAAGAACTCAAGGCCGAGATCGAAGCCAAGATCCAGGGCCCAGGGCGTTACGTCCTATACCCTGGAGGTTGTCACCAATGATGAAGTGCACGATCAGAACATGGTGGTCGGCACCTGCGAAAACGGCACCAAGAAAATCATCTACCAGAAAAACGACAGCTGATTCGCCTTACGGCACGCAATTGATCTGCCGTTCTTCGGCGACGATTTCACGTTTGGCGTTGTACAGCCGGGCGCTCGGGGTGAAGGACAGTGAGCGGGCTTCAAGCCGATAACGCTGGCCCGCCTCGAAGTGGTCGTAGCGCAGGGTCATGTAGCACAGCCGCTCCTGCGGGTCGGTGTTCATGGCCAGGCCACCGCCGAAGATTTCGAAGTCGAAACGAACCGTCAGTTCATGGCTGCCGGGCGTGACCTGGAAAAACCGTCCGTCACGCTGCGGCTTATTGTCCAGGCGCTCGGCCATCAGCACCTTGCCACCGGGTGTCGGCATGGCGAAGTCGACCCATGCCATGTTCGGGTTGACGTCCGGTAACGGGGTCGCACAGGCCGCGAGTGAGCTGACAGCGAGTAACAGCAGAGTCTTGCGCATGATGTTTTTCCGAGCGGTCATGCGCTCAGCATAGCGCCGATCAGCTGCGCTGGCAGCCGGCCGGTTGTCCTTGCCCCACCACTTTATGTTGTTGATCGTAGAGCCGGATCGATGGTCGCCAGCCAATGTGGGCGGCATGCAATTGGTAGCGCTCACCTGCATTGAATGCCTCGAAACGCACCTTCAACTGACAATCGCGCCATAACGGCTCGGTGTCCGGGCCGATGTTGGTCGGTTCCACCGTGAACTGGTAGCGCACCTTCAGCGCGTGGCTGCCAGGCTGGACTTCGAAATAGCGGTCATCGGCTACGGTTTTATCGTCGACTTCCAGTGCGAGCAGCGTCGTGTCTCGGTGGTGCTTGAGGTCGATCCAGGCTTGCGCCGGGTCGTGGGCGGGCAATCCGGCACAGCCTGCCACCAGCAGCAGTCCCGTAGTCAGCATGAACGCACGCATAGCGAAGCTCCAGACAGGCGAGATAGTCTTGCAATCAGACACTCACAGGATGATTCGATTTGGATAGGCTGCGTAGGAGCCATGGGTTACTTGATCGCGTTTTGCGGGTTTTGTTTCCGGGTGTGGTGTTTTTGGTGCTCAACGGTTGCACCAGCGTCAGCTATTACAGCCAGTTGGCCAGCGGGCAATGGCAGTTGTTGCGGGCGCGTGAGCCGGTGAGCGAGGTCATCGCCGACCCGACGCGCGACGCCACCCTGCGCGCCCATCTGGCCCAATCGCAAAAGGCCCGGACCTTTGCCAGCCAGCAACTGCACCTGCCGGACAACAAGAGTTATCGCCTGTACGCCGACATCGGCCGACCGTTCGTGGTGTGGAATGTGTTTGCCACGCCGGAGTTTTCCCTCAAGCCGCTCAACCATTGTTTCCCTGTCGCCGGGTGCGTGGCCCTACCGCGGTTACTACAGCCAGGGCGCGGCGCGAGGTGAGGCGGCGTTGCAGCGCCAGCAGGGCATGGACGTGTCGATTGGTGGCGTGGAAGCCTATTCGACCCTGGGCTGGTTCAATGACCCCATCATGAGTTCAATGATGAGCTGGGGCGACGAGCGCCTGGCCACGCTGATATTTCATGAGCTGGCGCATCAGCGGTTTTATGTGAAGGACGACACCGAGTTCAACGAATCTTTCGCCACTTTCGTCGAACAGGAGGGCACTCGCCAATGGCGCACGGCGCGCGGGTTGCCACCGGCCAGCAAGGCGCTGGTGCAGCAACGTACTCAATTCATCGGGTTGTTGCTGGACACCCGCGTACGGCTTGAACAGCTATACGCCCTGTCCCTGCCGGCCGAACAGATGCGCGTGCGCAAAGCCGCCGAGTTCGAACGTTTGCGCCGCGACTACCGAACCCTGCGCGACAGCCAGTGGGCCGGCGACACGCGTTTTGATGCCTGGATCAATGCACCGCTGAACAACGCCCGGTTGTTGCCGTTCGGGTTGTATGACCAATGGGTGCCGGCGTTTGCCGCGTTGTTCAAGCAGGTAGATGGGGATTGGGGGCAGTTTTATGCGGCGGTCGAGACGTTGGGCGCGTTGCCCGTAGAACAACGCAAGGCAGCGTTGAAGGTGTTGGCAAACAAGTAACCCTGTGGCGAGGGAGCTTGCTCCCGCTCGGCTGCGCAGCAGTCGTAAACCTGCGGATGCGGTCAAGCTGAAAAATCGCGCCGCATGACTTCCGGGCCGCTTCGCGCCCCAGCGGGAGCAAGCTCCCTCGCCACCAAAGCAGACCAGCCACTAACCCCGCAAAAACGCCTGATGCAACTCGGTCAATGTCTCGAAGTGATACGCCGGGGCTTCTGCGTTCAATTCTTCGTGGCTGCCGAAGCCATAACCCACTGCGGCGGCATCCAGACCATTGCGCTTGGCGCCGATCAAGTCGTGTTTACGGTCGCCGATCATCAGCGTGGTGGCCGGGTCCAGTCGTTCTTCGCTCAATAAATGAGCAATCAGCTCGACCTTATCGGTGCGAGTGCCGTCCAGTTCGCTGCCGTAGATCACCTTGAAGTGCCGATCAAAACCGAAGTGCCGGGCAATTTCCCGTGCGTAGATCCAGGGTTTTGACGTCGCGATGTACAGCTGTCGCCCTTGCCCGCCGAGGGTTTCCAGCAGCGGCGTGACACCGTCGAACACGCGGTTTTCATACAGCCCGGTGACTTTGAAGCGCTCACGGTAGAAGTTCACCGCTTCCCAGGCCTTGGCCTCGTCGAAGTCGTAGAACTGCATAAAGGCTTGCAGCAGCGGCGGGCCGATGAAGTGTTCGAGTTTGCTCAGGTCGGGCTCGTCGATCCCCAGTTTGCTCAAGGCGTACTGGATCGAACGGGTGATGCCCTCACGCGGGTCGGTCAGGGTGCCATCGAGGTCGAATAAAACGGTTTGGTAATGCATGAACATTCCTGAATAAGAGTCAGAGCCGGTCGTAGCCTTCGGCCAGATGCAGGTCTTTGAGCTTCACGTAGTTGGCCGCGCTGTAGGTGAAAAACGCCCGCTCCTTGTCAGTCAGCGTACGAACCTGTTTTACCGGGCTGCCGACATAGAGGAAACCACTTTCCAGGCGTTTGCCCGGTGGCACCAGGCTACCCGCGCCAATGATTACGTCGTCTTCGACCACCGCACCGTCCATGACGATGCTGCCCATGCCGATCAGGATCCGGTTGCCGACAGTACAGCCGTGCAGCATGACTTTGTGGGCGATGGTCACGTCATCGCCGATCAGCAGCGGGAAACCGTCCGGGTTGAAGGGGCCGGCGTGGGTGATGTGCAGTACGCAGCCATCCTGCACGCTGGTGCGTTGGCCGATGCGGATGCGGTGCATGTCGCCGCGGATGACCGTCAGCGGCCAGACCGAGCTGTCGGCGCCTATTTCGACGTCGCCGATCACCACCGCGGAGCCGTCGACAAAGGCGCCTTTGCCAAGCTTGGGGGTGTGGTTCTGGTACTTGCGAAGGGACACGATAGGCTCTCTCTCTGTTGCTGATAGCTGCGGTGAGCGTCGATTGTAATTAAGATGGCTGCATGTTTCTTCCAGCCAAGGTGCCAACCGTGAGCGTGAACAACCCTCTTTTGCAGCCCTACGACCTGCCGCCGTTCTCGGCGATCCGCGCCGAGCACGTACAACCCGCCATCGAACAGATCCTCGCGGACAACCGCACCGCTATCGCCGAGATCCTCAAGACCCAGGGCACGCAGCCTACCTGGGCCGGCCTGGTGCTGGCGATGGACGAGCTCAATGATCGCCTGGGCGCGGCCTGGAGCCCGGTCAGCCACCTCAATGCCGTGTGCAACAGCGCCGAACTGCGTGAGGCTTACGAGTCCTGCCTGCCGGCACTGAGCGCCTACGCGACTGAAATGGGCCAGAACCGCGAACTGTTCCAGGCCTATGAAGCCTTGGTAAACAGCGGCGAAGCGGCCGGTTTCGACGTGGCGCAAAACACCATTCTTGAACACGCACTGCGTGACTTCCGTCTGTCGGGTATCGACCTGCCAGAGGCTGAGCAAAAGCGTTACGCCGACGTGCAAAGCAAACTGTCGGAGCTGGGCAGCCACTTCTCCAACCAATTGCTCGACGCCACCCAGGCCTGGACCAAGCACGTCACCGATGAAGCCGCCCTCGCCGGCCTGACCGATTCGGCCAAGGCGCAAATGGCCGCCGCCGCCCAGGCCAAGGACCTGGAAGGCTGGTTGATCAGCCTGGAGTTCCCGAGCTACTACGCGGTGATGACCTACGCCCAGGACCGCGCGCTGCGCGAAGAAGTCTACGCCGCCTACTGCACCCGTGCGTCGGACCAAGGCCCGAACGCCGGTCAGAACGATAACGGCCCGGTGATGGAAGAAATCCTCGACCTGCGTCAGGAGCTGGCAAAACTCTTGGGCTTCGCCAGTTTCTCGGAGTTGAGCCTGGCCACCAAAATGGCTGAGTCCAGCGATCAGGTGCTGAGCTTCCTGCGGGATCTGGCCAAGCGCAGCAAACCTTTTGCCACACAGGACCTGGAACAGCTCAAGGCCTATGCCGCCGAGCAAGGTTGCCCGGACCTGCAAAGCTGGGACAGCGGTTTCTACGGCGAAAAACTCCGTGAACAACGCTACAGCGTCGCCCAGGAAGCGCTGCGTGCGTACTTCCCGATCGATAAAGTGCTGAGCGGTCTGTTCGCCATCGTTCAACGGTTGTACGGCATCGAAATCGCCGAGCAGACCGGTTTCGACACCTGGCACCCGGACGTTCGTCTGTTCGAAATCAAGGAAAACGGCCAGCACGTCGGCCGCTTCTTCTTCGACCTGTACGCCCGCGCCAACAAGCGGGGCGGTGCCTGGATGGACGGCGCCCGTGACCGTCGTCGCACCGCTGCGGGCGTTCTGCAAAGCCCGGTGGCCAACCTGGTCTGCAACTTCACCCCGGCCGACAGCGGCAAGCCTGCCCTGCTGACCCACGATGAAGTCACCACCCTGTTCCACGAGTTCGGCCATGGCCTGCATCACCTGCTGACCCGCGTCGAGCATGCTGGCGTGTCCGGTATCAACGGCGTGGCCCTGGGACGCGGTCGAGTTGCCGAGCCAGTTCATGGAAAACTGGTGCTGGGAGCCGGAAGGCCTGGCGCTGATCTCCGGGCATTACGAAACCGGCGAGGCACTGCCCCAGGACCTGCTGCAAAAAATGCTCGCGGCGAAGAACTTCCAGTCCGGCCTGATGATGGTGCGCCAGCTGGAGTTCTCGATGTTTGACTTCGAGCTGCACGCCACCCACGGCGATGGCCGTAGCGTGCTGCAAGTGCTTGAAGGCGTGCGCGACGAAGTCTCGGTGATGCGCCCACCGGCCTACAACCGCTTCCCTAACAGCTTCGCGCACATCTTCGCCGGCGGTTATGCGGCGGGTTACTACAGCTACAAATGGGCTGAAGTGCTGTCGGCCGATGCGTTCTCCAAATTTGAGGAAGAAGGCGTGCTCAACGCCGCCACCGGTCGCGCATTTCGCGAGGCAATCCTGGCGCGTGGCGGCTCGCAGGAGCCGATGGTGCTGTTCGTCGACTTCCGCGGGCGGGCGCCGTCGATTGATGCACTCTTGCGCCACAGCGGCCTCGACGAGGTCGCGGTAGCATGAGTGATGGGCCTGTGATTACCAAAAGACGCTTTATCGCCGGGGCTGTTTGCCCGGCATGCAGTGAGCCGGACAAGTTGATGATGTGGAGCGAGGACGCCGTACCGCACCGCGAATGCGTGGCCTGCGGTTACTCCGACACGCTCAACGAGCAAGGGCTGTCCGTGCCCAAGGAATTGGGGACGCGGGTCAATACTTCCGCGTTGAAAGTGCCGGACGCCAAGGTGCAGGCGGTGCAGTTTTTCCCGAACCCCAAGCTCAAGAAAAAGCCGGACGATCAGGCCTGATCGTCCACTGCGATGACGCTCGCCTTCCTGTCCGATGACAGGAAGGCGATAGTTATCTACCACCCTCTCACGGCGCTTCCTTTTTAGGCTGACGACTTGTTTCAGCCTCTATTCAAGGAAGACGTGATGCTTGAAAGCAATCCACTTTTGCAGGTCCACGGCCTGCCGCCCTATGCGGCTGTGCGCGCCGAACACCTGGTGCCCGCCATCGAACAGATTCTGGCCGATAATCGCCGTGCCACTAACCTGATTGTTGCCAGCCAGTCGGTGCTGCCGAACTGGGATGACCTGGTGTTGGGCATGGATGAATTGACCGCGCGTCTTGATGAGACGATGTCCGTTATTCATACCCTGGACCTGGTTGCTCATGCCGGTGACGCCTGGCGTAAGGCGCGCGCTGCGTGCGACGAATCGGTGGCGGTCTATAAAACCGGGCTGTTGCGCAATCGTGAGCTGTACCTGGCCTATCAAGCCCTGGCAGACAGCCCGCCCGCGCAGCACTTCGACGCCTCACGCCAGGCGGTTTTGAAGAAAATCCTGCGACGGTATCGGTTGTCGGGGGTTGATTTGCCGGCGGATCAACAGGCAACACTGGCTCGGCTCAACCGTGAAATATCGCTGCTCGGCGGTTTGTTTCTGCAGCAACTGGAGAACGCCGACAACGCCTGGAGCAAGCGGCTCAACCATGAGTCGTCGTTGGCGGGCCTGCCTGACGACCTTAAACAGCGCATGGCCGCCAAGGCCAGGGAAGCGGGGCATGAGGGCTGGCTGATCACGCTGGATCAGGAAACCTGGCGTCTGGTCATGACCTATGCCGAAGACCGTACCTTGCGCGAGGAACTGTTTATCGCCAACGCCACGCGGGCGTCGGATCAAGGGCCGCACGCCGGGCAATTCGACAATGGCCCGGTGCTTGAGCTGCTGCTCGCCAACCGTCAGCAAAAGGCCAGGCTGCTGGGGTACGCCAACTTTGCCGAGTTGAAGTTGGCAACCGAATCTGCGGAATCGGCCCGGCAGGTCGTGAATTTTTTACAGCGGCAACTGACGCTGGAGACACCACGTTTTGCCGAGGACACCCAAGCACTTGAAGCCTTTGCGGCTGAACAGGGGGTTGCCGATGTGCAGGCCTGGGACCTCGAGTTTTATGCGCAGAAACTGCGGCAGTACCAGCATGGTTCAGCGCTCAGCGGGGTTCGCGCCTATTTTCCACTGGACGGTACGTTGCACCGGTTATGCCGGTTCAGTGAACGTCTGTTTGGCATCGAAATCGTCGAGCAACAGCAGTTCAGCCGCTGGCATGAGCAGGTGCGCCTGCTGGAAGTCAGGGAGCATTCCCAGGTGATCGGGCACATTTACATCGACCCGTTTCACCGTCCGCAAGGGGACGACTATGCCTGGACGTCCACCCCGCGAAATCGTCGGGTGACCGCCGAGGGCCGGGTCAAGCTGCCGATGGCCATTTTGCACGGCAACTTTCCCGAGGGCGCGACGGGTCAGCCGTGTCTGCTCGATCACGTGCAAATGAGGGTGCTGCTTCATGAGATGGGCCACTGCTTGCAGCACGTACTGACGCGTTCACCGTATCGGCGGATTTCCGGCATCTCGGAGCTGGGGCGCGACACGGCCGAGTTCGCCGGGCAGGTCTTTGAACTATGGGGTTTATCCCGGGATTTTCTGCTGTGGATCGCGGCGCACCATCAAACTGGCGAGCGTTTATCCGAGGCGCGGGTTGACTCGATACTGGCGTCGATTCATCAACAGAGCAGTTGGCAAACCGCGCGGTTGTTGATGGGCGCCTTGTACGATTTTGAACTGCACCGGGGGTATGGCGATGGTCGTAGCGTGGCGTCGGTGTTTGCCCAGGTACGGGAGCAGTTTCCCCACCTTCGGCTGCCGGGCTACACGCGGTATGCCAACGGTTTTGACTACCTGGTGACCGGTTATGAGGCTTCGGTGTATGCCTACATATGGTCCGGTGTCCTGGCGACAGAAGCGTTCAAGCCATTTGAGGCGCGCGGGGTGTTCAGCACCGAAACCGGCAAGGCGTTTCGTGAGGCGATCTTCGCGGTGGGAGATTCGCGACCCTTGCTCGAATCCCTGGAAGTATTTCTCGGCCGATCAATGACGGGCAGTCTTTTCCCATCGTGATCATTGCCTGATGAAAACCCCCGGGTTCAGCACTCGGGGGCTTCTATTGTCGACGTGGATTACTCGCCGGCAGTTTTAAGCCAGCTCTTCATCGAGCAGGTGGCGAAGCGGCTGGTGCTGCAATCACCGTTGGCCAGGGCCGTGCGAAGTTTGTCGACATCGGCCTGCATCATGTAGCGAATGCCGTCCTTGAAGTGGCTACTGTCGCCAAAACCACCTTCGGTCATTTCTTTCAGGGCGTCTTCTTTGCTCCAGCCTTGAATCACCACCCGGTACATGGCGGACATCAAACCGGTGCGGTCCGAGCCATGTTTGCAGTGCATCAACACCGGGCCTTTGCTTTCGGCGCTCTGGATCGCCCGCAGCGTCGCGAGTACGTCGCTGTCATCGACATGATTGGTGCGGTACGGCATCTGTACCTGATTGATGCCGGGTGCCGACAACCAGTTCGAATCCGGTTCTGGCAGGAAGTTGATGACGGTCGCGACCTTGAGTTTTTCCAGCAACGGCACGGCCCCGCCATCAGGCAACGCGCTGCGATAGAGCGTCGGCGACATCTGGTAGAGGTTGTATTGCACCTCCACAGGCTGTGCCCATTCGGCCGGACGCGGGGAGCCGGCGTCGTCCGCCTGGGCCGCAGGAACCGCGAACAGCATCAGCAGCAGGCTGAGCACAGGGATGATGCGCAATGTCGGCATAGGTAGGGGCCTAAAAGACGAATGGAGGATCGGTGGGCAGCCTGCGGGAGGGGCAGTCAAAGGCCCGTGAGACGTCTGTCAAAAAGTCGTGAATCCACTCGCCCGACGTAGGGGTTACGGCAGTGTTCCAAGGTTTATTTGAGCTGAAACGATTAATCTTGATGCTTAGGCTGCTACCATTTGTAACTAATGATTACTGGCACGTCCTGTTCCATGGGGTCCTCCCCCGACCTTTTACGTGGCCAAAAAACGATAAGTCGCTCGTTGAAGCGACCTTCTACCCAATGCCTGATGAGGTGCACCCCCATGTCTGATCAAGATCGAGACAACCCGCGGCGTGAGTTTTTACGCAAATCCCTGACCTTGATCCCGGTGGTCACCGTCGCCAGCACAGGCTTTGGCAGCTCGGTGCTGATGGCTGCGCCTGACGCCGCACCGGCCAGCACCAGCAAGACGCCGGTCAACAGCGCTGCGTATCAGCCTGGCTACTTCACCGCACAAGAGTGGGCTTTCATTCAGGCCGCCGTCGCGCGATTGATTCCTGCCGATGAACAAGGCCCGGGCGCGCTGGAAGCCGGCGTGCCGGAGTACATCGACCGCCAAATGAATACGCCATATGCCGCCGGTGCGCTGTGGTACATGCAAGGCCCGTTCAATGCCGACGCCGCGCCGGAAATGGGCTGGCAGAGCAAATTGGTGCCCAAACAGATCTACCGCCTGGGCATCGCGGCGACGGATGCCTGGTCGAAAGCGTTCAACGGCAAAGTTTTTGCTGAGCAAGACAGCGCTACCCGAGACGATTTGCTCAAGCAACTGGAGGCCGGTACGCCGACATTCGACAGCGTGCCACCGAAGATTTTCTTCAGTTTGTTGCTGCAAAACACCCGGGAAGGGTTCTTCTGCGACCCGATCCACGGCGGCAACAAAGGCATGGTCGGCTGGACCCTGATCGGCTTCCCCGGCGCCCGCGCCGATTTCATGGATTGGGTGGAGCGCAACGAGCAGTACCCCTTCCCGGCAGTGTCGATTCGCGGCGAGAGGGCTTGAGCATGGCAACGGTAATGAAGAAGGTCGACGCGGTGATCGTCGGTTTTGGCTGGACGGGCGCCATCATGGCCAAGGAGCTGACAGAAGCCGGCCTCAATGTGCTGGCGCTGGAGCGCGGGCCGATGCAGGACACCTATCCCGACGGCAACTACCCACAGGTGATCGACGAACTCACCTACAGCGTGCGTAAAAAACTCTTTCAGGATGTCTCGAAAGAGACGGTGACCATTCGCCATAGCGTGAATGACATTGCACTGCCCAACCGTCAGCTTGGGGCGTTCCTGCCGGGTAATGGCGTGGGTGGCGCCGGCCTGCATTGGTCTGGCGTGCATTTTCGGGTCGACCCGATCGAGCTGCGCATGCGCAGCCACTACGAAGAGCGCTACGGCAAAAGCTTCATCCCCAAGGACATGACGATTCAGGACTTCGGCGTCAGCTACGAAGAACTGGAGCCGTTCTTCGACTATGCCGAGAAAGTCTTTGGCACCTCGGGCCAGGCCTGGACCGTGAACGGGCAAGTGGTCGGTGAAGGCAAGGGCGGCAACCCCTACGCGGCGGACCGTTCCAGCCACTTTCCGCTGGAGTCGCAGAAGAACACCTACTCCGCGCAGTTGTTCCAGAGCGCCGCCAACGCCGTCGGTTACAAACCCTACAACCTGCCATCGGCCAATACCTCGGGCCCGTACACCAACCCTTACGGCGCGCAGATGGGGCCGTGCAATTTCTGCGGGTTCTGCAGCGGCTATGTCTGCTACATGTATTCGAAGGCGTCGCCGAACGTGAACATTCTGCCGGCGCTCAAGCCGCTGCCGAATTTCGAGCTGCGGCCCAATTCCCACGTGCTCAAGGTCAATCTCGACAGCAGCAAGACCAAGGCCACCGGCGTGACCTACATCGACGGTCAGGGCCGCGAGATCGAGCAACCGGCGGACCTGGTGATTCTGGGGGCGTTCCAGCTTCATAACGTGCGGCTGATGCTGCTGTCCGGGATCGGCAAACCCTATGACCCGATCACTGGCGAAGGTGTGGTCGGGCGCAACTTTGCCTATCAGAACATGGCGACCATCAAGGCCTATTTCGACAAGGACGTGCACACCAACAACTTCATCGGCGCGGGCGGCAACGGTGTGGCGGTGGACGACTTCAATGCCGACAACTTCGACCATGGCCCCCATGGTTTCGTCGGCGGTTCGCCGATGTGGGTCAACCAGGCAGGCAGCCGGCCGATTGCCGGTACTTCAAATCCGCCGGGAACCCCGGCCTGGGGCAGTGCCTGGAAACGTGCTACCGCCGATTACTACACCCACCAGGTGTCGATGGACGCT
Source organism: Pseudomonas purpurea (assembly GCF_039908635.1). Lineage (NCBI taxonomy): Bacteria > Pseudomonadati > Pseudomonadota > Gammaproteobacteria > Pseudomonadales > Pseudomonadaceae > Pseudomonas > Pseudomonas purpurea. The sequence goes on from NZ_CP150918.1 coordinate 49,353, forward strand.
CACGGTGCGCATCAGTCCTACCGTGGAAACTACCTGGATCTCGACCCTGTTTACCGCGATGCCTACGGCCTGCCGCTGCTGCGGATGACGTTCGACTGGCAGGAAAACGACATCAAGATGAACCGCTTCATGGTCGAGAAAATGGGCAAGATCGCCGAGGCGATGAACCCCAAGGCCATCGCCGTGATTGGCAAGAAAGTCGGCGACCATTTCAACACCGCGTCCTACCAGACCACCCACCTCAACGGTGGCGCGATCATGGGCACCCACCCGAAAACCAGCGCATTGAACCGCTACTTGCAGAGCTGGGACGTGCATAACGTCTTCGTGCCTGGCGCTTCCGCATTCCCACAAGGCTTGGGTTACAACCCTACGGGGCTGGTGGCGGCCCTCACCTACTGGTCGGCGCGGGCGATTCGCGAGCAGTACCTGAAAAACCCCGGCCCGCTGGTTCAGGCTTAAGGAGCGATGACCATGAAGACCCTCGTTATCGTGACCCTCGCCCTGCTCGGCAGTTGCTCGATCAGTGCTTCTGAAGATGATCAAGCGTTGATCAGGCAAGGCGAATACCTGTCCCGTGCAGGCGACTGTGTGGCGTGCCACACCGCCAAGGACGGCAAGCCGTTCGCCGGTGGCCTGCCGATGGAAACCCCGATCGGCACGATCTACTCCACTAACATCACCCCGGACAAAACCGGCGTGGGCGATTACAGCTTCGAAGACTTCGACAAGGCCGTGCGCCATGGCGTCGCCAAAAGCGGTAGTACGCTTTACCCGGCCATGCCGTATCCGTCTTATGCCCGTGTCACTGATACCGACATGCAGGCGTTGTATGCCTACTTCATGAAAGGTGTGGCGCCGGTTGCTCAAGTGAACAAGGACAGCGACATTCCATGGCCCTTGAGCATGCGTTGGCCGTTGGCCGGATGGCGCTGGATGTTTGCCCCGAATGTCGGGGCGTCTCAACCGGCCGTGGGTGAGGATGCAGTCGTCGGCCGTGGGGCGTATCTGGTGGAAGGGCTCGGACATTGCGGCGCGTGCCATACGCCACGAGCCCTGACCATGCAGGAAAAAGCCTTGAGCGCTGGCGAAAGCAGTGACTTTCTGTCCGGCAGTGCGCCGCTGGAAGGTTGGATCGCGAAAAGCCTGCGCGGCGATCACAAGGACGGCCTGGGCAGTTGGAGCGAGGAGCAACTGGTGCAGTTTCTCAAGACCGGTCGCAGTGATCGCAGTGCGGTGTTTGGCGGCATGAGCGATGTGGTGGTGCACAGCATGCAGTACATGAGCGATGCGGACCTCAGCGCGATTGCCCGCTACCTCAAGTCCCTGCCGGCCAATGACCCCACGGATCAGCCGCACGCGTACGACCAGCAGGTGGCCCAGGCGCTATGGAACGGTGATGACAGCAAACCAGGGGCGTCGGTCTACATCGACAACTGCGCGGCCTGCCACCGCACTGATGGGCACGGTTATACCCGAGTGTTCCCGGCGTTGGCGGGCAACCCGGTGTTGCAATCGGACGACCCGACCTCGCTGATCCACATCGTACTCAAGGGCGGCACCCTGCCGGCCACGCACAGCGCACCGTCGACCTTCACCATGCCGGCATTCGCCTGGCGCCTGTCGGATAAGGAAGTGGCCGAGGTGGTCAATTTTATCCGCACGAGCTGGGGGAATCGGGCATCGAAAGTTAACGCCAACGATGTCGAAAAGTTACGCAAAGATGATGTAAGTGATTCGTCGGTTATTGAAGCCGGGTCCGTGGCCGTGCACAACTAAACGGTCATGCAGTATCAGCACTCAACCTGCGGACGTTATGGCCATGGGTTGAGTGCTTGACGGTTAGTCAATCTGAATCATGGGCTGACAATACTGGAATAAGCCTTGGCCAAGGCCAGCAGCTTGGCTTTGTCCTGCTCGTCAATATCGCCATCACCGTCCACATCCTTGCGTACGGTATTGATATTAAAGGAATGACCGCCATCGTTTGAAACTGCGGTAATGAAAATGGAGTCCACCAATGCATCGGTGGCTACTTGATTGACGGGGTCCCATTGCGACTCTTTACGCGCCAGTTGCATCGAAACCATTGCTTCCTGCGGATTAGCAGGAGACGGGCGAAGTAATTGCAGAAAGATACCGCGTTGATTGAAGAACGACATAAGTAAATCCTTTTACTGTTTCAGTTGGTTGAGTGTTACCTGTGCCGAAGATAGTACGAGGGATATTGGAAAGTAGACCACTGTGTATATGTTTCGTTGATTTGCACTTAGTTGTTATATAGCAACTAACAATACGCTTCAGGCTCTGAAGCTGCCGAACGGCACTGGTCCAATGCTGGGCACTCGGATACTGTATGTGCATACAGCTAGCAGGTTGCTCCCGATGACCACTCCCTTGCCACCTCGCGGTCGCGGCACCGCGACCAACCCGCACAATCGCTTTGCTCCCAAGATCTCGGTGGCAGAGGACGATGGCTGGTATCAAGAAGCACCGCTGACCCAAGGCACCGAGGTGCGCATTGAAACAGCGAAAACCATCATCACCCGCAACAATTCGCCCGACCTGCCCTTCGACCGCTCGATCAACCCTTACCGCGGCTGTGAACACGGTTGCATCTATTGTTATGCACGCCCCAGTCACGCCTATTGGGACCTGTCACCGGGGCTGGATTTCGAAACAAAACTGATCGCCAAGACCAATGCCGCCGATGTGCTGGAGCAGCAGCTTTCCAGGCCGGGCTATCAGTGCGCGCCGATCAATCTGGGGTCCAACACCGACCCTTATCAGCCGATCGAGCGGGAACACCGGATCACGCGGCGAACCCTGGAGGTGCTGCTGCGTTATCGCCATCCGGTCACGATCATCACCAAGGGGTCGCTGATCCTGCGCGACCTGGACCTGCTCGTCGAACTGGCGCAGCAACGGCTGGTGGCGGTGATGATCAGCTTGACCACCCTGGACGATGAACTCAAACGCATTCTCGAACCCCGGGCCGCGGCACCCAAGGCACGGTTGCGCGCCATCCGCGTGATGCGCGAGGCAGGCATTGCGGTGGGTGTGTTGTGCTCGCCGATGATTCCGATGATCAATGACAGCGAACTCGAAAGCCTGCTCACCCAGGCCCATGCTGCCGGGGCGCAGAGTGCCGCTTACATGATGTTGCGCCTGCCCCTGGAAGTGGCGCCGTTGTTTGAGGAATGGCTGGCGGCGCACTACCCGCAACGCGCCGCTCATGTGCTGAGCCTGATTCGCCAAAGCCGTGGGGGTGAACTGTATGACAGTCGGTTTGGGGTCCGAATGCGCGGCGAAGGGCCGTTTGCCGATTTGCTGGCGCAACGTTTTGCCAAAACCATTAAACGCCTGGGGCTCAACCGTCGCGAAGGCTTCGACCTGGATTGCCAGGCGTTTTGTCCGCCGGGCCGTCAGATGTCGCTGCTCTAGGCGCGAGTGGCCTATGGTTGAGTGGTGCAAAAAGGCAGCGTTTTTAGGCTGGTCACGTTTTGTGTGACCTGGAACGCACGTTCTAGAGCGTTTCATTCAGTTTGAGTTAAGTTTCGGCCGCTACCTTGTTCATCGAGTGACCGACTGGTCGAGGTAAAAGGGCTGTATATTTTTTAATCAGGTGCTGGTTTCGTACCGGACAAAACGGGAAGATTCCCTTACTCCGCCAAAGAGGATGAATTATGAGTGACAAGGATAAACAGCCGTTGGCTGCGTCGGCTTCTGCCCTCCCCGAGGCCGAAAGCGCCGATGCAGCGCTGCAGCATATCGTTGACGGCTTTCTGCACTTTCATCACGAGGTCTTCCCGCAACAGGAGGAACTATTCAAGAAGCTCGCCACGGCCCCAGCGGCCCCGTGCAATGTTCATTGCTTGCGCCGACTCGCGCATCGTTCCTGAGTTGATCACCCAAAGCGCCCCCGGCGACCTGTTCGTGACCCGCAACGTCGGCAATGTGGTGCCGCCGTACGGTCAGATGAACGGTGGTGTATCCACCGCCATCGAGTACGCGGTACTGGCGCTGGGGGTGCAGCACATCATCATCTGCGGGCATTCTGACTGCGGCGCGATGCGTGCGGTGTTGAACCCGCAAAGCCTGGAAAAAATGCCCACGGTCAAAGCCTGGCTGCGGCACGCCGAAGTGGCGAAAACCATGGTTCAGGACAATTGCCATTGCGCTGACGAAAACGAAAGCATGCACGTCCTCACCGAAGAAAACGTGATCGCACAGTTGCAGCACTTGCGCACTCACCCTTCGGTGGCTTCGCGCATGGCCAACGGTCAGCTGTTTATCCATGGCTGGGTCTACAGCATCGAAACCAGTGAAATCAAAGCGTACGACGCCGATCAAGGGTGCTTCCTGCCGCTGGATGGCAGCCACCCCATTCCCATGGCGACGCCCAAAGCGCGCTTCTAAAACCTCCTAAACACCTTGCCTGGCCAGGTCGAGGCCGCTGAAAAGCGGTCGGGCTTTGCCACGCCTGAAGAAACCTCAGGGAGCGTCATCATGCGTGCTGTGCAATGGAAAGTTGTTTTGCCACGGGAGTTACTGGCCTCCGTGGTGGTGTTTCTGGTCGCCCTGCCCTTGTGCATGGGCATCGCCATCGCATCCGGCATGCCGCCCGCGAAAGGGCTGATTACCGGAATCATCGGTGGTCTGGTTGTCGGCTGGTTGGCCGGTTCGCCCCTGCAAGTCAGCGGCCCGGCGGCCGGGTTGGCGGTGCTGGTGTTCGAGTTGGTGCGCCAGCATGGCATGGCCATGCTGGGGCCGATTCTGCTGCTGGCCGGGTTTCTGCAACTGCTGGCCGGGCGGTTTCGCCTCGGCTGCTGGTTTCGGGTGACCGCCCCGGCCGTGGTCTATGGAATGCTGGCGGGGATCGGCGTACTGATCGTGCTGTCGCAGTTGCATGTGATGCTCGACGGCTCGCCCAAGCCCTCGGGGCTGGATAACCTCGCCGGGTTCCCGGCCGCACTCGCCGGGGCGTTGCCGACAATGGGCGGCGGGCTGGGCTGGCAGGCCGGTTTACTCGGGCTGTCGACGATTGTGGTGATGTGGCTGTGGGAAAAGTGTCGTCCACAAGCGCTGCGCTTTGTTCCAGGGGCACTGCTGGGGGTTGGTCTGGCGACGGTCGCCAGTCTGCTGCTCGCGCTACCGGTCAAACGGGTCGAAGTCCCGGCGAACCTGGCCGAAGCGATAGATTGGCTGCGGCCTTCGGACCTGCTGAACCTGGCCGATCCGGCGCTGCTGGTCGCGGCATTCGCCGTTGCCTTTATTGCCAGCGCCGAAACCCTGTTGTCGGCGGCAGCGGTCGATCGCATGCACAACGGTCAGCGTTCGGATTTCGACCGCGAACTGTCTGCCCAAGGCGTAGGCAACATGCTGTGTGGCCTGCTGGGCGCCTTGCCGATGACGGGCGTGATCGTGCGCAGCTCGGCGAACGTTCAGGCTGGGGCCACCACGCGGCTGTCGGCGATCTTCCATGGGGTATGGCTGCTGGCGTTTGTATTGTTGCTATCGAGTGTGCTGCAAAGCATTCCGGTGGCCAGCCTGGCGGGCGTGCTGGTGTACACCGGCGTGAAACTGGTGGACCTCAAGGCGTTTCGCGGCCTGGGCCGTTACGGCCGGATGCCGATGTTCACCTACGGGGTGACGGCGCTGGCAATCATTTTCAGCGACCTGCTGACCGGGGTATTGATCGGATTCGGCCTGACCCTCGCCAAACTGGCGTGGAAGGCATCGCGGCTGAAAATCAGCCTGGTCGACCTGCCTCGCGACGGTGAAATGGAACTGCGACTGACAGGCGCTGCCACCTTCCTCAAGGTGCCGGCACTGACTCAGGTACTGGGGACGATTCCCGCAGGCGCGACCGTGCACGTACCGCTGAGCCACCTGAGCTACATCGACCACGCCTGCCTGGAATTGCTCGAGGAGTGGGGACGGGCCAATGAAAGCAAGGGCTCGAAACTGGTGATCGAGGCACGGGGGTTGAAGCGGCGGCTTGAAGGACGGTTGCGAACTACGGCGGGGGTAGGCTCAGCCGGATAGGTGACCGTGTGGGAGCAGGCCGGGCAGTGTTGCGTTTGCTTGCGAAGGCGGTAAGCCAGTCGACATCCCTATTGAATGATTGACCGCCGTTGTCGGATCTCAGCCTGGAGCAAGCCGGCTGTGGTTCAGTTGGATCAGGCTGCCGGCTGATCGAGTTCCAGGCCCACGCCTAACTGGCGTGACAGGCACGGCCAGCGTTTCCATGCGGCGCCGGTGTCCGGGCTATTGAGTTTTTCGCGGTAGGCTTCGACGGATTCCAAGGCGAAGCTGTCTTCATCGAGCATGGCGTCGACGGCGTGATGCACGGCCTCATCCAGCTGGTTGGCGAAAGCTTCGCCGATCAGTTGGTGGGCAATCAGGTTGGCGACAGTCATGTCCAAGGGGATCAGTGGCTGGCCAAAGTGCTTGATATAGAGGTCGTTGACCTCTTCAACCAGGCGGTGCGCGAGGTAGGCTTCGTCCAGCAGGCTGTCGAGCCCGACGTGGCCGGCCATGATGGCGGGCGGCTGGATGAAGAACTGCTCGGCAATTTTCAGCACCGGTTTGATCTGGGATTCGATACCCGCTTCGCGTGCGACATCATTTGCCGCGTCCAGCAGGTCCGGTACTTGTTCTATATAAGCAGTGACAAAACGGGTCATGACGCCTTTGGCGTCGACATCCGGCAATTGAATGGCGGAGTGAAGGTGCGGTAATTGAATTTCCAACTGACGCGTCAGTTGGCCAGTTTCGGTTTCATGGTGTTGGGCACGTTGTATCTGCTCGCGCAATGCGGCGGTGTTCATGAAAACTCCAGGGAACAAAGGCAGTGAAATAGGGAGAACATAAGTTAGCCTGCTTATGAAAACTGCTAAGACGGTTTTGTCATAATTAATTAATCCTTATACGCCTGCGTTATATCGGTTCGCCAGTATTCACCTCTGCATCCTTCTCCATTCAAGGCCTCTGGCGCAAGTCCAGGGTGTTTCAGTTGATTTACGCCACTGCGTTGCGAGGTCTGAGTCGCTGTCTATACTCGGGTTTGTATGGAGTTAGCTGATGACGCCCGGCTGCATGTGCAGCGAGGGCTCGGCGGTTTAAGTTCGTCGTCTGGGCAGCCGATCCCTTGGCCGCAGGTGAAAACCGGCGGGATAACAAGAACGATAAGGGGAACCCGCAATGATGCGACATCCACGAGTCTGGATGGGCCTCCTGTTGTGGTCGGTTTTCAGTCAGGCGCACGCTGCCTGGACTGTGAATATGGCGCCTGGAGCGACTGAAATCAGTCACGCAGTGTTTGATCTGCACATGACCATCTTCTGGATATGTGTGGTGATCGGCCTCATCGTCTTCGGCGCCATGTTCTGGTCGATGATGGTTCATCGGCGTTCCACCGGCCAGGTGGCGGCCAAGTTCCACGAAAGCACCACCGTCGAAATCCTCTGGACCGTCGTTCCCTTCATCATCCTTGTGGCCATGGCCGTGCCTGCCACGGCCACCCTGATCAGGATGTACGACACCAGCGAACCGGACATTGATATCCAGGTCACCGGTTACCAATGGAAGTGGCACTACAAATACCTGGGCCAGGATGTCGAGTTCTTCAGCAACCTGGCCACCCCGCAAGAACAAATCCATAACAAAAGCGCCAAGGGCGAACACTACCTGCTGGAAGTCGACCAGCCGCTGGTGCTGCCGGTGGGGGCCAAGGTGCGTTTTCTGGTGACCTCCGCCGACGTGATCCACTCATGGTGGGTGCCGGCGTTTGCGGTCAAGCGTGATGCAATTCCCGGTTTCGTCAACGAAGCCTGGACCCGCATCGACAAGCCCGGCCTCTATCGTGGCCAGTGCGCCGAGCTCTGCGGCAAGGACCACGGCTTCATGCCGATCGTGGTCGAGGCCAAGACCAAGGCCGATTACGACACCTGGCTGGCCGACCGCAAGGCCGACGCCGCCAAGCTCAAGGAGCTGACCAGCAAAGAATGGACCCTGGACGAGCTGAAGGAACGCGGCGACAAGATTTATCACACCACCTGCGCGGCCTGTCACCAGCCTGAAGGCCAGGGCATGCCGCCGCTGTTCCCGGCACTCAAGGGTTCACCGATTGCCACCGGGCCGAAAGAAGACCACCTGCACCGCGTGTACTTCGGCAAACCCGGCACCGCCATGGCGGCGTTCGGCAAGCAGCTGTCGGAAGTCGATATCGCCGCCGTCGTGACCTACGAGCGTAACGCGTGGGGTAACAACAAAGGCGACATGGTCACGCCTAAAGACGTACTGGCCCTCAAACAGGCGCAAAGCAAATGACCCGGTCTATTGCGTGTTCCCGTGAATGCTTGTGGCTTGCCGCCCCAAGCCACCCAGCCCACCCGGTTGCAGGAGTCAGGCCATGAATGCTGTGAGCGATGACCACGGTCATGCCATCGTCGATGACCACGCCCACGGCCCTGCCAAGGGCCTGATGCGCTGGGTGCTGACCACCAACCACAAAGACATCGGCACGCTGTACCTGTGGTTCAGTTTCACGATGTTCCTGCTCGGCGGCTCGTTCGCCATGGTGATACGCGCCGAGCTGTTCCAGCCGGGGTTGCAGATCGTCGAACCGGCGTTCTTCAATCAGATGACCACCATGCACGGCCTGGTGATGGTCTTCGGTGCGGTGATGCCGGCGTTTGTCGGCCTCGCCAACTGGATGATCCCGCTGATGATCGGCGCGCCGGACATGGCCCTGCCGCGCATGAACAACTTCAGTTTCTGGCTGCTGCCGGCCGCATTCCTGTTGCTGGTTTCGACCCTGTTCATGCCGGGCGGCGGGCCGAACTTCGGCTGGACCTTCTACGCGCCGTTATCCACCACCTATGCACCGGAAAGCGTGACGTTCTTCATCTTTGCCATCCACCTGATGGGCATCAGCTCGATCATGGGCGCGATCAACGTGATCGCCACCATCCTCAACCTGCGTGCGCCGGGCATGACCCTGATGAAAATGCCGCTGTTCGTCTGGACCTGGCTGATCACCGCGTTCCTGCTGATCGCGGTGATGCCGGTGCTGGCGGGCTGCGTAACCATGATGCTGATGGACATCCACTTCGGCACCAGTTTCTTCAATGCCGCCGGTGGCGGTGACCCGGTGCTGTTCCAGCACGTGTTCTGGTTTTTCGGTCATCCCGAGGTGTACATCATGATCCTGCCGGCGTTCGGTGCCGTCAGCTCGATCATTCCGACCTTCGCGCGCAAACCGCTGTTCGGCTACACCTCGATGGTTTACGCCACGGCCAGTATTGCCTTCTTGTCGTTCATCGTCTGGGCGCACCACATGTTCGTGGTGGGCATTCCGCTGGTGGGCGAGCTGTTCTTCATGTACGCAACGCTGCTGATCGCGGTGCCTACCGGGGTCAAGGTGTTCAACTGGGCCAGCACCATGTGGCAAGGCTCGTTGACCTTCGAGACACCGATGCTGTTTGCCGTGGCGTTCGTGATCCTGTTCTCCATTGGCGGGTTTTCCGGGTTGATGCTGGCCATCGCCCCGGCGGACTTCCAGTACCAGGACACCTACTTTGTGGTCGCGCATTTCCACTACGTGCTGGTGCCGGGGGCGATCTTCGGGATCTTCGCCTCGGCCTATTACTGGATGCCGAAATGGACCGGCCACATGTACGACGAAACCCTCGGCAAGCTGCACTTCTGGCTGTCGTTCATCGGCATGAACATGGCCTTCTTCCCGATGCACTTCGTGGGGCTGGCGGGCATGCCGCGGCGGATTCCGGACTACAACCTGCAATTCGCCGACTTCAACATGGTGTCGTCGATTGGCGCTTTTACCTTCGGCGCGACGCAGATTTTCTTCCTGTTCATCGTGATCAAGACCATCCGTGGCGGCCCGCCCGCCCCGGCCAAACCGTGGGAAGGTGCGGAAGGCCTGGAGTGGAGCATTCCATCTCCGGCGCCATACCACACCTTCACCACGCCGCCGGAAGTGAAATGAACAGCCTTTCTTGTGTGGGAGCGAGCTTGCTCGCGATGAAGGCGGCTCGGTGTGTCAGACGCGCCGCTATCGCGAGCAAGCTCGCTCCCACAGGGTTCCATTTCCATATAGAGGCCCGCCGCCATGGCTGACTCTATTTCCATGAAAAAACTGGTCACCCGCCTGCTGCTGGTGGTGGCCGGCATGTTTGTCTTCGGGTTTGCCCTGGTGCCGATCTACGACGTGATGTGCAAGGCGCTGGGTATCAACGGCAAGACCGGTGGGCAGTACCAGGGCGAGCAGGTAGTCGACACCTCGCGGCAGATCCGTGTGCAGTTTCTGTCGACCAACGCGGTGGACATGACCTGGGAGTTTTACCCCAAGGCCGATGACCTGGTGATCCACCCCGGTGCGGTGAACGAGATGGTCTTCGTCGCACGCAACCCGACGGATCGTCCGATGAGCGCCCAGGCGATACCGAGCATTTCGCCGGGTGACGCGGCGATGTATTTCCACAAGACCGAATGTTTCTGTTTCACCCAGCAAGTGTTGCAACCCGGTGAGCGGATCGAGATGCCCGTGCGGTTCATCGTCGACCGCGACATCTCCAAGGACGTGAAGCACCTGACGCTGGCGTACACGCTGTTCGATATCACTGCACGTCATCCGCCGGTGGTGGCCAACACCAACGCCGGTCCTTGAGCGTTCAAGCGTGCCCGATAAGGAGAACAATCAATGGCAAGTCATGAGCACTATTACGTTCCCGCCCAGAGCAAATGGCCGATCATCGCCACGGTCGGCATGGTCGTCACCGTGTTTGGCCTGGGCACCTGGTTCAACGACCTCAAGGCTGCGCGGCCCGAATCCCACGGTCCGCTGATCTTCTTTGTCGGCAGCCTGTTGCTGGCGTACATGCTGTTCGGCTGGTTTGGCACGGTGATCAAGGAAAGCCGTTCGGGGCTGTACAGCGCACAGCTCGATCGCTCGTTCCGATGGGGCATGAGCTGGTTCATTTTCTCCGAGGTGATGTTCTTCATCGCCTTCTTCGGGGCATTGTTCTACGTGCGCAACATGTCCGGCCCATGGCTGGGCGGTGAGGGGCACAAAGGCATCGCGCACATGCTCTGGCCGAACTTCCAGTTCGCCTGGCCATTGCTGCACACCCCGGACCCGACACTGTTCCCGCCCCCCAAGGAAGTCATCAGCCCCTGGGGTTTGCCGCTGTTGAACACGGTGTTGCTGGTCAGCTCCAGCGTCACCGTGACCATCGCCCACCATGCCTTGAAGAAGGGCCATCGCGGCGCATTGAAAATCTGGCTGGCGCTGACCGTGCTGCTGGGCTGTGCGTTCCTCGGCTTCCAGGCGGAGGAATACATTCACGCCTATCACGAGCTGGGGCTGACCCTGGGTTCCGGCGTGTACGGCGCGACGTTTTTCATGCTCACCGGATTCCACGGTGCCCACGTGACCATCGGCACCATCATCCTGTTTGTGATGCTGATGCGCATCATGCGCGGGCATTTCGACGCCGAGCATCAGTTCGGGTTCGAGGCGGCGAGTTGGTATTGGCACTTCGTGGACGTGGTGTGGATCGGTCTGTTTGTCTTCGTTTACGTGCTCTGAGGCGGTGTTTACCAGGGCGCGTGGGACACCAGCTGGCCACTGAAAAAGCCCCAGGCAATCAGCCCGACGGTGGCTGCGGCCAGGGCTACACGAACGCTCAAGGCAATGACCAGGCGATTTGAGCGACTGTCGTCCTTGACCAGAAAAAACAGGCCGCTGAACAGGCTGATAACCGTGGCAATCAGCATCAGGACGATGGCTGCTTTGAGCATGGCGAGGCTCCAGGGGGAATGCGATGCACATGAGTATAGCCAGCCCGACTACCGACTTTCCGGCGCCGCTATGACGCGCTTTCGCCCAGGTCTTGTGCCGACGCTGGTGGTGGCCGTGTTGTTGCCGCTGCTGGTGTTTCTCGGCTTCTGGCAACTGAGCCGGGGCGAACACAAACGCGAGTTGCTCCAGAGTTACGCCGAACGCCGGGCGGCCGAGCCAATGGTCAGCGAGCAACTGCAAGCCAGCGCAGACCCGGCGTTTCGCCGAGTGCGCCTGCACGGCCAGTTCGATGCCGCCCACAGCTACCTGCTGGACAACCGCACCCGCAACGGCCGCCCCGGCGTCGAGCTGCTGCAACCTTTTCATGACCTGGCGACGGGCACGTGGCTGCTGCTCAATCGTGGCTGGCTGCCGTGGCCGGATCGGCGCACGCCGCCAGTGTTCACCACCCCCGAACAAGCGCTGAGCCTGGACGCGTGGGTGTATGTCGCCCCCGGTGCGACCTTTCAACTGCACGCCGACCCGGCGAAGGCGAACTGGCCACGGCTGGTGACGGCTGTCGAGCCGGCCCTGCTGTGGGGCGAATTGGGTCGCAGCGGCTATGCCTATGAACTGCGCGAAGAAGCAGGCCCCGCGTCCTATGAAACCGACTGGCCGGTGGTGGCCATGGGGCCGGAAAAACACCTCGGTTATGCCGTGCAGTGGTTTGCCATGGCGCTGGCCCTGTTCGGCCTTTACCTCTACTGCGGATGGCACAACGCAAAGGAGAAACAGCATGGGAGCGGCCATGAATCCACCCAACATGTCTGAGGCGCAGGCCCCCAATCGTCGACGTGGGCGCTGGCAACTGATCCTGATCCTGCTGATGGTCATCGGCCCGATGATCCTCGCCACCGGCATGTACAAATTGCAGTTCTGGGTGCCGGACGGTCGCAGCTATCACGGCGAGTTGATCGGCAATGGCCAGAACCGTGCCGAACTCGGCGTGCAGGCGGATGAAGCGCGTTGGCAGATGCTGGTCACCGCGCCGCAGGATTGCTCGGTGGACTGCCAGCAACTGGTGTACCTGGCCCGGCAGATTCAGGTCGGCCTGGGCCGTGATGCTTCACGCGCCAGCCATGCACTGGCCACCGCGCAACCCTTGGGCGCGGACTACGACGCCAAGCTCAAACGTGAGTATCCGCAGTTGCAGCGCTACCCGCTGGACCTTGCGACCTACAGCAAAAGCGTTCAGGGCAAGGCGTCGGCGCAACTGTGGATCATCGACCCGCACGGCAACCTGGTGCTGCGCTACGACCCGACCGTCAAAGGCAAGGACCTGCTCAACGACCTGCGCCACCTGCTGAAACTGTCGAACATCGGATAAGGGCATCGTCATGGCCAAACCTGGATTTCGCCTTGCGCTGTTTGCCACCCTGCTGGCGCTGGTCGTCGTGTTGCTCGGCGCCTACACCCGGCTGACCCATGCGGGCCTCGGTTGCCCGGACTGGCCGGGGTGCTACGGGTTCATCAGCGTGCCGAAAAGCGAAGCCCAACTGGCCCACGCCGAACTGCATTTTCCCGATACGCCAGTGGTGGCCCACAAGGGCTGGAACGAGATGATCCACCGCTACTTCGCCGGCACGCTGGGGCTGCTGATCGTGTTGTTGGCCGCCCGCGCCTGGACCCATCGGCATCATCCGGACCAACCCTTGAAGTTGCCGCTGTTCTTGCTGGCGGTGGTGTTTGCCCAAGCGGCGTTTGGCATGTGGACGGTGACCCTCAAGCTCTGGCCGCAAGTGGTGACCGGGCATCTGCTGGGTGGTTTTGCAACCTTGAGCCTGCTGTTTTTGCTGACGTTGCGTTTGTCCGGCGTGTTGCCAGCGCTGATTGTGCCCAGGCGTTTGCAGCACTGGGCGACCGCCGGGTTGCTGCTGGTGATCGGACAAATCGCCCTCGGTGGCTGGGTCAGCTCCAACTATGCGGCGGTGGCTTGTATCGATTTTCCGACCTGCCACGGCCAGTGGTTGCCGTCGGCGGATTTCGCCAACGGCTTTCACCTGACCCAACACATCGGCCCCAATTACCTGGGCGGGCAGCTCGACAGCGATGCCCGCACGGCGATTCACCTGACTCACCGCCTCGGCGCGCTGCTGGTCACCCTGGTGCTGCTGGGGCTGGCCTGGCAACTCAAGGTCGTCGGCATGACCCGGCTCGCCGGGCTGGTGCTGGTGGCATTGGCGGCGCAGATCAGCCTGGGCATCAGCAACGTGATTTTCCACCTGCCGCTGCCGGTGGCCGTTGCCCATAACGCGGGCGGTGCGGCGTTGTTGCTGACGATGGTGCTGGTCAATTACCACGCACGGACCAGCCTGGTCCGGGTCAGGCAGCCACTGCCTGCACGCTGGCGCTTCAGTCTGCGCAAGCACTCGGCCGGGCCCACAACCCTTAAAGGAGAAATGCCATGGCGACTCTGATCGGCGAACGGCACGGCCGGGCGATCTGGCGCGACTATCTGGAGCTGACCAAGCCCAAAGTGGTGGTGCTGATGTTGATCACCTCGCTGGTGGGCATGTTCCTGGCGACCCGTGCCGGGGTGCCGTGGACAGTGCTGGTGTTCGGTAACCTGGGGATCGGGTTGTGCGCGGGGGGCGCGGCGGCGGTCAACCACGTGGTGGACCGGCGTATCGACGCCGTGATGGCCCGTACCCATAAGCGGCCACTGGCCGAAGGCCGGGTTTCACCGACCGCTGCCCTGACCTTTGCACTCTTGCTGGCCGTGGCCGGGCAAGCCTTGTTGCTGGCCTTCACCAACCCGCTGACGGCCTGGCTGACGCTGGCCTCGTTGCTCGGTTATGCAGTGGTCTACACCGGTTTCCTGAAACGCGCCACGCCGCAGAACATTGTCATTGGCGGCCTGGCGGGCGCCGCGCCACCGTTGCTGGGCTGGGTCGCCGCCACCGGCCATGTCAGCGCTGAACCGCTGTTGCTGGTGCTGATTATCTTCGCCTGGACCCCGCCGCATTTCTGGGCACTGGCGATTCACCGCAAGGAGGAATACGCCAAGGCCGATATCCCGATGCTGCCGGTGACCCATGGCGAGCACTACACCAAGGTTCACATTCTGCTGTACACCTTCGCCTTGCTGGCGGTAAGCCTGATGCCGTATGTGATCCACATGAGCGGCCTGCTGTACCTGGTGTGCGCACTGGTGCTGGGCGCAAGGTTTCTGCAATGGGCCGTGGTGCTGTACCGTGGCACTCGGCCGCACGCGGCGATCAACACCTTCAAGTACTCTATTTACTACTTGTTCCTGCTGTTTATCGCCCTGCTCGTAGACCACTACCTAGTGTTGAACCTATGACTCGAACTCAGAAAACCGTCTTTATTCTCGTCGCTCTGGTGGCCCTGGTCCTGGGGCTGACCGTCAACAAAGTGCTGACCAGCAAGGGCCAGGGCGACCCGACGGCGTTGATCGACGCCGGGATCATCCTGCTGCCGCAAAGCCGCAACCTGCCGAACGTGCAGATGACCAATCAGGATGGCCAACCGGTCACGGTCAACGAGCTGAAAGGTAAATGGAGCCTGTTGTTCTTCGGCTACACCTTCTGCCCGGACATCTGCCCGACCACCCTGGCGCAGTTGCGGCAGATCAAGAGTGAACTGCCGGCAGACGCGGTCGACCAGTTGCAGATCATTCTGGTCAGCGTCGACCCGAACCGCGACAACCCCCAGCAGCTCAAGCAGTACCTGGGTTACTTCGACCCGCAGTTCATCGGCCTGACTCCGGCGTCGATCGAGGACCTGCAGAAAGTCGCCAACGCGGTGAGCATCCCGTTCATCCCGGCCGACACCAGCAAGCCCAACTACACCGTGGACCACAGCGGCAACCTGGCAGTGATCGGCCCGGACGGTACGCAGCGCGGGTTCATTCGCGCACCGTTGAACAACGCCAAACTGGTGGCGCAGTTGCCGGTGATGCTCAAGCGCAAGTAAGAACATCAAAAGCTTACCCACCCTAGCCCTCACCCAGAGGGAGAGGGGACTGACCGAGGTGTTTGTTCGAGCCACACCGACCTGCAATTGCGAGTCGAACTCAGGTTTTGAAAAGCACGAAGATCGGCTCCCTCTCCCTCGGAAGAGGGCTGGGGTGGGGTGGATTCACAGCAGTCCTAGATCCGAACAGACAAAAAAGGGGACGCTCATGGCGTCCCCTTTTTCGTTGCAACCTGAATCAGAACGCCGGCAATACCGCGCCTTTGTACTTCTCCAGAATGAAGGCTTTGACTTCCGGGCTGTGCAGGGCAGCAACCAGCTTCTTCATCGCGTCGCTGTCCTTGTCGTCCGGGCGGGCGACCAGGATGTTCACGTAAGGCGAGTCTTTGCCTTCGATGGTCAGCGCGTCCTTGGACGGGTCAAGCTTGGCTTCCAGCGCGTAGTTGGTGTTGATCAGCGCCAGGTCGACCTGGGTCAGCACGCGCGGGATGGTCGCGGCTTCCAGTTCACGGAATTTCAGGTCCTTGGTGTTCTCGGTGATGTCCTTGACGGTCGACAGGATGTTGTTCGCATCCTTCAACTTGATCAGGCCGGCCTTTTCCAGCAGCAGCAGCGCGCGGCCACCGTTGGTGGCATCGTTCGGGATCACGACGTTGGCGCCGCCCGGCAGGTCCGCCAGTGTCTTGTACTTGCTGGAGTAAGCACCCAGCGGTTCCAGGTGCACGCCGGCCACGCTGATCAGGTGCGTGCCCTTGGCCTTGTTGAACTCATCAAGGTACGGCTTGTGCTGGAAGAAGTTGGCGTCCAGGCGTTTTTCGGCCACTTGCACGTTCGGCTGAACGTAGTCGGTGAAGACCTTGACCTTGAGGTCCACGCCTTCTTTGGCCAATGCCGGTTTCACGAACTCCAGGATCTCCGCGTGCGGGACCGGGGTCGCGGCCACGGTCAGGGTTTCAGCGGCCTGGGCAGAGAACGCTGCAACGGCAGCGAACGCAACGAGTAGTTTTTTCATCCAGCAAACTCCTTGTGAGACGCCCGGTCGGGCACCTGCCAGCGGTGGCCGGCGATTGCATTTATTTTCGGGAAAAGTGCACCACCAGCTTATCGCCGACGGTTTGCAGAACCTGCACCAGCACCAGCAGCAACACCACGGTCACGATCATCACATCGGTCTGGAAACGCTGGTAACCGAAACGGATCGCCAGGTCGCCCAGACCACCGGCACCCACCACACCGGCCATTGCCGTGTAGGACACCAGTGTAATAGCCGTCACCGTAATCGCCGCGAAGATACCCGGACGGGCCTCTGGCAGTAGGGCATTGGTGATGATTTGCCGTGTCGTCGCGCCCATGGCCTGGGTGGCTTCGATAATGCCGCGATCCACTTCACGCAAGGCGGTTTCCACCAGGCGGGCGAAGAACGGCGTGGCGCCCACGACCAGTGGCGGAATCGCACCGCCGACGCCCAGCGAGGTGCCGGTAATCAGTACGGTGAACGGAATCATCACGATCAGCAGGATGATGAACGGCAGCGAGCGCAGGATGTTCACGATCAGCGACAGCAGTGCGTAGAAACCCTTGGCTTCGAGCAGTTGGCGCGGGCTGCACAGGAACAGCAGCACGCCCAGCGGCAGGCCGAGCAGTACCGTGAACAGCAGCGAACCGCCGAGCATCATCAAGGTGTCGCCGGTGGCCAGCCAGATTTCGTACCAGTCGATATTGCTGAAGAAACTCATCAGGGCTTCCATTAACGCAGCACCTCCATGTGGACTTCAGCCGCGGTGAAGCGGGCGAACGCCGCTTCCATGTCACCGCCGGTGATGGCCAGGGTCAGTTGCCCGTAAGGGGTGTCTTTGATGCGGTCGATACGACCGGCGAGGATGCTGTAGTCCACGCCTGTTTCACGGGCGACCGTTCCCAGCAACGGCGCGTAGGTGGCGTCGCCCTGGAACGTCAGACGTACGATACGGCCTGGCACGTGGGCGAAGTCGTCGCGCTGTTCGCTCTCGTCGATGTGTTCGTCTTCCTGGACGAAACGCTTGGTGGTCGGGTGCTTGGGGTGCAGGAACACCTCGGCCACCGGGCCTTGCTCGACGATCATGCCGGCGTCCATTACGGCGACCTGGTCGCAGACCCGACGGATCACGTCCATTTCATGGGTGATCAGCACGATAGTCAGTTTCAGCTCACGGTTGATCTCGGCCAGCAATTGCAGGACCGACGCCGTGGTTTGCGGGTCGAGGGCACTGGTGGCTTCGTCGCAGAGCAAAATCTTCGGCTTGGTCGCCAGGGCGCGGGCGATGCCGACGCGTTGCTTCTGGCCACCGGACAGCTGCGCCGGGTACTTTTTGGCATGGTCAGCCAGACCCACACGGTCAAGCAATTCGGCCACACGCTTGTCGATGTCACTGCGTGACAGCTCGCCTGCCAGGGTCAGAGGCAGCGCGACGTTGTCGGCGACGGTCTTGGATGCCAGCAGGTTGAAGTGCTGGAAAATCATCCCGACCTGCTGACGAAAGCGCCGCAGATCATTCGGGGTCAGAGCCGTGACGACTTCGCCGTCAACGGTGATCTTGCCGCCGCTGGCGTCTTCCAGGCGATTGATCAGGCGCAGCAGGGTACTTTTTCCCGCACCGGAATGGCCTATCAGGCCGAACACCTGACCATTCTCAATCGTCAGATTGGTCGGGTGCAGTGCGGGAATATCCTTGCCGCCGACGCGGTAGGTTTTATGGACGTTTTGAAACTCGATCACGTAGCGAACCTTGTGGGGCGCGTTAGAAAAGGATCAGCGGTTAGCCGGGCGCGCATTTTAGCCTGTCCGTATAGAGGTTCTTAGCATTTATTTCGCATTCATCCTGCGATTTGGAAATAACCACCTGGCCTGGAATGCAAAAGATCGCAGCCCCCGGCAGTTCCTACGCGGGGCGGTAGGCGTTGCCGGGGGCTGCGATCTTCGTGTTCAAGGCTTGCGCGGTGTCAGAACCATCTGTGCCGGAACGTGTCGCAGGATTTGTCGTTCGATCTTCAGATCAAACCCGGCATCCAGTTTCTTCACCCGCTTGCTCAGCAGTGTGGCCAGCCACGGGTAATCCTGGGTGCGCGGTGCCTGGATGCTGACGTCACACTGATAATTCACCACATCGGTGGCGATCGCGTCCAGTTGTCGACGCAATTGCCGGCTATCGGTGATGTTCAATGCAATCGTTGTACTTTCAGCACTCGGGTCGATCACTTTGGCGACGGGTTGGGCTTCGGCCGCCTTGAGGGCGGCTTCGGCCTGATCCAGCTCGGCTTTGCGCGCATGGGTGATGGCGCTGTTGACGCCACCGGTCAGCGCCGGGGCCTTGGGCATCAGTGCGCGAGCACGGCTCAACGCCGTGGCGGCGGCATTCACATCGCCTTTTTGCAGGACGATCTGGCTGCGTTGCAGGTAGGCTTCGGCCAATTGCCGCTGATACTGCTCCAGCGATTGATCGTTGGGCGTCTCGGCCTGCAGGGCCGCGAGTTGATCTTCGGCGGTGGCCAGTTCGCTGCTGGCCAGGCTTTGTTCCAGCTGCGCGATGGCCGTGGCCCGGGCATCCGGAACCTCGGAGGCTGGCGGCGTGCTTTGGCAGGCACCCAGCAGCAGGGAAAACGCGATAAGGAGCAGATAACGGGAGGCGAACGGCTTCATTCCTGCGACTCTCTGATTGCGCAAAAAACGAGCAAGTCTACACCCCTCGACGGGGCAGGACAAAACTCAGCAGAAACAGTGCGGCGGCCGCGACCACGATCGACGGGCCGGCCGGAGTGTCCTTGAACCACGACAGCGCCAGGCCGCCGCACACCGCCAGCATGCCCAGCAGGCTCGCGCCCAGGGCCATCTGCTCCGGGGAGCGGGCGTGACGCTGTGCCGCAGCGGCCGGGATGATCAACAGCGAGGTAATCAGCAGAACACCGACGATTTTCATCGCCACCGCGATCACCACTGCAATCAACAGCATCAAGGTCAGGCGCAATGCCGCCACGGGCAAACCTTCGACGGTCGCCAATTCTTCATGCACGGTAATCGCCAGCAAGGGGCGCCACAGCGCTACCAGCAGCGCCAGCACTGCCGCGCTGCCGCCGAGGATCCACGCAAGATCGGTCGGGCTGATCGCCAGCAGGTCGCCGAACAGATAGGCCATCAGGTCGATCCGCACTTCATGCATGAAGCTTAGTACCACCAGGCCAAGAGAGAGCGTACTCGGTGCGAGAATTCCCAAAAGCGTATCGGAAGCCAGTGGCTGACGCTGTTGCAACGTCACCAGCAACACCGCCAGCAGCAGGCAGCCTACGGTGACAGCGACGGTCGGGCTGACATCCAGCAAAAAACCCAGCGCCACGCCGAGCAGCGCGGCGTGGGACAAGGTGTCGCCAAAATAGGCCATGCGCCGCCAGACCACGAACGAGCCCAGCGGACCTGCAACGACGGCCAGGGCCAGGCCTGCGAGCAGGGCATACAACAGAAAATCAGCCATGCTTGCAGCCATCTCCATGAACGTGAGTGTGGGCCGACGGGGCCTCGCTGACCACCGCGCCATGCAGGTCGTGGGCGTGGTCGTGATGATGGTGATAAATCGCCAGGCTCTGTGCGTTCTTTCCGAACAACTCGACGAACGCCGGGTCGCCGCTGACGTGCTCCGGGTGTCCCGAGCAGCAGACATGGCGGTTGAGGCACACCACCTGGTCGGTGGTGCTCATCACCAGATGCAAATCGTGGGAAACCATCAGCACCCCGCAACCGTGGCGGTCGCGCAGGCGGGTGATCAGGCTGTAAAGCTCGGCCTGCCCGGCCACATCGACGCCTTGTACCGGCTCGTCGAGCACCAGCAATTGCGGCTCGCGCAACAAGGCGCGGGCCAGCAGCACACGCTGCATTTCACCGCCGGAAACGCTTTGCACCGGGCTGTCGATCACCTGTTCGGCACCGACTTCCTTGAGCGCCGCCAAGGCCCGCGCGCGGTCCACGCCCGGCACCAGGCGCAAGAAACGCAGCACCGAGAGCGGCAGGGTCGGGTCGACGTGCAGTTTTTGCGGCATGTAGCCGACCCGCAGTTTCGGCTTGCGCCAGACGCTGCCGCTGTCGGGCTTGAGCAGGCCGAGTACGGCGCGCACCAGGGTGGTCTTGCCTGCGCCGTTGGGGCCGATCAGGGTGACGACCTGCCCCGGCTCGACGCTGAGCTGAATATTGTCCAGCACGTTTTGCCCGGCGAAGGTCACCGTCACCTGCTCGAGGCGGATCAACGCAGCGCTCATCAAGCCCCCTGGCAACCCGAGCAGAGACCGACCACTTCGACGGTCTGGCCTTCGACCACGAACCCGACTTCGCTGGCGCTGCTGACGATGGTGTCGCTGATGGATTTCTGTTCCAGCTCAATGGCGGCATGGCATTCGCGGCAGATCAGGAACTGGCCTTGGTGCGCGTGCCCCGGATGGTTGCAGCCGACGAAGGCGTTGAGCGAAGAGATGCGATGCACCAGGCCGTTATCCAGCAGGAAATCCAGTGCGCGGTACACGGTGGGCGGCGCGGCGCGGCGGCCGTCCTGCTCGCTGAGTACCGCCAGAATGTCGTAGGCGCCCAGCGGTTTGTGGCTTTGCCATACCAGTTCCAGCACCCGCCGACGCAACGCGGTCAGGCGCAGGCCTTGGCGAGCGCAAATGGCGTCGGCCCTCGGACAATGCGCTGTGCACACAGTGAGAGTGGTCGTGGGGGCGGCTGGCAATCGGTGTTTTAGGCATGAGCGGCGACGAGGTTTGTGAGAGACGTTATTATGTTACCCGTTCTCGCCTCTTTGAGTGGTCATCGTGTCCAGACTTTTTGCCATCTTTGTCACATTTACCGTCAGTTTGTTCGCGATCAGCGCCGCCCAGGCCGAGGTGAAAGTGCTGACCAGCATCAAACCCTTGCAGCTGATTGCCGCAGCGGTGCAGGACGGTGCCGGGGTTCCGGAAGTGTTGCTGCCGCCGGGTGCTTCACCACACAACTACGCCTTGCGCCCATCCGACGTACGGAAGGTGCAGTCGGTGGATTTGCTCTACTGGATCGGCCCGGACATGGAAGGTTTCCTGCCGCGCGTCCTCAAGGGCCGCAGCCTTCCATCGGTTGCCGTGCAGGATTTGTCGGGTTTGAAGCTGCGCCGCTTCGCCGAAGACAGCCATTCCCATGCCACCGATGCCGACGAGCACGATCACGACCATCGCCCTGGCAGCCTCGACGCTCACTTGTGGTTATCACCGGTCAATGCGCGGGTCATCGCCGCGAAAATCGCCGCAGACCTGAGTGCTGCCGACCCGGCCAACGCGCCGCGCTATCAGAGCAACCTCAAGGCGTTCGACGAGCGTCTGGATGCGCTGAACCTGCGCTTGAAAGCTCGCCTGGCCGGTATTGCGGGCAAGCCGTACTTCGTTTTCCATGAAGCGTTCGACTACTTCGAAGACGCGTACGGCCTCAAGCACACCGGCGTGTTCAGCGTGGCCGCTGAAGTGCAGCCCGGCGCCCAACATGTAGCGGCCATGCGTGCGCGGTTGCAGGAAGTGGGCAAGACGTGTGTATTCAGTGAGCCACCGCTGCGTCCGCGCCTGGCTGAAACCCTGGTGGCAGGGTTGCCGGTGAAACTGGCAGAGCTGGATGCGCTGGGCGGCTACACGCCAGCGACCGCTCAAGGTTACGAACAGGTGCTGGAGAAGCTGGGGAATGATTTGGCGGGGTGCCTGGAGTCGCTTTAATTAAAGCAATAAACCTGTGGCGAGGTAGCTTGCTCCCGCTGGACTGCGCAGCAGGCCCATTCTTTTTGGTAAAGAGGGGGTCGCTTCGCAACCCCGCGGGAGCAAGCTCCCTCGCCACAATTTAAAGGGCGAACGGCAACGGCGTGCTGACGTGCTGACGCTGAGCCAGACGCTGCTCGAACTCTTTCGGATCGTGAATCAGCACATCCTGCCCGGCAAACGACTCGGCGGCGATCAGGCGCGACAACCAGAACCGCACGCAAGCTACCCGCAACAGGGTCGGCCACAACTCGGCCTCGGCGGCTGTAAACGGACGCAGTGCCGCATAAGCTCCCAGCAATGCCCGCGCCCGAGGGCCGTCGATTATCCCGTCTTCGTCCGAACACCAGTCATTCAGGGCAATCGCCACGTCGTAGAGCATCGGACCTGAACAGGCGTTGTAGAAGTCGATCAACCCGGTCAGGTGCGTGCCTTCGAACATCGCGTTATCGCGGAACAGGTCCGCGTGGATATTCGCCCGAGGCAGCGCCAGGATTTTTGTCTTCTGCTCGGTGATTTCGTCCAGCGCCCGTTGCAGCAAATCCCGCGGTTCGGCGCCCAGATGGGAAAGCAGTTGCGTGCCCTCTTCCTGCATCCAGTCCAGGCCGCGGTCGGTTTTACGCTTGATCATGTTGTCTTTGGTCGCCAGGTGCAGATGCCCCAGCAACTCGCCGACCTGCACGCAATGCTGTGCATTGGCCTGTTTGATGTGCTTGCCGGCCAGCCGTGGCTGCAACAGCGCAGGTTTGCCCGCCAGTTCACGCAAGGCCACGCCGTCCGTGGTGCGCAGCGCGTAAGGTACGGGCAGGTTGGCGTCATGCAGCACGTCGAGCAGCTCGATGAAGAACGGCATCTCCTGCACGGGGCCGCGCTCGACCAGGGTCAGGACAAATTCGCCCTGCTCCAGACTGATGAAAAAATTGGTGTTTTCGCTACCTGCGGCAATTCCCTGGAAATCAAGCAGGCGACCGAGCCCGTAAGGGGCAAGAAAGGTTTCCAGCTCGGGCCGAGCCAGGGGGGTGAACACAGACATGGTTAAAAACTGCTCAGTTCGGGCGCCGCAGTTGAGGCGGCGCCGATTAAAGTTAAGAAGCTACTTCCACTCAAAAATTTTCCACGCCGGGATCAGCATATCCGGCTGGTCCGAACGGATAAAGTTGGCATCCGTGCCGTCCGCGCGTACCAAAAAGTACGGAACCCCACCCTTGGGCGTGACTTTGATCGCATACAGGAAGCCGTTTTGGCGGTATTCCTGAATGACTTTGTCGCCTTCGGTGTGGATGGTGACTTCCGGCTCCGGCGTGGGTGCATCATCGGCTGCCATGACGGCCAGTGGCGTGAGTGCAAACAAGCCGGCAAGCAACAGGCGATTGAGTGTGCGCATGATAACCTTATCCCTTTGTCGTCAACGGTCCCGCTATTCTAGCGCCGGACCCGCCGAAAAGGTTGATCCTGCTCATGAGCCAAGCCCCCCTCGTCCTGGTGGACGGTTCTTCTTACCTGTACCGCGCGTTTCACGCGTTGCCACCGTTGACCACATCCCAAGGCCTGCCGACCGGCGCGGTCAAGGGCGTACTGAACATGCTCAAGAGTCTGCGCAGGCAGTACCCTGACAGTCCGTTCGCCGTCGTTTTCGACGCCAAGGGTGGGACGTTTCGCGATGACATGTATGCCGAATACAAGGCCAACCGCCCAAGCATGCCCGACGACATGCGCGTGCAGATCGAGCCCTTGCACGCCAGTGTGATCGCCCTCGGTTTCCCGCTGCTCTGCGTGGAAGGCGTCGAGGCGGACGACGTGATCGGCACGCTGGCCCGCAGCAGCGCGGCGGCTGACCGTCCGGTGGTGATCTCCACCGGGGACAAGGACATGGCGCAGTTGGTCGACGGGCACATTACCTTGGTCAATACCATGACCGGTAGCGCCATGGACGTCACTGGCGTCAAGGAGAAATTCGGTGTCGCTCCCGAGCAGATCATCGATTATCTGGCGTTGATGGGCGACTCCTCCGACAACATTCCGGGTGTGCCGGGCATTGGTCCCAAGACTGCGTCTGGCTTGCTGGTGGGGGTGAACGGTGGTCTGGTCGAGCTTTACGCTCAACTCGACATCGTCCCAACCTTGCCGATTCGCGGCGCCAAGACGCTGCCGGCCAAGCTCGAAGAGCACAAGGAGATGGCATTCCTCTCCTATCAACTGGCGACCATCAAAATCGACGTGCCGCTGGACGTCGGCCCTCGACGATTTGCACCTGCGTGAGCCGGACCGTGAAAAGCTGGCCGAGCTGTACACCCTGCTGGAATTCAAGAGCTGGATGGACGAGCTGCAACGTGACGCCAAACGCATTGAACTGAGCGCCGTAGCCCAGCCTGAGCCGGTGGTTGATCTGCTGAGCGCGGTCGAGGTTGAGGCGCCGGTGGCGGTCGAAGCACAGTACGAAACCATCCTCGATCAGGCGCGTTTCGATGCCTGGCTGGAGAAGCTGAAGAACGCCAAGCTGTTTGCCTTCGACACCGAAACCACCGGCATCGATGCCCAGCAGGCGCAACTGGTGGGGCTGTCCTTTGCAGTGCACGCCCACGAAGCGGCCTACATTCCACTGACCCATTCCTACATCGGCGTGCCGGACCAACTGGATCGCGACACCGTGCTGCGTGCCCTCAAGCCGCTGCTGGAAGACCCGAGCAAGCTCAAGGTCGGCCAGCACGCCAAGTTCGACATGAACATCCTGGCCAACTGCGCCATCGGTGGCGATCAGGCGTGCGGCATCACGGTGCGCGGCATCGCGTTCGACACCATGCTCGAATCCTATGTGCTCAACTCCACGGCGACCCGCCACGACATGGACAGCCTGGCGCAGAAGTACCTGGCCCACACGACCGTGAGCTTCCAGGACATCGCCGGCAAGGGCGCCAAGCAACTGACCTTCGATCAGATTGCTCTGGAACAGGCCGGACCTTATGCCGCTGAAGATGCCGACGTGACCCTGCGTCTGCATCAGGCCCTGCATGAGAAGCTGACCGCGATCCCGAGCCTTGCGAGCGTGCTGACCGACATCGAGATGCCGTTGGTGCCGGTGCTGGCGCGAATCGAGCGCCAGGGCGCGCTGGTGGATGCCGAGCTGTTGGGCGTGCAGAGCATCGAGCTGGGCAACAAGATGGTCGCGCTGGAGCGTGAAGCCTGCGCAATCGCGGGCGAGGAGTTCAACCTCGGTTCGCCCAAGCAGTTGGGCGCGATCCTTTACGAAAAGCTCGGTTTGCCAGTACTGAAAAAGACCGCCAAGGGCCAGCCGTCCACCGCCGAAGAAGTGCTGGCAAAACTGGCGGAAGATGACTATCCGCTGCCCAAGGTGCTGATGCAGTACCGCTCCATGAGCAAGCTGAAAAGCACCTACACCGACCGCCTGCCGGAGCAGATCAACCCGCGCACCGGGCGTATCCACACCTCTTATCACCAGGCTGTGGCATCCACCGGGCGTCTGTCCTCCAGCGATCCGAACCTGCAGAACATTCCGGTGCGCACCGCCGAAGGCCGTCGGATTCGTCAGGCGTTCATTGCGCCAAAAGGCTACAAGCTACTGGCGGCGGACTACTCGCAGATCGAGCTGCGCATCATGGCCCACCTGTCTCGGGATGAAGGTCTGGTCAACGCCTTCCGCAATAACCTGGATGTGCACACCGCGACGGCGGCCGAAGTCTTCAAGGTCGAGCTGGCGGAGGTCACCACCGATCAGCGCCGTAGCGCGAAGGCCATCAACTTCGGTCTGATCTACGGCATGGGCGCGCAGAAACTGGGCAAGGACATCGGCGTCGGCACCAAGCAGGCCAAGGCCTACATCGACACTTACTTCGCCCGCTACCCGGGCGTGCGCGAGTACATGGAGCGCACCCGTGCCCAGGCTGCGGACCAAGGGTATGTGGAGACCTTGTTCGGCCGTCGGCTGTACTTGCCGGAAATCAACTCCAACAAACCGCAGGAGCGCGCTGGTGCCGAGCGCACGGCGATCAACGCCCCGATGCAAGGCACGGCGGCAGATATCATCAAGAAAGCCATGGTGGCGGTGGATAACTGGCTGACGGCCTCAGGGCTGGATGCCAAAGTCATCCTGCAGGTACACGATGAACTGGTGCTGGAGGTTCGCGAGGATCTGGTCGACCAGGTTCGCGAGGAAATTCGCGTTCACATGAGCGGCGCAGCAACGCTCGATGTACCTCTTTTGGTCGATGTCGGGGTTGGAAACAACTGGGATGAGGCTCATTAAGCCGATTTGAGGCGGTTTTTTCGGGGGCGATGCCGCGGCATAGTGTCGCGGCAAACGCTAGCGAAGGGCTATTAGTTCGGAAAATTCTGGGGTTTATTCCCAATAGATTTTGAAATGGGTTTGAACTAAATCCGTGAACCCCCACTCAGAGTTACTGAATGGGTGGTGAAGCCCTTCGATGCTCCTATGTTGTGTTAAGTGTTGGCAAATATCTGGACCCCGCCCTAACGGTCCGGAACTTAGACCCCGAACTTCCTCTCCCCATATGAAGTCCGGGGTTTTTTTTGCCTGCAAATCGCCTATGGCGCGATCATGCGGCGTTAAAAACAGGCGGGAAATGCTCATTCAGGCCCCTAAACTCCGCTTTCCCACCTGTTTTTTGCCTTGCCTGATCACCCCGCAGACAATTTGCCTATACCTCTCAGGCCTCGGTTTCTGCGCCTTTGTCGGCCAGCTCCATCCAGTCCGCCAGCACGGTGTAAGCCTCTTCCAGGCCCAGGCGTTTGGGGGCCGAGAACAGCTGGATCGTCACGGTTTCGCCCCAGCCTTTACGGATTTCTGCCTGAACCTTGAGCAGCGAATTCTTCGCGGCACCGTAGGTCAGCTTGTCGGCTTTGGTCAGCAAAATGTGCATCGGCATGCCGCTGGCCACGGCCCAATCGAGCATCAGCAGGTCGAAGTCGGTCATCGGATGGCGGATGTCCATCATCAGAATCAAGCCCTTCAGGCTCTCGCGACCGCCCAGGTAGGCTTCCAGGTGGCGCTGCCAGTGCATCTTCAGCGGGATAGGGACTTTCGCGTAACCGTAACCCGGCAGGTCGACCAGACGGCGTTCATCGTCTAGCTTGAAGAAGTTCAAGAGCTGCGTGCGGCCTGGGGTTTTCGACGTGCGCGCCAGGCTGGCGTGGGTCAGGGTGTTCAGCGCACTGGACTTGCCGGCGTTGGAACGCCCGGCGAAGGCCACTTCAAAGCCTTCGTCATCTGGGCATTGGTCGACTTTAGCTGCGCTGAGCATGAAGGTGGACTGTTGGCACAGGCCGAGGATGGGGTTCTTGAGTTGCATGGGATTTCCGATGTGGGCGGCGCCGGGAATGGACGCGGCGAGCAGTGTCGTTTCCGTTTCAGTGACGCCAGTATATAATGCCGCAGATTTTGTGTGCGCTTTGTCCCAGCGTAGGATGAAGTTCACGAGAGCGATTGACCTTGATTGCGCATTAGAACGCAGCACGCTCTCAACCCTGAAAAGGTCGTTTTATGACGAAATGGCTGCTAGCTGCCGGTGTCTTGATGCCGCTTTACAGCGCTCAGGCTACACAGGATCCGGAAGCTGTGTACAACCGTGTTTGTGGAGCCTGTCATTCCGGCCAACTCCCAACGGCGCCCCAAAAGGGCGATCAGGAAGCTTGGGCGCCAAGACTGGCGCAAGGTATGGAGACGCTGGTGCAACACGTGACCCAGGGTTTCAAGGCGATGCCGCCGCGTGGTTTGTGCATGGACTGCAGTGCCGAGGATTACCGAGCCATCATCCAGTGGATGAGCGAGTGATCCCGGCCCATAACTCTTTAACCCTTAGCCGTAGTTGGATTAGCTGATGAACAAATTAATCGTGAGTCTGCTGTTGACCTTGGGCGTCACCGGTTTTGCCCATGCTGCAGGCGACGCTGCTGCTGGCCAGGCGAAAGCCGCAGTGTGTGGCGCTTGCCATGGCCCGGATGGCAACAGCATGGCGCCAAACTTTCCAAAACTGGCGGGTCAGGGTGAGAAATACCTGAACAAGCAATTGCACGACATCAAGTCGGGCAAGCGCACCGTTCTGGAAATGACCGGCCTGCTGACCAACCTGAGCGATCAGGACCTGGCTGACCTCGCTGCCTACTTCGCCAGCCAGAAAGGCAGCGTCGGCGCAGCGGACCCGAAAGTCGTGGCTCGCGGTGAAGAGTTGTTCCGTGGCGGCAAACTGGACCAGGGCATGCCATCGTGCACCGGCTGCCATGCACCTAACGGTGCCGGCAACGCTGCGGCTGCTTTCCCGCATCTGGGTGGCCAGCATGCTCAGTACATTGCCAAGCAGCTGACGGATTTCCGTGAAGGTAACCGTACCAACGACGGTGACACGAAAATCATGCAAAGCATTGCTGCAAAAATGAGCAACAAAGACATCGAAGCGGTGTCCAGCTACATTCAAGGCCTGCACTAAGGGCCTGCCGGGCGGACGTGGCGCGAGGTGTTGATCTCGCGCAATGTTAACGCTCGATTAATCCTTCGATGCAAGCATAAAAAGGGTGGCCTAGGCCGCCCTTTTTTGTGGCCGCTGCCGTTACACTAGAGAACTAATGCCCGCCATGACCTGCCCGAAAGCAGGCCGCGCGAGGCGACCTTATTTGTCCAGGAGTAAAGCATGCGTAATCTGATTCTCAGCGCCGCACTCGTTACCGCCAGCCTGTTTGGTATCACCGCTCAAGCGGCTGAAGAGCAACTGGTGGACCGCAAGCCATATATCGAACTCAGCAGCGCCGTTCCGGTGGCAGTGCCAGGCAAAATCGAAGTCGTGGAGCTGTTCTGGTACGGCTGCCCACACTGCTACTCGTTCGAACCCATGATCAACCCTTGGGTTGAAAAACTGCCTGAAGACGTGAACTTCGTGCGTATCCCGGCGATGTTCGGCGGTATCTGGAACGTTCATGGCCAACTGTTCATCACCCTGGAAGCCATGGGCGTGGAACACAAGGTTCACAAAGCCGTGTTTGAAGCGGTCCACTCCGGCAAGAAGCTCGCTACCCCGGAAGAAATGGCTGAATTCCTGGTCGGCGAAGGCATCGACAAGGACAAATTCCTGAGCACCTACAATTCGTTCGCCGTCAAAGGCAAGGTTGAGGACGCCAAGAAGAAGGCTCAGGCCTACCAGATCTCTGGTGTACCGACCATGGTCGTCAATGGTAAGTACCGTTTCGACCTCGGCACTGCCGGTGGCCCTGAAGGTGCACTGAGCGTGGCCGATCAGTTGATCGCCAAGGAGCGCGCCGCTAAGTAAGCGGCGCACGCCATGCGCCGCTGGGGAACTGAGCGCGTCGTTGGTCTGCATGATCCGCAGATCAACGAGCACCATGTGCAATCCTCGGGCTTGCCCGCAGACAGTCGTCTGCGTTTACTCAGTTTCAACATCCAGGTCGGCATCAGCACCGAGCGTTATCGGCATTACCTGACCCGTGGCTGGCAGCATCTGCTGCCGCACACCGGGCGCGCCGATAACCTGCAAAAGATCGGCAACCTGCTCGGCGACTTCGACCTTGTCGCGTTGCAGGAAGCCGATGGTGGCAGCCTGAGGTCCGGCTACGTCAATCAGGTCGAGCACCTGGCCCAATTGGGCGCCTTCCCCTACTGGTATCAACAACTCAATCGCAACCTTGGTCGCCTAGGCCAGCACAGCAATGGCGTGCTCAGCCGTTTGCGCCCATGGATGATTGAAGACCACCCGTTGCCCGGGCCCAAGGGCCGTGGCGCGATCCTCGTGCGTTTTGGCGAGGGCTCCGAAGCGTTGGTGGTGGTGATGATGCACCTGGCGCTGGGCGCTCGGGTGCGGACGATGCAACTGGCGTACATCCGCGAGTTGATCGGCGATTACAAGCATCAGGTGCTGATGGGTGACATGAACACCCACGCCAGCGACCTGCTGCAAAGCTCCCCGCTGCGCGACCTCGGTCTGCTCGCGCCGCAAGTCGAGGCGACCTTCCCCAGTTGGCGCCCGCAACGCTGTCTTGACCATATTCTGCTCAGCCCGACCCTGACCCTTGAACGGGTCGAGGTGCTGGCACAACCGATTTCCGATCACCTGCCGGTCGCGGTAGAAATTCGTCTGCCGGGTTCGCTCACGGCCGATGCATTGCCCGCGTTGAGTCCTGCCCCTCGCGGAACCCCTGAATGAGCGACGAAGCACAGCGCTGGAAAGAGAAATACCTCAAAAGTATCGAACAGCAGGAAAAACTCGAACGTCGCTGGGATGCCCGGCTCGACTTGCTGCGTCGCGGGCTGGTGCGCAGCACGCTGGCGGCGGAAGGTACGGACCGCGCCGTTGACCAGTGCATGAAAGAAATGCGCGAAGTCATCCGCACCAATGACATGGACGCTGGTCTGGCGGCCTTGCTGCCCCGGCTGGAAAAAGCCGTGCTCGACTCCGAGCAGCGCCGGGAAACCCGGGTCGACCAGATCGGCACTGCGCTGACGTCGTTGGTCAGCCAGCTGCAAGCCTTGCCATTGCCGCGCGAGGTCAGCCGCCCGCTGAAGGTGTTTGCCAAGAAACTGGACGGACGGGTCAGCCAGGCGCGCGAGATCCCGCTGCTGCTGGGTGAGTTGAGCAGTTTGCAGAGCCAGGCATTGAACGTGCTGGAAACCCCTGCCGAGCCGAACCGCCCAGGTTTGTTGCAGCGGCTGTTTGGCGGGCGGGATGCGGAGGATGATGCGCCACCTGCGGCGGCTCATCCGGGCGATGCACCGTCCGGGCACGCGCCGACAGAAGCTCCCGCAGAATCCGCTATCGAACCGCTGGCCGAGACTTCGGCTTCCGCGCCGATTGCGCCTGCGACGCAGTCGATGCCGGATACCGTTGCGCCGGTCGCGGTCGCGGTTGTCGAGCCAGAGCCAGAGCCAGAGCCTGAAGCCGAAGCCGAAGCTAGCGAACTGCCAATGCCGGACGAAACACCGAAAGTGGTGGCGTTCGTCCCGCCGGTGCTGGCCCCAGAGGCCCGGCCGGTCGAGCCCCCTGTTTCAGCGCCTGACCCGCTACTGCCCGAGATTGAAGCCAACGCCACCCCTGCGGCGCCAGCGCCGGTGGCCGATGCGCCGCTCAATCCTGACGAACTGATGCCGATAGCCACAACGGCGCCAGCGCATGAATCCACCGTGTTCCTCGACAGCCTGCCGCTCCCGCCCGTGATGGCCGAAGCGTTGGCGGCCATCGACCCGGAGCACGCCGAACACGACATTCTCTACGCCCTGCCCGATTCGCCGGAGCCGTCCTACAGTTCGGTGGCCAAGCACATCGAAGAGACACTGTTGGGGCTGCTCGACGAGCTGTCACTGCCCGAACCCCATCGTCCGCAAGCCGAGGCGATGCGCGAGCGTTTGCAACATGGGCTGAACTGGTACGAATTGCTGCCGATCCTCGACGATCTGGCGGTGTTGATGCTGGCGATCACCGACAGCGGCCAGCATGAGTTCGAGGTTTACCTCAAGCAACTCAATGAACGCCTTGAGTCCTTCCAAAGCAACTTGCAGGCCGCCAGCGAAGGCCACGCTGACAGTCGCAGCGCCGCTCGCGAGATGGACACGCAAATCCGTGAGCAGGTGGATGGCCTGCAAAGCAGCGTGCAGGAAGCGGCGAACCTGGAGGACCTCAAGCACGTGCTGGAGAACCATCTCGAAGGCTTGCTCGGCACCATGGACCAGCACCAGAAACAGCGCGACGAACGGGAGCAAGAAGTGGCGGCGCGCCTGCAAGGCCTGGCTGAACGTGTTGCGAGCATGGAGCAGGAAGCCCAGGGTTATCGCGAGCATCTTGAAGAACAGCGCCAGAAAGCACTGGTCGACCCATTGACCGGACTGCCGAACCGCGCAGCCTGGAGTGAACGGCTGGGCCATGAAATCGAGCAATGGCAGCAGCACGGCAATACATTGCTGCTGGCCATGCTCGACCTCGATCACTTCAAGCGCATCAACGATAACTACGGTCACCTGGCCGGCGACAAAGTGCTGAAGATCATCGCCAACGTGCTGAAAAAACGTCTGCGCGGTTCGGATTTCATCGCCCGGTTCGGTGGCGAGGAGTTTGTCCTGTTGGTGCCCAATACGCCGCTGACGGTAGGCGCAAAACTGGCTGAAAGCCTGCGCGCGGCCATCGAAGCCTGCCCGTTTCACTTCAAAGGTGAGCGGGTGACGGTCACTGTGTCCATCGGGTTAAGCGCCTTCAAACCGGGAGAACACAGCGATCTGGTGCTTAAAAGAGCCGATCAGGCGCTATACCGTGCAAAAAATGCCGGCCGCAACCGTGTGGAACTGGGCTGACAGCGATGTGTTTGATTTTGTGTAAACCACAGCTTTAGCGGTCTCAGGGGAAGGCAGTACGTTACACTGTTGCATTACTGTCTTAGCGTATTGCCTTCTGCCATGAAATTTTTCTCGTTTGTCCTCGCCTTTCTCTTGCTGGCCGGTTGTGCCAGCGGCCCTCGATATGACACCCGCCACCCGTCGGTCAATCATGACAGCCGGGTGCAGTTCATCGTCGTTCACTACACCTCCGCCTCCCTGGAGCGCTCGCTGCAATTGCTGACCCACGGCGAGGTCAGCAGCCACTACCTGATCGGTGACGACAAAGGTGCAACGATTTACAAACTGGTGGATGAGAACCTGCGCGCCTGGCACGCCGGGGAAAGCGAATGGCAGGGCCGGACCTGGCTGAACTCAAGCTCCATCGGCATTGAAATCGTCAACCCGGGTTTCCGCGATACCCCGACCGGACGGGTCTGGTATCCGTACAGCGAAGCGCAAGTTCAGCAACTGATCGTCTTGCTCAAGGACATCAGCCAGCGCTACGGCATTTCGCCGCGCCACATCATTGGTCACAGCGACATCGCGCCGTTGCGCAAACTTGATCCGGGGCCGCTGTTCCCCTGGAAACGCCTGGCGGACGAAGGTCTGGCCGTGTGGCCCGATGCCCAGGCCGTGGCGCGCCAGCAGGCGCAGTTCGCCGTGCAGTTGCCGAGTATCAGCTGGTTCCAGGAAGAATTGGCGCGTCTGGGGTACACCACGCCGCAGACCGGCGAGCTCGATGTGGCAACCCGACATGTGCTGGCCGCCTTCCAGATGCATTTCCGGCCTGCACGTTTTGACGGCACGCCAGACGCGCAAAGTGCCGCGATTCTCCAGGTGCTTAATCAGACAAAATAATGACGCCCGCCCGACGGTCAGCGCGAGTCCGTCATCAGTTGCTATAACTCATTGGTAATCCTTCGGATATTCAATGATGCCTGCCGCTCGAGAGACCGTGCACAGTTGGTTCTATCGTCCTTGGTCTTTGGCGATGATGGCGGCTGTGTTGAGTGCGGTGTTGCTGCTGGCCGTTAGCCTGGGAGTGGCGCTGCATCAGGTCCAGCAACGCGAAAGCGAGCAGATGAACGCCCAGGGCAAACGGTTCCTGGAGCGCCTCGAACAGCTCTTCGGTCAATTGCGTGAAGGGCTGGACGATCTGGAAGCGCAGCCGTTACGCGGCTGTGACGAAGAGATGATCGCGACCTTGCAGCAGGTCAGCTTCAGTTATCGATTTGTCTACGAAGCGGCCTACATCGATGCCAAGCACTTCTGTTCGAACCGACCGCGCCAGGATGGCCTCTTGGCCGTCCGTGCCCCGGACATCAAAGGGCGGACCTACAGCTATTGGCTGAACACCTCCACCGAACCGGATGAGAACCGCGCCGCGTTGATGCTCGGTCGCGGCAACTTTCGCGTGGCCACCTCCCGTGGGCATTTGACCGACATGGTCGACCTGTCTCCCGGCAGCAGCTTGATGGTGGTGCTCGACCATGGCACGCGGGCGATTCCGGTTCTGGGCGCCCCTCAGTCCTGGCCGCCCAGCGAACCTTGGCCAAGGTCCACGGGCAATCCCCTGCAAGTCACGCAGACCCGGCTGATCTACCGGATGCCCACCAACACGCCCGAGTACCAGTTAGTGCTGGTCGCCCCTCGCAGCGGGGCTCAGTCACATTTGCTGTCAGCCTGGTGGTGGCTGCTGCCGGTGAGTGTGCTGGCAGGCGCGTGCATCGGCGGTGTGGTGTTTGTGTTGGCGCGTCAGCGTCAGTCCATGGGCGGCGAGTTGCAGGGGGCGCTGCGCCGGGGCGAATTGCAGGTGTTGTACCAGCCGATCTTTGACCTCGACAACCGCAGTTGCGTCGGCGCCGAGGCGTTGTTGCGCTGGCGGCGGCCCGATGGAACGCTGACCAGCCCGGATCTGTTTATCCCGATGGCGGAAGATTCGGGGCAGATCCGCCAGATCACCGATTTCGTCCTGCAACGCCTGCTCGAACAATTGGGTCAGTTATTACGCGCCAATCCGCAGTTGTACATCTCGGTCAACCTGGCGGCCTGCGACGTGATGGTGCCGCGTATCGGCCAGGTGATGGCGCGTTTGCTGGCACTGCACCGGGTCGCGGCCCGGCAGATTGCATTCGAGGTGACCGAACGCGGGCTGATCGATGTGAGGGTGGCGCGGGATAATTTGCAGGCGCTGCGCGATGCCGGCCATCAGGTGTTGATTGATGATTTCGGCACCGGCTATTGCAGCCTCGCCTACCTGCAAACCCTGCCGGTGGATTGCCTGAAGATCGACAAGGCGTTTATCGATGCGCTGGGTCACGATGCCGCCAGCAGCGGCGTAGCCCCGCACATTATCCGTATGGCCCATGCGTTGCAGCTCAAGGTGATCGCCGAAGGCATCGAGTACGAAGCCCAGGCCGTGTTGCTGAGTAGCGAAGGGGTGCATTTCGGTCAGGGCTGGCTGTTCGCTCACGCGTTGAGCGCGGTGCAGTTCATCGAACTGATTACTCGCGGGCGGCGTCTGGCGCCCCGCCGGATCGATGACGAAGCCTAGGGCCCGCCTTAAAGTGGCAGCGCCATGTAGAACTGCGTGCCCTGGCCTGGCCGGGAATACACGCCCATCCGCCCGCCATGCAGTTGCACTATTTCCTTGCACAGCGCCAGACCCAACCCGGCCCCACCCTTTTTGCGCCCGACCTGCACGAACGGTTCGAAGATCCGTCCTTGCTGCCCATAGGCGATGCCTTCGCCGTTGTCCTCGACGCTGATAATCACCCGCTCGCCATGCCGGCGTGCCTGGAGGCGGATCAACCCGTTTTCGGCGGTGTGGCGCAGTGCGTTGCCAATCAGGTTGTCCAGCACGCGGTCCAGTTGCGGTGGGTCGGCGTGCAGGTGTGGCAGCGACGCTTGCGTCTCCACCACCAATTCGATGTGCCTGGCGCCGGCCTGATCGCTGAAGCGTGCCTGGGCCTGTTCCAGCAGGTCAACGATGGAGCACGGTGTCAGGGTCAGCTTTTGCAGGCCGTTCTGGTAGCGGGAGAAGTTCAGCAGGTCGTTGATCAACTGCATCAGCCGCTGCATTTCTTCGTTCACGGTGTTCAGCAGGTCGGCTTCGCGGGAGTCGTCGGCAAAGTGCACGCGTTCCTGAAGCAGACCAAACGCCATGTGCATGCCGGTGACAGGCGTGCGCAATTCGTGGGACGCACGCAGGACGAACTCGCTGCGCACCCGTTCGAAGGCACGCTGTTCGGTGACGTCGTGCAGTACCATGACCGCGCCCAGAATATGCCCCTGGGTATGGCTGACCGGGGTCAGGCTGTACGTCAGCAAGCGCGACTCGCCGTCGACTTCGACGTTCAGGTCTTCCGGGGCCCGTTCAAGCGTTCCGCCGCGCAGCACCAGTTGCAATTGTTCATCGAGTTCGGGGCGCGACAGTGCACTGCCCAACCCTTGGCCGAGGCGTTCCTCATCCCAGCCCAACTGACGCTGGGCCACCGGGTTGAGGTGTTCCAGGTGGCCGTCGCGGTCGATCATCAGCAACCCGTCGTCGATGCTGTCGAGCACCGCTTGCAGGCGTTGCTGGCCGGCAAGCAGCTCATCGATGTTGGTTGCCTGATGCTCGCGCAAGGCCTCGGCCATGATCCCGAAGCGTCGGGTGAGCTGATTCATTTCCGCCGCCGGAGAGATCGGCAGCGTGACGTCAAAGTTGCCCTGGCCGATGTTGTCCGCCGCTTTGGCCAGCGCCTCGATCGGCTCGCCGAAGCGGCGGGCGATGCCATGGGCCGTGATGAACCCGATGACCAGCACCGCCAAACCGACCAGCCCGAGCAGGCCGGCGACCAGTAATGCGCGTTCGCGGGCCTGGCGTTCGGTGGCGTTGATGTTATCCAGCGCGCGCTGGTGTTCGGCGATCAGGCCGTTGCGCAGGGTATTGAATTTCTCGGTCAGGTCTTCGTTACCGCTCAGGACACGGGACGGCTCATGAGCCTGGTCGAAGGCCTGAAGAAAACTCAGGTAGTCGGCCTTGGCCTGATTGAAGCTGTACTGGGTGCCATCGCCGCGCTCTTCATGGGCGATGCCTTCGTCCAGCAGTTCGAAGTAGTGTTGCCTGGAGGCCTCGAAGGCTGCGTGGTCGGGTTTTTCGCTGAGCATGATGATCAATTGGTCGCCCAGGGTCTGGCGCAGTTTCAGGCCCAGGTCGAGGGTGATGAAGTTGTTGCGGATCAACGCTTCCTGGCTGCTGGCCATCTGCATCACGCTGACCAGCCCGAGCAGCAGCCCGAGCAAGGCTACGGTGATCAGGGCCGATATGCTCAGGAACAGCCGGGTGCGCAGTTTCATCGCCAGTTTCATGAGGCACGGCTCACAGGTTGTATTGCTTGCGTTTGCGGTACAGCGTGGAGGCGTCGATCCCCAGCGTCTTGGCCGCCTGGTCCAGCGTCCCGGCACTGGCCAGGACCGCGCCGATGTGGGCTTTCTCCAGTTCGTCCAGGCTCAGCGCCGCACCGATGCGCGGCGCATTGTTAGTGGGTTGTTCGGCCATGCCCAGGTGGGTGATTTCCACGCGTTCTTGCGGGCAGATGATGCTGGCCCGTTCGACCACGTTGCGCAGTTCGCGGATGTTGCCCGGCCAGCGGTAACCAAGCAGTGCCTCACGGGCGTCATCGCTGAAACCACGGGCCGGGCGCGCGTATTCCTTGACGAAGCGGGCGAGGAAACGGTCGGCGAGGGTCAGGATGTCCTCGGCCCGTTCGCGCAGCGGTGGCAGGTGCAAGGTGATGACGTTCAGGCGATAGAGCAGGTCTTCGCGAAAACGCCCATCGCGGGCCATGTCCTCAAGGTTCAGGTTGGTCGCGGCGAGGATGCGCACGTCGGCGCGGCGGGTTACCGGGTCGCCGACGCGCTCGTATTCCTTGTCCTGGATGAAGCGCAGCAA
Organism: Pseudomonas purpurea; assembly: GCF_039908635.1. Taxonomy (NCBI): domain Bacteria; kingdom Pseudomonadati; phylum Pseudomonadota; class Gammaproteobacteria; order Pseudomonadales; family Pseudomonadaceae; genus Pseudomonas; species Pseudomonas purpurea. Next base: position 87,222 of record NZ_CP150918.1, read on the forward strand.
CTTGGGCTGCAAGGTCAGCGGGAAGTCGCCGATCTCATCAAGGAACAGTGTTCCGCCGTCGGCCTGGTTGACTCGGCCCAGGGTGCTTTCGCTGGCGCCGGTGAAGGCGCCGCGGCTATGACCGAACAGTTCACTTTCCATCAGTTCGGCCGTCAGCGACGGGCAGTTGATGGTGACGCAGGATTTCTTCGCCCGTTTGCTCCAGCCATGAATGGCCCGGGCCAGTTCGCCCTTACCGGTGCCGGATTCGCCGAGAATCAGGATGTTGGCGTCGGTGCCGGCCACCTGACGGGCGGTTTCCAGTACGACTTTCATCGCCGGGCTATGGGAATCCAGGCCATCGTTGGGTTTGCGGACTTCGCCTTCGAGGGCTTCCAGGCGCGCCGAGAGCTGGCGCACTTCCAGTTGCTTGGCGGTGGCCAGGCGCAATTGATCGGGGCTGCACGGCTTGACCAGATAGTCGGCTGCGCCCGCCTGGATCGCATCGACGGCGGTGTCCACGGCCGAATGCGCGGTGACGATCACCACGCGCATCCAGGGCGCCTGGATGCGCATTTGCGCCAGGACGTCGAGGCCGTTGTCTTCGCCCAGGCGCAAATCGAGGAAGCACAGGTCGAACACCTGGCGTTGCAACAACGCATCGGCCCTGGGCCGCGCTGTTGGCGGTGGCGACGGCGTAGCCTTCGTCTTCGAGGCAATAGCGGAAGGTTCGCAGGATGGCGGATTCATCGTCCACCAGCAGAATGCGGCCCTGATGCTCGGTGGCTGATTCCATATTCCTGCGCTCCTTAATGAGTAGTCGTGATGGGGGCCCGGACGAATCGGGCAAGTTGCATGATCGATTCTGATCGATTCCACCCAGTGCAGGGTAGCTATCTGCTAGTCGTCTTATTAACTAGCTGATTCGATTGGTTTTTCTGAAAAAAAGCGACTGGCGTCTGCCCTCCTTCTCTTACGTCTGACCTGTGCGGTCACGGGAACATTCAAAAAATTTCTGTTTCTTGGCTCGTTGTCGGGCATTTCGCACGACCCCTCAGAGGGGCATCGTGCAGGATGCGTCTTACAGAGATTTTCGTATTTCTATAACTGATTGATTTAATTTAACTTAACTCCTTGGAAAAGCTGGCATGCAGGCTGCAACAGCCTGATTAGCCCAGGGCGCTACTGAAGAATCGCCCTTGAACCCAAGACCACTCGCGTGGGAGGAGTTTCAGGATGAATCGCCAACGTGCTGCTCAATTGCGTATCTCGACACTGTTCGTGCAGCAAGGGTTGTTCGTAGTGCTGGCACTGGTGGCCACCCTGATCGGCGGTCAGCAGTATCAGCTCTGGCAACTGAGCCAGCAGCCCGAGGCGCCTTGTGTATCGATCCAGCATGCTCCCCAAACCCATTTCAGTGCAGTCGGCAGCCACGTTGCTGACGCAACCCCGATGAAGCTGATGGACGTCGACCAGGCGCAGCCTGTGGCCGAGATGCCCCGTCAGGAACGTTGGGTGTTTTAGGCAACACACGGACGCGTGACCGGCGCGCCGTGCACCGATCCACTGCAGCACCCCTTAATAGACGCGTAAGGAGAATTACCATGTTGAGCTGGGCAATCACCTTCCTGATCATTGCCATTGTCGCTGCGGTACTGGGCTTCGGTGGTATCGCGGGCACCGCCACGGGTATCGCCAAGATTCTGTTTGTCGTGTTCCTGGTGATGTTTGTTGCTTCCTTCTTCTTTGGCCGTCGTGGACGAGGCTGACCATGGGGGGGCGTTAAAGACACTGGCCGCCGCCCTGCTACTGGGCGGCAGTGCCATGGCGAGTACCGTTTCCTCGGCAAGCCGGACGACGGTATGCAGGGATTGTTGAAAGAACCACTGAAGAAAGATCCGAACGGGTACTGAGTCCGGATCACGAAAGAAGCGCGACGCTTCTTTCCTCTGCACCACCCGAGGAAGGTGGGTGCATGACCAAGGGGCCGGGATGTTCTGATTGTTTCAGGATCGGAGTGACCTACGGGTACAGGGAGTGCCCGCGCAAGGGCCGAGTCAGGTAAAAGTCGAGCCGCACGTTCGCCAATTGCGCAAGCCTTGGCGGACCTGCGGCGAGCTTTATCTCGCAAAGGCTTGATCTAGAGCAGTCGAGTCGTTTTTGGCGAGGTTGATTCTGGAAATACCTCCTACACTGCGCCCAAAACATTTCGCGGTGTTTCCGGGCGACCGTATATCGAGAAATTTGGCGTTAATTTGCGCTTCTTTTTCGACCTCAGTCGTAGGGAATTTCCTGAGTTTTTGTCCCCGTTCTGTTGCTCAAAAAATGTCCGATCTCCTCTACGATGGCCGGTTCACGGCACTTATGCCTGCCGAAATGTCGTATTCGAACCGGTTGGGACGATGGTTTTGTTTGAAAAAACTCATGCCGATTCGGCATAGGGTAGGCGTTTACGGCATTAGACGCGGCTCCCTTGCATCGGAATAGTTGCGCCTTTTTTCGCCTGCCGAAGAGCCGTAAATACGAGCTCCGGGCGACCTTATACGGGGGCAGATGCAAAGACTTTTCCGCTATTGAGCGTTCCAGTTCGCGCATCTGCCTGAGTCAAACGCAAGTAAGGGTAATGATATGAAGAAGGCAAAGCTTAGCCTCGCCTGGCAGATCCTCATCGGTCTGGTACTGGGGATTGCAATCGGTGCGCTGCTCAACCATTTCAGTGCCGAAAAAGCCTGGTGGATCAGCAACGTCCTGCAACCGGCGGGCGATATCTTTATCCGTCTGATCAAGATGATCGTGATCCCGATCGTGATCTCCTCGCTGATCGTCGGCATTGCCGGTGTGGGCGACGCGAAGAAGCTCGGGCGCATCGGTCTCAAGACCATCATTTACTTTGAAATCGTCACCACCATCGCTATTTTGGTGGGTCTGGTGCTGGCCAACCTGTTCCATCCGGGTTCGGGCATCGACATGAGCACCCTGGGTACGGTGGATATTTCCAAGTACCAGGCGACGGCCGCCGAGGTTCAGCATGAACATGCGTTCATCGAAACCATCCTCAACCTGATCCCGTCGAACATCTTTGCCGCCATGGCGCGTGGCGAGATGCTGCCGATCATCTTCTTCTCCGTGTTGTTCGGCCTTGGTCTGTCGAGCCTGCAATCGGACCTGCGCGAGCCGCTGGTGAAGATGTTCCAGGGCGTATCGGAAAGCATGTTCAAGGTCACTCACATGATCATGAACTACGCCCCGATCGGCGTGTTCGCACTGATTGCGGTGACCGTGGCCAACTTCGGCTTCGCCTCCCTGCTGCCGCTGGCCAAACTGGTGATCCTGGTTTACGTCGCCATCCTGTTCTTCGCCTTCGTGGTGCTGGGGTTGATCGCTCGCCTGTTCGGCTTCTCGGTGATCAAGCTGATGCGCATCTTCAAGGATGAGCTGGTGCTGGCCTACTCCACCGCGAGCTCCGAAACCGTGCTGCCGCGCGTGATCGAGAAGATGGAAGCCTACGGCGCGCCGAAAGCCATTTGCAGCTTCGTGGTGCCGACCGGTTACTCGTTCAACCTCGACGGTTCGACCCTGTACCAGAGCATCGCGGCCATCTTCATTGCCCAGCTCTACGGCATCGACCTGTCGATCAGCCAGCAGTTGCTGCTGGTACTGACCCTGATGGTCACCTCCAAAGGTATCGCCGGCGTGCCGGGCGTGTCCTTCGTGGTGCTGCTGGCCACGCTGGGCAGCGTGGGCATTCCGTTGGAAGGCCTGGCGTTCATCGCCGGTGTCGACCGCATCATGGACATGGCCCGTACCGCGCTGAACGTGATCGGCAACGCCTTGGCCGTTCTGGTCATCGCGCGTTGGGAAGGCATGTACGACGATGCGAAGGGCCAGCGCTACTGGAACTCCCTGCCGCACTGGCGCAGCAAAGAGAAGCTGCCGGCTGGCGAAATCTCTAAAAACTGATGCAAAACCCTGTGGGAGTGAGCTTGCTCGCGATGACTGAGTAACAGCCAACATTGATGTTGACTGATACACCGCTTTCGCGAGCAAGCTCGCTCCCACAGTGGTCCATCGCCAGTAATGCCAACAAACCCCGGAGAAATCCGGGGTTTGTCGTTTCTGCACACCCCGCTATCATTCGCGCATCTTCTGGGGGATTTGACTGATGCTCAATGGCCTGTGGCTTGGCTTTTTCATCGTGGCGGCCGTTTCGGCACTGGCGCAGTGGCTGATCGGCGGCAATGCCGGGATCTTTGCGGCGATGGTGGAAAGCATCTTCGCCATGGCCAAGCTGTCGGTCGAAGTCATGGTGCTGCTGTTCGGCACCCTGACCTTGTGGCTGGGCTTTTTGCGCATCGCCGAAAAGGCCGGGATTGTCGAATGGCTGGCCAAGGCCCTCGGCCCACTCTTCCTGCGGCTGATGCCGGAAGTGCCGCGCGGTCACCCGGCCATCGGCCTGATCACCCTCAACTTTGCCGCCAACGGCCTGGGCCTGGACAACGCCGCGACCCCGATTGGCCTCAAGGCCATGAAAGCGTTGCAGGAACTCAACCCGAGCGCGACGGTGGCGAGCAATGCGCAAATCCTGTTCCTGGTGCTCAACGCGTCGTCCCTGACGCTGCTGCCGGTGACGATCTTCATGTACCGCGCCCAGCAAGGCGCGCCCGACCCGACGCTGGTGTTTCTGCCGATCCTGCTGGCAACCAGTTGCTCGACCCTGGTGGGCCTGCTGTCGGTGGCATTCATGCAGCGCCTGCGGTTGTGGGACCCGGTGGTGCTGGCGTATCTGATTCCCGGTGCGCTGGTACTGGGGGCCTTTATGGCGTTGTTGGCGACGATGTCGGCGACCGCGCTGGCGGGGTTGTCCTCGATCCTCGGCAACCTGACGCTGTTTGGCCTGATCATGTTGTTCCTGGTGATCGGCGCGTTGCGCAAGGTCAAGGTCTACGAGGCGTTCGTCGAGGGCGCCAAGGAAGGCTTCGATGTGGCCAAGAACCTGCTGCCGTATCTGGTGGCGATGCTCTGCGCGGTAGGTGTGTTGCGCGCATCGGGCGCGCTGGACTTTGGCTTGGACGGGATTCGCCATCTGGTGGAGTGGGCCGGTTGGGACACGCGCTTCGTCGATGCCTTGCCGACGGCGATGGTCAAGCCGTTCTCCGGTAGCGCCGCGCGGGCCATGCTCATCGAAACCATGAAGACCTCAGGCGTCGACAGCTTCCCGGCGTTGGTGGCCGCGACCATTCAGGGCAGTACGGAAACCACGTTCTATGTGTTGGCGGTGTACTTCGGTGCCGTCGGCATCCAGCGCGCCCGCCATGCGGTGGGTTGTGCACTGTTGGCGGAGCTGGCCGGGGTGCTGGGTGCGATCGGGGTGTGCTACTGGTTCTTCGGTTAACCCACTTTCTCTGTGGCGAGGGAGCTTGCTCCCGCTGGGTCGCGAAGCGGCCCTGAAATGGGACTGCTACGCAGTCCAGCGGGAGCAAGCGCCCTCGCCACAAAGGCACCACTGAAACTTCAGGGTTTTGGTGGCGCCGCGACTTTCTGCCCTTGCTCCACCGTCCACGCAATAACTTGTGCGGTGAGCACGTCACTGGCCTGGCCAAACCCCGTCACCACCGCGGGCACTTTCACGTCGCTCAACGGCTGGCGCACTTCGAAGCGGCGGCTGGCGAGGATTCGCTGATTGCTGCCGCGCACCAGCAGCGCATCCAGTTGAATCACCACCTGCGCGGCGTTGCCCTGGTACTCCGTCTGGAAGGCTTGCAGGTTCCCGCCCAACTCCAAGTCCGTCTGCAAGTTGCTGTCATCGGTGCTCAGCAGGCGTACGCGGCCGTCCCGGGCAAAGCCATCGAGCAGGCGATTGCGCAGCAGGATCGGCGCCGGGTCGCTCCAGCGCGATGCCTTGTAGCTGCTGATCAGGTTCCCTTGGGGGATCACGGCGATTTTCGCGCTGCCCAGTACATCGCTGGTTTGGGGCTTGGACAGGCGCAACGACCAGGCCTGTGCATGGCTGGTCGACGGCCCGGCAGCAGGCCCGGCCGGCAGGCGATACACGTCCAGTGGCTCGGCCTTGGGCAGGATCGAGCAGGCACTGGTCAGCGCGAAACCGGCGATCAAGGTGAGTTGGCTGGCTAAACGAAAGACCGGCTTCATGGCGTGAACTCCTTGTTCGTGTCGCTGCCCAGCAGGTAACCGCTGGGGTTGGATTCCAGCCGACGAGAGATGGCGCGCAACGAGCTCAGGGTGTCGCGCAGTTCACGCACTGCGGGCGCCAGGCCATTGAGGCCCTGCATGCCGTTGTTGAGTGAGTCCTGGTTGTCCGACAGCAGGGTGTTGATGGTTGCGGCGCTTTGTTCCAGCGACTTCATCGCTTGCTCGGCGCTGCCGAACATCTGCTTGCCCTGATCGTCGAGCAGGCCGTTGGCGTTGCGCATCAGCGCGGCGGTCTGCTCCAGGGTGGCGCTGGCCTGTTTGCCGATGGAGCCCAGCTGTTGCATGGTCTGACGGATGTCGCCGCGTTGCTCGGCGATGGTTCCGGTGGTCTGTTCCAGGTGTTCGAGGGTGTTGCTGACGCGTTCGATGTTCTGCGACGAGAACATTTGGTTGGCGTTATGCAGCAGCACGTTGACGTTGGTCATCAGGTCATCGCTGTTGTTCAGCAAGCGTGCAATGGGCGATGGCGTGGCGACGATCACCGGAAGGTTGCCGTCCTTGCCGCGCAGCGCCGGGCTTTGCGGTGTGCCGCCACTGAGCTGGATGATCGAGGTGCCGGTGATCCCGGTCAGGGCCAGTTTCGCCTGGGTGTCTTCCTTGATCGGCGTTTCGCCGCTCAGACGGATTTGTGCCAGCACCCGGCGCGGGTCTTTCGGGTCCAGGCGCAGGGTGACGACGTCACCGACCTTGATCCCGCTGTACTGCACCGCACTGCCTTTGGAGAGGCCGCTGACCGCCTCGTTGAAGACGATTTCGTAATCCTTGAACTCCGTGTCGACGCTGGACTTGGCCAGCCACAGGCCGAACAGCAGCGCCCCGACCACCACAATCACGGTGAACAGGCCGATCAATACATGATGGGCTCGGGTTTCCATGTCATACCTCGTTGAGCAGTGAAGCGGCTTGATACGCCGCGCGGCCCCGGGGGCCATGGAAGTATTCGTGAATCCACGCGTCGTCGGTTTCGGCGACCTTGTCGATGGCGTCCGCCACCAGCACTTTCTTCTGCGCCAGCACCGCCACCCGGTCGGTGATGGTGTAGAGCGTGTCCAGGTCATGGGTGACCAGAAACACACTCAAGCCCAGCGCATCGCGCAGGGTCAGGATCAGTTGATCGAACGCCGCCGCGCCAATCGGGTCGAGGCCGGCAGTGGGTTCGTCGAGAAACAGGATGTCCGGGTCCAGCGCCAGCGCCCGGGCCAGCGCGGCCCGTTTGATCATGCCGCCGGACAGTGACGAGGGGTACTTGTCGGCCGCCGACAACGGCAGCCCGGCCAGCGCCAGTTTGACTGCCGCCAGGTGTTCGGCGTCGGCGCGGCTGAGGCCGGCGTGTTCGATCAGCGGCAGGGCGACGTTCTCCGTCACGGTCAGCGAGGAAAACAGCGCGCCCTTCTGAAACAGCACGCCAAACCGCCGTTCGATCAGCGAGCGCTGCTGTTCGGGCAGGTTCTGCAAGTCTTGGCCAAACACCCGCACCGAGCCTTCGCTGGGTCGGCGCAGGCCGACGATGCTGCGCAACAGCACCGACTTGCCGCTGCCCGAGCCACCGACCACGGCGAGGATCTCGCCCTTGTACAAATCCAGGTCGAGGTTCTCGTGCACGCTCTGTTTGCCGAAGCGGTTGCACAGCCCTCGAACTTCGATCACCGCCTCTGCAGGCGCACGGGGGATGCGATTCACCAGCCCATCTCCATGAAAAACAGCGCGGCCACGGCATCAAGCACGATGACCACGAAAATTGACTGCACCACGCTGGAGGTGGTGTGGGCGCCGACCGATTCGGCGCTGCCGCTGACCTTGAAGCCTTCCAGACAGCCAATCGCGGCGATCAGGAACGCAAAGATCGGTGCTTTGACCATGCCCACCAGGAAATGTTGAACGCCGATGTCCGATTGCAGCAAAGCGAGGAACATCGCCGGCGAGATCCCCAGCGACAGTGCGCACACCACCCCGCCGCCGACAATCCCCGAGAGCATCGCCAGAAAGGTCAGCATCGGCAGCGCAACCAGCAGCGCCAGCACCCGTGGTACCACCAGCAACTCGGTCGGGTCCAGGCCCAGGGTGCGGATCGCGTCGATTTCTTCGTTGGCCTTCATCGAGCCGATTTGAGCGGTGAAGGCACTGGCGGTGCGCCCGGCCATGAGGATGGCGGTCAGTAACACGCCAAACTCACGCAGGAAGGAGAACGCCACCAGGTCGACGGTAAAGATGCTCGCACCAAAACTCTTGAGCACCGTGGCGCCGAGAAACGCCACCACGGCGCCCACCAGAAACGTCAGCAGGGCCACGATAGGCGCGGCGTCGAGGCCGGTCTGTTCGATGTGCGCGACCATCGGCGTGATGCGCCAGCGCTTGGGGCGAAACAGCCCTCGGGCGATGGTTTCCAGAATCAGCCCGATGAAGCCCAGCAGTTGCAGGGTGTCTTGCCAGATGGTGTCGACGGCCCGGCCGATGCGGCTCAGCAGTTGAATGCCGACGCTGACTTCCGGCTCTTTGACCGGTACGCAGAAGTCGGTCAACGAGCAGTAGACGGTGTGCAGCAACGCACGGTCGGCGGCCGACAAACTGCAATCGGGGTGCTCGGCGGAGCGGCCGATGCGTTCGCTGCCCAGCAACTCGACCAGCAGCGAGGCGCCCGCCGTGTCCAGGGCACCGAGGCCGTTGAGGTCGATGGGGGTGCTGTCGTTGTACTGGCCCTGGAGGGATTCGCTCAAGCGCTTGAGGTCGGCGTAATGGGCGAGCGTCCAGTCCCCCGTGACGCGTAACTGCGCTGGGAGGCTGGAGGTATCGAGGTAGGCACTGCCGCTGTTGGTCATAAGCTCCGTGCTTGTTCGGCTGTTACGCAGTGCTACGTAATAGCACGATAACGGCTACTTTGCCTCGCTCGGCTTCGCGTTGTCTTGACCTGGGTCGGTGACTTCGAAGCGCAGCACGCCGATCACCTGATCGTCTTCGGTCAACACCCGCACTTGCCATTTGCCCACCGGGTTGGCGGGGAAATTCTGCTTGTGGGTCCAGGCCCGGTAGCCTTCCTTGCGCCCGCCATGAATATCCAGGGCGATGCGGTCGACCTCTTTGCCGTTGAATTTCCAGACGTGATAAATCCGCTCGTCCAGCCCACGCGGGGCGTTGATCGCGGTGTAGGCGTACAGGCCGTTGGTGCGCAACTGCGCAGCGGTGACTTCGTGGAGGCTGTCGCCGGGCGTGCGGTCCTGCAGTTGGGTGCTGATGGCGACGTCGGTCATCCACAAGGTGGCCGGCGGTACCCACGAACGCAGCAACCAGCCGGCGGCGCCGATGCCCAGGGTGATGCTCAAAATGGCCAGCGCATTGCGCACGGTACGAATCGGGAAGATCGACGCCAGGCTCGGGAAGGACATCAGCATGGCAATGCCCAGCGCCAGTTTGAAACTCTGGGAGGTGGTCAGGTGCACAATGATCGGCAGCGCCGTGAGCAGCGCGGCAAACAGGGTCAGGGTGTGCAACGCCAGGAACGCCCAACGCCGGGGCGCCAGCCATTTGTAATACAACGGGTCGATGATCGACACCAGCGCCGCCGCGCCCAGCAGCCCGGTGAACGCCAGTTGGCCGCTGTTCCAGGTCGTGGTGACAAAGAAGAACGGCAGGACAAAGAACAGGCTTTCCTGATGGATCATCTGTGTGGCATAGCGCAGCAGCGGCTGCGGTATTTCGCGTTTGAACACCCTGGTGAACAACTGCGTGAGGCTGTTCTCCAGCATCAGCCAGACCCAGCTGACCAGCATGATGATGGAGATCCAGGTGGCCAGGCTTTGCTGGCGATCCACCAGGATGAAGCTGCCGACCCCGGAGATAAACCCGCCGAGCGCGATGACCCCCGGATAGCGCTTCATCAGTTCGAGGATGCGCTGTACGCAAAGAGTCAGGTTAGGCATTCGGCGGTTCGCAATGGTCGTAGGAAAAATCCCCGACAGGATACCGCTGGCACACTGATGTTGCGAGACAACTCACGGCTTGCGGTGCCTGCGCCAGCCCAGCAATCCCAGCAGTATCAACCCGAGCATTCCCGCCGCAATCCAGAGCACCTCGTCATCACTGAGCAGCGGCTTCTCGATTCGCACATAGCCCGGTTGCTCCAGCATTTCACGCAGGGCCTTGTTGGCCTGTTCCAGCGTGACCCCTTGAAGGTCTTTGGCCGGGTCGGCGAAGCGCCCGTCCTCATAGTCGCCGAGGGCGCTCCAGTAGTAATCGGCGAGCGCGCTATTGCCCTGCACAGCCCAGGCCTGGCGGGCGATGGCGGCCTGCTTCAGGCGATTGAAACTGACCGGGTCGAGGCCGTCCTTGAGCAGTGTGGCTTTGAGTTCATCGAGCACGTGCCGGGCCGGTTCCAGGTCGTTGCGGTCCAGGTCGGCATTGAGGCTGAAGAACCCGACGCCGCCGAACACTTCACGCTCGGCCCACGGCCCATAGGACAAACCGTGGTTCAGGCGCAACTGGCGATACAGCGCCCAGTCCAGGTAGTCCTTGAGCAGGTCGAAGGTTTCGTCGTGTTGTTCTTCCTGCACCGGTTCGGGAAACAACCAATGCAGTTTGGCGCTATTGCCCACCACGCCCTGGATCAATTCACGCTGAGAGGCGGCGGTGTCCCTGATTTGCGGCAGTGGCCGATGATCCGCCGGGTCGACGGACTGGAGCTGGGCATAGGTGCGCTCCAGGTAGGCGGGCAGCAAGCGGTCGAGTTCACCGACGACAATCAGGGTCATGTTGTTTGGCGCGTACCAGGCCTTGCGCACCTTCTCCAGCTGTTCGCGGGTCAGATGGGTGACTTCGGCGCGTTCCGGGCATTTGAGGCCCAGTTCCACTGCCAGTTGATTGCTCGCCTTGTGCCCGAGGTCCTGACGGTCCAGCCAGCGCTGCAAGTGCGAATAGTGGCCGCCGTCCTCGCGCTCCACCACGTGTTTGGCTGCATTGATCGCGGCGTCGTCGATCCGGGTCTGGGTCAGTACCGCCAGTAGCAGGTCGAGGACTTTACGCTGGTTTTTCGCCGGGGCTTCGATCACGAAGGTGGTGTCGGCGTTGCTGGTGTAGGCGTTCCACTCGCCGCCCAGCGCTTGCATGCGTTCCTCCAGCCCGCCTTCACCGCTGTCGTCGATACCACTGAACAGCACATGTTCGAGCAGGTGCGGCAGTTCCTTGTCGGCGCAGGCAAAGTCGTCCAGGCCCACCCCTACCACCAGGCGGATCGCCACATGCCCGCGCTCGCTGCCGGGTTTGAGCAGCAATTGCAGGCCGTTGGGCAACACGTAGCCCTCGACCTGAAAGCGATCCAGGGCAAAGGACGCGGTAGAACCGAACAACAGACAAGCGAACAGCAAACAACGCATAACGGGCTTCCTTACGGCGTGCGTAAGTTCAACAGACTTCCAGCGATCGTGGACGTTCAGGGTGAATGAGTGATGTCAGCCATATCGTCCGGCTCCAGCGCGCCGGTGTCGGACGTTTCCAGTACCACGTAGGCGCTGCTGCAAAACAGCGAGTTCAGGCGTTTCATGTCGGCAATCAGTTCCAGGTGAAGAGAGCTGGTCTCGATGCTTTGAGCGATCTTGCGTTGCAACCGGCTGACGTGAGCGTGGGCCAGTCGGCGTTCCTGGGCGCGGAAGCGGCGTTTTTCCCGCAGCAGTTGGTGGGCACTTTCGCGGTCGGCACTGAGGAACACCGACAACCCCAGCCGCAGGTTGGTAATCAGTTGCGCGTGCAGCCCGGTCAACTCTTCCAGGGCCGACATCGGAAAAGGACCGGCGCTGCGAGGTCTTCTGCTGCTGGACCTTGCGCAGCATGCGTTCGATCAGGTCGCTGGCCAGTTTCAGGTTGAACGCCAGTTCGATGATTTCGGCCCAGCGGCGGCTGTCCTGCTCACTGAGGTCTTCGCGTGGCATCTGCGCCAGATAGAGCTTGATGGCACTGTACAGGGCTTCGACATCATCGCTCAGGCGGCGCATTTCCAGGGTGACGGCGGTCTGTTTGCCGCGCAGCACATCAAGCGTCGCTTCAAGCATGTTGTCGATCAGGTCGCCGATGCGCAGGGTTTCTCGCGCCGCGTTGGCCAGTGCCAGGCTGGGAGTGACCAGCGCGGTCTGATCCAGATGCCGGGGGTGTGCGTGGCCGTTGGTTTCCACTCGCTCGGGCATCAGCCAGGCGCACAACCTGGCCATCAGCCCGACACTGGGCAGCAGCACCAGGCAACGCACGGTGTTGTAGAGCAGGTGAAAGCCGATCACCAGGCCTTGCGGGCTGAAATCGAGGCTGTCCATCCAGTGCACCAGCGGGTCGAGCACCGGAATGATCAGCAGCAAGCCGATCAGCTTGTACAACAGGCTGCCCAGTGCCACTTGCCGGCCAGCGGTGTTTTGCATGCTGGTGCTGAGGAACGCCAACACGCCGCTGCCGATGTTGGCCCCGATCACCAGGCCGATGGCCACCGGCAGGCTGATGACGCCGGCACCGGCCAGGGTCGCGGTCAGCAGGACGGCGGCCAGGCTGGAGTAGGAAATCATCGCGAACAGCGCACCCACCAATGCGTCGAGCAGGATGTCGCCGGTCAGTGAAGCGAAAATCACTTTCACGCCTTGGGCGTGGGTAATGGGCGCGGCGGATTCGACGATCAGTTGCAGCGCAAGAATGATCAGCCCCAGGCCAATGCCGACCCGTCCGAGCTGGCCGGCACGGGTCTGTTTGCGGGACAGGAAAAAAATCACCCCGAGGAAGATCAGCAGCGGCGACAGCCACGACAGGTCGAGGGTCAGCACCCGCGCCATCAGCGCCGTACCGACGTCCGCGCCGAGCATGGTCGCCAGGGCGGGTGTCAGCGCCATCAGGCCCTGACCGACGAACGAGGTCACCAGCATCGCCGTGGCGTTGCTGCTCTGGACCATGGCGGTGACGAGGATTCCGGCGACGAAGGCCAGTGGACGGCTGGCCATGTTCTGGCCGATCACGTGACGCAGGTTGGAACCGTAGACCCGCAGGATGCCGGTTCGCACGATGTGCGTGCCCCAGATCAGCAGGGTCACGGCGGAGAGTAGATTGAGCAGGGTCAGCATGGTGGGCCCCCTGGGTGAATAGCGCCCCAAAGGGGCAAGTTGGCGGTGCCGCGCGACGTTCTACGTTCTGTACTTAAGCTGTAGTTGGCGAACGGCCTGGGCGCCAGCATCGCATAGCTAAAGAAGTGATTGAAATAAAGCTGTCATGAAAACAGCTTCATGCAGGCGTGAAAAAGGGCCCGTAGGCCTAATGCCAGTCAGTTAAGTGAAATCTCTGTGGGAGCGCCCTAGCTGACTGGCATTAGCCGTAGGCCCCTTGATTCATTGTGGCGAGGGAGCAAGCGCCCTCGCCACACGGGTTACTGACCCGGGATGTCCTTGCGCAGTTTCACCGGTTCCTGTTGTTTCTTCTTTTTCATCATCGCGGCGCGCATCTTGATGTTGATGGCTTCAACCGCCAGCGAGAACGCCATGGCGAAGTAGACGTAGCCTTTTGGCACATGCACTTCAAAGGCTTCGGCGATCAGCACGGTGCCGACGATCAGCAGGAACGACAACGCCAGCATCTTCAGCGACGGGTGCTTGTCGATGAATTCACTGATCTTGCCGGAAGCCATCATCATCACCAGCACGGCCACGACGATGGCGGCGATCATGACCGGTACATGGGAGACCATACCGACGGCGGTGATCACCGAGTCCAGGGAGAACACGATGTCGATGATCGCGATCTGGATGATGGTGTAGAGGAAGTTGCCGCCCTTGCCGCCCGGCGTCTCATCGGTTTCGTCTTCGCCTTCCAGCGCGTGGTACATCTCCTGGGAGCTTTTCCACAACAGGAACAGGCCACCGAAGAACAGGATCAGGTCCCGTCCGGAAATGCCCTGGCCGAAGAGTTCGAACAGGTCGGTGGTCAGGCGCATGACCCAGGTGATCGACAGCAACAGCAGGATGCGCGTGACCATGGCCAGCGCCAGGCCAAAGAGCCGGGTGCGCGTCTGCATGTGCTTGGGCATGCGGCTGACCAGGATCGAAATCATGATGATGTTGTCGATGCCCAGCACGATTTCCAGGGCCGTCAGTGTGAAGAAGGCAACCCAGATCTCCGGGTTAGTCAGCCATTCCATGAGTATTCCTTTGAGCAAGTGTTAAGCCACGACGCCAGCCGCTTCAGGTCTGAAGTCTAGCTGGCGGCGCAGTGAGTCAGTGTTTTACAGCGTGCTGAACAGCGGGAAGATCCCCATCAGCAACGCGGCGACCAGAATGCACAGGCACACCAGCACGGCCCATTTGAGGGTGAACCGCTGGTGATCGCCGAACTCGATCCCGGCCAGCGCCACCAGCAAGTAGGTGGACGGAACCAGCGGGCTCAGCAAGTGCACGGGTTGGCCAACGATCGAGGCGCGGGCCATTTCCACCGCGGTGATGCCGTAATGGCTGGCCGCCTCGGCCAGAACCGGCAGCACACCGTAGTAAAACGCATCGTTGGACATGAAGAAGGTGAACGGCATGCTCACCAGCGCCGTGATCACCGCCAGGTACGGGCCGAGGAAATCGGGGATCACCGCCAGCAGGCTCTTGGACATGGCGTCGACCATGCCGGTGCCGGTCAGGATGCCAGTGAAGATCCCGGCGGCAAAGATCAATCCGACCACCGACAGCACGCTGCCGGCGTGGGCCGCGACGCGGTCTTTCTGCTGTTGCAGGCACGGGTAGTTGACGATCATCGCGATACTGAACGCGACCATGAACAGCACCGGCAGCGGCAGCAGGCCGGCGATCAGTGTGCCCATCAGGGCCAGGGTCAGCAGGCCGTTGAACCAGATCAGTTTCGGACGACGGGCATCCGGGAACTGGGAAACGCTGATTTCGCTATGGTCGATTTCGTCGCCTTGCAGGTGCAGTTCACCCAGGCGCGCGCGCTCGCGTTTACCGTAGTAGTAGGCAATCGCCAGGATCGCCACCACACCGGCGAGCATCGCCGGAATCATCGGCACGAAAATGTCCGACGGGTCGACATGCAGCGCACTCGCGGCACGGGCGGTCGGGCCACCCCACGGGGTCATGTTCATCACGCCCCCGGCCAGAATGATCAGGCCGGCCATGATGCGCGGGCTCATGCCGATGCGGCTGTAGAGCGGCAGCATGGCGGCCACGCAGATCATGTAGGTAGTGGCGCCATCACCGTCCATGGACACGATCAGTGCCAGGACCGCCGTGCCGACGGAAACTTTCAGCGGGTCACCCTTGACCAGTTTGAGGATCTTGCGCACGGCCGGGTCGAACAGGCCGGAGTCGATCATCAGGGCGAAATACAGAATGGCGAACATCAGCATCACCCCGGTCGGGGCCAGCTTGGTGATGCCTTCGAGCATCATCGGGCCGATCTTCGGCGCAAAACCGCCGAACAGGGCGAAGACAATCGGGATGATGATCAGGGCGATCAGCGCGGACAGGCGCTTGGTCATGATCAGGAACATGAACGTGATGACCATGGCAAAGCCAAGGAAAGTCAGCATGGGAATACTCCAGGCGTAGCGCGGCTAGGGAATGGCGGAACCGGATGGGCTCAGCGCAGAACGGAAAGCACGAGGCGTACGGGGGGAGTCGGGGCGTACAGGCGGGTAGCAGCGGACATCAGAATCACCATTGTTGTTGTTAATTGGGCCGGCTGGCGTCGAAACGCATGCCAGGGCCAACCGGTCTTTTGCCGGCAGTGGCGGCGATCCTAATCGGCAAAGCTTTCAGCCAGCTTTCGCCGGACAAACCTCGGACGAGATGTCCGGCGGTGGTGATTACGGCCTAAAGTAATGGCCAAGGCGCCGGTTCATGGGGGTTGCGGCGTCGAATACACGAAAGGGAGAGCGCGACATGAGCGAGCTTCAGACGGGCGGTTGCCATTGCGGACAACTGCGGTATCAGTTCAGTGGGCCCTTGCAGGACATCGCCCACTGCCATTGTTCGATTTGTCGGCGAGTCAGCGGTGGCCTGGTGACGACCTGGATCACTCTGCCCCGTTCCGCGTTTCAGTGGTTGGCCGGCAAGCCAGCGTGTTACGACTCGTCGGCTCAATGTGCGCGGTATTTCTGTTCGAACTGCGGCGCCCACGTGGCGTTGACCACGCAGCTGAGCCCGGACAGCATTGACGTGACCATCGCCACGCTGGATCACCCGGAGCAGGCACCGGCAGATCGGCATATCTGGACCCGAAGCCGGCTGCCCTGGCTGCACCTGGATGAGCATCTACCGGAAGAGACCGAGGAGACGCTGTAAGTTCGCGGGCCAGCCGACCTGTGCCCGCAAAGCTTTTAGCGTCAGGGCAGTTCCAGGCCACCCGCGGCTTTATGCAGCGCCCGCAAATGCTCGCCCAGTTGTTTGACGTTGGCCTCGTTCGCGGCAATCTCGGCTGCGCGGCCAGGCTCCAGCAGGGCGCGAACTTCCTTATCCAGGTCACCGGTCAGTGTCTGCAACTGTTTCTGGCGCAAGCTGCTTTCCGATTCCAGCCGCTGCCACTCACTGGGTTGTGGCAACCCGTAACCGCTGCTGCCCAGCAGTTCCGCCGGACGGCTGAGAAATCCGCTGTTGGCGAGGATCAGTTGCAGGGTGTTGTTGGCTTTTTCCATGCCACCGTTTTTCAGCTCGCGGGCACCGAGGTAGCGCTGCTTGACCTCGTCCTGGGCCAGCAGCAATTGCCGCCGGAAGCTCGCTTGCTCCAACAGCAGCAAGGCTGCGCTGGTGCGCAAGTCGGCTTGTTCGAACCATCCGCGTCGCTCGACTGCGTTCAAGGATAACCAGTCTTCGACGGTGGCCTGCTTGATCGGCAAGTGTTTTTTCAACACCTCGAACATGGCTTGGTAACGGTCGCGGAAGGAGTCGAAGCGATACCCCAGGCGCAGCGCCTCGCGTGGGTCGTCGAGCACACTGGTGTCCGCCAGGCCACGGCCCTTGAGCACTTCCAGCAGACCGTTGGGCATGATGCTGTCCAGGCCGGTCAGTTGTGGATTGTTACTGCCGCTGCGCAGCAGTTTCAGGCTTTCGACTGCGCAGTTGTTGGACAGGAAGTAATAGTTGCCGTCGTAACTCCAGTGCATCTCGGCGGCATGTTCGACCACCTCTTCGATTTCATTGCGCGACAGATTGAGCGGCACCGAGGCAAGGCTGCGCAGTTCGGTCTTGGTGTATTCGTCGATGACCTGGGCCAGCGGCAACACAAAGAGGCGGGACGGGTATTTACCCACCAGTCCGTCCCAGCTCGACAGCTGTACGTCGCCGACGAATGCGCGGTAGGACAACACCAGGTGTTGATCGAGGTCCAGTCGACAGTCCGGCCCACGGGGCCGGCCCGGCGCACAGATCACCAGCCGCAGCATGCTGTGGCCCCAACGGCTGACCCAGTTCTGGTTGGCCTCGGCCAGCAGGTAATCGACGGCGTACACCCGCTCCGGGTCGACTTTGCCCAACGGCTGCTTGGCGAAGTCGTTGCCGGCGTTGAGGAATGCGAACGATGTCGCGCAGGTGTCCTTGGCGGCCGGCGCCCAGCCGAAGTGTTCCTTGTAATAACGGTACAGCGCCGGGCGCCGACAGGCGTAACTCGGGTCGAGGAGGAAGTACTCCATGTTGACCGCGACAAACTCCTTGGGGCTGCTGATTTCGTAGAGGTCCGGGCTGCGGGCGATTTGCCGGTTGTGTTGCTCGCGTTCACCGCGACGGCCGACATATTGCTGCCAGCCCGCGAGGTCGAGCAGGCGCGGGTCATCGCTGAGAGTGAAGCGCCGTGCCGTCTGCCCGCGACACGGGTCGGGAATGCCGATCAGGCCCGAGCTGTTGTTCTGCCGCGTGCAGCGCTGGATCAACGTGCGCTCGGCGCTTGGCCACAAACGCGAGCGGTCATAAATATGGGTCAGTTCGTGCAGCACCGTGGCGAGCATTTCCCGGCGTACAGTGCCGTGAGGGCGATGGGTTTTTTGAGTCGCGGCACTGCCGTCGGCCAGGCCTTTGAGCAGGTTGCGATTGAGGTTGAGCTCGGACACCAGCGACGCTTCGCCGTAGGCGTTGTCGGGCATCCGGTCGGTCCAGCCGACATCGATCCGGCGGTCCAGTTGCTCGATGAAACGCGGCGGCAGCGCCTGCATCGCTTCATCGATCAGCGCCTGGCTGGCCTGTTGCTCTGCCGGGCTCAGGCCTTCGGTCTTGAGCCATAATTGCAGATCGGCCTGGGCCGTGCTGCCGAACAGCAGCACGGCGCTGGCCAGGAGCCAGGCGGCGAGGTTCTTCACAGAGCGAGGATGGCTTCAGCGAGGACCTGATCGCTGGCGTCGCGCGCTTCGGGAACGCGAGCACGCAGGGTGTCGAAGGCGGCTTCCAGTTGCGCGCCGCGAATGTCGCCGTTGCTGGCCACGTAGCTGGCGGCATCGTCGTGGGCTTCACGCACGACTTTCGAGTCGCGGATGGAGGTGGTGGTATCGGACGTGAAATCGATCGTGCGGCCAAAGGCCCGAACGATGATGTTACTGGTGGCTACCAGGGTGTGCGCCTGGGCCACGTCGGCGAACAACAGCAGGCCAAGGGTGGCAGCAATCAGCGGGTTACGCATGGAACGACTCCGGAAAAACATGGATAACTATTGGACGAGAATTGCCTGTGCCAGTTCAAGGTCGCTGGCATGAAGTTTTGGCTGGGTCTGACGCAGGTAAGCCAGCGCGGACTCCAGTCGTGCGCCTCGCAGTTGGCCCTCACTGGCAACGAAAGCCGCCGCGTCATCCTGGGCGGCGAGCAGCAGTTTATGGTCGAAGGGCGCGGAGGTCACCATGCTCGTGGCATACGCCGTGATGACCAGGTTCTGCGTGGTCAGGTCCAGGGCATTGGCCGACCCGGTCCAGCAGGCAGTAAAAAAAGCGGGGACGATGAACAAGCTTGAAAGAAAGCGCATTGGACTCGATAGCGAAAAGCGAGCGCCAAGGCTAGCGCAATGCCCGGACTAGAGCCAGCGCCGAAGGTTTGGGGCGGTTGTTGCACGCCCCTTTCCCGACCTGCGGTCAGATGGCGAGGATGGCCTGGGCCAGTTGCTCGTCGGTGGCGTTGAGTTGCGGTGCCTGGTGGCGGATGTGGTCAAACGCGCTTTCCAGTTTCACGCCACGGATGGCGCCTTCGCTGGCCACAAAGCTGGCGGCGTCGTCACGAGCAGCGAGGACGATCTTGTTGTCACGCAGTGAAGAGCTGGCATCGGAGGTGACGTCGGACGTGGCCTTGAGTGCCCCAACAATGGCGTCGGTGGTGACGATCAGGCTGGTAGCGTGCGAATTGGCAGCCACGGCCAGCAGGGCTGCGGCGCTGAGCAGGCGAAGACGGGACATGGGATGACTCCTGTGGGAAACACAATAAAAGTGGTGCCGGGTAAAACATCGGGCAGCCACGGCGAGGCGCTTACTGCCTGAAGTGTCAGACGCGCACTACGCGGTGTTCGCCACGTTTCGCGCAATAGTAGGCGCCCGGCGGGTGTTTCGAACAGTCTTGCGTCAATGGTCAGCGCCAGAACGGTTTGTCCATTTCTGCCAGGCGATCGGCGTGGCTGAGGCCCAGGTCGCTGAGTTGCTGATCATTGAGTTGCCCCAGCAGGCGCCGTGTACGAGCCCTTTCCATGAGGGCGAACAGCGTGCAGATCAAGCGCAGAACGGGGTTGGCTTGTGCTTTGGGTGGGCGATTCATGGGGATGTCCTTGTGAGGCAATGTCCTTGGAACACCATGTTGCACGGCCGGTACAGATGAGGGCAGATACACCCGTGTTAAATTGTACTGGTTCAGATCGATTATTGTTTTAACTGTAATGGTCGGAAGGCAAGCCATCTGTTCGAGGCTCTTCAGACCCCCGAAACGACAAAACCCGTCGCGGTTTCCCGCGACGGGTTTTGTGTATTCAATTCGGGGTGCTGGCGGTGGGCCCGGTGGGTCAGAGCCAGCGACGCTAACTTAGCGCCAGAACGGCTTGCTCAGCTCTTCGTAGCGTTGTGCTTCGCTAATCCCGGCGTCAGCCAGCAGACGCGAATCCAGGCGAGCCAATTGGTGGCGGCTGGAGATGCGGCGCTGCCACAACATCAGGTTGGCGATAACGCGAAGAGGCAGGGAAGCCTGGGTGTTTACAGCTTTGTCGTCGAAGAACAGTTCGGAACTGAGTGTACGTTCCATGGTTGACATCCTTCCGCTTGTGGCGGGATCAGGTAGTGGTTTAACTGATGCCAATGATCCTCTCGTTTGGCCAGCCGCTCTAGATACAGTTCACCTGTATTGTGAGAGACCAGTTAACTGTTAATAGGGGCTGTATGGCTCGAAAATGAGGAAACTGTACCTGTCAGCACTCATATGGTGCATTTTCGAGTATTGATGGTGAAAATGTAGGCAACTACGGTAGGAAATGACCGGTACAGCAGTACAGTTTTTGCAGGCCTTGGCGCAGAGTCTGGCCAGCTGACGAAACTGTGTTTGCGTCAGCTGCCAACTGTTGCAATCAGACCGCGAGCATTCTTCCGGTTTCTTCCAGATTGATGTGCCAGCTCAGGGCGTCGCGCAGGATATGCGGTGTGTGGCCGCCGATGGCGCAGGCCTTTTCGAAGTAGTCATTGAGCGCCTGGCGGTAGTCGGGGTGTACACAGTTGTCGATCACCACCCGCGCCCGTTCCCGTGGCGCCAGGCCACGCAGGTCGGCCAGGCCGATTTCGGTGACGAGGATGTCGACGTCATGCTCGGTATGGTCGACGTGGCTGACCATCGGCACCACGCTGGAAATCGCCCCGCCCTTGGCAATCGACTTGGTGACGAAGATCGCCAGGTGTGCGTTACGGGCGAAGTCGCCGGAACCGCCGATGCCGTTCATCATCCGCGTGCCGCAGACGTGAGTGGAGTTGACGTTGCCGTACAAGTCGAACTCCAGCGCGGTGTTGATGCCGATGATGCCCAGGCGCCGAACCACTTCAGGGTGGTTGGAGATTTCCTGTGGGCGCAGGACCAGCTTCTCCTTGTAACGCTCCAGATTGCCAAACACGTCGGCGTTGCGGCGGCTCGACAGCGTGATCGAACTGCCCGAGGCGAAGCTCAGTTTGCCGGCATCGATCAGGTCGAAGGTCGAATCCTGCAGCACTTCGGAGTACATGGTCAGGTCTTCGAACGGCGAGTCGATCAGGCCGCACATCACCGCGTTGGCGATGTTGCCGATGCCTGCCTGCAACGGGCCGAGTTTGTTGGTCATGCGCCCTGCATCCACTTCCTGCTTGAGGAAGTCGATCAGGTGATCGGCAATGGCCTGGGTGTCGCTGTCCGGTGGCAACACGGTGGAAGGCGAGTCGGACTGATTAGTGATGACGATCGCGACGATCTTTTCCGGCGGGATCGGAATCGCGGTGCTGCCAATGCGGTCATCGACCTTGACCAGCGGGATCGGCGTGCGCGTCGGGCGGTAGGTCGGGATATAGATGTCGTGCAGACCTTCCAGGTTCGGGTTGTGCGCCATGTTGATCTCGATGATCACCTGCTTGGCGAAAATCGCGAAGCTGGCCGAGTTGCCTACCGAGGTCGTTGGCACGATGTGGCCAAGTTCTGTGATTGCCACCGCCTCGATCACGGCGATGTCCGGCAGCTTGAGCTGCTGGTTGCGCAGTTGCTCTACGGTTTCCGACAAGTGCTGGTCAATGAACATCACCTTGCCGGCGTTGATCGCCTTGCGCAGGGTGCTGTCGACCTGGAATGGCATGCGTCGGGCAAGCACGCCGGCTTCGGTCAGTTCCTTGTCGAGGTCGTTGCCCAGGCTGGCGCCGGTCATCAGGCTGATTTTCAGCGGCGTGACCTTGGCGCGTTCGGCCAGTGCATGGGGCACGGCCTTGGCTTCGCCGGCGCGGGTGAAGCCGCTCATGCCGACGGTCATGCCGTCCTGAATCAGAGCGGCAGCGTCGGCTGCGCTCATTACCTTGTCCAACAACGAAGGCAAGCGAATACGGTCACGGTACATGGATTATTATCTCGGGCAACGGAAGCAAGATGCGCAGTCTAGTGATTTCAAAAATATTCGTCCCGCTACCATGGTCGAATGCAGGGCCCTGATTTAGAGCCTTTGGTCGGGTTATCGCAGGAAATAAAAAACCCCAGCCTAACCTGCGCCGGGGTTTTCGGTATTGCGCTGGAGCAGCCTTAGTCGACGGCTTTGACCATGTCTTCGATGACTTTCTTGGCGTCGCCGAAGACCATCATGGTCTTGTCCAGGTAGAACAGTTCGTTGTCCAGGCCGGCATAGCCGCTGGCCATCGAGCGCTTGTTGACGATGATGGTCTTGGCCTTGAAGGCTTCGAGAATCGGCATGCCGGCAATCGGCGATTTCGGATCGTTCTTCGCCGCCGGGTTGACCACGTCGTTGGCGCCGAGCACCAGCACCACGTCGGCCTGGCCGAACTCGGAGTTGATGTCCTCCATCTCGAACACCTGGTCGTAAGGCACTTCGGCCTCGGCCAGCAATACGTTCATGTGGCCGGGCATGCGACCGGCAACCGGGTGAATCGCGTACTTCACAGTCACGCCACGGTGGGTCAGCTTTTCGGTCAGCTCTTTAAGCGCGTGTTGCGCCCGAGCGACCGCCAGGCCGTAGCCCGGAACGATGATCACGGTGTCGGCGTTGGTCAGCAGGAACGTCGCGTCATCCGCCGAGCCGGACTTCACCGGGCGCGCTTCTTTCGAGCCAGCCGGGCCAGCCGCGTCTGCGCTGTTGCCGAAACCGCCAAGCAGCACGTTGAAGAACGAACGGTTCATCGCCTTGCACATGATGTACGAGAGGATCGCACCGGACGAACCGACCAGGGAGCCGGCAATGATCAGCATCGAGTTGTTCAGCGAGAAGCCGATCCCCGCCGCAGCCCAGCCGGAGTAGCTGTTGAGCATCGACACCACCACCGGCATGTCGGCGCCGCCGATCGGGATGATGATCAGCACACCCATCACGAAGGCTAGGGCCAGCATCAGCGCGAAGGCACTGAGGTTGCCGGTCAGCATGAAGGTGATGCCCAGGCCCAATGTCGCCAACCCCAACAGCAGGTTCAGTTTGTGCTGGCCGCCGAACTGTACCGGTGCGCCCTGGAACAGGCGGAACTTGTACTTGCCCGACAGCTTGCCGAACGCGATCACCGAACCGGAGAAGGTAATCGCACCGATGGCGGCGCCAAGGAACAGCTCCAAACGGTTGCCCGCAGGAATCGCATCGCCCAGGTGTTTGACGATGCCCAGGGACTGCGGCTCGACAACGGCGGCAATCGCAATGAACACCGCGGCCAGGCCGATCATGCTGTGCATGAAGGCAACCAGTTCCGGCATCTTGGTCATTTCAACGCGTTTGGCCATGATCGAACCGGCGGTGCCGCCGATCAGCAAGCCAACGATTACATAGCCGATGCCTGCGGTCGCGAGTTCTGCACCGAGTTTGAACACCAGGCCGACTGTCGTGACGATGGCCAGCGCCATGCCCAGCATGCCGAACAGGTTGCCGCGTCGCGAGGTGGTCGGGTGCGACAGGCCTTTGAGGGCCTGGATGAAGCAGATCGACGCAATCAAGTAGAGCGTCGTGACGAGATTCATGCTCATTACTTGGGCGCCTCTTCTTTTATAACTTTCGGGGCTTTCTTCTTGAACATCTCAAGCATGCGGCGGGTCACCAGGAAGCCACCGAACACGTTCACTGCTGCCAGGGCCACCGCGAGGGTGCCCATGGTTTTGCCCAGCGGCGTCACGGTCAGCGCGGCGGCCAGCATGGCGCCGACAATCACGATCGCCGAAATGGCGTTGGTCACTGCCATCAGCGGCGTGTGCAGTGCGGGAGTCACGTTCCAGACCACGTGATAACCGACATAAATCGCCAGCACGAAGATGATCAGGTTGTAGATACCGGGGGAGATAAGCTCTTCCATCGTCTGAATCCCTGCTTAGGCGTTTTTGCGGATGACTTGGCCGTCGCGGCACATCAGGCACGCAGCGACGATGTCGTCTTCGAGGTTGATCTGGAACTGGCCTTCGGGGGTGAAAACCAGTTTCAGGAAATCCAGCAGGTTGCGGGCGTACAGTGCCGACGCATCTGCACCGACCTGTGCTGCCAGGTTGGTCGGGCCGGCAATGGTCACGCCGTTCGCGACGATCACCTGATCGGCCACGGTCAGCGGGCAGTTGCCACCCTGCGCGGCCGCGAGGTCGATGACCACCGAGCCCGGTTTCATCTGCGCGACGGTTTCGGCGCTCAGCAATACCGGTGCCTTGCGGCCGGGAATCAGCGCGGTGGTAATGACAATGTCTGCCTGCTTGGCGCGTTCGTGCACGGCCAGGGCCTGGCGCTGCATCCAGCTGGCCGGCATGGGGCGGGCGTAACCGCCGACACCGACGGCGCATTCGCGCTCTTCATCGGTTTCGTACGGTACGTCGACGAACTTGGCGCCCAGGGATTCGATCTGCTCCTTCACGGCCGGACGCACGTCCGATGCCTCGATCACCGCACCCAGACGCTTGGCGGTGGCAATCGCCTGCAAACCCGCCACGCCGGCACCCAGAATCAGCACGCGAGCGGCTTTCACGGTGCCGGCGGCGGTCATCAGCATCGGCATGAAGCGCGGATAGTGATGCGCGGCCAGCAGCACGGCTTTATAGCCGGCAATGTTGGCTTGCGAGGACAGCACATCCAGGCTTTGCGCGCGGGAGGTGCGCGGCGCGGCTTCCAGGGCGAATGCCGTAATGCCCCGCTCCGCCAGCTTGGCGATGGTTTCATTGCTGAAGGGGTTGAGCATGCCGACCAGCACGGTGCCGCGTTTAATCAGGGCCAGTTCATTGTCGCTGGGGGCGACGACCTTGAGAATCAGCTCTGCACCAAAGGCATCGTCAGCGCTGCCAATCATCGCACCTGCCGCTTCATAGGCACTGTCGACAACACTGGCGTTAATGCCGGCGCCGCGTTGCACAGTGACTTTATGACCCTGGCCGATCAGCTTCTTGATGGTTTCCGGGGTTGCAGCAACCCGCGTTTCACCGGTCTGGGTTTCGAGGGGAACACCAATGTGCACGTCAAATCTCCTGCTTGATCTTATTGCTTTGATCTTTCTTTGAAGGCCAGCGCACTACGCAAGGTGTGCTGGGGCGGGCGATCAGCACGATCCCGCCGTATTCAGGGCGGGGCGCGGCATTTTGCAGGCGAACTTTATGGCCTTCAAGGGATTATGACGCGTGACGAAAAATTAACTACAAGTCACCCCGTGACCGAATGTCGCAACCCCCTGCTCTAATCCCTTGTGGGCCAAGCCTTGTAAGGATTTTGGTCGAAATTCGGAAATTTACACATTGGCGCTATGAATGAACGGATATTGCTTCGAAATAACAGCCAAAAGCCCTGTCGTACGTGGCTTGTGGGACGATTGTTCAAGTGTTGGGTACAGTCCGTTAAAATGCGACAAATAGTTATATCTGTAGTGCTTTGTATTTACTGACTACGAGGTCAGCTAATCTCCTGTAGCCCCTGCCCCTCTAGGTTGTAGCTGTGTGCTTGATCGGTCAGCCAATCGCGAAATGCGCGCAAAGAGGCGGATTCGACCTTTCGCTCCGGAATCATCAGGTAATAGGCCTTCAGGCTCGACAATGCCTTGGGGTTTGCGATGACCAGCCGCTTCTCTGCCAATTCACGCTGGATCAGGAACGGTGGAATCAGCGCGATGCCCATGTCGTGCATGGCTGCCTGAGCCAGCATGGAGAATAGCTCGTAGCGTGGGCCTGTCATGTCGCGCGGGATGTTGAGGGTGTGTGAGTTGAACCACTGGCGCCAGGCATAGGGCCGCGTGGTCTGTTGCAGCAGTGGCAGTTCGGCGATGGCTTCGGCACTCAGGTGTGTGTGGTCGCCGAGTAAGGCCGGGCTGCATACGGGCATCGGGTTTTCGCCCATCAGCCTGTGGGACTCTGTACCGGACCAGTCGGCATCGCCAAAGTAGATCGCTGCGTCGAAGTCGGTGTCGGCGAACAGGAACGGGCGCGTGCGGTTGGTCAGGTTCACCGTGACCTCCGGGTGTCGCTGCTGGAAGTCCTTGAGCCGCGGCAACAGCCATTGCGTGCCGAACGTCGGCACCACCGCCAGTTCAACCACATTGGCGCCCTGCTGGCCCATGACTGACAAGGTGTCCCGCTCGACGGCGTCCAGTTGCGTGGCGACTCGGCGGCTGTAGGAAAGTCCTGCTTCGGTGAGTTTCACGCCGCGTCGTGAGCGTCGGAACAGTTCGACGCTGAGGAACTCCTCCAGGCTGGCAATCTGTCTGCAAATCGCGCCCTGCGTCAGGGAAAGCTCCTGCGCAGCCTTGGTAAAACTCTCATGACGGGCGGCAGCCTCGAAGCTGATGAGCGCGGCTGTGCTGGGGATTTTCCTGCGCATGTACAGCATCCTCACTAAACGTTTGTATAGATGCCCTTTCAGGCTGTTACGGAGTGAGAAATTAGCACAACAGCATGCAAAATCCTCGTTTGCCCAATGTGCGAACGGCGCCTAGGATCAGTCCACGATATTTGACCTACTTCGCGAGGACACTCTCATGGGCGGTAAAGCGAGCTTCAACTGGATCGATCCCCTGCTGTTGGATCAACAGCTCACCGAAGAAGAGCGCATGGTGCGCGACAGTGCTGCGCAATTTGCCCAGGACAAACTGGCGCCGCGTGTTCTCGAAGCTTTCCGTCATGAAAAGACCGACCCGGCGATCTTCCGCGAGATGGGCGAGATCGGTCTGCTGGGGGCGACCATTCCTGAGCAGTACGGTGGCAGTGGTCTGAACTATGTCAGCTACGGCCTGATCGCCCGTGAGGTCGAGCGCGTCGATTCTGGCTATCGCTCGATGATGAGCGTGCAGTCCTCGTTGGTCATGGTGCCCATCAATGAGTTTGGCACCGAAGCCCAGAAACAGAAATACCTGCCTAAACTCGCTTCGGGTGAATGGATTGGCTGCTTTGGCCTGACCGAGCCGAACCACGGCTCCGACCCGGGTGCGATGATTACTCGTGCGCGCAAAGTGGAAGGCGGCTACAGCCTGACTGGCAGCAAGATGTGGATCACCAACAGCCCGATCGCGGATGTGTTCGTGGTGTGGGCTAAGGACGATGCCGGCGACATTCGTGGCTTCGTTCTGGAAAAAGGCTGGAAAGGCCTGAGTGCTCCGGCGATTCACGGCAAGGTTGGCCTGCGTGCTTCCATCACGGGCGAGATCGTGATGGACAACGTATTTGTTCCCGAAGAGAACATCTTCCCGGATGTCCGTGGTTTGAAAGGCCCTTTTACCTGCCTTAACTCCGCACGTTATGGGATCTCCTGGGGGGCTTTGGGTGCCGCCGAGTTCTGCTGGCACACCGCTCGCCAATACACCCTGGACCGTCAGCAGTTCGGTCGGCCTTTGGCGGCCACTCAGTTGATCCAGAAGAAACTGGCGGACATGCAGACCGAGATCACCCTGGCGCTGCAAGGGTGCCTGCGTCTGGGGCGTATGAAAGATGAAGGCACGGCTGCGGTTGAAATCACTTCGATCATGAAGCGCAACTCGTGCGGCAAATCGCTGGATATCGCGCGCATGGCTCGCGACATGCTGGGCGGCAATGGTATCTCCGACGAATTCGGTGTGGCACGTCACTTGGTCAACCTTGAGGTGGTGAACACCTATGAAGGCACTCACGACGTTCATGCGCTGATTCTGGGGCGTGCGCAGACCGGTCTCCAGGCGTTCTATTAATAGGAGAGCGGCCATGGGCGCGTTATCGCATTTGCGGGTATTGGATTTATCGCGGGTATTGGCCGGGCCTTGGGCCGGGCAGATCCTCGCGGACCTCGGTGCCGAGGTAATAAAGGTCGAGCGCCCGGGTAATGGCGATGACACGCGCGCCTGGGGCCCGCCCTTCCTTAAGGACGCTTACGGCGAGAACACCAGCGAGGCCGCCTATTACCTGTCGGCCAATCGCAACAAGCAATCGGTGACCATCGACTTCACGCAGGCCGACGGCCAGCGGCTGGTGCGTGAGCTGGCGGCGAAGTCGGACATCCTGATCGAGAACTTCAAGGTCGGTGGTTTGGCGGCGTATGGGCTGGACTATGAGTCGCTCAAGGCAATCAATCCTCGGCTGATCTATTGCTCCATCACCGGCTTCGGCCAGACCGGCCCTTATGCCAGGCGCGCCGGTTACGACTTCATGATTCAGGGCCTGGGCGGTTTGATGAGCCTGACCGGTCGTCCTGAAGGTTATGATGGGGCCGGCCCCGGTCAAGGTCGGTGTGGCGCTGACGGATATTCTGACGGGGCTGTACTCGACCGTGGCGATCCTGGCGGCCTTGGCTCATCGCGAGCATGGCGGTGGTGGTCAACACATCGACATGGCGTTGCTTGATGTTCAAGTGGCGTGCCTGGCTAACCAGGCAATGAATTACCTGACGACGGGCGTCGCGCCCAAGCGGCTGGGTAACGCTCATCCGAACATCGTTCCCTATCAGGACTTTCCGACAGCAGATGGTGATTTCATTCTGACGGTGGGGAATGACGGGCAATTCCGTAAATTTGCGGAGGTCGCCGGTCAGCCGCAGTGGGCAGATGATCCGCGCTTCGCCACCAACAAGCTGCGTGTCGCCAATCGGGCGGTGCTGATTCCGCTGATTCGCCAGGCTACTGTCTTCAAGACCACGGCTGAATGGGTAGCGCAGTTGGAACTGGCGGGTGTGCCGTGCGGGCCGATCAACGATTTGTCGCAGGTGTTTGCCGATCCGCAGGTGAAGGCTCGAGGCTTGGCCATTGAGCTTCCGCATGCATTGGCTGGGCTGGTGCCGCAGGTTGCCAGTCCGATTCGGTTGTCCGAGACGCCGGTGGAGTATCGGAGTGCGCCTCCTTTGTTGGGTGAGCACACGCTTGAAGTCTTGCAGCGGGTGCTGGGTCTCGAAGCGTCTGCGGTAGCGGCTCTTAGAGAGGCTGGAGTGCTCTGAGGATTCCTTCTATATAGAAGCAGCGGTTTGCCCTCCCTATATAGAGGGTAAAGCGCTGCTTTCTGGGTGTTCTGCAACTCATTGATAGAAAAGCGTAATTAACCCTTGACGGCAGATTCTGGAAGTCTATAATTCGCCCCACTTCCGGCGCAGTCGAAACGGAAAACTTCTTGGTAAACAAAGAGTTACGCAGTTTTCGGCAGCAGGTTGCTTCAGTTCATCGAAGCCTGGAAGGGGTTGAAAGAGCGGTGTAGTTTGGCTCTTTTAACGGTTCGGTCTTCTCGATCGAAAGCGGAGAAAAAGAGGGGTTGACAACAGCGAGTAACGCTGTAGAATTCGCCTCCCGCTGACGAGAGATCGGAAGCGCAAGTGGTTGAAGTTGT
The DNA here is from genome assembly GCF_039908635.1 of Pseudomonas purpurea. Classification (NCBI taxonomy): domain Bacteria; kingdom Pseudomonadati; phylum Pseudomonadota; class Gammaproteobacteria; order Pseudomonadales; family Pseudomonadaceae; genus Pseudomonas; species Pseudomonas purpurea. The sequence goes on from NZ_CP150918.1 coordinate 116,807, forward strand.
TGAAGAATTCTTCGAAAGCTTCTGAAAATAATCACTTGACAGCAACAGAGGCTGCTGTAGAATGCGCGCCTCGGTTGAGACGAAAGGTCTTAACCAACCGCTCTTTAACAACTGAATCAAGCAATTCGTGTGGGTGCTTGTGCAGTCAGACTGATAGTCAACAAGATTATCAGCATCACAAGTTACTCCGCGAGAAATCAAAGATGTAACCAACGATTGCTGAGCCAAGTTTAGGGTTTCTTAAAAACCCAAAGATGTTTGAACTGAAGAGTTTGATCATGGCTCAGATTGAACGCTGGCGGCAGGCCTAACACATGCAAGTCGAGCGGCAGCACGGGTACTTGTACCTGGTGGCGAGCGGCGGACGGGTGAGTAATGCCTAGGAATCTGCCTGGTAGTGGGGGATAACGCTCGGAAACGGACGCTAATACCGCATACGTCCTACGGGAGAAAGCAGGGGACCTTCGGGCCTTGCGCTATCAGATGAGCCTAGGTCGGATTAGCTAGTTGGTGAGGTAATGGCTCACCAAGGCGACGATCCGTAACTGGTCTGAGAGGATGATCAGTCACACTGGAACTGAGACACGGTCCAGACTCCTACGGGAGGCAGCAGTGGGGAATATTGGACAATGGGCGAAAGCCTGATCCAGCCATGCCGCGTGTGTGAAGAAGGTCTTCGGATTGTAAAGCACTTTAAGTTGGGAGGAAGGGCAGTTACCTAATACGTAATTGTTTTGACGTTACCGACAGAATAAGCACCGGCTAACTCTGTGCCAGCAGCCGCGGTAATACAGAGGGTGCAAGCGTTAATCGGAATTACTGGGCGTAAAGCGCGCGTAGGTGGTTCGTTAAGTTGGATGTGAAATCCCCGGGCTCAACCTGGGAACTGCATTCAAAACTGTCGAGCTAGAGTATGGTAGAGGGTGGTGGAATTTCCTGTGTAGCGGTGAAATGCGTAGATATAGGAAGGAACACCAGTGGCGAAGGCGACCACCTGGACTGATACTGACACTGAGGTGCGAAAGCGTGGGGAGCAAACAGGATTAGATACCCTGGTAGTCCACGCCGTAAACGATGTCAACTAGCCGTTGGGAGCCTTGAGCTCTTAGTGGCGCAGCTAACGCATTAAGTTGACCGCCTGGGGAGTACGGCCGCAAGGTTAAAACTCAAATGAATTGACGGGGGCCCGCACAAGCGGTGGAGCATGTGGTTTAATTCGAAGCAACGCGAAGAACCTTACCAGGCCTTGACATCCAATGAACTTTCCAGAGATGGATTGGTGCCTTCGGGAACATTGAGACAGGTGCTGCATGGCTGTCGTCAGCTCGTGTCGTGAGATGTTGGGTTAAGTCCCGTAACGAGCGCAACCCTTGTCCTTAGTTACCAGCACGTTATGGTGGGCACTCTAAGGAGACTGCCGGTGACAAACCGGAGGAAGGTGGGGATGACGTCAAGTCATCATGGCCCTTACGGCCTGGGCTACACACGTGCTACAATGGTCGGTACAGAGGGTTGCCAAGCCGCGAGGTGGAGCTAATCCCATAAAACCGATCGTAGTCCGGATCGCAGTCTGCAACTCGACTGCGTGAAGTCGGAATCGCTAGTAATCGCGAATCAGAATGTCGCGGTGAATACGTTCCCGGGCCTTGTACACACCGCCCGTCACACCATGGGAGTGGGTTGCACCAGAAGTAGCTAGTCTAACCTTCGGGAGGACGGTTACCACGGTGTGATTCATGACTGGGGTGAAGTCGTAACAAGGTAGCCGTAGGGGAACCTGCGGCTGGATCACCTCCTTAATCGACGACATCAGCTGCTGCATAAGCTCCCACACGAATTGCTTGATTCATTGAAGAAGACGATAGAAGCAGCCTGTATCGGTTTGTAGCTGAGTTGGTTAGAGCGTACCCCATGCTTTGTGGTAAGGAGCAGGGTGAGGTCGGCCTTAGTAGCTCGAAATTGGGTCTGTAGCTCAGTTGGTTAGAGCGCACCCCTGATAAGGGTGAGGTCGGCAGTTCGAATCTGCCCAGACCCACCAATTTTGTGTGGGAAACGCCTGTAGAAATACGGGGCCATAGCTCAGCTGGGAGAGCGCCTGCCTTGCACGCAGGAGGTCAACGGTTCGATCCCGTTTGGCTCCACCACTTACTGCTGTTTCTGCGTTAGAGCTTAGAAATGAGCATTTCCTTCGGATGAAGGTTAAATGTTGATTTCTAGTCTTTGATTAGATCGTTCTTTAAAAATTTGGGTATGTGATAGAAAGATAGACTGGACGTTACTTTCACTGGTAACGGATCAGGCTAAGGTAAAATTTGTGAGTTGCTCTTGATTAAGAGAGCATGCGAATTTTCGGCGAATGTCGTCTTCATAGTATAACCAGATTGCTTGGGGTTATATGGTCAAGTGAAGAAGCGCATACGGTGGATGCCTTGGCAGTCAGAGGCGATGAAAGACGTGGTAGCCTGCGAAAAGCTTCGGGGAGTCGGCAAACAGACTTTGATCCGGAGATGTCTGAATGGGGGAACCCAGCCATCATAAGATGGTTATCTTAAGCTGAATACATAGGCTTAAGAGGCGAACCAGGGGAACTGAAACATCTAAGTACCCTGAGGAAAAGAAATCAACCGAGATTCCCTTAGTAGTGGCGAGCGAACGGGGACTAGCCCTTAAGTGGCTTTGAGATTAGCGGAACGCTCTGGAAAGTGCGGCCATAGTGGGTGATAGCCCTGTACGCGAAAATCTCTTAGTCATGAAATCGAGTAGGACGGAGCACGAGAAACTTTGTCTGAATATGGGGGGACCATCCTCCAAGGCTAAATACTACTGACTGACCGATAGTGAACTAGTACCGTGAGGGAAAGGCGAAAAGAACCCCGGAGAGGGGAGTGAAATAGATCCTGAAACCGTATGCGTACAAGCAGTGGGAGCCCACTTTGTTGGGTGACTGCGTACCTTTTGTATAATGGGTCAGCGACTTATTTTCAGTGGCGAGCTTAACCGAATAGGGGAGGCGTAGCGAAAGCGAGTCTTAATAGGGCGTCTAGTCGCTGGGAATAGACCCGAAACCGGGCGATCTATCCATGGGCAGGTTGAAGGTTGGGTAACACTAACTGGAGGACCGAACCGACTACCGTTGAAAAGTTAGCGGATGACCTGTGGATCGGAGTGAAAGGCTAATCAAGCTCGGAGATAGCTGGTTCTCCTCGAAAGCTATTTAGGTAGCGCCTCATGTATCACTGTAGGGGGTAGAGCACTGTTTCGGCTAGGGGGTCATCCCGACTTACCAAACCGATGCAAACTCCGAATACCTACAAGTGCCGAGCATGGGAGACACACGGCGGGTGCTAACGTCCGTCGTGAAAAGGGAAACAACCCAGACCGTCAGCTAAGGTCCCAAAGTTATGGTTAAGTGGGAAACGATGTGGGAAGGCTTAGACAGCTAGGAGGTTGGCTTAGAAGCAGCCACCCTTTAAAGAAAGCGTAATAGCTCACTAGTCGAGTCGGCCTGCGCGGAAGATGTAACGGGGCTCAAACCATACACCGAAGCTACGGGTATCACTTAGGTGATGCGGTAGAGGAGCGTTCTGTAAGCCTGTGAAGGTGAGTTGAGAAGCTTGCTGGAGGTATCAGAAGTGCGAATGCTGACATGAGTAACGACAATGGGTGTGAAAAACACCCACGCCGAAAGACCAAGGTTTCCTGCGCAACGTTAATCGACGCAGGGTTAGTCGGTCCCTAAGGCGAGGCTGAAAAGCGTAGTCGATGGAAAACAGGTTAATATTCCTGTACTTCTGGTTATTGCGATGGAGGGACGGAGAAGGCTAGGCCAGCTTGGCGTTGGTTGTCCAAGTTTAAGGTGGTAGGCTGGAATCTTAGGTAAATCCGGGATTCTAAGGCCGAGAGCTGATGACGAGTTACCCTTTGGGTGACGAAGTGGTTGATGCCATGCTTCCAAGAAAAGCTTCTAAGCTTCAGGTAACCAGGAACCGTACCCCAAACCGACACAGGTGGTTGGGTAGAGAATACCAAGGCGCTTGAGAGAACTCGGGTGAAGGAACTAGGCAAAATGGCACCGTAACTTCGGGAGAAGGTGCGCCGGTGAGGGTGAAGGACTTGCTCCGTAAGCTCATGCCGGTCGAAGATACCAGGCCGCTGCGACTGTTTATTAAAAACACAGCACTCTGCAAACACGAAAGTGGACGTATAGGGTGTGACGCCTGCCCGGTGCCGGAAGGTTAATTGATGGGGTTAGCTAACGCGAAGCTCTTGATCGAAGCCCCGGTAAACGGCGGCCGTAACTATAACGGTCCTAAGGTAGCGAAATTCCTTGTCGGGTAAGTTCCGACCTGCACGAATGGCGTAACGATGGCGGCGCTGTCTCCACCCGAGACTCAGTGAAATTGAAATCGCTGTGAAGATGCAGTGTATCCGCGGCTAGACGGAAAGACCCCGTGAACCTTTACTATAGCTTTGCACTGGACTTTGAATTTGCTTGTGTAGGATAGGTGGGAGGCTTTGAAGCGTGGACGCCAGTCTGCGTGGAGCCAACCTTGAAATACCACCCTGGCAACTTTGAGGTTCTAACTCAGGTCCGTTATCCGGATCGAGGACAGTGTATGGTGGGTAGTTTGACTGGGGCGGTCTCCTCCTAAAGAGTAACGGAGGAGTACGAAGGTGCGCTCAGACCGGTCGGAAATCGGTCGTAGAGTATAAAGGCAAAAGCGCGCTTGACTGCGAGACAGACACGTCGAGCAGGTACGAAAGTAGGTCTTAGTGATCCGGTGGTTCTGTATGGAAGGGCCATCGCTCAACGGATAAAAGGTACTCCGGGGATAACAGGCTGATACCGCCCAAGAGTTCATATCGACGGCGGTGTTTGGCACCTCGATGTCGGCTCATCACATCCTGGGGCTGAAGCCGGTCCCAAGGGTATGGCTGTTCGCCATTTAAAGTGGTACGCGAGCTGGGTTTAGAACGTCGTGAGACAGTTCGGTCCCTATCTGCCGTGGACGTTTGAGATTTGAGAGGGGCTGCTCCTAGTACGAGAGGACCGGAGTGGACGAACCTCTGGTGTTCCGGTTGTCACGCCAGTGGCATTGCCGGGTAGCTATGTTCGGAATAGATAACCGCTGAAAGCATCTAAGCGGGAAACTAGCCTCAAGATGAGATCTCACTGGAACCTTGAGTTCCCTGAAGGGCCGTCGAAGACTACGACGTTGATAGGTTGGGTGTGTAAGCGCTGTGAGGCGTTGAGCTAACCAATACTAATTGCCCGTGAGGCTTGACCATATAACACCCAAGCAATTTAGTGACTCGAGAGAGCGCCAGATTGCGGTGTGTGAAGACGAAACGAACCGAAAGTTTGCGATTCACAAAGCACCGAGATCTATCACATCCCCATTCGCTGGAGCGTGAACCGAAAGGCACACGAGCTGGCTACCGAATTTCTTGACGACCATAGAGCATTGGAACCACCTGATCCCATCCCGAACTCAGTAGTGAAACGATGCATCGCCGATGGTAGTGTGGGGTTTCCCCATGTGAGAGTAGGTCATCGTCAAGATTAAATTCCGAAACCCCTATCTGCGTATGCAGGTAGGGGTTTTGTTTTAGTAGAAGTCACCTATTTTACTGGCACGTTGTTACTTGACGGGCTGGACACAGAATTTCTTGACGACCATAGAGCATTGGAACCACCTGATCCCATCCCGAACTCAGCAGTGAAACGATGCATCGCCGATGGTAGTGTGGGGTTTCCCCATGTGAGAGTAGGTCATCGTCAAGATTGAATTCCGAAACCCCTGTCTGCTTATGCAGACAGGGGTTTTGTCGTTTCAGGCATCGCTAAATCTTCAAGAGGCAAGCTGCCAGACCTGGCTCTATGCGCCTTGCTAGCAACTTGCGCCACCAGATGTAGATCCCTGTCCCCCGACAACACCGCAATCATCACACCTAACAGGCAATCATTACCTGTGCGGTGAAACCGATGATCCTTCCTCCATGCATCGGCAATTGCAGGCGATAGATACGTTCCCCTCGGTGTCATGTTGACCGGATGAAGTGCTCGCGCTGGAGACAGCACTCACCCCCAGTTACGCTGATCCTTTTGTTCGTCGCTGACAGGCTCCAGATAGAGCATCTGGTTAGGCGCGGCAAAGGGTTTAAGTCGAACCCCATGCCACGCTGGCCCTGAGTGCCGATCGTGGCTTGAATCTGATGGTAGGGCTCATACAGCGGTCTTTTGCTGGTGAGCGCCAGCAGCCCCCTGGCGAACTGCGGCCATAAAGTACCGAGGACGGGCCTTTGAGAATGTCGACGCGCAAGCACCAACGCATGGGATTCAACGTTCGGGACTTCGACTTCGGGCAGATGGGCGATGGTTTCCAGGTAGGCGCGTTCGATCTCTTCGCGGCGCCAATGATCGATCACCAGTCCTGGGGCGATCTCGACCCGCCGCTGTCGAATGGGTTGAACCAACCGCTCTAGCACGCCGTTCGGCGGGTTTCTGACAGGAATGCCCTGGATTTTGCATAAAGGCCTAAGTTTTCTCCGACTCCTGCCGACAGACTGGTGAGACATGCGTGCACCAAAGTAGAGCGGTCATAGAACATCGCCTGCACTGTTACATGGAATGTTCACAACGGACGCATCCCCACTTTCTGCATAAGAAGTCCCATGAAATGAATCTCAAGTTCAGCCATAAAATCCTTTTGGCCGCTTCAGGCGTAGTGGTTCTGGCTTTTGCCTTGTTCACTTTGTACAACGACTACCTCCAGCGAAACACCATCAGGCAAAACCTCGAGTCCTCCGTTCAGCAGGCCGGTGATCTGACCTCCAGCAGTGTGCAGAACTGGATGAGCGGCCGGATTCTGGTGCTGGAGAACCTGGCGCAGAACGTTGCCCACCAGGGCGCCCACGCGGATTTCCCGGGGCTGGTTGACCAGCCGGCGTTCACTTCGAACTTCCAGTTCACCTACGTTGGCCAGGCCAATGGCGTCTTCACCCAGCGTCCTGACGCCAAGATGCCCGATGGCTACGATCCGCGTCAGCGCCCGTGGTACAAGCAGGCCCTTGCCGCTGATAAAACCATGCTGACCCCGCCGTACATGGCCGCGGTCGGTGGCCTGGTGGTGACCATCGCCATGCCGGTGAAGAAGAACGGCGAGCTGCTGGGTGTGGTCGGCGGTGACCTGAGCCTGGAAACCCTGGTGAAGATCATCAACTCCGTGGACTTCGGCGGCATCGGTCATGCGTTCCTGGTGAGCGGTGATGGCCAGGTGATCGTCAGCCCGGACAAAGACCAGGTGATGAAGAACCTCAAGGACATCTACCCGGGTTCGAACGTCCGTATCGAGAAGGGCAATCAGGAAGTGGTGCTGAACAAGCAGGAACGTATCCTGTCGTTCACCCCGGTGACCGGTTTGCCGAACGCTGACTGGTACATTGGCCTGTCGATCGACAGGGAAAAAGCCTACGCACCTTTGAGCCAGTTCCGTACTTCGGCGCTGATTGCGATGTTCATCGCAGTCTCGACCATTGCGGTGCTGTTGACGCTGCTGATCCAGGTGTTGATGCGTCCGCTGACCACCATGGGCCGTGCGATGCAGGACATCGCTCAGGGTGAAGGCGATCTGACCCGTCGTCTGGTTGTGGAAAGCAAGGACGAGTTCGGCGAGCTGGGCGGTTCTTTCAACCAGTTCGTGGAGCGTATTCACGCATCGATTTCCGAAGTGTCCTCGGCCACCCGCCAGGTGCATGACCTGTCGCAGCGCGTAATGGCCTCCTCGAATGCTTCGATCATCGGTTCCGATGAGCAAAGCGCGCGGACCAACAGCGTGGCTGCGGCGATCAACGAATTGGGTGCTGCCACCCAGGAAATCGCCCGCAACGCCGCTGATGCTTCGCAACACGCCAGCGGCGCCAGTGAACAGGCCGATGACGGTCGTCAGGTAGTAGAGCAAACGATTCTGGCGATGACCGAGTTGTCGCAAAAAATCAGCTTGTCCTGCACCCAGATCGAAACCCTGAACGCCAGCACCGATAACATCGGGCACATTCTCGATGTGATCAAAGGCATTTCCCAGCAGACCAACTTGCTGGCGCTGAACGCGGCCATCGAAGCGGCCCGTGCCGGTGAAGCCGGACGTGGTTTTGCGGTCGTGGCGGACGAGGTGCGTAACCTGGCTCACCGCACGCAGGAGTCGGCCGAGGAGATCCACAAAATGATCACTTCGCTGCAGATCGGTTCCCGCGAGGCGGTATCGACCATGAACGCCAGCCAGACGTCCAGCGAAGAAAGCGTTGAAGTGGCGAACCAGGGCCGGTGCGCGGCTGGTCAGCGTGACTCAGCGGATTACCGAAATCGACGGCATGAACCAGTCGGTTGCGGCAGCGACAGAAGAACAGACCGCGGTGGTGGAAACCCTCAACGTCGACATCAGCCAGATCAACCTGTTGAACCAACAGGGCGTAGCGAACCTCAACGAAACCTTGAAGGATTGCGACGCCTTGTCCCAACAGGCCAATCGCCTGAAGCAACTGGTCGACAGCTTCAAAATCTAAACCGTAGCGTCGACAAAAAACGCGATGAGGTCTGCATGACTCATCGCGTTTTTGTTTTCAAGGGCTCTGTACGACCTGCGGGTTACTCGCTGAGCAACCCCAGGTGCGTGTTGATGATTTGCAGCAGGCGTTGGCGGGCGGTGGTGATGAAAAAGTGATTGCCGCCCACCTCGATCAGTTCGAACTCCCGTGCCGTGAAGTTGCGCCAATTGAACATGCTTTCCAGGGGCGCCAGCGGGTCATCACTGCCGTAGAGCGCCGTCATTGGCACATTCAGGTTATGACGGCTGCTGTTCGGCCAGGACTCCAGCAGTTTGAGATCACTGCGCAACAGCACCTGATAGTCCATGACCCCGAGTTCAGGGGTCACCTTGCCCGGGGCGCTCAGGTTCAACAGCGCGCGACGAAGCTGAGGCGGCGCCAGACCGTTCAATGACAGGGGGGCGTTGGCGCTGCCAGGGCTGCGGCAGCCGGAGACGAACAAGTGGCGGGTTTGCCCGGGGTAGCGGGCTTCGGTCAGCTTGGCCAGTTCATAACCGAGAATCGCCCCCAAGCCGTGGCCGAACAGCGCGTGAGGCTTGCTCAGGTAAGGTTCCAGCGCCGCGAAGGCATCCTCCAGCAATGGCGACCATTGCTCATAAGGAGACTCGCTCTGCCGCGTGCCGTGACCGGGCAGGGTGAACGCCAGCAGTTCAATGTGCTGGCTCAGGCCTGGCGCCCAACTGCGGTATTGTTCAGGGTCGGCACCGGCCTGGGAAAAACAGATCAGCCGAATATCGGTCTGCTGTCGCGTGTTCAGAGGGGTGAGCCATTGCGTGTCTTGAGCGTGCACGGGGTTTCCTGTCGGGTTCACTTTTTAGCCGCGAGGCTGTCCAGATAGCGAGTGATGGCCTCGACACCACGGTTGAGGTGGTGTTCGAGTGTTTGCACGCTCAACTGAATGTCCCGCGCCTGGGCGGCGCTCAGCAGGTCGCGGTGGTCCTTTTGGCTGAGCTTGCCCAGCCCCATGGCTTCAAGGTTCAAGCGCAGGAAGCGTTCTTCTTCATTCAAGCCGTCTTCGATCAGGGTCAGCAGCCGGCGGTTGGGCGCTTTGCGGTACAGGCTCATGTGAAACAGCCGGTTGAGTCGGCCGATGGCAGCGTAGTCGGTCTGCGACTCAAGGAGGTCGATGCATCGCGTGGCTTCGGCAAAGTCCTCGGCATCGAGCAGTGGGACCGATAAACGCAGGGCTTGGGATTCGAGCAGGATGCGCAGCGCATAGGTTTCGGCTGCATCGCCTTCGATCAGCGGCGCGACGACCGCCCCTTTATGGGCGACAACGCGCAGCAGCGATTGTGTCTCGAGTTGGCGCAGGGCCTCGCGCACCGGCATGCGGCTGACACCGAACAGGTCGGCCAACTCTTGCTGGCGCAGGGCGGCGCCGCAGGGTAAACGACCGTCAAGAATCGCCGCGCGCAGGGTTTCCTCGATCACCGCACGTGCCAAGTGGGCGGGAATCGGCCCACTGACGACAATACTGTTGAGAGGGTTCGGCTTCTTTGTCACGACAACGCACCCGACATAAAGTGTCAAACATTGGATCCGGGCCACACTAGAGGCCGTCTGAACGCTTGTCAAACCGCCTGCCGAGCCCTTTTGTTGCATCTTCTAAGCATAGTGCGTGATCGCATGGTGCCATTGTCTTTTGGTCAGTGAGCCTTCACCATCACTGGGTTTTCAACTGCCCCCGGGATGTCTCGCATTGGCGACGCGTTCAGCTCTCCCACGAACCCTGCGATGGCTGTGCTCAGCGCTGCTGCTGGCCGGCGTTCTGCTGGGCGGTCTGCATGCCGATTGGGACTTCTCGCTGATCAGCCGCCGCGCCGAAGCGCTCTATGGGCCGCTGGGCCCCGGCAAGCAGCGGGTCGACGCCTGGCAGCACCTGTTGGCGACACAGAAGCAAACCCCGGAGCTTGAACAGCTCAAAGTGGTCAACCTGTTCTTCAACAAGCAGATGCGCTATGTCGAAGACATCGATCTGTGGCACGTCGAAGACTACTGGGAAACGCCGATCGAAGCGCTGTGGAAAGGCGCCGGCGATTGCGAGGACTACGCCATCGCCAAGTATTTCAGCCTGCGCCACCTCGGCGTTTCCAGTGACAAGTTACGCATCACCTACGTTAAGGCCTTGCGCCAGAATCGCGCCCACATGGTCTTGACCTACTATTCAAGCCCGAACGCCATGCCGTTGGTCCTCGACAGCTTGATCGATGCGATCCAGCCGGCCAGCCAACGTACCGACCTGCTGCCGGTCTACTCCTTCAACGCCGAAGGCTTGTGGTTGACGGGAGCCAAGGGCAACAAGAAAGTCGGTGATACCAAGCGCCTGTCTCGCTGGCAGGATGTGTTGAAGAAAATGCAGGCCGAAGGTTTCCCGGTCGAGACGACTAACTAGGAGCACGCGCTCAGATGTCTTTGTTCAAACAGCTGTTGATCGCAATCTGTCTGTTCCTGGTGGTCGCTTTCACCGGCAGCTTCATGGTCAGTCTGGAAAGTTCACGTACCCAGTACGTCAACCAGTTGCGTTCCCATGCGCAGGACGCCGCGACCGCGCTGGCGTTGTCACTGACGCCCAATATCGACGACCCGGCAATGGTCGAGTTGATGGTCAGCTCGATCTTCGACAGTGGTTATTACGCAAGCATCCGCGTCGTGGACCTCAAGACCGATCAGGTGATGGTCGAGCGCAGCGGTGCACCCGAAGTTGGCAGTGTGCCGGGTTGGTTCGTCAAGCTGATCGACCTGGAGCCGGCCGGTGGCGATGCGCAAGTCAGCCGTGGCTGGGAGCAGGCCGCGCGGGTCGAGGTGGTCAGCCACCCGATGTTCGCCGTGGCCAAGCTCTGGCAGAGCGCGCTGGGCAGCCTGGGCTGGTTGCTGATCTGCGGCGCGGCGAGCGCCGTGCTGGGTGCGCTGCTTTTGCGCCGGCAGTTGAAACCGCTCGACTACATGGTTCAGCAATCCCACGCCATTGCCCGTCGCGAGTTCCTCAGCCTGCCTGAGCTGCCACGCACGCCCGAACTTCGGCGCGTGGTGCAAGCGATGAACCAGATGGTCGAGAAGCTCAAGGCGCTGTTCCAGGAGCAGGCTGAGCGCAGTGAAAAACTGCGGGTCGAGTCCTATCAGGACACCCTGACCGGGCTGGCCAACCGACGCTATTTCGAAATGCAGCTCAACGCCCGGGTGAGCAACCCCGAGCAAGCCAGTTCCGGTTACCTGCTGCTGTTGCGGGTCAAGGACCTGGCCGGTTTGAACCAGCGGCTGGGCGGTCAGCGTACCGACCTGCTGTTGCAGGCTGTCGGTGAGCAATTGCTGCGCGAGTGCTCCCGTCACCCGGAAACCCACAACCTGGTCACCCGCATCCGTGGGGGTGAATTCGCGGTGCTGGCGCCGGGGCTGGTGCATGAAGAGGCGTTGCAACTGGCGCAGAACCTGGACACCGCGCTGTCCAGCCTGCACACGACCGGGGCCACCGATGTGGCTTCGGTAGCGTCAATCGGGCTGGTGCCGTATGCCCACGGTGACACACCGCAAGCTGTATTGAGCCTGGCCGATCAGGCGTTGTCCCAGGCTGAAAGCGAAGGCGAGGCTAACTGGGCGTGCCTGGATCACAGCGCTGCGGCCAGCGTCGGGGATGACCATCACGCGTGGCATACGTTGCTGGATCAGGCCTTGAGTCAGCAGCGTTTCGAACTGTACTTCCAACCCGTCGTGGCCAGTCAGGACACGCAAACGGTGCTGCATTACAAAGTGCTGTCGCGCCTGCACGACGAACAGGGCCAGACCATTCCCGCCGGGCGCTTTCTGCCGTGGCTGGAGCGTTTCGGCTGGACCGCACGGCTGGACCGCCTGATGCTTGAACAGGTGCTCAAGCAAATGGGCGAGCATGAAGATTCGCTGGCGCTGAACCTCTCTGCCGCGACGCTGGCCGACCCGCAGGCGCTGAACGCAGTCTTCGACATTCTGCGCCAGCATGCCCACCTGGGGTCGCGACTGACCCTGGAAATCGGTGAAGAGCAATTGCCTGAGCAAGCCGTGCTCGAACAACTGACCCGGCGTCTGCGCGAGCTGGGTTTTTCCCTGAGCCTGCAACGTTTCGGCGGCCGTTTCAGCATGATCGGCAACCTGGCGCGGCTGGGGTTGGCGTACCTGAAAATCGATGGCAGTTACATCCGTGCCATCGATCAGGAGAGCGACAAACGCCTGTTCATTGAAGCCATCCAGCGCGCCGCCCACAGCATCGACTTGCCGCTGATTGCCGAGCGAGTCGAAACGGAAGGGGAGTTGCAGGTGATTCGCGAGATGGGTTTGTACGGGGTGCAGGGTCAGCTGTTGGGTGAGCCGAAGCCCTGGAAGCAAGGCGTTTGAGATGAGTTGCCAATGAGCCGGTCATCGCGAGCATCGGAGCGTCGCCCGATTTGCCCGCGATGCTTTTCTGGTCGTCAGATCAACCCGCTTTCTTCTTCATTGATCAGGTGGCTCAAGCCTCCCAGCGCCTCACGGGCCTGGGTCCGGTCCATCAGTTTGGCTTGTGCGGCTGGCGGCAGGTCGGTGACGCGAATCACGCCCTTGGTGGTCAGCACCTGAATCAAGTCATCGAGTACCCGGATCATTTCCAGGTCGCTCTGCTTGAGCTGTTTGAGGCTGGTTTCCATCACCTCGTTGGCGTACCAGGCCTGGATTTCATGGTGATCGGCGGGCAGTGTCTCCGTCGCTTCGGCATAAGCGGCGGCTTCCACGCGAACCAGAAGGCCTTGTGCATCGCGTTGCACGTAGAACATTGAGAATCCCTCATGAATGGACCAGCGTCATGCTGTCAGCAGCATAGGCCAACGGACGCGAGTATGCGGTGCGACGACGAAATCGTCACGGGGCGGTGATGGCGGCGCATGACGGCCGCCCGGTGAGGGCGACCGCCAGGGGCCGGATCAGCTGTTGTTGTGGTCGATCTTGATGGTTGGGTCACTGCCGGCGATCAGCGAGTTGATGCTCTGACCGGACCAGTTGTTGCCTTCCAGCTTGATCGTCACGTCTGCGTTGGCCACGCCGCCAGCCGAGTTGAGCTTGCCTTCGGAGCTGACCTGCAAGGTCGACACGCCTTCAACCGTGGTGATCTTCAGGAAGTTGTCGATGGTGCTGCCGCTCTCGCCCTGCAACAGATCACGCAGGTCGATCCGGTCGCCTTCGCTGGCCTTGAAGTCCTTGATCACGTCGTTGCCAACGTCACCGGCCTTCCAGGCGAAGGTGTCGGCACCCGAGCCGCCAATCAGGATGTCGTTGCCCTGACCGCCGATCAGCGTGTCGCTACCGGTGCCGCCGAGCAGGATGTCATTGCCCTTGCCGCCGTCGAGCAGGTCGTTGCCGCCCTGGCCGAAGATGATGTCGTTGCCGGCACCGCCCAGCAGGGTGTCGTTACCGTCATGTGAACCGGACACATCGAACGCGGTGTAGTGCTCGGTAATGTACTGGTGCACGTTGCTGGTGGTGACTTTGCTGACATCCACGCCGGTTTGCTGGGCGACGAACGCTTGCATGGCCTGGTAACCCTCGCCGGCAATCCCGTTGAAGCTCACCAGGTCGCCGAACAAAATGTCATTGCCGTCGCCACCACTGACGGTGTCGGACCCTGGCATCGTTGCTTCGGTGTGGCCGATGATCGAGTTGGCCAGGTCCTTCGGATCAATGTTGGTTTGCGGCTTGCCATCGGTGTCGTAAGGCTTGAGGTCATTGAGGCCGACGTCGTTGTTCAGGCCGATGGCCTCGACCTGCGACAGCTTGCTCAGCAGCGTGAAGCTGGCGCTGGAGTTGTTGGCCGAGTCGATGTAGTTCCAGTACTCGGCGTAACCGGTGCCCCCGAGTTTGGAGATCTCATAGGTGCCGTCGCCCTGAGCGTGTACGGTGCCCAGGCCTTTGTCGACCCAGCGGTTACCGTTCCAGGTCGACAGCGTGGCGGCGCCCGAACTGTTGATGGACAGCGCGTGGGTGTTATCGATGTAGGCGCTGTAAGTCTGGCCCAGCGAGTAGTTGCTGGTGGTCAGCACGTCATCGAGCTTCACGTTGCCGTACAGCGTCGGGTTGGTCTGTTCGTTGGTCTGGTAATACGTTGGCTTACCGTCGGTGATGAAGTAAGTCAGGTTGGTCGCATTGTTGTTACCGGTGGCCATGCCGCTCTGGAAGAAGTTGGCCGTGGCCTTGAACACGTCTTCGTAGTTGGTGCCGCCGCCGGACGCCATGGAGTCCAGCACGGATTTGAGCTGTGTCAGGGCACCCGGATCGTTCAGGTTGACCGAGATCGACTTGTTGACCTGGTTATCGAAGTCCGCCAGGAAAATATTCACCGTGCCCGAACCGTTGCTGGCCAGGCTTTGCTTGAGGGTGTTGAACACCGATGTCAGCGAGTCCTTGGCCGCGTTGATCGAGGCCGCGCTCATGCTGCCGGAGCTGTCGACCATGAAAGCGATGTTGTAGTTGGCGCCAGGCACCACGGTCAGCCCGCCGATGTCGGCGACCATGATGTCGTTGCCGTCAGTGCCGGTGATGTTGTCGTCCGCCGCAGTGGCCGTGACCGCGTTGTACACCGCCGGGTAGACGGTGACCGGGATTTGCGCGGTGCTCGGTGCCGAGCCGCCGAGGGACTCGGTGGAGGTCGAGGTCACGGTCAGGTTGAACGAACCGTTGTAGTACGGCGGCGGGGTGATCGTCAGGGTGCCGAGGTTCCAGCCCGTCACGTTCGCTTCACCCGTGGTCGCGCCAGCGGTGAAGGTGTGGCCGGCGCCATCGGTGAGTACCGAGCCTGCCGGAATGCCACCGATTTTCACGCTCAGGCTTTCGGAGCCGTCGGTGTCGGTCAGTGCGGTGGTGATCTTCGACAGATGAACGCTGCCGCCCTCGGCGCCTTCGTTGAGTTTGTAGCCGTCGTAGTAACCCTCGCCATTGCTGCCGTGCAGGTCGGAGACCGTCACGCCGGCATTCACCAGGTCAGTCACGCCGGTGTAGATCGGCACGCCTGCGGTGTTCAGGTCGACAGGCGTGCTGCCATTGACCGACAGGTTGACGTCATAGCTGCCCGGGCCGCTCTGGTTATGGTGGTAGATGTCCAGGGTGTAGTAACCGCTGGTGGTCGGCGTGAACGAACCGCTGAGCTGCCCGCCGTTGCCCCACAGGGCGCTGGCCACGTTTTTGCCGCCGATGGTCACCAGCAAGCTGTCATCGCCGACGCCGCTGAAGCTGTAGGTCTTGCCGGCTTCAAGGTAGATCAGCCCGGAAGTTTTCGACGCGGTGCCCGCGGTCACGCTGCCGTCAGACTGCACGTTGGTCACGGTGGTGCTGCTGTTCGGTTTGCCAGCGGCATCGATCACCGATTTCAGGGTGTCGGATGGCGCGCCATTACCGTTGGTGCCCAGGCCAGCCAGACCGGTCCAGACTTCCTTGATCAGGCCGGTGGAGGTCACGTTGTTGCCGGCGATGCTCAGTGTCGGCGTATCGGCGACTGGCGTGATGTCGACTTTCACCGTGCCGGTATTACCCAGCAGTTGACCGTCGGTTGGCTGGAACTTGATCTGTGCGTAATCAGATTGCTGATCGCCGACCTTGGTGCCGCCGTAGCCGTCGGTGCCGGATTCGTTGGCATCAGGCATGAAGCGCAGCTTGCCGCTGTCGATGTCTGCCTTGGTGAAGGTCTGGTTGTTCGCCACATCTTTCCAGGTCGAACCGTCCAGGTACTGCAGTTTCCCGTCGCCCGGCAGTTGGGTGATTTTCACGCCCAGGCTGGCGGCAGGGCTGTCCACATCGCTCACACCGAAGTTCGACCAGCCGAGGATCAGCGGGGTGTCTTCGGTGCCGGTGACCGCGCCGCCAGTGGCGACCGGTGCATCGTTGACCGCCACCACGTTGACGGTGGTGGTGGCCACGTTGGAGTAGTTGCCGCCATCGGTCACGGTCACGGTGATGGTCCGAGGCGTGGTGCTCGGGTCTTCACTGTTGTTGGTGAAGGTGATGTTTTTGATCTGCTGCATGTAGTCGGCCAGCGTTGCATTGCCGGACAACGTCAGGGTGATCGAGCCATTCTTGCTGTCGGCATTGATGGTGATGCCGTTGACGCTGTTGCCCAGGTTCAGCGAGTCACCCGGCTGACGGTTGGTCAGCACGATGGTGGCGCCGGTCAGCATCGTGCTGTCCGGGTCGGTGATCGAAAGGTCCGTGTCGGCAATCGACACACCTGGCCCGGCGGTGCCTTCGGTGAACGTCACCTTGTAGTCGGCACCGGTTGCGCCACTGGAGTTGTTGGCGTCCAGGTCGATGACCGGCGGCGCATCGTTGTCGATGATCGAGGTATTGACGCTGCCGTTGGTGCTGCTGACCACCAGGCTTTCGAAGTTGCCACCGGAGGCCGAGTCGATCTTGACCACGAAGTTCTCGGTGCCTTCGGTGATCTTGTCGTCGATGGTCGCGATGTTGAAGGTGGCGGTGCTGGCGCCGGCCGGGATTTTCACCGTGTACACGCCGGTGAAGTCCGAGCCGTCTTTAGCGGTGCCGCTGTAGCTGATATTCAGCGTCACTTCGGTTTGCGACGGGTGCGACAGGGTCACGGTGTAGTTGGCGGTCTGACCTTCAGTGACCTGGCTGCTGCCGCTGATGCTGACTTCGGTTTTATCGATGGTATCGGTAACGTCAGTCACCGCAGCTTTGTCGCTGGTGACCAGTTTTTCGAAGTTGCCACCGTTGGCGCCGGTGATGGTCGCCTGGACTTTGCCGGCATCGATGTAGACGTCGTCTTTCGGCGCGTCGACCGTGACGGTGCCGGTGGTTTTACCAGCGTCGATGGTGATCACGGCGCCATTGCTCAACGTCACGGTCACTGGCGTGCCAGCGGCGTTGGTCAGGGTCGCGGTGTAGGTGATATGGCCACCTTCAGCCACCGAGTCAGTCGCGCTCAGGCTGAGGTTGGTGGTGTCGTTGACGTCAGTCACCGAGGTGTCGGCGGGCTTGCTGTCGATGGCCAGTTTTTCGTAGTTGCCGCCCTTGGCGTCGTCGATCTTGACGCTCAGGGAGTTGCCGCCCGCGAGGGCGTCGTTCGGGGCGATGAAGCTCACGGTGCCGGAGCTTGCGCCCACAGCGATGGTGATGGTCTGACCGTTGGACAAGGTCACCACCACCGGCGAACTGGTCACTGGCGCGGTGACGCTGGCGGTGTACACCACGGTGCCGCCTTCAGCGACGTTTTCAGTCGCGGTCAGCGAAACGGTGCTGGTGTCGATGGTGTCATTAACCACCGTGACGGCAGCTTTATCGCTGGTCACCAGGTTTTCGAAGTTACCACCGTTGGTACCGGTGATGGTCGCTTCAACCTTGCCGGCATCGATGTAAACGCTGTCTTTCGGCGCGTCGATGGTCACGGTACCGGTGGTCTTGCCGGCCTCGATGGTGATGGTCGAGCCGTTCGACAGGGTCACGGTCACCGGGGTGCCAGCCGCGTTAGTCAGGGTCGCGGTGTAAGTAATCTGGCCGCCTTCATCCACTGAGCCGGTCGCGGTCAGCGAGAGGTTGGTGGTGTCGTTGACGTCGGTCACCGAGGTGTCGGCGGGTTTGCTGTCGATGGCCAGTTTTTCGTAGTTGCCGCCCTTGGCGTCGTCGATCTTCACGCTCAGGGAGCTGCCACCGGCCAATGCATCGTTCGGCGCGATGAAGTTCACGGTGCCGGAGCTGGCGCCCACTGGAATGGTGATGGTCTGGCCGTTCGACAGCGTGATAACCACCGGCGAACCGGTGACGGGCGCTGTTACCGAAGCGGTGTAAACCACCGTGCCACCTTCAGCCACATCCGGCGTTGCAGTCAGCGAAACGGTGCTGGTGTCGATGGTGTCGTTGACCACGGTGACGGCTGGCTTGTCGCTGGTCACCAGGTTTTCGAAGTTACCACCGTTGGTACCGGTGATGGTCGCTTCAACCTTGCCGGCATCGATGTAAACGCTGTCTTTCGGCGCGTCGATGGTCACGGTACCGGTGGTCTTGCCGGCCTCGATGGTGATGGTCGAGCCGTTCGACAGGGTCACGGTCACCGGGGTGCCGGCCGCGTTAGTCAGGGTCGCGGTGTAAGTGATCTGGCCGCCTTCATCCACCGAACCGGTCGCGCTCAGCGACAGGTTGGTGGTGTCGTTGACGTCGGTCACCGAGGTGTCGGCGGGCTTGCTGTCGATGGCCAGTTTTTCGAAGTTGCCACCCTTGGCGTCGTCGATCTTGACGCTCAAGGAACTGCCACCGGCCAATGCATCGTTCGGGGCGATGAAGTTCACGGTGCCGGAGCTTGCGCCCACAGCGATGGTGATGATCTGGCCATTGGACAAGGTCACCACCACCGGCGAACCAGTGACCGGCGAGGTCACGGACGCGGTGTAGACCACGGTCCCGCCTTCGGCGGCGTTCGGGGTGGCGGTCAGTTTGACCGTCGTGGTGTCGATGGTATCGGTGACGTCAGTTACCGCGGCCTTGTCGCTGGTGACCAGTTTTTCGAAGTTGCCACCGTTGGCGCCGGTGATGGTCGCCTGGACTTTGCCGGCATCGATGTAGACGTCGTCTTTCGGCGCGTCGACCGTCACGGTGCCGGTGGTTTTACCTGCGTCGATGGTGATGACTGCACCGTTGCTCAACGTCACGGTCACTGGCGTGCCAGCGGCGTTGGTCAGGGTCGCGGTGTAAGTAATCTGGCCGCCTTCATCCACTGAGCCGGTCGCGGTCAGCGAGAGGTTGGTGGTGTCGTTGACGTCGGTCACCGAGGTGTCGGCGGGTTTGCTGTCGATGGCCAGTTTTTCGTAATTGCCGCCCTTGGCGTCGTCGATTTTCACGCTCAGGGAACTGCCACCGGCCAACGCATCATTTGGTGCGATGAAGTTCACAGTCCCGGAGCTAGCGCCCACTGGAATAGTGATGGTCTGGCCGTTCGACAACGTGATAACCACTGGCGAACCAGTGACGGGCGCAGTGACGGACGCGGTGTACACCACGGTCCCGCCCTCAACCACATCCGGCGTCGCAGTCAACGAAACCGTGCTGGTATCGATGGTGTCGTTCACCACGGTGACCGCTGGTTTGTCGCTGGTCACCAGGTTTTCGAAGTTACCACCGGCAGTGCCGGTGATGGTGGCTTCGACCTTGCCGGCGTCGATGTAGACGCTGTCTTTCGGCGCGT
The DNA here is from genome assembly GCF_039908635.1 of Pseudomonas purpurea. NCBI lineage: Bacteria > Pseudomonadati > Pseudomonadota > Gammaproteobacteria > Pseudomonadales > Pseudomonadaceae > Pseudomonas > Pseudomonas purpurea. The sequence continues at coordinate 136,590 of NZ_CP150918.1, forward strand.
CGATGGTCACGGTGCCGGTGGTTTTGCCGGCGTCGATGGTGATGGTCGAGCCGTTGCTCAACGTCACGGTCACCGGGGTGCCAGCCGCGTTAGTCAGGGTCGCGGTGTAAGTAATCTGGCCGCCTTCATCCACTGAGCCGGTCGCGCTCAGCGACAGGTTGGTGGTGTCGTTGACGTCGGTCACCGAGGTGTCGGCGGGCTTGCTGTCGATGGCCAGTTTTTCGTAGTTGCCGCCCTTGGCGTCGTCGATCTTGACGCTCAGGGAGTTGCCGCCCGCGAGGGCGTCGTTCGGGGCGATGAAGCTCACGGTGCCGGAGCTTGCGCCCACAGCGATGGTGATGGTCTGACCGTTGGACAAGGTCACCACCACCGGCGAACCGGTCACTGGCGCGGTGACGCTGGCGGTGTACACCACGGTGCCGCCTTCAGCGACGTTTTCAGTCGCGGTCAGCGAAACGGTGCTGGTGTCGATGGTGTCATTAACCACCGTGACGGCAGCTTTATCGCTGGTCACCAGGTTTTCGAAGTTACCACCGGCGGTGCCGGTGATGGTCGCTTCGACTTTACCCGCATCGATGTAGACACTGTCTTTCGGCGCGTCGATGGTCACGGTGCCGGTGGTTTTGCCGGCGTCGATGGTGATGGTCGAGCCGTTGCTCAACGTCACGGTCACCGGGGTGCCAGCCGCGTTAGTCAGAGTCGCGGTGTAAGTGATTTGGCCGCCTTCGTCCACCGAGCCGGTCGCGCTCAGCGACAGGTTGGTGGTGTCGTTGACGTCGGTCACCGAGGTGTCGGCGGGCTTGCTGTCGATGGCCAGTTTTTCGTAGTTGCCGCCCTTGGCGTCGTCGATCTTCACGCTCAGGGAGTTGCCGCCCGCGAGGGCGTCGTTCGGGGCGATGAAGCTCACGGTGCCGGAGCTTGCGCCCACAGCGATGGTGATGGTCTGACCGTTGGACAAGGTCACCACCACCGGCGAACCGGTCACTGGCGCGGTGACGCTGGCGGTGTACACCACGGTGCCGCCTTCAGCGACGTTTTCAGTCGCGGTCAGCGAAACGGTGCTGGTATCGATGGTGTCGTTGACCACGGTGACGGCAGCTTTATCGCTGGTCACCAGGTTTTCGAAGTTACCGCCGGCAGTGCCGGTGATGGTGGCTTCGACCTTGCCGGCGTCGATGTAGACGCTGTCTTTCGGCGCGTCGATGGTCACGGTGCCGGTGGTTTTGCCGGCGTCGATGGTGATGGTCGAGCCGTTGCTCAACGTCACGGTCACCGGGGTGCCAGCCGCGTTAGTCAGGGTCGCGGTGTAAGTAATCTGGCCGCCTTCATCCACCGAGCCGGTCGCGCTCAGCGACAGGTTGGTGGTGTCGTTGACGTCGGTCACCGAGGTGTCGGCGGGCTTGCTGTCGATGGCCAGTTTTTCGTAGTTGCCGCCCTTGGCGTCGTCGATCTTCACGCTCAGGGAGCTGCCACCGGCCAATGCATCATTTGGCGCGATGAAGTTCACAGTCCCGGAGCTCGCGCCCACTGGAATAGTGATGGTCTGGCCGTTCGACAACGTGATAACCACTGGCGAGCCAGTGACTGGCGCTGTTACCGAAGCGGTGTAAACCACCGTGCCACCTTCAGCCACATCCGGCGTCGCAGTCAGCGAAACCGTGCTGGTATCGATGGTGTCGTTGACCACGGTGACGGCAGCTTTATCGCTGGTCACCAGGTTTTCGAAGTTACCGCCGGCAGTGCCGGTGATGGTGGCTTCGACCTTGCCGGCGTCGATGTAGACGCTGTCTTTCGGCGCGTCGATGGTCACGGTGCCGGTGGTTTTGCCGGCGTCGATGGTGATGGTCGAGCCGTTGCTCAACGTCACGGTCACCGGGGTGCCCGCCGCGTTAGTCAGGGTCGCGGTGTAAGTAATCTGGCCGCCTTCATCCACTGAGCCGGTCGCGGTCAGCGAGAGGTTGGTGGTGTCGTTGACGTCGGTCACCGAGGTGTCGGCGGGTTTGCTGTCGATGGCCAGTTTTTCGTAGTTGCCGCCCTTGGCGTCGTCGATCTTGACGCTCAGGGAGTTGCCGCCCGCGAGGGCGTCGTTCGGGGCGATGAAGCTCACGGTGCCGGAGCTTGCGCCCACAGCGATGGTGATGGTCTGACCGTTGGACAAGGTCACCACCACCGGCGAACCGGTCACTGGCGCGGTGACGCTGGCGGTGTACACCACGGTGCCGCCTTCAGCGACGTTTTCAGTCGCGGTCAGCGAAACGGTGCTGGTGTCGATGGTGTCATTAACCACCGTGACGGCAGCTTTATCGCTGGTCACCAGGTTTTCGAAGTTACCGCCGGCAGTGCCGGTGATGGTGGCTTCGACCTTGCCGGCGTCGATGTAGACGCTGTCTTTCGGCGCGTCGATGGTCACGGTGCCGGTGGTTTTGCCGGCGTCGATGGTGATGGTCGAACCGTTCGACAGGGTCACGGTCACCGGGGTGCCAGCCGCGTTAGTCAGGGTCGCGGTGTAAGTGATTTGGCCGCCTTCGTCCACCGAACCGGTCGCAGTCAGCGACAGGTTGGTGGTGTCGTTGACGTCGGTCACCGAGGTGTCGGCGGGCTTGCTGTCGATGGCCAGTTTTTCGTAGTTGCCGCCCTTGGCGTCGTCGATCTTGACGCTCAGGGAGTTGCCGCCCGCGAGGGCGTCGTTTGGCGCGATGAAGTTCACAGTCCCGGAGCTAGCGCCCACTGGAATAGTGATGGTCTGGCCGTTCGACAACGTGATAACCACTGGCGAACCGGTGACGGGCGCGGTAACCGAAGCGGTGTACACCACCGTGCCGCCTTCAGCGACGTTTTCAGTCGCGGTCAGCGAAACGGTGCTGGTATCGATGGTGTCGTTGACCACGGTGACGGCAGCTTTATCGCTGGTCACCAGGTTTTCGAAGTTACCGCCGGCAGTGCCAGTGATGGTGGCTTCAACCTTGCCCGCATCGATGTAGACGCTGTCTTTCGGCGCGTCGATGGTCACGGTACCGGTGGTCTTGCCGGCGTCGATGGTGATGGTCGAGCCGTTGCTCAACGTCACGGTCACCGGGGTGCCCGCCGCGTTAGTCAGGGTCGCGGTGTAAGTAATCTGGCCGCCTTCATCCACCGAACCGGTCGCGGTCAGCGACAGGTTGGTGGTGTCGTTGACGTCGGTCACCGAGGTGTCGGCGGGCTTGCTGTCGATGGCCAGTTTTTCGTAGTTGCCGCCCTTGGCGTCGTCGATCTTGACGCTCAGGGAGTTGCCGCCCGCGAGGGCGTCGTTCGGGGCGATGAAGCTCACGGTGCCGGAGCTTGCGCCCACAGCGATGGTGATGGTCTGACCGTTGGACAAGGTCACCACCACCGGCGAACCGGTCACTGGCGCGGTGACGCTGGCGGTGTACACCACGGTGCCGCCTTCAGCGACGTTTTCAGTCGCGGTTAACGAAACGGTGCTGGTGTCGATGGTGTCGTTCACCACGGTGACGGCTGGTTTGTCGCTGGTCACTAGGTTCTCGAAATTGCCACCGGCGGTGCCGGTGATGGTCGCTTCGACCTTGCCGGCGTCGATGTAGACGCTGTCTTTCGGCGCGTCGATGGTCACGGTGCCGGTGGTTTTGCCGGCGTCGATGGTGATGGTCGAGCCGTTGCTCAACGTCACGGTCACCGGGGTGCCAGCCGCGTTAGTCAGGGTCGCGGTGTAAGTAATCTGGCCGCCTTCATCCACTGAGCCGGTCGCGCTCAGCGACAGGTTGGTGGTGTCGTTGACGTCGGTCACCGAGGTGTCGGCGGGCTTGCTGTCGATGGCCAGTTTTTCGTAGTTGCCGCCCTTGGCGTCGTCGATCTTGACGCTCAGGGAGTTGCCGCCGGCCAATGCATCATTTGGCGCGATGAAGTTCACGGTGCCGGAGCTGGCGCCCACTGGAATGGTGATGGTCTGGCCATTCGACAACGTGATAACCACCGGCAAACCGGTGACGGGCGCTGTTACCGAAGCGGTGTACACCACGGTGCCGCCTTCAGCGACGTTTTCAGTCGCGGTCAGCGAAACGGTGCTGGTATCGATGGTGTCGTTGACCACGGTGACCGCTGGTTTGTCGCTGGTCACCAGGTTTTCGAAGTTACCACCGGCGGTACCGGTGATGGTCGCTTCAACCTTGCTCGCATCGATGTAGACGCTGTCTTTCGGCGCGTCGATGGTCACGGTACTGGTGGTCTTGCCGGCGTCGATGGTGATGGTCGAACCGTTCGACAGGGTCACGGTCACTGGGGTGCCGGCCGCGTTGGTCAAGGTCGCGGTATAGGTGATCTGGCCACCTTCATCCACCGAACCGGTCGCGCTCAGCGAGAGGTTGGTGGTGTCGTTGACGTCGGTCACCGAGGTGTCGGCGGGCTTGCTGTCGATGGCCAGTTTTTCGTAGTTGCCGCCCTTGGCGTCGTCGATCTTCACGCTCAGGGAGCTGCCACCGGCCAACACATCATTCGGCGCAACAAAACTCACGGTCCCGGAACTCGCGCCCACTGGAATAGTGATGGTCTGGCCGTTCGACAACGTGATAACCACTGGCGAGCCAGTGACTGGCGCGGTAACCGAAGCGGTGTACACCACGGTGCCGCCTTCAGCGACGTTTTCAGTCGCGGTCAGCGAAACGGTGCTGGTATCGATCGTGTCATTAACCACCGTGACGGCAGGCACATCGCTGGTCACCAGGTTCTCGAAGTTACCGCCGCTGGCGTCCTTGATGGTGACTTCCACCGTACCGGCGTCTTTATAGACGTCGTCGGCCGGTGCCGGAAAACTGACGGTACCGGTTGTTGCGCCGGCCGCGATGGTGATAACCGCACCATTGCTCAACGTGACGGTGACAGGGGTCTGGGCCGCATTGGTCAGGGTCGCGGTGTAGAGAATCGAGCCACCTTCGGCGACTTCGGTGGACGCCGACAGGCTCAGGCCGGTGTCGTCCTTGGAGTCGGTGATGGTGGTGAGTGCCGGCTCGGTGCTCGGGGTCAGTTGCTCGAAGTTACCGCCGGTGGTGCCGGTAATCGTGGTGCTGACGGTGCTGCCATTGTTGTAGACGTCGTTTGGCGGCGTGTCGACGACCACGCTGCCGGTGGTTTTGCCGGCTTCGATGGTGATGACCGAGCCGTTGCTCAAGGTCACGGTCATCGGCGTGCCGGCCGGGTTGGTCAGGGTGGCGGTGTAGGTGATCTGGCCACCTTCAACCACGGTGCCGGTGGCGGTCAGGCTCAGGCCGGTGTTGTCGATCGAGTCGTTGATCGTGGTAACGGCAGGCGTGGTGCTCGGCACCAGGTTTTCAAAGTTGCCGCCGGTGGCACCGGTAATCGTGGTGCTGACGGTGCCGCCGTTGTTGTAGACGTCATTCGGCGGGGTGTCGACGTTCACAGTACCGGTGGTTTTACCGGCTTCGATGGTGATGGTCGAACCGTTGGACAGGGTCACGGTAACCGGTGTCTGCGCCGGGTTGGTCAGCGTCGCGGTGTAAGTGATCTGGCCACCTTCGGTGACACTTTCGGTGGCCGTCAGGGTCAGGCCGGTGTTGTCGATCGAGTCGTTGATCGTGGTGACGGCAGGCGTGGTGCCCGGCACCAGGTTTTCAAAGTTGCCGCCAGTGGCGCCGGTAATCGTGGTGCTGACGGTACTGCTGTTGTTGTACACGTCATTTGGCGGGGTATCGACGTTCACGGTGCCGGTGGTTTTGCCGGCTTCGATGGTGATGGTCGAACCGTTGGACAGGGTCACGGTGACCGGTGTCTGCGCCGGGCTGGTCAGGGTCGCGGTATAGGTAATCTGGCCGCCTTCGGTGACGGTCGGATTGGCCGTCAGGGTGACGGTGGTGGTGTCGATGGTGTCGGTGATCTGAGTGACAGCCGGCGTCGGGTCGACTGTCAGCACCAGGCCGCCACCGCCGGTGGTGCGGGCGACGTCGACGGTCAGTTGGCCCGGGTCGATATAGACGCTGTCATTGGGGGCCAGTGGCACGTTGACGCTGCCGGTCAGTTGGCCGGCCGGGATCACGATCACCGAGCCGTTGGACAGGGTCACGATCAGGTCGGTGAGGGGGGCCTCGGTGAGCGTCGCGGTGTACACCAGCACGCCGCCGGCTTCCGTGATGGTCGGGGTTGCGCTGAGGCTCAGGGTCGAGCCACGCAGCACATTGTTACCGTTGCCACTGTCGTTGTTCTGGCCGCCGACGGTGTTGTCCACCGCCGAGGTTGCAGAGCCGATGCCTGCGGTCGGGAAGCCAATGGTCGGGTCGACACGGCCGGCCGTGGCATCGAGCACCACGAAGCTGTGACCACCACCGGCAGCACCGCCCGAGCCTGCGGCGGTCGGGCCTGCTGCAGCGGCTTCGAAGGCGGTCGTCGGGTCGACGCCCGCGGCGATAGCTTGTTGCAGTTCGTCAACCGATGGCGCGGATTGCGCGGTGGCTTGTGCCAGGTCGGTGCTGGAATCCGGCGCGCTGCCGCTCCATTGCGTGTCGCGGCCCAGGTCCAGGCTGCGGCCGTCAGCCAGTTCCAGGGTGACCGCGCCAGCCGGGCCGGTGTCGACCTGGTCGCCCACGAACAGCCGGTCGCCTTCAATGAGTACGCGTCTGATGCCCTCGGGGGACACCGCGAAAACTTGACCGACAATGCTTTTGACGATGGCAACAACACTGCTCATTGAGGATTCTCCGGACGTTCCGTTCAGTTGACTTCCATGTACCCGCGGGGCCTTTGCCACCTCGGTCTGGACGTACTTGTAAAGTATTTGACGCACTGTTTAACAGGGCTTTCGTCAATAATTTGGCTAGAATCTTTCGAAATTAACTTTATGCCAAACTATTGACCTTCTGGGTGCCATCCTAAACAATCGTCCCGGTAATGTCACATTGATATTTATGCGGCGACCTGTCCTACAGTGTGTGACCCAGTTCCGATTTTGAACTTTCCGATATACGGTCACTCTGGTTGCCATCTTCCGACGCAGCACCACGTTCTGCTGTGATTTGAGACAAGAAGTCCTGGGAAATTTATCTATGCGTTCGCACGTGTTCAAGGCTATTCCGTTCGTCCTCGCCGCCAGTTTCGTTCAAGCACAAACCCTTCCAGAGGCCATGCAACAGGCTCTGGACGTGCACCCGGAAATCCAGGCGGGCGTTAACAGCCGAATCGCCGCGGATTATCAATTAAAAGCGGCCAAAGGCGGATACCTGCCACGGGTCGATCTGCTGGGCGGTTATGGCCGTGAAGGCACCGACAACCCGACCACCCGCGCGGGCACCGGCAACAATCACTGGGAAACCCTGAACCGCGGCGAATCGAGCCTGCGTCTTCAACAGATGGTGTTTGACGGTTTTGCGACGTCCAGCGAAGTCGGGCGTCAACAAGCCACCGTCAACTCCCGTGCCTATTCCTTGCTGGGCACTTCCGAGCGCACCGCGCTGACCGTGGCCCAGGTGTACCTCGACGTGCTGACCCGTCGTGAGTTCGTGCAACTGGCCCAGGACAACCTGCGCAACCACGAACGGATTTTCGACCAGATCAAATTGCGCACCGAGCGCGGCGTTGGCCGTACCGCTGACCGCGATCAGGCTGAAGCCCGTCTGGCGCAGGCTCGCAACAACCTGATCACCGAACAGACCAACCTGGCCGATGCCCAGACCAACTTCCTCAGTGCTGTGGGCCAGATGCCTGATCAACTGGAGCGTCCGAACAGCTTTGTTGCGATGCTGCCCGCCGACCTGAATGAAGCCCGCCAGCAAATGCTGGAGAACAGCCCGATCCTGCGTTCCGCCGAATCGGACATCGTTGCCGCCGAGAAGCAGTACGACACGGCCAAATCGACGTTCTACCCGCGCTTCGATGCCGAGTTGGGCCGCACCGCCGACAATGACCTGGACGGCCAGAACGGTCACAACAATGAATGGCAGGCGATGTTGCGCATGCGCTTCAACCTGTTTGCCGGTGGCAGCAACAAGGCTGACCTGGAATCCAAGGCCTATCAGTCCACCCAGGCGCTGGATATTCGCAATAACGCCCTGCGGGTCTTGAACGAGGAGCTGGGCCTGGCCTGGAACGCCTTGAACAATGCCAACGCCCAGGTGCCGATCGCTCAGCAGTATGTCGACTACAGCACCAGCGTGCGCACCGCCTATCAGAAACAATTCAGCCTCGGCGAGCGTACCCTGCTCGACTTGCTCGACAGTGAGAACGAACTGTTCACCGCTTCCCGTCGTTTGGCGGAAATCAAAAACATTCAGTTATTTACTCAGTATCGAATCAAGGCGACCATGGGCGAGTTGCTCAAGAGCCAGGGAGTGGTCGCACCGATGGCCTCCGTCGTATCCAATGACGTGAAGCCCAAGGTCCAACTGCCCGGCATGAATTGAGCAGACCCTTTTTTGTTCAATAGTTAGCCAAGGTTGCCGAGCGTGGAATCAGAAGTCAGTCGAGTTCATCTCAGTCATGATCCACGTGCGTTGCATGACGATCCGTTACTGGATGGCCTGCTGGCGCTGTGCACGTTGCACCAGAAGCCGGCGAGCGCGGCCATGCTGACCACCGGTCTGCCATTGCCCAAGCAGCGCTTGAGTGTCGAGTTGCTCCCGCGTGCCGCTGCACGCGCCGGCCTGCAAGGGCGGGTGTTGCAGCGCAAACTGGAGCAGATCCCGGCCATCGCCATGCCGGCGCTGTTGTTGCTCAAGGACGGCCGCAGCGCCGTTCTGCTGGGCTGGCAAGGTGACGACCAGGCGCGTTTGCTGCTCAGCGAAAGCGACGGCGGTGAAGTCTGCGTCAGCCGTGAGCTGCTCGCCGACGATTACACCGGGCAAGTGTTCTTCGCCCAACCCCAACACAAATTCGACGTGAACCACGGCACGCTGATTCCTCGCGCGCGTTCCTGGTTTCGCGACACCCTCAAGCGTTCGCGCTGGCTGTATGCCGACGCCATCGCCGCCAGCCTGCTGATCAACATCATCGCCATGGCTGCGCCGCTGTTTGTGATGAACGTCTATGACCGCGTGGTACCGAACCAGGCCGAAGCGACCCTCTGGGTGCTGGCCATCGGCATTACCGGTGCCTACCTGTTCGACCTGGTGCTTAAAAGCCTGCGCAGTTTGTGCCTGGACCTGGCCGGCAAGAAAACCGACCTGATCATCTCCGCGACGTTGTTCGAGCGGATCGTCGGCATGGCCATGAAGTACCGCCCGGCGCGGGTCGGCAGCTTTGCCCAGAACATCCACGAGTTTCAGAGCCTGCGCGACTTCCTGGCGTCGCTGACCCTGACCAGCCTGATCGACCTGCCGTTTACGCTGCTGATCTTCCTGGTGATCGCCATCCTCGGCGGCCATCTGGTGTGGATCCCCGTCCTGGCGTTCCCGATTGCCCTGTTGATCGGCTATGCCTTGCAGAAGCCGTTGGTGGCAACCATGGAACGCACCATGGCCCTGGGCGCCGAGCGTCAGTCGAGCCTGATCGAGACGTTGGCCGGGCTGGATGCGGTCAAGGTCAACAACGCTGAAAGCGAACGCCAGTACCAGTGGGAACAGACCATCGGCACCCTCAGCCGCCTCGAGTTGCGGGTGAAAATGCTCTCCGGCCTGGCGATGAACATCACCCTGCTGATCCAGCAACTGGCGGGCGTGATCATGATTGTCTTCGGCGTGTACCAGATCATTGCCGGTAACCTGAGCATGGGCGGCCTGATTGCCTGCTACATGCTCAGCGGCCGCGCCCTGAGCCCGCTGGCGTCGTTGTCCGGCTTGCTCACGCGTTACCAGCAGGCGCGGGTCACCATGACCTCGGTCGACCAGATGATGGAGTTGCCGCAAGAGCGCAACTTCGAAGAGCGCCCGCTGAGCCGCAAGGTCCTGCAAGGCGCCATCGAATGCCGTCAACTGAACTTCACCTACCCGGGCCAGCAGAACGCGGCACTGAAGAACATCAACCTGATCATCAAGCCGGGCGAGAAGATCGGCATCATCGGGCGCAGCGGCTCGGGCAAAAGCTCGCTGGCCAAGCTGCTGGTGGGCCTGTATCAACCGGATGACGGCGCGTTGCTGGTGGATGGCGTCGACATCCGCCAGATCGACGTCAGTGAACTGCGCCACAACATCGGCTACGTGCCTCAGGACATCCAGTTGCTCGCCGGCACCCTGCGCGACAACCTGGTTTCCGGCGCCCGTTACGTCGAAGACGAACTGGTGCTGCAAGCGGCCGAACTGGCCGGCGTCCACGAATTCGCCCGCCTGCACCCGCAAGGCTATGAGCTGCAAGTGGGCGAGCGCGGGCAGAACCTGTCCGGCGGCCAGCGCCAGAACGTGGCCCTGGCCCGTGCCTTGTTGCTGAACCCGCCGATCTTGCTGCTCGATGAGCCGACCAGCGCCATGGACAACACCGGCGAAGAGCGCTTGAAGCAACGCCTGCAAGCCGTGGTGGAAAGCAAAACCGTGGTGCTGGTGACGCACCGGGCATCGCTGCTGTCGCTGGTTGACCGATTGCTGGTGGTCGATCGAGGGCAAATTCTGGCCGATGGTCCAAAAGCCGTGGTGATGGAAGCGTTGAAGAAGGGGCAGATCAGTGTTGCTTAAGTCTGGGATGAAGGACTCGATCCGTCGTTATTTCAAAGGCACCGATTCACTGCAAGGCCAACCGCTGCCGGAGGTCAACAAGGCGTTGATCGAAGACGCCCCGCGCGTGGTGCGCCTGACGATCTGGGCGATCATCGGCTTTTTTGTGTTTCTGCTGCTGTGGGCCAACTTTGCGGTGATCGATGAGGTCACCAAGGGCGATGGCAAGGCGATTCCTTCGTCGAAGATCCAGAAAATCCAGAACCTGGAGGGCGGTATTGTTGCCGAGCTCTTCGTTCGCGAAGGGCAAATCGTCGAGGCGGGCGCACCGCTGATTCGTCTGGACGACACGCGGTTTGTGTCCAACGTCGGCGAAACCGAAGCGGACCGTTTGTCGATGTTGCTGCGGGTTGAACGCTTGAGCGCGGAAGTTGACGACCGTCCATTGGCTTTCCCGGACGACGTCATGAAAGCGGTACCGGTGCAGGCCGCCAGTGAAGAATCGCTGTACATCAGTCGTCGCCAGCAACTGCACGACGAGATCGGTGGTTTGCAGGAGCAGTTGATTCAGCGCCAGCAAGAGCTGCGCGAATTCACCTCCAAGCAATCGCAGTACCGCAACGCACTGGGCTTGCAGCGCCAGGAAATCAACATGTCGGAGCCACTCGTGGCTCAGGGCGCGGTGTCGCCGGTGGAAGTGCTGCGGCTCAAGCGCGCCGAAGTCGAAACCCGTGGCCAACTGGACGCCACCACCCTGGCGATCCCGCGTGCCGAATCGGCGATCAAGGAAGTGCAGCGCAAGATCGACGAAACCCGTGGCAAGTTCCGCAGCGAGGCGCTGACCCAGCTCAACGAAGCGCGCACGGACCTGAACAAGGCCCAGGCGACCGGCAAGGCCCTGGAAGACCGCGTCAGCCGGACGCTGGTGACCTCGCCGGTGCGCGGGATCGTCAAGCAACTGCTGGTCAACACCATCGGTGGCGTGATTCAGCCGGGCAGCGACATGGTTGAAATCGTCCCGTTGGATGACACCCTGCTGGTGGAAGCGAAGATTCGTCCGCAAGACATCGCGTTCCTGCACCCCGGTCAGGAAGCCATCGTCAAATTCACCGCCTACGACTACACCATTTACGGCGGCCTGAAGGCCACGCTGGAACAGATCGGTGCCGACACCATCACCGACGAAGACAAGAAAACCACCTACTACATGATCAAGCTGCGCACCGACCGCAGCCACCTGGGCACCGACGAAAAGCCGTTGCTGATCATTCCCGGCATGGTCGCTTCGGTGGACATCATCACCGGCAAGAAAACCATCCTCAGTTACCTGCTCAAGCCGATCATCAAGGCGCGGGCGGAGGCGTTGCACGAGCGCTAAGAGGGTGACCGCGTTGTGCTGATCGCTGGTTTGCCAGCAGCGGCGTGCGCCCTCCATCGCGAAGTGTCCTGTGTCCCGCACGTGGGACGCAGGCTGGCGATTCTTAAAAGGACTTTCAAATGCGTTTTCTGCTGTTGAGTGCAGCGTTGCTGTGCTCTCTCAATGTGTTTGCGGCATACCCCTCGTTAGACGGGGCCTTCATGCCCAAACCGCATTACCCGCCAGCGCTGGTTGGCGTGTCGGGCAAGGTGCGGGTCAGCCTGAACATTCATAACGACGGTTCGGTCAGCGACGTGAAGGTGTTGAGTGCCACCCACGACGAATTTGCCGAGGCGGCGAAAGCGGCTGTCAGACAGTGGCGGTTCAAACCCTGGGACGTGACGACGGACTTGCCTGCCGTGGTCGAAGCGCAGAACACGCTGGTGTTCTCGCCGGAACCCAACATGAAGGCTGTCTCCGAGACACAGAACACCATTCAGACCTTGCTGTCTCAGCGCTGCAACGCCTTGAACACTGAGGTTGCGCAGTATCGAGGCAATTATCCCGATAAGCCCCTGAGCAGCATGCCGACGTTCGCCATGACCAGTGCCGCCCTGCTGATACCGGTGTTTACCCATGAGCGAAAAATCGAGGAAGGTTCGCACCTCAACAGCGAGCTGCTCAATGCGCTGCCGGACATCGTTCGGCGCTGTCAGAGCACGCCGACAGCCTTGTACAGCGATGTACTGCCTGAAAGCGTGAAGAAGGCGTTCTGGCTACCGCGGTAGAGAACGCTGCTAACATTGCGCCTGGCTCAATCCTGCCCTGCCACGAGTGCTCACTATGCAACTCCCGGACATGAACCTTCTGGTTGCCCTCGATGCGTTGCTCGACGAGGGCAGCGTGGTGGGCGCGGCGCGGCGGATGAACCTCAGCCCGGCCGCGATGAGCCGGACCCTGACGCGGATTCGCGAAGCAATTGGCGACCCGATCCTGGTGCGGGCCGGACGAGGCCTGGTGCCGACCCCCAAGGCGCTGGCACTGCGTGATCAGGTGCGAGACGTGGTGGAGCAAGCGGCGTTGTTGTTTCGTTCGGCCGATGACGTGGATATGAGCACCTTGCGTCGGCGGTTCAACGTGCGTGCCAACGACTTTTTCGTCGGGGTGTACGGCGGTCATCTGATCGACACCCTGGACCGCCAGGCCCCGCACTGCGAGCTGCGTTTTGTGCCGGAGGGCGATGGTGACGACGAGGCGCTGCGCGAAGGCCGGATCGACCTGCGCATCAGCAATACGCGGCCGCTGACTCCAGAGGTGAAAGTCCAGAACCTGTTTTCGACAACCTTTGTCGGACTGGTACGTGAGAACCATCCGTTGCTCGACGGGGAAATCACCCCGGAGCGCTTTGCCAGTTTTTCTCACATCAGCATGTCCCGCCGTGGCCTGGCCCGTGGGCCGATCGACACCGCGCTCAATGCGCTGGGCCTTGAGCGGCGGGTGACACTGATTGCCCCAAGCTTCCATGCCGCGATGTTCGTGCTGCCCGATTCGGACCTGATTCTGCCCGTGCCCAAGGAGGCGCTGCTGAGCGTGACCCGCCTGGGCTTGCGGTTGCAGTCATTCGCGTTGCCGGTGCCATTGCCGACCTTGATGCTGACCCAGGCCTGGCACCCGCGATACGACAAGGACCCGGCCCACCGCTGGCTGCGCGAAACCCTCAAACGCTGTTGCGACGAGACGTGGCAGGCGGCGCAGCCGGCTTCGGGGTGATACGGCATCCTGATGGTCGTGAAGCGGCCATGACACTCCTCATTGCTGCATCAGACGCACTTATAAGCTGCCAATAAGTCAGTTTTCGTCAGCTGTCTGCGTTCATAAACTGCTCCGGTATTTCTGTTTTCCGGAGCGTTACCGCACATGACTTCCCTCGCTGTCCCCGCGACCCTCCAGGCGGCCAGCAAACCGGCAGCCGCCGCGCCTCCCGTTTTCGGTCCGCGCATCATCATCGGGTTGGTCGGCGTGTTGCTGGCGGTGCTGGTGTCGGGCCTCAACGAAATGGTGACCAAGGTCGCCCTGGCCGACATTCGCGGCGCCCTGGCCATCGGTTATGACGAAGGCACCTGGCTGGTCGCCAGCTACACCGCGACCTCGGTTGCGGCCATGGCATTCGCCCCTTGGTGTTCGGTGACCTTTTCACTAAGGCGTTTCACCCTCTGCGCGATTGCCCTGTTCACCTTGCTCGGGGTGCTGAGCCCGTTGGCCCCGAACTACGAAAGCCTGCTGCTGATGCGCACCCTGCAAGGGCTGGCCGGTGGCGCGTTGCCGCCGATGCTGATGACCGTCGCGCTGCGCTTCCTGCCGGCCAACGTCAAGCTTTATGGCCTGGCCGGCTATGCGTTGACGGCCACGTTCGGGCCGGGCCTGGGGACGCCGCTGGCCGGGTTGTGGACCGAATACGTGAGCTGGCGCTGGACCTTCTGGCAAATCATTGCGCCGAGCCTGCTGGCCATGGTCGCCGTGGCCTACGGTTTGCCTCAGGACCCGCTGCGCCTGGAGCGCCTCAAACAATTCAACTGGCGTGGCTTGCTGCTGGGGTTTCCGGCGATCTGCATGCTGGTGATCGGTCTCTTGCAGGGCAATCGGCTGGACTGGTTCGAGTCGGCGCTGATCTGCTGGCTACTCGGCGGTGGTGCGTTGTTGCTGGTGCTGTTCATGTTCAACGAATGGTCGCAACCGGTGCCGTTCTTCAAATTGCAGATGCTCGGCATCCGCAACCTGTCGTTCGCCTTGCTGACGCTGGCCGGGGTGCTGGTGGTGCTGCTGGCGGTGATCATCATTCCGTCGGGTTACCTGGCGCAGGTCCAGGGCTACCGGCCGATTCAAACGGCCCCGGTGATGTTGTTGATGGCTGGCCCGCAATTGATCGCGCTGCCGCTGGTGGCGGCGTTGTGCAACGTGCGCTGGGTCGATTGCCGCTGGGTGCTGGGCATTGGCCTGAGCATGCTGGCGCTGTCGTGCATCGGCGGTTCGCAACTGACCTCGGTGTGGATTCGCGACGACTTCTACGCCCTGCAACTGTTGCAGATCTTTGGCCAACCGATGGCGGTGCTGCCGTTGTTGATGCTGGCCACGGGCAGCATCAGCCCGGTGGAAGGCCCGTACGCCTCGGCGTGGTTCAACACCGTGAAAGGCCTGGCGGCGGTGGTTGCCACGGGCGTACTGGATGCACTGACCACAGCACGCCTGCATTTTCACTCGACCATGCTGGTCGACCGCCTCGGCAATTCACCGCTGGCCGACAGCGACACCCCGGGCCTGGCGCACCGGCTGCACCAGCAAGCGGTGGTGCTGACTTCCTCGGACCTTTACCTGTGCATGGCCGGCGTTGCACTGGCGCTGATCCTGCTGATTTTCTGGCTGCCGACGCGGGTGTATCCGCCGCGCGCGCCGACTTGAACGTTCACTGAAACAGAAGGTTTTTATGACAATCCAAACCAAACACAAAGTCGCGCTGAGCGCGGCGCTGCTGGTGGTCGCTGCGCTGGTCTATGGACTGGCATCGGGGGCGTTCGGCAAGAAAAACCAACAAAGCACCAATGATGCGTTTGTCGCGGCGGACTTCACCCTGGTGGCCCCGCGCGTGGCCGGGTTCATCAAGGAAGTGCTGGTCGAAGACAACCAGCAGGTCAAGGCCGGTCAGTTGCTGGCGCTGATTGATGACCGCGACCTGCGCGCCGCCGCCCAGGCCGCCGACGCCGAAACCCTGGTGGCCATGGCCCAGTTGCAAAACGCCCGGGCCACCCTGGAGCGCCAGGCGTCGGTTATCGCTCAGGCCCAGGCCACGGTGGTCGCCGCCAAAGCCGAGCAGGCGTTCGCCGACCACGAGTTGAACCGCTACAACCACCTCGCCGGGGTCGGTGCCGGTACGGTGCAAAACGCCCAGCAGGCGCGTACGCGCATCGATCAGGCGAACGCACGGCTGGCCAACGCCACGGCGGTGCTGGCGGCAGAGCGCAAGCAGGTGGAAATCCTCACGGCGCAGCGCGATGCGGCAGAGGGCGGATTGAAACGGGCCCACGCGGCACTGGAGATGGCCAGTTTCGAGTTGTCCTATACGCGCATCGTCGCGCCGGTGGATGGCATGGTGGGCGAGCGGGCGGTGCGGGTCGGGGCTTACGTGACGCCGGGCAGCAAGATCCTCGCAGTGGTGCCGTTGCAGCAGGCTTACGTGGTGGGCAACTTTCAGGAAACCCAGCTCACCGACGTGCAGGCCGGGCAGGACGTGCAGGTGCGGGTCGACAGCCTTGGCGGTGAAACCCTGACCGGGCGGGTCGAGAGCATTGCGCCGGCCACGGGCGTGACCTTCGCGTCGGTGAAGCCGGACAACGCCACCGGCAACTTCACCAAGGTAGTGCAGCGGATTCCGGTGAAAATCACCCTCGATCCGGGTCAGCCACTGGCCGAGCGTTTGCGGGTCGGGATGTCGGTGGAGGCGAGTATCGATACTGCAGGTGCTGACAAACATGAGGTTGCGCAACGATGAACCAGAGTCACCACATGCCTCTGTGGCGAGCGAACTTGCTCACGCTGGGTCGCGTAGCGGCCCCTAAATCGACGAGCGCTGCGCACTCGAGCGCGAGCAAGCTCGCTCGCCACAGGGGGAGTGTTCAGTCTGCGGTTATGGTGATGAGTGTGGTTTGCCTTTGCGCCTGCACCGTCGGCCCGGACTTTGTAAAACCCCAGGCGCAGCAAGTCGTCGAATGGTCAAAACCCCAGAAATCCGCTGCCAGCCAAGCGGTGACAGCCGAGCTGGATGAGCGCTGGTGGGAGGTGTTCAACGACGCGAAATTGTCAGCCCTCAGCCGCCGCGCGCTGACCGACAACCTGGACTTGCAACTGGCCAGCAGTCGCCTGCAACAAAGCCGTGCGGCACGTCAGGTGATCACCGCCGAGCAATACCCGACGACATCCGCGACCGGCAGTTATGGGCGTAAACGCAACAGTGCAGAAGGCCTGAGCGATCCGTCCGCAAACAACGGTCGCTCGGCGTACTCCCTCTGGGAAGGTGGTTTTTCGGCGTCCTGGGAACTGGATATATGGGGCCGGGTGCGGCGCGAAACCGAGGCGGCGGATGCGAGCCTCGAAGTCGCTGAAAATGATCGCCGTGGCGTGTTGTTGGCGGTGCTGGCCGAGACGGCGCAGGACTACATTCAATTGCGTGGCGTGCAGAGTACTCGCGCGGTCACCGAGCAGAACCTCGACGTTGCCCGCCACAGCCTGAAGCTGTCGCAACTGCGTCTGGCCGACGGCGTGGCGACCGATCTGGATGTGGCCGAAGCGGCCGCCCAAGTCGCGGCCATCGAAGCACATTTGCCGGCGCTGCAGCAGCGCCAGTCACAGTTGATCAACGCCCTGAGCCTGTTGATGGGGGAGCCGCCGCAAGCGTTGCACGCCGAGCTGTCCACGGATGCACCGGTGCCGCAGGCGCCGCCCCGGTTGGCCATCGGCCTGCCGTCGCAACTGGCCGAACGGCGCCCGGATATTCGTCAGGCCGAAGCGCGTCTGCATGCGGCTACTGCCAGCATCGGCGTGGCCAAGGGCGACTTTTATCCGCGCATTACGCTGTCGGGCAACGTGGGATCGCAAGCCATGCAGTTGAGCGATTTTGGTTCCTGGAGTTCGCGTCAGTTCGGCATCGGTCCGCAATTCAACCTGCCGCTGTTTGACGGCGGCCGCTTGCGTGGTGTGCTGAAACTGCGTGAGGCGCAACAGCAGGAAGCGGCGTTGGCGTATCAGCACACCGTGCTGCGGGCCTGGCACGAGATTGACGATCAACTGAGCCGTTACAACTCCACCCAACTGCGCCGCGACAGCCTCGCCGAGGCGGTGCGCCAGAACCAGATCGCCCTGCGCACCGCGCAGCAGCAATACGTTGAAGGGGTCGTGGATTTCGTCAACGTGCTGACGGTGCAAAGCGCGTTGCTGGCCACTCAGGAACAACAAGTGGAAAGCGCCACCGGTGTGTCGTTGGCCATGGTCGGTTTGTACAAGGCCTTGGGCGGCGGATGGCAGTCGGTGTATCCGCTTGAGGAGGCGACAGTTGTGCGCTGAATCACGGCGTTTTGCCTGGGCAGAATAAAAGTGTAATGATAATTGCTCTCAATCATGTGCGTGAGCCATTCATGGACGCAACGACTGACGGCAACGAACACCTTCATCGTCTTTACCGCGATCACCATGGCTGGCTGCAAGGCTGGTTGCGCAAGCGCCTGGGCGATCGGGAGCACGCGGCGGACGTGGCGCAGGACACCTTCCTGCGCCTGCTGGTGTCCGGGCGTTTTCCCGGCCATCAGGAAAGCCGCAGCTATCTGGCGCAAATCGCCCGCAATCTGGTGATCGACCAGTGGCGGCGCCTGCGCATCGAACGTGCGTACCTGGAAAGCATCGCCCACCTGCCCGAGCCGGAGTCGCCGTCACTGGAGACCCGGGCGCTGATTCTTGAAACCCTGATGCAGATCGACGTCATGCTCGACCGCATGCCGGACAATGTGCGTCAGGCGTTCGTGCTGTCGCAGTTCGAAGGGCTGAGTTATGCACAGATTGCCGAGCGCCTGGGCGTGACCGTCAGTTCGGTGCAGAAGTACATGACCCGGGCGATCCTTGCCTGCTACCAGGTGGTCTTCGAAGAATGAAATTGCGCCGCGATGCTCCGATCACTCCAGCCATTGTCGAGCAGGCCAGTGAGTGGCTGATGCTGCATTGGGGCGGTGAGCTGGATGCCGATCAGCGTCAGGCCTTTGCCCGTTGGCAAACCGCCAACCCCGAGCACCAGCGCGCCTGGCAACGCCTGCAACAGTTGCAGCAGACCCTGGGTGGCGTGCCGGCCGACAGCGCGCGAGCGGTGTTGCGCGATGCGCCGGACGCGCAACGGCGCACGGCGCTGAAGCTGCTGGGCGGGTTGTTGATGGCCGGCGGCAGCGCGTATTTGGTTCAAGACAGTCAGCCCTGGCGGGCTGCGTTTGCCGAGCAGAGCACGGGCACCGGGGAGATCCGTCACCTGACCTTGAGCGACGGCACGCGCCTGGCCCTCAACAGCGACAGCGCAGTGGACCTGCGGTTTACCGCGCAAGCGCGACGTATGCGGCTGATCCGTGGCGAGATCCTGCTCACCAGCGGTCACGATCCGGTTCGCCCGTTGATTGTCGAGACCGCAGTCGGTGACGTTCAGGCGCTGGGCACCCGGTTTACCGTGCGGGAAATGGACGGCGGCAGTCGTGTCGAACTCTACGAAGGTCAGGTGCGCATCAGCCCGCGTCATGCTTCGGCGGTGCAGATGGACGCCGGCAGTTGCCTGTGGTTCAACGCTCGTCAGGTGGGCGCGATGCAACCGCTGGACGTCAATGCCAGCAGTTGGAGCGAAGGGCGTTTGATTGCCGAACGCCAGCCCCTGGGCCGCTTCATCCATGAGCTGGCGCGTTACCGGCCGGGCTGGTTGCGCTGTGAGGATGACGTGTCCGGGCTGTTGCTGACCGGGGTGTTTCCGCTCAACGACACCGACTCGATCCTCGCCGCCCTTGAACGCACCCTGCCGATTCGCGTGGAAGCCGTGACCCGCTATTGGGTCACGGTGAAGCGCAGAGGCTGATCGCGAAAAATAATTTCGGCCAAGCCTTGTCGGTTTTCAGAACCTGGCCGGGATACCTCATGAAAGCACATCAGAAGCATTCTCATGGGGAGCCCTGCAATGCCATTTCACCCGACACCGTCGACGTTTGTGTTAGCCGGCGCCTTGCGCCGTGGCCTGTTTGTCAGCCTTTTGGCCGCGACACCCTTACTGCCCAATCTGGTTCAGGCCCAATCCTCAAGCGTCGATCAGGTGCGTGAATACGCGATCCCGGCGGGCAGTCTCGATCAGGCCTTGAACCGCTTCGCCAGTGCGGCGGGGATCCTGTTGTCGGTGGATGCGCAAATGACTGAAGGCAAGCACAGCGTCGGGTTGCAGGGGCGTTTCGACACGGCTCAGGGGCTGTCGCGTCTGCTCGCCGGCAGCGGCTTGCAAGCGGTGCAATCGGATGGCGGCTGGTCGTTGCAACCGATCGTGCAGGACGGTCCGCTGCAACTGGGCGCGACCCGGGTCAGCGCCGCCGAGATCGTTGAAAGTGCCTGGGGACCGGTCGACGGAATCGTCGCCAAGCGCAGCGCCACTGGCAGCAAGACCGACTCGGCGCTGGTGGAAATCCCCCAGACCATCAACGTGATCACCGCCGCCGAGATCAAGGCCCGTGGCGCCCAGAGCGTCACCGAAGCGTTGCTTTACACGCCGGGGATTACCGGCGGCGGCTTCTCCGACCGGGTGAAGTTGTTCGATGAACCGACGTCCCGTGGCTTTCTGCCGGCGCCGCTGTACCTGGACGGTCTGCACTTGCCTTACGGCGGCGGCAGCACCGGTGGCGCGCTGCAAATCGAACCGTATTCGCTGGAACGCGTCGAGGTCCTCAAGGGCCCGGCGTCGGTGCTCTACGGGCAGAACCAGCCGGGCGGCATCATCAACATGGTGAGCAAGCGCCCGACCGCCACACCGCTGCACCAAGTGGTGCTGGAGGCGGGCAGTTACGATCACAAGAGTGTCGCGGTCGACCTCGGCGGGCCACTGGATGAAGAGGGCAAGTTCCTCTATCGCCTGACGGGCCTTGCCAGTGACAGCAATGCCGAGATCGATTACGTCGAAGACCAGCGCAAGTTCATCGCGCCCAGCTTCACCTGGCAGCCGACTGAAGACACGCGCCTGAATGTGTTCGCCCAGTACCAGAAAGACAACAGCGTGCCAGAGGCCCAGGGCCTGCCGAGCGTGGGCACGGTGTTCCACAACCCCAACGGCAAGATCGACCGTGGCCTGTTCCTCGGCGAGCCTGGCGTCAACGATTACACACGTAATCAGTACGCGTTCGGCTATGAGTTTTCCCATCGTCTGGACGACGTCTGGACGTTCAAGCAGAACGCTCGTTATGCCCGCGTCGACGACCGCTACACGGCGCCGTTGCATGGCTACAAATTCGTGGCCAACCCCAGCACCGGGGCAAAGGATCAACGTTACATGACTCGCTACGGGGTGGACTGGAAACAGGACAACCGCGTCTTCGGTATGGACAACATCGCCCAGGCCGAATTCGACACTGGCGCGTTCAGCCATACCCTGATCGTCGGGCTCGACTACTACCATTTCAACTCCAAGTTCGACGGGTTGTATGACCGCAATCCGCCGATCATCGACCTGTTCACCCCCAAGTACGGCAAGCCGATCAAGTTCGGTGGCCGCTACCGCTGGGATAACACCGTGACCCAGACCGGCCTCTACACGCAGGACCAGATCAAACTCGATCAGTGGATCTTCGTCCTGGGCGGGCGTTATGACTGGGCCGAAACCGATAACAAGGAGCCGATCAGCGGCAATCACACCAACCGCAAGGATGAGGCGTTCACCGGTCGTGGCGGCATTGTCTATCTGTTCGATAACGGCCTGGCGCCCTTCGTCAGCTATTCCGAATCGTTCATCCCGCAGAGTGGCACCAGCGTCGGGAAGACGCCGTTCGATCCGTCCACCGGCAAACAATATGAAGCGGGCCTGAAGTATCAACCGCCGGGCCAGAACAGCTTCGTGCAGATTTCGGCCTATCAGATCGATCAGGAAAACCTCCTGACCACCGACCTGGGCAACCCCGGCTTCAGCAAGCAAAGCGGTGCCATGCGCTCCAGGGGTATTGAGCTGGAAGCCAAGGCCGAGTTGAGCGAAGCGCTGAACGTGATCGTCTCGGCGTCCCGCAACGACATCAAGTACACCAAGGACAACGACGGTCGCGAAGGTCGTCACCCGGCAGCCAGCCCGCCACTGACCGCGTCGATGTGGGTCAACTACACCTTGCTGGGCGACACGCCGCTGGCCGGTTTGGGTGCAGGCGTCGGCGCGCGCTACGTCAAAGGCAGCTACGGCGACTACTACGAAGGCGCGTTCAAGATCCCGTCTTATACGGTCTACGATGCCAGCCTTTCCTATGACCTGAGTAAGTCGCCGTTGCAACTCAAAGGCGTGAAACTGGCGCTGAACGTGCAGAACCTCGAAGACAAGACCTACGTCGCCAACTGCACCAGCGAGTGGGATTGCTACTACGGCGAAGGGCGCCGGGTGGTGTCGAGCCTGACGTACGATTGGTGATGGGCGAAGAGAAAACCGGCCTAGGCCGGTTTTCTCATTTCAACGGCCCGCAGGCCCTATTGGTTCTGCAAAAACACCACATACCCCCTGAACCACTCGCTGTCTTGCAAATACCCCGGTTCGTCCCAGTCGCCGCCCTGAATTAACCCGACCTTGAACGGCAGCCCCAGGCGGTTGAGGCGTGGCAGGTAGGCGGCGTAGTTCGGGATGCTGTGGCGGCCCTGGTAGGTTTGCACCACCACTTCGTCGATCACCCCGCTGAGCTGGCCGATCACGACGGGGTCGGCGTTGCTGCTCCAGTCCATCAGGCCGGTGATGCTCAGGCGATAGTGGGCGGGCAGGCGATGGCGCAGGTCCTTGAGAAAGTCGACGTACTCGTTGAGGTAACGGGTGCGGGCGTCGAAGTCGATCTGGATGCCGACCACCGGATTGCCCGCCTGCTGCCAACGCTCGACTTGCCCCAGTAACTGGGTGTAAGCCGAATCAGGCCAGCGCAAGGTGTGGGCGCGGTAAACCACCCAGACCTCGCCCTGGGTCAGGCGCGGGATTGCCATGCCCTGAGCGATGAAGCGCACGCCGCGCTGTGGATAACGGCGTGATTCGCTGATCTGCCCTTGCAGGATGTACAGGCTTTTGGCCTGGGCCAGCACTGGTTGGCTCTTGACCCCGCTCCACAGCCAGAAGGCGTCATGGTCGCGGGCGTCGACGGCGGCGTGGGCGGGCGCGCCGCTCAACAGGGCCAGCAGCAGGCCAACGTGAAAACGCCGCATGCCTTACCAGTAATACTGCAGGGACTTGCCCCACGGCGTGTCGGCAAAGCCGCTTTTGAGCTGACGGAACCAGGCCTTGCGCACCGCCGGTTCGACGTCCGTGCCACCGCAACTGTTGTTACCCGATGGCGCGTAGCAGTTGATGGCGCGGAACAGGGCGTAGGCGCGATCTTCCTTTGGTGCCTGGGTGTCGCCGATCACCTGGCGATAGCCCTCGTGGCGCGCATAGATATCGCCTTTGAACGGCACCGGGACGCCGGGTTGCGGGGCTGCCGTGGAGCGCTCGTCCACGGGCGAGTCGTCCAGTTTGTTGCGCAGGATGAACTCGCCCAGGCAGTTCAGGCCTCTGGGGTCTTTGCCATTGGCCTGCAACGCCGTGGCGGTGTCGGCGATGCTCGGGCAGCGATAGGCGGATTCGCTCTGTTCGCCTTGCCAGCGGAACATCGACAGTGGCCTGCCGCTGCCGTACAGGTAACCGATGCTGACCCCGAGGTTGTCCGTCGACGGTTCGGCTGGCAGCCGCTTCATGTCTTCGGCGAACGCGGCGTATTGGTTGCGCAGCAGTTCTTTGTAGAGCAGCACGAACAGGGCGCTGTCCCGCTCGGTGGCGTCGGCGCCCTGGCTGACTTGCTGGCGCAACAGCGGTGCGTCGGCGGCCATGCGTTGCAGGCGATAGCGCAGCGCAGGGGTTTTGATGGGCGAGCCGGTGGCGAAAATCTTGTCTATCTGCTCGCTGTACAGGTAGTTGCTGGTCAGCGCCAACTCCACCTGCTCGTATTGCAGCGGGCGTTTGACCTTGGTCATCAATTGCAGCCAATGCGCCTGCGCTTCGGGCCATTTTTTCTGTGCGTGCAACGCCTGCCCCCGCAAGAACTGCTGGCTGAACGCGAGGTGGTCGGGGTTGTCCACGATGTTGGCGGGCAGAACGCCCAGCGCGGCCTCGGGGTTGTTTTCAACCCGCAACAACACGGCGGCGTGCAGGTAGTCGTAGAGCCCCGGTTGCTGGGCGAACAGGGCTTTTTGGCCTTCCAGTTGTTGGCTGCTGAAGGTCGTCTGGTAGCCGCCAATGTTTTGCAGGTCCTTGATCGCCAGCAGCAGGGGCGCCTGGATGCCGTTGTCCGGTCGGCTCAGGAGTTTGCTGTCGGTCTCTTCGATCAACTCCGGCAGGCTCTTGTTGCGCTGGGCTTCAGTGGCCGCAGTGAGCTGCCAGGCGTAGTCGTCGGCGAGGTTTTTATCGTCACCGGCCAGCCAGTGCACGCGACGGATCAGGCCCCTGGCCGAAGCGCTGTAGTCGCCCTGTGGATAAGTCTTCAGGTAGTGCTCGAAGCCTTGTTCGGCCAGTTTCAGGTTGGCTTCATCCACATGCTCGTACGTGGGCAGGCCCATGTCGTCGAAGGCATTGGCCTGGGCGGCGTTGAGCGGGATTCGGCCACTCATGTACAGCGCGGTTTCTTTCAGCCACGGTTGTTCACTGGTGCTCAGGCTGGCGAAGGTCTGTGTCGCGTCGGCGAAGGCGCCGCTGTAGAACTGGGCGGCACCGCGCAGGTACGCGAGGAAGGTAAGGCCCGGCGCCGAGGCAATGGTGGCGGGCGGCGGGCTGCTCAGGGTTGCGGTGTCGCAGGCGTTGAGCAGGTTCAAGCGCGCCTGTGCCAGGTACAGACGCTCCGGGGCCGGAAGTTCGGGGCTGGCGATCAACTGTTTGATGAAGGCGGCCGCGCTGTCTTCGTTATTGCTGCGGCAGCGGCTGCCTTCGCCATCGATGAACGCGTTACCGGCAATGCTCGGGACCATGCCGCCGAGACCCAGCTGTTGCAGCGGTTCATCCAGCACCGAGACCGGGGTGGTTGCCGGTGGCGGTACGAGCGCTGGCAGGGGCGCGGGGTCCAGGCGTGTGATGTCGAACGGCACCGGGCCGTAGCCGGCCTCGCGCTCGTGGTCGGCAATGGGCGTTGGATCGAACGCCGGCACGCCTTGGTCCGCCAGCAGCAAGCGCAGGTTGACGCGGCTGTCGTTGGTCGGGCTCAGGAATGGCACGCTGTTGCAATGACCGGAGCCTTCCAGCGACCACTCGGCGCTGCACATGTCCTCGTCGTAGCTGGCCTGCGCCGGGAGTGCGCAGGTGGCGCTGATGGCCAGCGCGAGAGTCGACAGCAGTCCGATACGCATGAATTGTCCTTAATCCTGAAACGCCTGAAATCGAGGTCGCGATCATACCGCGTCCGGCGCCGAATGCCGCCATGCCGAGCAGCAATTGCGGGCACTGATGGCTATTTGCTTGACGGTTCGGAAGTCTGTCATAGACTCCGACCATCCGTCAGGGAGTCACGGTCATGCCGCGTATTTATGGATTGATGTTTGGATTGTTCGGTCTGGCAGGTTGGGTTCACGCGCAAACGCCCGTGCCAGACGATCCGCTACAGGAAACCCCGGCGTCCTCCGCCAGCGCTGTCACCGGCAATGAAGCCCGAGGTGTGTTGCGCGCCAAGGATCAGGCGATGCTTGCCAGTGAGCTGCCGGGGCGCATTGTCGAGTTGCCCTTCAGCGAAGGCGAATCCTTTAAAAAGGGTGATACCCTGGCCCGCTTCGACTGCTCGGCCTACCAAGCCCAGCTCAATGCCGCTCAGGCCGCCAGCCGTGGCGCGAGTGAAGAACTGGCCCACAACCGGCAGTTGGCGTCGCTGAATTCAGTGGGGCGCTTCGAAGTCGCGCGGGCCGAGGCCAAACTCACCGAAATCCGCGCGCAATCCCAGGTGTATCAGGTCCAGGTCAAACGCTGCAGCGTGGTTGCTCCGTTTGACGGCCAGGTCGTGGAGCGCAAGGTCCAGCGTTATGAAAGCGTGGCCGCTGGCGCGCCGCTGCTGGACATCGTCGACAACCGCACCCTGGAAATCCACTTGCTGGTGCCGTCAAGCTGGATGGCCAGGCTCAAGCCGGGCCAGACCTTCAGCTTCGTCCCCGATGAAACCGGTCAGGCCCTCGATGCCACAGTCAAACGCCTGGGCGCGCGGATCGACGAAGGCAGCCAGACCCTGTTGCTGGTGGCCACGCTGCCGAATGCCAGCGGCCTGCTGGCCGGCATGAGTGGCACGGCGCGTTTTACGGAGCTTAAGTGAACGCGCCGGTCGCGACTGGCGCCGAGCAGGTCTTCGCCCGGTTTCTTGAACTCGAACGCCTGACCCGCGCGGCACGCTCCACCGAACAACTGGCCTTCAGCCTGGTGAACGACGGCCAGGCGCTGTTCGGTTTTCGTCACGCGGCGCTGTTGATCGCCGGCAAGGTGCGGGCGGTGACCGGGGTCAGTGCGGTGGAGCCGAATGCGCCGTTCGTGGCCTTTGTCGAGCAGGCCGTGGTGCAGCTGTTCAAGCTTGATCTGCTCAATCAGGCGCGGGTGATTCCGGCCACCTCGTTGAGCGGTGCAATCCAGGCCGACTGGCAGAGTCTCTCGGCGGCGCAGGTGTTCTGGTTGCCGCTGGTCGATCACAAGGGCGAGGTGTTCGGTGGCCTGTGGCTGGCCCGCGATCTGCCGTGGAACCCGTCCGAACAAGTGCTGTTGTCGCAACTCGGTGACACCTACAGCCATGCCTGGCTGGCGCTGCAACCGCGCAAGCCGTGGCGCTTGCGCTGGACGCGCAAACGCCAGGTCGCGCTGGCGGCGATGGTGGTGCTCGGGTTGCTGATTCCGGTGCGTCAGTCGGTATTGGCCCCGGCCGAAGTCGTGCCCTTGGGCGGTCGGGTGGTGGCTGCGCCGCTGGACGGGGTCATCGCCGAATTCCTGGTCAAGCCCAACCAGACGGTCAAGAGTGGCGACCTGCTGCTGCGTTTCGAAAGCACTACCCTCAAAGCCCAGGCCGATGTGGCCGACCGTGCGCTGGGCGTGGCAGAAGCCGAACTCAAGGCCAACGCCCAGCGTGCTTTCGCCGATGCCGAATCGAGTTCGAAAATTGACCTGCTCGCGGCTCGGGTCGAACAGAAACGCGCCGAACGCGATTACGCCCGCGAGCTGCTCAAACGCAGCGAAGTGCGCGCCGAACGCGACGGCATTGCGGTGTTCGCCGACGCCGAGCGCATGACCGGCAAACCGGTACAGACCGGCGAACGCTTGATGGAAATTGCCGACCCGACCCAGGCCGAATTGCGCATTGAACTGGCGGTGGGCGATGCGATTGCGCTGGACCCGGGCGCGCAAGTGGCGCTGTTTCTCGACAGCGATCCGTTGCAACGCCACCTGGCCCGGCTCGAACGCTCGGCGTATGAGGCGCAAGCCACGGCCGGCGGGCAGTTGGCCTATCGGCTGGACGCGAGTTTCGAACAGGCACCGCCCAGGATCGGCCTGCGGGGCACGGCAAAGATTTTCGGTGATCGCGCGCCGTTGGCGCTGTACCTGTTGCGCAAGCCTCTGGCCGGTTTGCGCCAGAGCGTAGGTCTTTAGATGACGTTGCCCAACCTGCGGGCGGATTTGCAACTGACCCCGGCGGCGCCGGCCGTAGACGGTTCGCCGCGCTGGACCCTGGCCGACCCGCTGCGCGGGCGCTATTTCAAGCTGGGCGCGGCAGCCATGCGCTTGTTGCGGCACTGGTCGCTGGGCGATCCCGAGCAGGTGTTGCGGGCGGCCAATCGTGAGCCAGGGCTGGTCCTGGACGGGCAGGAGCTCGACCAGTTGCTGAGTTTTCTACGCGCCCATGACTTGATCAGCGCGCTCGATCCGCAGCAGCGCGGCAGTTATGGGATCAAGGCCGCCGCGCAACGCCAGAGCCTGTGGCAAATCGTCTTGCATCAGTATTTGTTTTTTCGCATTCCACTGTGGCGCCCGGATAGTTTTCTCAACCGCGCCTGGCCTTGGCTGGCGCGGTTCGGCCCTGGCGCCTTGCGCTACGGCTTACCGATGACTTTGGGGCTCGGGGTGTTTCTGGTGGCGCGGGACTGGCAGCGGTTTGTCGGGACCTTTCCGCACCTGTTCAGCCTCGGCGGGGCGATGGCGTTTGGCGTGGCGTTGTTCTTCGCCAAGCTCTGTCACGAGTTTGGCCACGCGTTCATGGCCAAGCGCGCGGGGTGTCGGGTGCAGAGCATGGGTGTGGCATTCATGGTGTTGCTGCCGATGTTCTACACCGACGTCAGCGACGCCTGGCGGGTCAATGACCGGCGTGCGCGGCTGTTGATCGGCGCGGGCGGCGTGCTGGCGGAGTTGCTGTTGGCCAGTGTGGCGCTGCTGGCCTGGTCGCTGTTGCCCGACGGGCCGGCGCGCACCGCCGCCTTCATGCTCGCCAGCGCGACCTGGATCACCACGTTGCTGATCAACCTCAACCCGTTCATGCGTTTTGATGGTTACTTTCTGCTCAGCGACTTCTGGGAGGTGGACAACCTCCAGGGCCGGGCGTTTGCGCTGTGTCGCTGGCGCCTGCGCGAGGCGTTGTTCGGCTACGACGAGCCGGCCCCGGAGCCGTGGTCGCCGCGCATGCAACGGCGTTTGCTGATCTGGGGCTACGGGGCGTGGCTGTGGCGTGCGGTGCTGTTTTTCGGGATCGCGCTGGCGGTGTATCACCTGTTCTTCAAGTTGCTCGGGATCTTCCTGATGCTGGTGGAACTGGTGTGGTTCATCTTCTTGCCGATCGTGCGTGAGTGGCGCGAATGGTGGACCCGCCGCGAGCAGGCGTATGCACCACGGGTGCTGCTCAGCACGTTGGGTGTGTTGGCGCTGCTGCTGGTACTCGCGCTGCCCTGGCGCAGTGCGGTGGAGTTGCCGAGCATGCTTGAGGCCGGGCGTGTCAGCGCCTTGCATGCGCCGGTGGCGGCGCGGGTCAAGCAGGTGAACGTCAGCGACGGGCAAGTGGTCGCTCAGGGCCAGGTGTTGATCGAACTGGAATCACCGGACCTGGATTCGCGCCAGGCCATTGTGCGTCGGGAAATCGAGATTCAGCAGTTGCAGATGCGCCGACAGGCCGGGCGCAGCGAGACCGCGGCCGATGCCGGGATCGTCGAACAACGGCTGGCCGAAGCGGTGGCGCAGTACCGTGGCCTGGCGGCTCAGCGTGAACGTTTGCTGTTGCGTGCGCCTCAGGCGGGCACCGTTCGCGATCTGTTGCCGCAACTGAGTGTCGGTCGCTGGTTGTCGACCAAGGATGCCTTGGCCCGGGTGGTCGAGGAGGGCGTGCGGCTGCGCGGTTATCTGGCCGAGGCCGAGTTGTGGCGGGTTGCGCCGGGCGCCACGGGGCGATTCATCGCCGATGACCCGATGCACCCGGCGGTCGAGGTGCAGCTCAGTGAAATCGACACCAACGGTGCGGCGTATGTCGAACAGGAGGCGCTGACCTCCGACCATCACGGACCGATTGCCGTGCGCCGTGATGAAAACCATCGCCCCGAGCCGGTGCAGGCGCAATACGCGGTCCGGTTCGAGGCGCTTCACGCCATGGCCACGCCGCACCAGCCATTGCGTGGCGTGGTGGTGTTGCAGGGGCGCAGTGAGTCAATCGTGGGCACGGCCCTGGCGTCGGTTGGCGGCGTTGGGCGTCAGGGAGAGTGGTTTCTAGCGCAGGGAGAAGGCTCATGCTGAACAACAATGCGAATGCCTCGGATGGCTTGGTGGTGCGCCCGTCGCGAGACACTGACGGGCCGTTTCTGCAATGCCTCTATCGTTCGGCACGCAGTGATCTGCAATGGATCGATGGCGAACAGGAGCAGGTCGAACAGGTTATCGCACAGCAGTTTCAGGTACAGGAAACGGGCGCGGGCGAGAACTTTCCCAATGCCATGCACTATGTGATCGAAAAGCTCGGCACCGCGATTGGCGCCTTGAGCACCGACTTCGGACCCAACGAGATCCGGGTGTTGTACCTGGCGTTCATCCCCGCTGCTCGCGGCCTGGGGTATGGCCGCACGGTACTCAAAGGCGTGCAAAAAGCCGCCGAGCAGATCCGCTGCCCGGTAGCGACGGTGGTCTGGGCCAGTAATCCTCATGCTCGCCAGCATTACCTGGCACTGGGTTTCCAGGTTGAAGAGCAAAACCCGGCGGCCGAGCGGCTGGTCTGGTATCCGGGGCCGTGTTGATGGCGGTGAGGTGCTGGCGAGGGCGTAGAAACCCTCGCCACGGCGCGTGCTTGACGGGTTTCAAGCGCGGTCGTTTCAGTTGAAGGCGATAAAGAAATAACCCAGCGTCGGGTCGCGGCCCATGGCCGGAATCCGCGACACGAAGACACCCTTCAAACAGCCGAATCCGGGCAGTTCCAACTCGCATAAACCATCGACAAAGGAAGTTGGCGCCAGGCTGTTCAACTCGACGCTGAAAGGCATGCGCGTACTGTTCGGCATACGTGCCTGCGGCGTGTCCTTGATGGATTCGATCTGGATCGGCATGACGCTGCCGTCCGGCAGAGACAGGCTGCAGGGTTTGCCCAGCAGGGGCTGGAAATGCTCACTTTTAACCAGTTGCAGCATGGCGCGACTCCGGGCCAGGGAAGGAGCCGGGGGCCAGGCCCCCGGCTGGAACTTCAGTTACGTGAAGGGAACAACCCGTTCAGGGCCATGCTGAAGTTGATCACCAGGAAGGGGTTCATCACCTCAAGCGGCAACCCGGTGCCGGTGGCGGACACCGTGCCGGTGATGGCGGTACTGACACCCTGCAACGGCACCGGCGTGGTGCCCTGCTGGTCGGAATAGACCGTGGCAGTGCCCGGGCCTCCGCCGGAGGTGCCGATGAATGAGTTGGTCGCCGTCGGGACACTGAGCGGGTTGCTGGCAGGGTTGGCCAGTTTCACCGTGGTGGTGGCGCTCAGGCCTGCGAGGGTGTGGGTGTGGTTGGGCAGGTTGTTGAGGGTGGGGACGACGCTCTCGGTGCCTGAAAACTGGCCGATGACACGGGGCGTCAGGCCCAGCCCGTTACCCTGGCCGACGGGAAACCGTCCTTGCAGGTTCGGCAACTGGAAGCTGGTGGTGCCATTGCCGCCGTAGTAAGTCCCGAGCAGTGCAAACACCGTTTGGTACTGTGAGATAGGCAGTATCTGGCCATTACAGGTCGACCAGCCGCTGGGAGAGAAGTTGAACGCAAAAGCCTGAATGGTGCCGATGAAAACTTCCATAGATCGTCATCCTTCTGATTATGGTAGGGCGCTTTCTTGGGTGCGCTTCAGGCGCTGGAGAGGCCGTGTCGATACAGCCGATTCCATTCACTGCAGGGGCCGGTCACGCAGTGCTGAGCGTAGACGCTGATGAGGCGTGTTGCCGGGTGTCGGCAGTTTCTGCGCCGAGCGGTGCACAGCGCGCGGGCCGTTGAGGGTTGTCCTACAGTTACCGGGTGACTCAGGGGGCCAGTGGACAGTATGTCGAGCCGACGTGTGATAGAGGCGGGTAAACCGGCCGGGGCGTTCCCGGTGCTGCGGCAGGTGTCGGCTGCCCGACAGGTGTGGCGGTGGGTCGGGGGGTACGGGTTCCTGTCGATTATGGTCGTGGCCACCGTCGTGCGTTTTTATGACCTCACGGCCGCCGCCATCTGGGGAGATGAAGGCTCCAGCCTGTTGATGAGCCAGTATTCATTGGCCGGTATCTGGTTTCATGCCGCCCATGATGTACACCCGCCCCTGTATTTCATGATCCTGCATGGCTGGATCGAGCTGTTTGGCGACGGCATCTTTTCGATCCGCTGCCTGAGCGCAGTGCCCGGCATCGCGACCGTGGCGCTCGGCGTCTGGCTCACGCGGTTGATCGCCAGTCGCCGGGCGGCGCTGCTGGCCGGGTTGCTGCTCGCACTGTTGCCCACGGCGGTGCGTTACAGCCAGGAAGTGCGGATGTATTCGCTGCTGGGCCTGTGGCTGCTTGGCGCGACCCTTGCCTTGGTGTACTGGATCAAATACCCGAACCGCACGCGTTACCTGCTGGGCTACGTGCTGTTGATGACCGCGGCGTTTTACACCCACTACTTCACCGCGCTGTGCGTGCTCGCCCATTGGTCCTATTTGCTGGTGCTGCGTTGGCAGCCGACCAGCCCGATGCGTTACGTCAACCGCCCGGCCTGGTGGCTGGCGAACGCGGCGATTGTGTTGCTTTACCTGCCCTGGGTGCCGGGCCTGGTGGACCTGGTGCGCCATGTCGACGAGCTCAAGGCCAATGGCGATGTGGGCTGGGAGCTGCCGGTAACCTTCGACGCGCTGCCTTCGATGATCTGGTCGTTCCTGCTGCAGGACGACGGTGAAGCCCTGCCCTGGCCAGTCTTTGCCGCATTGCCGCTGTTGCTGCTGGGCGTCGTGGGCTGGGCGGTGGTGACGGATCGCAGCCATTACCGCTGGAGCACATTGCTGGCGATCTATGCCGTGTTGCCGCTGCTGACGGTGTTTGGCGTGTCATTCATCTCGCCGGTCTTCATCGAGCGATACCTGACCGCGTACGCCGTGGCGTTGCCGTTGCTCATCGCGCTGGCCTGCGCGCGTTTGTACCGGCATGTCCGGTGGCTGGCGTTGACAGTGCTGGTGCTGTTTGGCGGGGTCGAGCTGGCAGGGTTGAACAACAACAGCACCGTCGATGTGAAGGATCAGGTGAACGTCATGGTCGATTACGTCAACCAGCATTACGTGCCGGGTGACCGGATCGTCATCAGTGACCTGCTGTGGTACTTGAGTTACGTCTATTACAACCGTACCGATGCCCAGCCGCTGCTCTACACCCCACCTTCGGCCGAAGGCGGGTCCAGCCGTCCGAACGCGTACGGTTTCGGCACGCTGGTGGAGGCGCAGGCGCCAGAGATTTACCTCGACAGCCTGACGACCCTGGCCCGTGGCACCGGGCGAGTCTGGTTGATCAGCACGTATGACCAGCCGGATGAGTTTGCACCGTTGCCAGCCGGTTGGCAGGTCCTCGGTGAAACCGCAGCAGGCAATGCCCGGGCACGGCTGTTTTTGATGGGCAAGGCCAGGCCGAACGCGTCTTGAGTGCGCCATCGGTTTCAGGTCGATTTATCGCCGCTGTGCAACGCCTTCACACTTAAACGCTTCACCCCGCGTGGCTGCTCGCGCGGTGAGTTTTTGAGCACACTTTTGTTGGGGTCTTGCTCCGATTTGATATCAAAACACCACTAGTTGATTGCGATTTATGGTCTACGCTCTGCCACAAAAGGACTGACATTTAGGGTGAAGGGATGCAGCAGTTCCACTTTATCTCCGGCTTGCCGCGCTCAGGCTCGACCCTGCTTTCTGCCATTTTGTTGCAGAACCCGCGCTTTCATGCCGGCATGAGCAGCCCCGTCGGTGCCCTGTTCAGCGGAGTCCTCGAACAATGCAGCGCCGGCAGCGAGTTCGGTGCCGTGATCGACACCCCGCTGCGACGCCGTTTGTTGCGGGGCCTGTTTGATTCGTTCTACGCCGACAAGGCCGACAAACCGGTCGTCTTCGACACCAATCGCCAATGGTGCTCACGGCTCCCCGCGCTCAACGATCTGTTTCCCCAAGCCAAGGTCATTGCCTGTGTGCGCAATGTCGCCTGGGTCATGGACAGCCTTGAGCGGCTCTACCGCGCCAACCCCTTTGAAAACACCAAGCTGTTTGGCGATGCGGTGGAGCGCAACACGGTCTACAGCCGTTGCGAAACCCTGGCGCAGCGCAACCGGTTGGTGGGGTTCGCCTGGGCCGCACTCAAGGAAGCCTATTACGGCGAACACGCCGATTCACTGTTGATTGTCGACTACGACCTGCTGAGCCAGGCGCCAGAGCGGGTCATTCGGCTGGTTTACGATTTCATCGGCGAACCCTGGTTTGAGCATGATTTCAACAACCTGGCCTACGATGCGCCGGCGTTCGATCAGGCGCTTGGGGTCGCGGGTCTGCACAAGGTCAAACCCAGGGTCCGCCTGGAGTCGCGGCGCACCATTCTGCCGCCGGACCTGTTCGCGCAATACGCAGAACTGTCTTTCTGGCTCGATGGCTCTGCCAGCGCTGCCAATGTCATTCGTATGAAAGCCGACGCCGCGATCAGTTGATCGCGGCGTTTTCATTGACGCGGTATGAACGTTCGAATCCGGGTGAGCAACATGTGGTGGAGCAAAGGCAAGTCGCGGGTCACGGAGGGCGCACGCGTCCTGGCATCGCCATTGATCGTCTCCCTGGAGCCACGCATGTTGTTCGACGGCGCGGTGGCGGCGACGGTTGCCGACACAGCCCAGGCCGATAGCCATACCAGCGCTGAAGCGGCGAAAGCCCCGACGGCCGATCACCCGGCGGCCAGCAAGGACACCACCCACAGCCAGGCTGATGCACCGTCGACGCCGGCACCTGCTGCCGTGCCGGGCCAGAGCGTGGTGTTCGTCGATGGCCGGGTCAAGGACGCCGACAGCCTGCTCAAAGGCGTGGCCCCGGGCACTCAGGTGGTCCGGCTCGACGCGAGCAAGGACGGTTTGCAGCAGATCGCCGATTACCTGGGGCAACATCAGGGCATCAGCTCGGTGCAAATTGTTGCCCACGGCAATGCCGGCGACCTGTGGCTGGGAGACAGTTACCTGTCGGCCGACAACGTTGCGGCCCGCAGTGCGGTGCTGGCCGAGATCGGCAAGGGGATGAACGTCGGCGGCGATATTCTGATCTACGGCTGCTACACCGCCGAGGGCGAGCGGGGCCTGAACTTCGTCGACACGCTGGCGCAGTTGACCGGACGTGATGTTGCGGCGTCGACCAACCGCACCGGTGTGGGCGGCGACTGGGACCTGGAAATCGCCACGGGCAATATCGAAAGTGCCAACGTGCTGTCACGCCAGGCCATGAGCGAGTATCAATGGGGCCTGGCCACCTGGACCACCACCAACAACGCCAACACCGGCGTGGGTTCGTTGCGCGCCGCGATTGCTTCGGCGCAGAACGGCGACATCGTCACCTTCAGCAGCAGCATGACCGTGCAGCTCACCTCCGAGTTGCTGGTCAACAAGAACATCACCATCGACGGTGACCTGAACAATGATGGCGTGGCGGATGTGACCCTGGATGGTCAATACAAGACCCGGGTGATCGAGATCGCCTCGGGGAAAACCGTGACCCTCGACGGGCTGGTGATTACCCGAGGCCTGGTCTCGGGAACGGGTGGCAACGGTGGCTATGGCTCGGCCGGGGCCATGGCCGGCGGGATTTTCAACGCCGGGATCCTGACCCTGAACAACGTCAGCGTAACGTCCAACGCCGCCTCGGGCGGCGGTGGCGGCGGTGGTGTCACGGGCGCTTTCTATGGCGGCGGTGGCGGCGGTGGCGGCGGGCTGGGCGGCCAGGGCGGTGGTCACGGCGGTACGGCGGGGCCAGGCACCGGCACCTTGGGCGGTCAGGCGGGCAGTGGCGGCGTGGGTGGCTACGGCGGCGGTTACGACGCCACGCACATGGGCGGTCGCGGCGGCACCAGCACCGGTGGTTTGGGTGGCATCGGGGTTTCCTATTACAGCAACGGCGGTAGTGGTGCGACGGCCACCAACGGCACGATTTCCATCGGTGGCGGCGGTGGCGGCGCCGGTTGGGACAAGGTGGGCGGTGCAGGCGGCAACGCGGCTGGCGGGATCTACAACGCCTCGACCGGTACCATGACCATCATCGGCACTTCGAACATCACCAACAACATCGGTGCCGGTGGCGGCGGGGGTGGCGGTGGTGGCTTTGGCAGCAACGCCAGCAACGGCGGGATCGGCGGCCGGGGTGTCGGCGCAATCTGGAACAAAGGTACGTTGCTGATCACGGCAGCCAACTTCGCGGCCATCGCCGGCAACGCGGCCGGCAGCGGTGCCGGCGGTGCGGCGCTGGGCGGTGGCACGACGGGCACCTCACCGACCGCGGTGGCGGCGATCTACAACGACGGCGGTGTCCTGAATACCGCGTACTCACCACCGGCCACCGTGACCATCGTGATGGCGGACACCGCGCTGAAAATCGGCGAAACCTCACTGGTCACCTTCACATTCTCTGAAGCCGTCAGCGGTTTCACCAACGCCGACCTGACGATTGCCAACGGCACGCTGACGGCAGTCACCAGCAGCGACGGCGGGATCACCTGGACGGCGACGTTTACGCCGAGCAGTAGTATCACTGACGCGACCAACCTGATCACCCTGGACAACACCGGAGTCCTGAACGGCCTCGGCACCCCGGGTGTCGGCACCACGGATTCCAACAACTACGCGATCGATACCGTACGGCCGACCGCGAGCATCGTGTTCACGGACACCTCGCTGAAAATCGGCGAAACCTCGTTGGTCACCTTCACATTCTCTGAAGCCGTGAGCGGTTTCACCAACGCGGACCTGACTATCGCCAACGGTACGTTGAGCGCGGTGAGCAGCAGCGACGGCGGCATTACCTGGACGGGCACTTTCACACCGAGCGCGAGCATCACCGACGCGACCAACCTGATCACCCTGGACAACACCGGTGTGGCCGACCTGGCCGGCAACGCGGGCAGCGGCACCACCGACTCCAACAACTACGCCATCGACACCACGCGTCCGACCGCCACGATTGTGCTGGCCGACCCGACGCTGACCGCTGGCGAAACCTCGCTGGTGACCATCACCTTCAGTGAAGCCGTGAGTGGTTTCACCAACGCCGACCTGACGATTGCCAACGGTACGCTGAGCGCGGTGAGCAGCAGCGATGGCGGGATCACCTGGACCGCGACCTTCACCCCGACCGCGGGGGTTTTCGACACCACCAACCTGATCACCCTGGCCAATAGCGGTGTCAGCGACCTGGCGG
Source organism: Pseudomonas purpurea (assembly GCF_039908635.1). Lineage (NCBI taxonomy): Bacteria > Pseudomonadati > Pseudomonadota > Gammaproteobacteria > Pseudomonadales > Pseudomonadaceae > Pseudomonas > Pseudomonas purpurea. The sequence goes on from NZ_CP150918.1 coordinate 173,201, forward strand.
GTAACGCCGGCAGCGGCACCACCGATTCGGGCAACTACGTAGTCAACACGGCGCGGCCAACCGCGACCATTGTGGTCGCCGACAACGCCCTGAAAATCGGTGAAACCTCGCTGGTGACCATCACCTTCAACGAGGCCGTGAGCGGTTTCACCAACGCCGACCTGACGATTGCCAACGGCACACTGACGGCAGTCACCAGCAGCGACGGCGGGATCACCTGGACCGCGACGTTTACGCCGAGCAGTAGTATCACTGACGCGACCAACCTGATCACCCTGGACAACACCGGCGTCCAGGCCGTCAGCTCGGGCAACGTCGGTAGCGGCACTACCGACTCCAACAACTACGCGGTCGACACCGTGCGGCCAACCGCGACCATCGTATTCGCGGACACCTCGCTGAAAATCGGCGAAACCTCGTTGGTCACCTTCACATTCTCTGAAGCCGTGAGCGGTTTCACCAACGCGGACCTGACCATCGCCAACGGTACGTTGAGCGCAGTCAGTTCCAGTGATGGCGGCATTACCTGGACGGGCACTTTCACACCGAGCGCGAGCATCACCGACGCGACCAACCTGATCACCCTGGACAACACCGGTGTGGCCGACCTGGCCGGCAACGCGGGCAGCGGCACCACCGACTCCAACAACTACGCCATCGATACCACGCGTCCGACCGCCACGATTGTGCTGGCCGACCCGACGCTGAGTGCAGGCGAAACCTCGCTGGTGACCATCACCTTCAGTGAAGCCGTGAGCGGTTTCACCAACGCGGACCTGAGCATCGCCAACGGCACCCTGAGCGCGGTGAGCAGCAGCGATGGCGGGATCACCTGGACCGCGACCTTCACCCCGACCGCGGGGGTTTTCGACACCACCAACCTGATCACCCTGGCCAATAGCGGTGTCAGCGACCTGGCGGGCAATGCCGGCAGCGGCACCACCGACTCGGGCAACTACGTGGTCAACACGGCGCGGCCGACCGCGACCATCGTGGTCGCCGACAACGCCCTGAAAATCGGCGAAACCTCGCTGGTGACCATCACCTTCAACGAGGCCGTGAGCGGCTTTACCAACGCCGACCTGACGATTGCCAACGGCACGCTGACGGCAGTCACCAGCAGCGACGGTGGCATCACCTGGACCGCAACCTTTACCCCGAGCGCCAGCATTACCGACGCGACTAACCTGATCACCCTGGACAACACCGGAATCCAGGCTGTCAGCTCGGGCAACGTCGGCAGCGGCACTACCGACTCCAATAACTACGCGGTCGACACCGTGCGGCCAACCGCGACCGTTGTGATCGCGGATTCGACACTGGCCATTGGTCAGACCTCGCTGGTGACCATCACCTTCAGTGAGGCCGTGACCGGTTTCACCAACGCCGACCTGACGATTGCCAACGGTACGTTGAGCGCGGTCAGCTCCAGCGATGGCGGCATTACCTGGACGGCGACGTTTACGCCGAGCGCCAGCATCACCGACGCGACCAACCTGATCACCCTGGACAACACCGGCGTGACCGACCTGGCGGGCAACGCGGGCAGCGGCACCACCGACTCCAACAACTACGTCATCGACACCGCACGTCCGACCGCCACGATTGTGCTGGCCGACCCGACGCTGAGCGCAGGCGAAACCTCGCTGGTGACCATCACCTTCAGCGAGGCGGTGAGCAGTTTCACCAACGCTGACCTGAACGTGCCCAACGGTACGTTGAGCGCGGTGAGCTCCAGCGACGGCGGGATTACCTGGACCGCGACCTTCACCCCGACCGCGGGGGTTTTCGACGCCACCAACCTGATCACCCTGAACAACAGCGGCGTGGCGGACCTGGCCGGTAACGCCGGTACAGGCATCACCAATTCGAGCAACTTCACCATCGACACCGTGCGGCCGACCGCGACCATCGTGGTCGCCGACAACGCCCTGAGAATCGGCGAAACCTCGCTGGTGACCATCACCTTCAACGAGGCCGTGAGCGGTTTCACCAACGCCGACCTGACGATTGCCAACGGTACGCTGAGCGCGGTGAGCAGCAGCGATGGCGGTATCACCTGGACCGCAACCTTTACCCCGAGCGCCAGCATTACCGATGCGACCAACCTGATTACTCTGGACAACACCGGAATCCAGGCTGTCAGCTCGGGCAACGTCGGCAGCGGCACTACCGACTCCAACAACTACGCGGTCGACACCGTGCGGCCAACCGCGACCGTTGTGATCGCGGATTCGACACTGGCCATTGGTCAGACCTCGCTGGTGACCATCACCTTCAGTGAGGCCGTGACCGGTTTCACCAACGCCGACCTGACGATTGCCAACGGTACGTTGAGCGCGGTCAGCTCCAGCGATGGCGGGATTACCTGGACCGCCACGTTCTCGGCTGCCAACGGCATCACCGACGCGACCAACCTGATCACCCTGGACAACACCGGCGTGACCGACCTGGCGGGCAACGCGGGCAGCGGCACCACCGACTCCAACAACTATGCCGTCGACACCCAGCGTCCGACCGCTACGATTGTGTTGGCCGACCCGACGCTGAGCGCAGGCGAGACCTCGCTGGTGACCATCACCTTCAGCGAGGCGGTGAGCAGTTTCACCAACGCTGACCTGAACGTGCCCAACGGTACCTTGAGCGCGGTCAGCTCCAGCGACGGCGGGATTACCTGGACCGCCACGTTTACGCCCACCACCGGCATTCACGACACCACCAACTTCATCACCCTGAACAACAGCGGCGTGGCGGACCTGGCCGGTAACGCCGGTACAGGCATCACCAATTCGAGCAACTTCACCATCGACACCGTGCGTCCGACCGCAACCATCGTGGTTGCCGACGCGGCACTCAAGGCTGGTGAAACCACAGTGGTGACCATTACTTTCAGTGAGGCGGTAACCGGCTTCAGCAATGCCGACCTGACGATTGCCAACGGTACGTTGACAGCGGTCAGCAGCAGCGATGGCGGTATCACCTGGACCGCGACCTTCACTCCGAGCACGAGCCTCACCGACGCGACCAACCTGATCACCCTGGACAACACCGGCGTGCAGAACGCTTCCGGGAACGTGGGCGCGGGGACCACCGATTCGAACAATTACGCCATCGACACGCAGCGCCCGACGGCAACCATTGTGGTGGCCAACCCGGCCCTGGGCATCGGCCAGACGTCGCTGGTGACCATCACCTTCAGCGAGGCCGTGAGCGGTTTCACCAACGCCGACCTGACCATCGACAACGCTACCTTGAGCAACGTCAGCAGCAGTGACGGCGGTATTACCTGGACCGCGACGCTGACCCCAATTGCGAGCATCACCGACACCTCCAATATCATTCAACTGAATAACACCGGGATCCAGGACTTGTCCGGCAACACCGGCAGCGGTACCACCGACTCCAACAACTACGCCATCGACAGCCAGCGCCCAACCGCCACGATTGTGCTGGCCGACCCGACGTTGAGCGCAGGCGAAACCTCGCTGGTGACCATCACATTCTCCGAAGCGGTCACCGATTTCGACAACAGCGACCTGAGCGTGCCCAACGGTACCTTGACCAACGTCAGCTCCAGCGACGGCGGAATTACCTGGACCGCCACCTTCACGCCCACCACCGGCATTCACGACACCACCAACTTCATCACCCTGAACAACAGCGGTGTGGCGGACCTGGCCGGTAACGCCGGTACAGGCATCACCAATTCGAGCAACTTCACCATCGACACCGTGCGTCCGACCGCAACCATCGTGGTTGCCGACGCGGCACTCAAGGCTGGTGAAACCACAGTGGTGACCATTACTTTCAGTGAGGCGGTAACCGGCTTCAGCAATGCCGACCTGACGATTGCCAACGGTACGTTGACAGCGGTCAGCAGCAGCGACGGCGGAATTACCTGGACCGCGACCTTCACTCCGAGCGCGAGCATTACCGACGCGACCAACCTGATCACCCTGGACAATACCGGTGTGCAAAACGCTTCCGGGAACGTGGGGGCGGGGACCACCGACTCGAACAACTACGCCATCGACACTGCCCGTCCTACGGCGACCATCGTCGTCGCCCATCCGCAGTTGGGCATTGGCCAGACTTCGCAGGTGACCATCACCTTCAGTGAGGCCGTCAGTGGTCTTGATGTCTCCGATTTCAGCGTGGCCAATGGCACGCTGTCCAATCTGCTGAGCAGTGACGGCGGCACGACCTGGACTGCGACCCTGACTCCGACCGCGAACATCAACGACACCACTAACCAGATCACCCTCGACACCGCCGGTGTGCTGGATGCGGCCGGCAACGCGGGCAGTACCGTTGCCCTGTCCAACAACTACGTGCTCGATGCCGACCGTCCGACCGCGACCATTGTCGTCGCCAAGTCGCTCGTGGGCATCGGCCAGACGTCGCTGGTGACCATCACCTTCACGGAGGCGGTGAGCGGTTTTGACGTGTCCGACCTGAGCGTGACCAACGGCACGCTGTCCAACCTGGCCAGCAGTGACGGTGGCAAGACCTGGACCGCGACCTTTACACCGACGCCGAACGTGACCGATCCCACCAACCTGATTGTGCTCGACAACAGCAATGTGACCGACCTCGCGGGCAATGCCGGGACGGGCCTGGGCATCTCCAACAACTATGCGCTGGACAGTGACCGCCCCACCGCGACCATCGTGATCGACAACCCGAACCTGGGTGTTGGCCAGACCTCGCAGGTGACCTTCACCTTCAGCGAGGCCGTGAAGAATTTCACGTTGTCCGACATCAGTGTGGCCAACGGCACGCTGTCCAACCTGGTCAGCAGCAACGGCGGCAAGATCTGGACCGCCACCCTGACCCCGGCAGCCAATACCAACGATGCGACCAACTTCATCGGGTTGGACACCAGCAATGTGGCCGATCGTGCCGGGAATACCGGAACGGGCGTCGCGATCTCCAACAACTTTGCAATCAACACCGTGCCTGCAGTGACACCACCGACAGCCGGGGTTTCGTTCGGCGATCCGCAGTTCCGCATCAACGACCCGGCACCGCCGCAAGACGTGCCGAATGTGCCGCTGCAACCGATTGTCTTCACGCCACCGACCGGCAACCTCGGCTCACCGCTGACCTTTGCGCCGCTGTTTGAACAGCGCGTGCTGGGCGATGGCATCCGTCCGCTGGGCGAGATCTTCATTAACCGAGGCGAATTGGCCCCCAGTTACCTCGCTCAAGTATTTGGCGGCAGCGAGAACGCGGGTGACGGCGCCCGTCACGGTTTCCTCGGCTTTGGCGGTGGCGATGGCGGGGTGTTCGGCAACAGCACGTTGTCGACGCTGTTCCATGAGGACGCCGCGTCCCAGGATGATTCGTTCAGCGTTTTTGAGCGTCCTTCAGTCAACGGCGGCGAAATTGCCCAGACCGCGCAAGGGGTGATCGGTGCGCCGACACTGGGTGAACAACTGCAACACCTGAAAAACACCGAGCAACGGCAAATCGACGTATTGGCCGCCGCTTTGCAACACGCCGGCATCAGCGAAATGCAGGCCTGACACACACCATAACCATGCGGTACCCAGGGGCGAAACAGGGATGAAGAAAAGTCAGAAGTTGTTCGGCGCCAGCCTCCTGGCGTTGATGGTCAGCGGATGCGCCGTCACCAGTGATCCGATTGAGCGCAGTGTCAGTGAGCAGCGTGGCAGAACCGATCTGCTGAATATGTACAAGGGGCAGGAGCCGCTCAGCGGCCCGCTGACCCTGCACCAGGCCATGGCTCGCGCCGTGAAGTACAACCTCGAAGGCCGGTTGAAGATCATGGAAGAGGCGCTGGCCAAGCGACAACTCGACCTCGCCAGTTTCGACATGCTGCCACGCATGGCGCTGGACGCCGGTTACGTGGGGCGTAACAACGTCAGCGCCTCCAGCAGCCAGAGCGTACGTACCGGCGCCCAGTCCCTGGAACCGTCCACTTCGCAGGACCGCGACCGTGACGTGGCGGACCTGACCATGGTCTGGAACGTACTCGACTTCGGCGTCAGCTACATCAGCGCCAAGCAGCAGGGCGACCAGCGCCTGATTGTGCAAGAGCGGCGGCGCAAGGTCATCAACACCATCGTTCAGGACGTACGTTCCGCCTATTGGCGCGCCGTGGCGGCCGAGCGCCTGCTCGGTCAGATCGACAGTCTCATGGCGCGGGTCGAGCAAGCCCAGAGCAACAGCCAGAGCATGAGCGACCAACGCATCGGCGACCCGATACAGGCCTTGAGTTACCAGCGCTCGCTGATCGAGGCTACCCGTCAGTTGCAGGAACAGCGCCGGGCGTTATCCCTGGCCAAGACCGAACTGGCGACCCTGATCAACCTGCCACTGGGCACCGACCTGAAACTGGCAACGCCGGACGACTACCCGATTCCCGAGCTGAAAGTCAGCCTCGCCGCGCTGGAACAGGAAGCCCTCACCAGCCGTCCGGAGCTGCGCGAGCAGGATTACCAGACGCGCATCAGCGCCGCCGAAACCCGCAAAGCCATGCTGCGTCTGCTGCCGGGCCTGGAATTCTCGGCAGGCGGGCATTACGACAGCAACTCGTTCCTGGTGGATTCGAGCTGGGCCGACTACGGCGTGAAAGTCACCTGGAACCTGTTCAACGTGATTTCCGCCCCGGCGGCCATCGACGTGGCCAAGGCCGGCGAAGAAGTCGCGGCAGCGCGGCGTCAGGCGATGTCGATCGCCATCCTGGCGCAGCTCTACGTGGCCAGGGCCAACTATCAAGAAGCCCTGCGCCAGTTCAAGACCAACCAACAACTGTCGGACATCGACGGGCAAATTGTCGGCCAGTTGCGCAACCGTCATGAGGCTGCGGGCATCGGTGAGCTGGACCTGATTCAGGGCGAGTTGAACAACCTGAAAGCCGATTTGCGCCGCGACCTGTCGTACGCCGATCTGCGTAACGCGTATGGGCAGATTTTCGCCAGCGCCGGGCTTGATCCGTTGCCGGATCAAGTGCAGTCGACGCAGGTACAGTCCATCGCCACGGCGCTGGCCAGTCGCGAGTCGGCGTGGGCGTCGGGCAACATCAGCGTGCCGGTGGCCCGTGTCCCTGCGCAGTAATCTGCTGGCGCCCACGGCCAGCATCAGCCGGGCACAACGCGAAGACCGTCAAGGTCATCGCGGGGCGGCCATCTTGCTGACCGGTTTGCCGGCAGCCGGCAAGTCGACCCTCGCCCAGGCGCTGCACGCCGTGTTGTTCGAGCGCGGTGTGCAAAGTCTGGTACTCGACGGCGACGGGCTGCGGGTCGGGCTTAATCGCGACCTGGGGTTTGCCGACCAGGATCGCCAGGAAAACATTCGCCGCGCCAGCGAGGTGGCGGCGTTGCTGGTGGAAAACGGGCAGATCGTGATTCTGGCGATGATTGCGCCGTTGGTTGAGTTGCGCGAAGTCTTCGCCCGGCGACTGGGTGAGGACTACCGCGAAGTCTGGTGCAGTGCCTCGCTCGACGTCTGCGAGCAGCGTGACCCCAAAGGTCATTACGCCCGTGCGCGCAGTGGTGAACTGCCGGGGTTTACCGGTGTGTCCGCCCCTTACGAGCCGCCCGCGTCAGCAGCGTTGGTACTCGACACCGGCAAGTTGTCGGTGGACGCCTGCCTCGACCGTTTACTGACTTGGCTCGGCGAATGCGCAGTGCTGCCGAAACGATGAGCCGGCCGGTATTTTCCCGACTGCCGGTGACGGTGCATCTGCCGTTGCTGTTGCAGGCGCTGGCGCAGATCAAACACAGCGACTGGCACAGCCATTTCAACAGCAACTACTTCAGTGGTGAATGGAGCGGCGTGGCGCTGATCAGTGCGGTCGATGCGCTGACGGAGCTGTCCCCCGGTCGCGGGGAGCCGCTGCGGCGGGCGCCGTGGCTGCTCGATGATCGCTGGCGCCAGGCGTTGCAGCATCTAACTCTGGACATCGTCTCGGCCCGGCTGCTGAAACTGGGGCCGGGCAGTCGCATTCACGAGCACCGCGACTACGACCTTGAAGGGGCCGAGGCCGATGTGCGGCTACACATTCCCTTGCTCAGCCCACCTGACGTCGATTTCATGCTCGACGGCTTACGCATTCCGATGAGTGCCGGCGAATGCTGGTTTCTCGACTTGTCGCGGCCCCACAGCGTCGACAATCGCGACCGCCGCGAGCGGGTGCACCTGGTGATCGATTGCCGACCCGGTGCCTGGCTGGAGCAGGCGATTATCGAGGGCGCGGCCACCACGCCGGAGCCGGGTGCTGGCCACGCGGCGCAAGCGCTGGCGCAGTTTCGACGCCTGCTGGAGCGCGATCCACAGCTGTGCCAGACCTTGCAAGGCGTGACCGACAGCGAAGCTTTTATCGCCACCACCCTGACGCTGGCCGCCGAGCGTGGCCTGGCGTTTTCCCGTGAAGAGCTGCGTGCCGCGATGCGCACTGGCCGGCGTCAGTGGAACGAACAATGGAGCGCCTGAACCTCGACGGCTGGCTGCCGATTCGCCTCTGGCAACAGGCCGGTGAGTGGTGGGTCGATTGGTGCTGGTTCGGTGATCAGCCGTTGCACCAGCCGTTTTTCCGCGACGCGGTGGAGGAGGCGCTGCGCCTGCCGTTCAATCAGGCCTTTCGCCGTCAAACACCGCTGCGGGTGTTGAGTGTCTGGCAGACGATCAGCCCAGGGTTGACGCCAAGCGCGTTCATTTTTCACGCTTCGCGCTGTGGCTCGACGCTGATCGGCCAGATGCTCGCGCAACTCGACAACCACATCGTCATCTCTGAACCGCCGCCGCTGGATGCCTTGCTGCGCAGTGGTTTGCCGGCTTTGGAACGTAACGCCGCCATTCGCGGCCTGTTCTCGGCGTACGGCCAGCGACGGCGAGGCATGGAGCAACGGTTGGTGATCAAACTGGACGCCTGGAACCTCGGTGAGCAGGCGTTGTTGCGCGAGTGTTTTCCTGACACACCCTGGTTGTTTGTTTACCGCGACCCATTGGAAATCGCTGTCTCGCATCTGCGCCGGCCGGGCATGCACATGGTGCCGGGGCTGATCGGCGCGAGCGTATTGGACGATGGGGCGGCGTTTGAAGGGCAAGAAGACTTCATCGCCCGACGCCTGGGCCGATTGCTGCACCTGGCGCTTGAACATTGCCGCGAATTTGCCGGTCTGGCAGTCAATTATCGTGAGTTGCCGGGCGCGATGGGCGAGCGCCTCGGGCAATTCTTCGAGTTGGACCGCGAGCAGCGGGCCCAGGTGTTCCGGGCCGTCAATCAGCACGCCAAGCAACCGAACGAAACGTTTGTGGCCGACGGCGAAGACAAGCAAGGAGAAGCCTCGGCGCTGCTCAGAGAACACGTCGAGTTCTGGACGCGTGGACCTTATGAAGCACTGGAACACTGGCGAACTGCTTCTTGTGGCGAGGGAGCTTGCTCCCGCTGGGCTGCGGAGCGGCCCTGAATCCGGCGACGGTATTTTTCCAGGCACACCGCATTGGCTGAATGGCGACGGCTTCGCCGCCGAACGGGAGCAAGCACCCTCGCCACAGGTGAATCAATCGCTCAATTTTTCGATGACAAATCCGCCATGCCCTTGAGCAATTCGATCGGCAACGGAAAGACAATCGTCGAACTCTTGTCCCCGGCAATCGAACTCAGGGTCTGCATGTAGCGCAATTGCATGGCACCGGGCTGGCGACCGAGCATTTCGGCGGCTTGCATGAGTTTTTCCGAGGCTTGCAATTCACCTTCGGCGTGGATCACCTTCGCCCGCCGTTCGCGTTCGGCTTCGGCCTGTTTGGCGATGGCACGGATCATCGATTCGTTGAGGTCGACGTGTTTGATTTCGACGTTGGCGACTTTGATGCCCCAAGCATCCGTCTGGGCGTCCAGCACTTGCTGGACGTCGAAGTTCAAGCGCTCGCGTTCGGCCAGCAATTCGTCCAACTCATGTTTACCGAGCACCGCCCGCAAAGTGGTTTGCGCCAGTTGGCTGGTGGCCATGAGGAAATCTTCGACCTGGATGATCGCTTTTTGCGGGTCAAGCACACGGAAGTACAGCACCGCGTTGACCTTCACCGAGACGTTGTCGCGGGTGATCACGTCTTGCGGCGGGACATCGAGCACCACGGTGCGCAGATCGACCCGAACCATTTGCTGGACCACCGGAATCAACAGGATCAGCCCCGGGCCCTTGACCTGCCAGAAGCGCCCAAGCTGGAACACCACCCCGCGCTCGTATTCGCGCAGGATGCGGAAGGTCGACGATGCCAGCGCAATCACCAGCACCAACAGCGCGGCAAAACCCACTTGCAGGCCCATGATCATTCTCCTTGCGGCGCCGCGTCAGCCGCGGCCACTTCCAGCAGCGTTCCCTTGCGCGCCACCACCCGTACCTGTTGCCCCGGTTGCAGCGGTGTGGCACTCCGTACCTGCCAACGCTCGCCTTGCAAATGCACCCAGCCGTAACAGGCACTGCCGGCCTGCAACGCCGTTACCGCCGTCACGCTGCCGACTAACCCAGCATCGCCGCTGACAGTCTGGCGCGGTCGGGTTTTCAGGGCATGGATCAGCAACGCGATCAACAACAGCGCGCTGACCAGCGAAAGTCCGATGAGCAGAGGTGCGGGGATGTCGGCGTTGCTCAAAATGATTGCACCGATCACGAACATCAAAATGCCGCCCAGCCCGATCACGCCGTAATTGGGCAGCACCGCCTCGGCCACGAGAAACGTGATACCAAACATCATCAGCCAGACGCCGAGCGGGTTGGGGACCAAGAACACAAGCGTGTCTGCGGCGACTACCGATCCGCTCAGCCCCAACAACAGCGCAACTGCACAACACCACTCACGAATGTTCACTTGACCCTCCAGGAGAGCCATCCGTTTGCGAGCCACACGGCGGCCCTGTTTACAGTCTAGTTGAGCTTGGAGTTGAACGAATTTTGATCAGTTGTAGTCGACACTTCCAGTGGGCAGATTTTTCGTCGCCGCCCGGCATCGGGCCTAGACTTTGTAGTGAGACCAAGCCGTTTAATCATTGTCCGCCAGCCGTTTTTGCGGACACCGAGGTGCATCATGCGTATGGCAAGAACCGTGCAGCGCAGCCTGGAAGAGGCGCGCTGCGAATTTGACGTGGTGACTCACCCGCATTCGGCCAGCAGCCTGGAAACCGCCAGGGTGGCGGGCATTCCTGCTGAACGCGTGGCGAAATCGGTGATCCTCGACGACCACCACGGCCACTACCTGATGGCCGTGTTGCCGGCCAGCCGGCATCTGGACCTGACCAAAGTGCGCGGCAGCGGCGAATGGCAAGTCACCCGCGAAAGCACCCTGGCCCATCTGTTCAACGACTGCGAACGCGGCGCCGTGCCGGCCCTGGGCGAATCTTACGGCCTGGACATGGTCATCGACCCGATGTTGACCCGTCAAAAAGAGATCTACGTCGAAGCCGGCAACCACAACAACCTCGTCCACATGAGCATGGACCAGTACCTGAAAATGGTGCCGCATGCCGAAGTGTGCGAAGTGAGTCATTAACCTGATGGCCACGCTCCCACTGTGGGAGCGTGGCTTGCCCGCGATGGACTGCACAGCAGTCCCCGCCCTTCCCCAAGACACCTCAGGAACCAGCTCCCATGGAATCACCGACCCATAGCCTCCCCAACCTGTTCAAGCAACTCGGCCTGCCCGACGATGCCGAAAGCATCGACAAATTCATCGCCACCCACTCACCGTTAAAGCCCGAACTGCACTTGGCCGACGCGTTTTTCTGGACCAAAAGCCAGGCGGACTTCCTGCGTGAAGACATCCTCGACGATTCCGATTGGGCGGAGGTGGTGGATCAACTGGATGTGCTGCTGCGGAAGGGGCGGGGGGTGTAAAAATCTGAGGAGAAACGGCAAATCGTGCAAAAAACTGATGAGCGATGAAAAAAACTGGGCTTTAATCGGGTTTCTGAACTTTTTCTGTGGATGCGCACGATGCCCTTGGTTGGATACGCCTACCTGCATGATGCCTTAAGACTCAAAGCCATTGCGCCTACGCGTGTGGCGATGATCAAACCCGTCACCCGCGTATCCATGATCGGAGATTGCCTGGCTGTTCCACAGTCAGTTGCACCTGCAAGCGACTCGACCCTTGAGCACATATTCTTTGCGCTCAAGCATGAAGGCATCAACCTAGCCATTCTGGCGCAAGCGCTTGAGTCTGTGCCTGCTGAAGAGTTGCTTCAGGAGCTAGCGAAGGCCCCGAACGGTGTATTCGTTCGAAAAGCCTGCTATCTCTGGGAAGGTTTAACCCACCGGCGACTCGACTACGAAACGTCTGTGAATAGCCGATTTTCACCGCTGTTTGATCCTGCACGGTATATCACTGGCCCCACCGTTAGAAATGCGCGCTGGCGTATCGAGTTTAATGGTCTTGGCTCCCTTCGCTATTGCGCCGTTGTTGAGCGGACTTCCGAGCTTGAAGCTCTGCTCAGCCTCGACATCCTCGGTCGCGCCAAAACCTTCATGGCAACGTTGCCAGCAGAGATGATGGACCGCGCCATCAACTGGGCGTATCTCCACGAAACCCGTGATTCCTTTGCCATCGAGAGGGAAGAACCCAGCGATGAAAAGTCCCGACGTTTCGTTCAATTACTGCGCCAGGCCCATGACGGTCGCGAGCTGAGCGAAGAGTATCTGGTGGAATTGCAGAACAGCACGGTCTCCAATCCTTTCGATAAAGCTGCGTTGTTTCGCCATGAACAAAACCATCTGCATAACGGCCTGCGCGGTGCCGCCGGAGTTAGCTATATCCCGCCTGAACCGGACCTGTGCCGTGAGTTGATGGACGAACTGATGACGTTCGCCAATCAGTCGTCGCGAAAGGTCGATCCATTGGTGGCCGCCGCTGTAACCGCGTTTGGTTTCGTCTTTCTCCATCCGTTCATGGACGGCAACGGTCGACTTTCACGCTTTCTGATCCACCAGACCCTGTGTCATTCCGGCGCTCTGGAAAACGGCCTGCTGCTGCCGGTTTCCGTCGCCATGAAACACGAAGAGCCTAACTACCTGGCCGCCCTCAAGGACTTTTCGCAACCGGCCCGTGATTTCTGGAATGTCACCTGGCTGGACGCCGACCAAATGGCCTTCGAGTTCATCGGCCATCCCTCGATTTACCGCTTCTGGGACGCCACCCGCTGCGTCGAATTCACCCTGCAAATGGCCCGCCGCGCCCTCGAAGTCGAATTGCGCGCAGAAACCGAATTCCTCGATCGCTATGACCGCATCGTCAAAGCGGTGAACCAGCGTTATGACGTACGCGGCAGCGACCTGTCGAAACTGGCAATGATGTGCCTGGACAACGAGGGCAAGGTTTCCAAGCATCGGCGCAAACAGTTTCAGTACAGCGTGCCGGAAGTGGTGTTTGAGTTTATTGAGGCCGAAGCGGGGCGACTGCTGGCCGATGTATGAAAGGGCCCGAAAGCCCGAGGAAAGTTCCGAAGCTCGCCCGGTCGGTTGCGAAGCCCTAATCGCACCCCTATAGTTCGCCACGTCGCCGCACATCGGCGACAGGATTTGGCGATCCTACTTCATAACCCAGCGCTTCAGCGTCCAGTATTCTTGCGCCTCGACATTATCGGTCGAGGTGAGATGCTTTATGGCGGCTGTGCGTGGGAGACCTTCGGGTCTGCCGGGTTTGGGGTATGGACCGGTTCGCCAACCTGCGTACAGCTGCCACCCCTTTTCGTTTGGCGACGATGAGTGATGGCTTCAAAAAACTACTTTTTTGAGAGCTACCCATGCACCCATATCGACCGCTGAGCACCAACCCAACCCCCGTCTGCGTTCTGGCCTACAACATCCTCGCGCCGACCCACTTCCTCCACGAAACCGCCTGTAGCCGTGTGCGTATCGGCACCGATCTGCTGGAAACCCTCACCTCGATCACCCTTCGCGATCTCAACGACAAAGACTTCTACCGCCTGATCAATGCCGCGTATGTGTCATTGCGCGATGGGCTGGACTTGATGGAAGAGTTGCAACACCGCTTGGCGAAACAGGCGGCGCAAGCGAGTTAAGGTTGCTGCAATGCGTTCCCGCGCAAGGCGCGGGAATGTTCATTTCTCAAGAGGCCATTGGCGCGAGGTATGGACCAAGGCGAGTATCCAAGCGGTTCCCTGATCCAGTTGATAGACCAGTCGGTAACTTTGATGAGGGATCAATTCGTGAGTACCAGAAATTGTCCCTACAGGACCGCATTCAGGGTGGAGTGAGAGGCGAGAAACCGATTCGCTGAATCGGTTGTCCATCTCGATGGCTGCTCGTGGGTTTACGGCGTGGAGATAGTCCCAAATGTTTGCACGATCCTGTGCTGCGGCTGGCGTCCAAATTACCCTCATCCTTGTCTGGCTGCTTGAGTACGCTTGGCAGCAAATTCGGCTTCTACTTCATCGTTTGTCAGGCCTTCGCCTGCCCGCATGGAGACTCGTGCGATATCGACTTTACGTTGCAAAAATGCCTCGTACTCACGCGATTCCCGTTGTGTTTGAACAAACTGCCGCATCATTTCCCGGACAATTTGCGACGCTGGCCGATGAGAGGCTTCTGCTTCAGCCATGAACTGTTCGCGCAGCTCGGGTTCAAGTTTCATCGTAAAGACGGCTTGTTTGGACATGATCTGCTTTCCGGGGTTGAGTACTGAAAAAGTATATACATCTTCAGTATGTATTCATCACAGCCCAGATGTTGCCGCGACGAGCGGGCGAATTCGCGATCTCAACGACAAAGACTTCTACCGCCTGATCAATGCCGCGTATGTGTCATTGCGCGATGGGCTGGATTTGATGGAAGAGTGTGCAACACCGCTTGGCGAAACAGGCGGCGCAAGCGAGCTGATGCGATAACGATGCTCCGTGTCAGCTTCAGACTGAACGTGGAGCATCCTGCTCCAGCGGCGAGCACCAAACCTGTGGCGAGGGAGCTTGCTCCCGCTGGGTTGCGAAGCGACCCTGAAATCAGCCACCGCGAGTATTCAGATGGAACGCGATGGCCGGATTACGACCGCTTCGCGGCCGGGCGGGAGCAAGCTCCCTCGCCACAATGGATCACCAGGCGATAGATCTCCGTTAATTTACCGGCATCAGGACAACCCCCCCCTCGCCACAGGTTTGCGCACTACACTAATTTGTTTCAAAACTTGACTGAATTTCCCCTCCAGTGCGATATTGATAGTTAGCAAACTAACAGTGTGCGAATTCCCTCGTGTCCCAGACCCTCGACGCCCTTCAGATGAACATCAGCAGTACCATGGTGGTGGCCGCGCGGCATTGGCGGAAGATCTGCCAGACCACGCTGGTCAACTTTGGTATTTCCGAAGCCTGCGCCGCCCCGTTGTTGATGATCGGGCGTTTGGGCGAGGGTGTGCGGCAGGTGACGGTGGCGCACGCGGCGGGAATGGAGAGCCCTTCGCTGGTGCGGCTGCTCGATCAGCTGTGTCAGGCCGGGTATGTTTGCCGCACTGAAGATCCTCTTGATCGTCGCGCCAAGTGCCTGAGCCTGACCGACAGCGGTCGCGAGTTGGTGCAGGCGGTGGAAGCTGAATTGGTGCGACTGCGCCGTGGCGTGCTGGAAGGCATCGCCGCGGCGGATCTGGAAGCCGCGCTGCGGGTGATTCGTGCATTCGAGGGTGCCGAACACGAGCCGGTGGGCCCGTCTTGAAAGGGTTCTTTTGCGGAGTGCCGCCGGCCCGCGACTGGTTTTACGGCGTGCGCACCTTCGCCGCGTCGATGATCGCGCTGTACATCGCCATGCTCATGCAAATGCCGCGTCCGTATTGGGCGATGGCCACGGTGTACATCGTTTCCAGCCCGTTCGTCGGGCCGACCAGTTCCAAGGCCTTGTACCGCGCCATCGGCACCTTGACCGGGGCGGCCGCGGCGTTGCTGTTTGTGCCGATGTTCGTCCAGAGCCCGTATGTGCTGGTGGTGGTCATTGCGTTGTGGACCGGCATCCTGCTGTTTTTGTCGATGCACCTGCGCACGGCCAACAGCTACGCGCTGATGCTCGCCGGTTACACCTTGCCGCTGATCGCCCTGCCGGTGGTGGATAACCCGTTGGCGATATGGGATGTGGCGGAGGCGCGAACCGAAGAAATCTTCCTCGGTATCGTCTGCGCGGCGGTGGTCGGCAGCCTGTTCTGGCCACGGCGGCTGGCGCCGGTGTTCGATGATGCGGTGAGCAAGTGGTTCGGTGCCGCAGTGACTTACAGCCAACGTTTCCTGACCCGCGATGTAAAGCCTGAAGAAGTCAGTGCCTTGCGTGCTTCGATGGTCGCGACCTTCAACTCCCTTGAAGTGATGATCGGCCAGTTGCCTCACGAAGGCGCCCGACCGCAAACCGTGCGCAATACCAAAGAGCTGCGCGGGCGGATGATTCACCTGCTGCCGGTGGTGGATGCGCTGGACGATGCGCTCTACGCCTTGCAGCGCCGCACCCCCGAGCTTGTGGATAAATTTGCGCCGCTGCTGAGCGCGGCGCTGCAATGGCTCGACAGTACCGACGCAAACATCGAACGCTGGCAAGCCCTGCGCAACCAGCTCGAAGCCCTGCAACCAAGCGCTGAGGCGCTGGATGATCGCAAGCAACTGCTGTTTTCCAACGCGTTGTATCGCCTCGGCGAATGGATCGATTTGTGGCAAGACCTGCGCAGCCTGCAAGCGGCGATTCACTGCGAAAGCCAGGACAACTGGCGCGCCGTTTACCGCCATTGGCGGCTGGGTCGGCTGACGCCGTTTCTCGACCGTGGGTTGATGCTCTACTCGGCGACGTCGACGGTGCTGGCAATCATCGTCGCCTCGGTGCTGTGGATTCTGCTCGGCTGGAGCGATGGCGGCAGCGCGGTGATTCTGGCGGCGGTGGCGTGCAGCTTCTTTGCGGCGATGGACGACCCGGCGCCGCAGATTTACCGGTTCTTTTTCTGGACCGCACTGTCGGTGCTGTTCGCCAGCCTTTATTTGTTTCTGATCCTGCCGAACCTGCATGATTTCCCGATGCTGGTGCTGGCGTTCGCCGTGCCCTACATCTGCGTAGGCACCCTGACGGTACAGCCTGCCTTTTACCTCGGCATGCTGCTGACCATCGTCAACACCTCATCGTTTATCAGCCTTCAGGGCGTTTACGACGCGGACTTCCTGAACTTCGTCAATTCCAACCTCGCCGGGCCTATCGGGCTGTTGTTTGCCTTCGTCTGGACCCTGGTAGCGCGCCCGTTCGGCTCAGAGCTGGCGGCCAAGCGCCTGACCCGTTTCAGCTGGCGCGACATCGTCGGCATGACCGAGCCGGCCAACCTCGCCGAACACCGGCAGTTGGGCGTGCAGATGCTTGACCGACTGATGCAGCATTTGCCGCGGCTGGCCATGACCGGCCAGGACACCGGCATCGCGTTGCGCGAAGTGCGGGCGGCGCTGAACCTGCTTGACTTGCTGGCGTACGCGCCGCGGGTGTCGGGCGTGCCAAACGTGTTGTTGCGTCAGGTGGTGGCCGAGGTCGGCGAGTACTTCAAGGCTTGCCTCAAGGCTGGCGAACGCTTGCCGGCGCCGGCACCGTTGCTGATGACCATGGATCGCACTCGCCGCGCGCTCAATGGCCAAGCCCTGCAAGGTGACGATGATACCCGCCTGAACCTTCTGCACGCCCTCGCCGGTCTGCGACTGGCGTTGTTGCCCGGCGTGGAATTCATCGGTGGCAGCGAGGTTGAAGAGCTGCTTCCACATGGCATTGATGGAGCGCCTTTATGATCGGTGATCTGGACGTCAGCGGGGTGTTCCTGCCTACCTTGCTGGTGCTGATGGGCATTACGTACGTGTTGTACCTGCTGGTGCACGGGGTGCTGACGCGCCTGCACTTTTATCGCCTGGTCTGGCACCGGGCGTTGTTCAACGTGGGTCTCTACGCCTTGCTGCTTGGCGCCGTGGACTCACTCAGTCGATACCTGATGACATGAAAAAACCTGTTTTGACCCTTGGTCGTGTGGTGTTGACCCTGCTGATCGTGACGCTGGCCTGTTTCGTGGTCTGGCGCATGGTGATGTATTACATGTTCGCGCCGTGGACCCGGGACGGGCACATTCGGGCCGACATTGTGCAGATCGCCCCGGATGTTTCCGGGCTGATCCAGCAAGTCGAAGTGCGCGACAACCAGTGGGTAAAACGCGGCCAGGTGCTGTTCAGCATTGATCAGGACCGCTTCAAACTGGCCTTGCGTCAGGCCAAGGCGTCGGTCGCCGACCGTCAGGAAACCCTGGCGCAGGCCCAGCGGGAAGCCAAGCGAAACCGTGGCCTGGGCAATCTGGTGCCGGGCGAGCAACTGGAAGAAAGCCAGTCTCGCGTGGCCCGCGCCGAGGTGGCGTTGATGGAAGCCCAGGTGGCGGTGGACAGCGCCCAGTTGAACCTTGATCGCTCGGTGATTCGCAGCCCGGTGGACGGTTACGTCAACGACCGTGCGCCGCGGGCTCAGGAGTTTGTCACCGCCGGTCGCCCGGTGTTGTCGGTGGTGGACAGCACGTCCTTTCACATCGACGGCTATTTCGAAGAGACCAAACTCAACGGTATTCATGTCGGCCAGAGCGTCGATATCCGCGTGATCGGTGACCGTGCGCGATTGCGCGGGCATGTTGAAAGCATCGTCGCCGGCATCGAAGACCGCGACCGCAGCAGCGGTTCCAACCTGCTGCCCAACGTGAACCCGGCGTTCAGTTGGGTACGCTTGGCCCAGCGGATTCCGGTGCGCATTGCCTTTGACGATGTGCCGGCAGATTTCCGCATGATCGCTGGGCGTACTGCGACCGTGTCGATCATCGAGGAGCCGGCGCAATGAAAGCGGTCGCCGGTTTAACCTCGGTGGGCCTTGGCCTGCTGCTGTCGGCCCTGTCAGGCGGTCGGCCCGGATTACCAGTTGCCCAAGGAGGCCGCGGTACACCGCGATGACTTTCAGGGCGAACTGACTGCACGCAACCAGAACGTGGTTTCCGCGCCGGTGCCGGGCGACTGGTGGCGCTTGTACCAGGACCCGCGTCTGGAGGAGTTGGTGCGCCAGGCCCTGGCGTCGAACACCGATTTGCGGGTGGCGGCGGCCAACCTCTCTCGTGCCCGTTATCAGGTCGAAGAAGCCGAATCCGCAGGCGGCTGGAGCGGCGGCGTGAAGCTGGGTGCACAGCGTTTGCAGGAGTCCGGCGAAGCGTTTTTGCTGCCGGAAAAAGTCCCGGTGGCCAATGTCGGTGATATTGCCTTCACCACGTCCTATCAGTTCGACTTGTTCGGCACCTTGCAGCGCGGCATCGAAGCGGCCAAGGCCAGCGCCGACGCAACCCAAGCGGCCTCCGACACCGCGCGCATCACCGTGGTCGCCGACGTCGTGCGGGCCTACACCCAAGTGTGTGCGGCCAACGAAGAGCGGGAAATCGCCGAGCACTCGCTGGACCTGCAAGGCCAGAGCACCGCGCTCATCCAGCGCCTGCGCGATGCCGGACGCGGCGACGAAACCCAGGTCACGCGTTCGCAAACCCAGTTCAAATCCTTGCGCGCCGACATGCCGCGTTATGAAGCGTCGCGGCAGGCCGGGTTGTTCCGCTTGTCGATGCTGCTGGCCAAACCGGTGGATCAACTGCCTGCCGGCACCGGCAGTTGCAACGAGCTGCCCAAGATTGCGCAATTGTTGCCGGTCGGTGACGGCGCCACGCTGCTCAAGCGTCGCCCGGACGTGCGTCAGGCCGAGCGCCGGTTGGCGGCCGCGACGGCTGAAATCGGGGTCGCCACCGGTCAGTTGTACCCGGACATCAGCATCGGCGCGACCGTCGGCACGGTCGGTCTTCTTGATCACCTCGGCCAGTCGCAGACCAATCGTTGGGGCTTCGGCCCGTTGCTGACCTGGACCGTGCCGTCCAACGGCGCCCGGGCGCGGGTACGCGAGGCCGAAGCCGAGACCCAAGGTGCGTTGGCGCATTTTGACGGGGTGGTGCTCAACGCGATTCGCGAAACCCAGACCGGCCTGGCGCAATACTCGGCGCTGTTGCAGCGGCGCGACGCATTGGCGGATGCCAGGCAGTCGGCGCAACAGGCGGCAGACCAGACGCACCGCTTCTTCCAGGCTGGCCGCGCCTCCTTCCTGGCCGACTTGCAAGCCACGCGCACCTACACCGACGTCCTGGCGCAACTGGCGTCGGCCAATACCCAGGTCGCCATGAGCCAGATCGACTTGTTCCTGGCGCTCGGTGGTGGGTGGGAAAGCGGACGAACGCAAGGCTTGTCGCCGACGAAACCCTGAGGCCATTGCTATGCTTTGAAGTGTTGGGTTCGCGCGGGTGAACCCGGCAATCAAGGCTCGCGTTGGCGATGGGGATTCCAATAATGAAAAACCCTTATGCTCCTGGTTTCTGGTGCGCAATTGCCGCGCTGGTGCTGCTCTCGGCGACTTATTTCTACGGCGTCATGCTGACCCATCAGATTGACAAGGCTCTGGTCTTTCTCGACAGCGCGAGCGCGCTGATCGGTGTGATGTCGATCATGGTCGTGGCCTGGGCTTCGTTCCAGGGCCAGCGCATCAAGCGCAAGCATCTTGAACAAGGCAAGACCCTGGTGATGATCTGGGACACCAAAGTGGCCTTGCGCCGGGTTGAAACCGTGTTTGATCGCTACTTCTGGGGCAGTTACTGGCAGCCGGGCCGTACCTTTCAGGAAGTGATGGGCGAACTCACTGGCACCCCGCTGGAAAAAAGCCTCGAAACCCTGAAAACCCGATGCCTGGCCCTCGACAAGCAAGTCACCGAAGAAGGCTGGCACTGGCTCAACAACGCCCGTGAACTCAGCGACGTGGCCAACGCCATGGCCCGCGAGCGCTATCAACTGGACTTCTGCGACCCGCGCTCCGAATCACCCAACGGAACGGTGATCAACCGGGACTTTGAAGTGCTGGTCTACACGTGGACCGCGCGGCTCAAGAGTTTCGACCATCAACTGGACGAGATCGAGGTGCAGTATTCGTGAGCGGCGCGGTCAGCCGCGTGGGTCGAACATCCTCGGGTCGTAACTGAAGTCATACACTTCAAGCACCTTGATCCGGCTGACGGCGGGGTGCCGCGGGTTGACCACCAGGTTCAGCTCCAGCGGCAGAATCACCGACGGCACCATCAACCCGAGCTGCTCCAGCCCATTGAGCCATGCGGTGCCGAAGTCCATGCTCGGGCGGTCGCAGGGTCGTGCGTCCCAGCCTTCTGGAAGGCTCTGGGGCGTTGGTTTCAGGTACAGCTCAGGTTCGTCGGGCAGTTCGAAACAGGTGATTTTCACCGGGTAATCCGGCATGCGGGTGGCGTGGACGAAGGTCTCCAGGGCGCAGATGGCCGGTGTCAGGCCCATGTACACCGCCGCCACGTCCACGTCGTTCCAGCGCCCGCCCTCGATGGCGGCGCCCATGCCGCTCAGGTCTTTCGCCCGTCTGGCCTTGGCGATGCGCCACGCCCGCATCAGGCGACGCCGCCCCATTCCATGGCGTTGAGCACGCGGCGAACCTGCTTGGCGCCGATTTCCATTTCACACAGTTCGATGGGCGTCTTGTTGCCCAGCACGGCGTTCGGCGTGGCCATCCAGCGTGCAGCCTTGTCGTCGTCTTCGAAGACTTCGGCGGCCTGGGTGGCGACGGTGGCAATCCGGTCCAGTCGCTCGGAAGCCACCGAACCCAAGGGTTTGTCGTCCTTGCGGCGGCGTTCCAGGGTTGACGTCGAGGTGTTGAACAGCACCTCCGCCAACCGGCTGCTCAATCCGAAGGTGGCTTTGGTCTCATCGATCCACGACGCCGGAAAACCTTCAAGGATCAATTGCAGACGCTGGTTTTCACTGTGGCTCAGCAAGGCCCGGGCCTTGCCCCAGAATAACGGCTGTACCACTGCGCTGGCCTGCACGCTGCGGGCAGCGCGGACCGTGGCCGGTTTGCGGGCGAGGGTTTCGACGCTCATGGCTGCTCCTGTCATTTGACGCGTTATGTGTCGTCAAAAGAAGCATAGGCCAATCGGAAAAAAGGTTCACCTGCGGCTGACCAGTGGCCTATCGACACTTTTTTATGGGGAATACAGCGCTGTCTGGCGTGGCAAATGCTAATATTTGCGCGTTTCACGCGCAGTCGAGCTGCACCCGTGAAGGGTTCAGGGAAGACGACCACATGTTCAACAACGGATATCGATCGGGTAAAAAATGAATAAGTCAGCAGGCGTACTGTTAGGAATCGTCGTCGCAATCGGTGCAATCAGTGCAGGCGGCGCCTGGTACACCGGCACCAAGCTGGAAGGGGTGTTGCAGGCCTCGATTGCGGACGCCAACAAAGAGCTGAAAGAAGCTTTGATCGGTTCCGACGGCGCGATGACCGTCGAACTGGTTTCCCTGGACCGTAAACTGTTCAGCAGCACCGCCCACTACCGCCTCAAAGGCCAGGGCGCCATGTTCGGCGAAGACCCGGCAGGCGTCGAGCTGCTGTTCGTCGACCGCATCGAGCACGGCCCGCTGCCACTTTCGCGCCTGACTTCTTTGAAGTTGATGCCGGTCATGGCCACCAGTCACTACGAACTGGAAAAGACCCCGCTGACCGAAAAATGGTTCGCGCTGACCAAGGATGCAGCTCCGCTCAAAGGCATGGTCAGCATCGGGTATGACCGCTCCACTGACGGCACCCTGGAACTGTTGCCACTGGAACTCGGGATGGAAGACACCTCCACCCTGAAGTTTTCCGGCCTGAACGTCGAGATTTCGGCCAGTGCCGAGGCCAAGAACGTCAAGGCCAAAGGCTACATGGACAGCCTGAAGCTGGTTGCGAACACTGAGGGCCAGGGTCCTTCCGAGGTTGAGTTGAACGGCCTGACGCTGGTCAGCAACATGACCAAAGGTGCCTACGGTTCCTACATGGGTGACAACACCCTGGAACTGACCAGCACCCGCGTGGCACTGCCGGAGCAGAAGACGCTGCTGATCTTCAAGAACTCCGAGATCAAGACCTCCTCGCAAGAGTCCGGCACCAACGGCTCGGGCCGCGCCGAATACAAAATGGGTGAAGTCGCGTTCAACGGCAAGGTCATCGGTGGCGCACAGATGGCCTGGAGCCTGAAGAACCTTGATCTGCCGGCGACCATGTCGCTGGTCAAGATCTACCAGACCAAGCTGCAACCGTACGAAAAAGCTTCCACCGAAGCGGCAGAGGCCGGTTTGCCGACACCTGAGCTGAAGCTGACCGAAGCCGAACAGGCGCAGGTCAAGCTGGACCTGCAAAAGCTGCTGGCCGCCAAGCCACAGATCGCCATGGAAAACCTCTCGTTCAACACGCCTAACGGTGAAAGCCGCGCCAGCCTGTCGGTCGAGCTGACCAAACCGGCCTCCATGGAGCTGCCGGTGGATCAACTGGCTCGCCAGATGATTTCCCAACTGAGCGTGAACCTGCAAGTGTCCAAGCCGATGATCATCGACCTGATGACCCTGCAAGGCGAAATGGAAGGCCAGGCCGACCTCAAGGCTGTTGCCGATCAAGCCACCGCTGCCAGTGAAATGGTCAGCAGCATGGCGGTAGGCACGCAATTGGCGAAGCTGGAAGGCAACAACATCGTGTCCAAGCTGCACTATGCCGACAACAAGGTGGACTTCAACGGCCAGAAAATGACCGTCGAAGAATTCGTCGCCTTCGTCAACAGCAAAGCGGGCGGTGCCGGCGCCCTGCAATAAGGCCCCGCACCACCCAACGGTCACGGCGCGCATGCGCCGTTGACCACCGAACGCCCAGCGTCCGTTTTTCACGGAGCCGCTGGGCGTTTTGCTTTGTAGGACGAATCTGAAGAAATATGCGGATTCGTCTTTTGCCTGATAGCGACATGGAAGACTGCTCAACAGGAAAGCTTGGCTGGGTCACAGGGCACCGGCCGCCTGATGTGTAGTACTCAGGGGAACCCATCGCTCCAGCTCTCCTCGTAAGGAAGCTGACGAATGTTGCGTACCTTTCACCCCCATTTCCGGCCCATTGTTCGCATGGCGTTGTGCAGCCAATTGCTCTGGCCCGGGTTTGCCCTGGCCGACACGGCCTACGACAACGCAGTGCGCCAGGCACGCGCCGGCAACTACGCCCCCGCGCTGACCACCCTGCGTCAGGTGCCCGGCGGCCGGGTGACTACCGCCCAACTCAGTGACCACCTGCAAATCGCCAGTTGGGCCGGACTCGACGCCGAAGTGGTCGAGGTCTATGAAGCCCAGGGCGCTGGCCGCTCTTTGCCGGTTCAGGCACTGACCGCCACCGCGCGCGCTTACCGCAACCTTCAACGCTGGGACGCGGCCATCGCGCTGTACCAGAAGGCTTTGGCCCGTGAGCCGTCTAACGCAGACCTGCAATTGGGCCTGGCGATGACGCAGGCCGATTCGGGCAAGCCAGCCGAGGCGGTCAGCCGTGCCCGGGCGTTGGTGGCGGCCAGGCCGGATGACCCGGCCCGACGCTTGGCGCTGGGCTACGCCTTGACCCGTTCCGGGGCCACTTACGATGCGTTGTTTGAATATGACCAGGCGTTCGTGCGTGCCGGGAAGTCGCCGGAAATCGCCCGCGAATACCTGTTTGCGTTGCAACGGGCGCGGTTGCCGGAACCGGCGTTGCGCTTGGCGCAACAACGTCCGGGGTTGATCGACCCAGGCGTGCAACGGCGTCTGGAAGGCGACGTGGCCGCCGAGCGGGTACGCCTCGCAGAGCTGGCGACGCGCAGCGAGAAAGAGCGCTATTTGATCGCCGACCGTGCGTTGGTCGACTACGACCAATTGCTCGCAACCTGGACGCCGGTTTCGCAGGCCCACGACGATGTGCTGCGCTGGCGCATCGACCGGATGGGCGCGCTCAAGGCCCGCACGCGCACCGCTGAAGTCATCGCCGAGTACCAGAAGCTGACAGCCGAAGGCGTGGTCATTCCGACCTACGCCCGGCGTTGGGTGGCGTCGGCGTATCTGGACCGACGCCAGCCAGAAGTGGCCGTCGACCTGTATCGCCAGGTGTTGGCGGCACCGGACGCCGATGTCGGTGATCGTCTGGAAGACAGCACCGCGCTGTATTACGCGCTGCTCGAAAGCGATCAACCGCTGGAGGCCCGCAAACTGGCCGACAGCCTGGCCCTGAGCCAGAAGCCTCGCGTCGAGCTCAAGGGTTTGCCGGTGGGCAATCCCAATGACGAATGGATCGACGCCCAGCAACTCGCCGCGCAGGCCGGCACCTATGGCGCCGATTTACCGGGCGCGGAGCAACGGCTCGCGACGCTGGTCGGGCAAGCGCCGGGCAACCTCGGCTTACGCGTGGCTCAGGCCGATTTGTACCTGGCGCGGGACTGGCCACGGCGCGCGGAAAACCTGCTCAAGGAAGTCGAGAGCGCCGCGCCGCGAGACATCGGCCTGGAAGTCGCCCAAGGGCACACCGCTCAGGATTTGCAGGAGTGGCGCCAGCTCGACGCGCTGACCGACGACGTGGTGGCGCGCTTCCCGGAGAACCGTCAGGTGCAGCGGTTGCAGCGCCAGCGTGAGGTTCACGACATGGCCGAGCTGCGCGTGTCGACCTACGGCGGCAAGAGTTACGGCGGTGGCAGCGGCGGCGCGGGCGCGGTCAGTGGCAGCCGTGATTTTGGCATCGAAACCCTGCTTTACAGCCCACCCATCGACGAGGACTGGCGCCTGTTCGGTGGCGCCGGTTATGCCACTGGCGACTTCCAGGAAGGCACCGGCCGGCATCGCTGGCAACGCCTGGGTGTCGAGCGGCGGACCCGCGACATGACCCTCGAAGCCGAAGTCTCCAATCACTCCTACGGCCATGGCGACAAACAAGGTGCGCGGTTGGCGCTGGCCCGTGACATCGACGATCACTGGCAGTACGGCGCAAGCCTGGACTACCTGTCGGCCAACACCCCGTTGCGCGCCTTGAACAGTGACATCACCGCCAATGGCGGCAGCGGCTTCATTCGCTGGCGGGCCAATGAAAGCCGCGAATGGAAACTGGCCCTGAGCCCCTCGCACTTCAGCGACGGCAACAACCGCCTCGAAGCGTTGCTGACCGGTCGCGAAGGCGTGTACAGCGCGCCGGGCCTGCAGGTCGACCTCGGGCTGGAAGTTGGCAGCAGTCGCAACAGCAAAGAAGACACGCCGTACTTCAACCCCAAGTCGGACTTCAGCGTACTGCCGACGGTGAGCGTCAATCATGTGTTGTACCACCGCTACGAAACGGTCTGGAGCCAGCAGTTCCAGGCGGGTGCGGGAACGTACAGCCAGCGTGATTACGGCACCGGTGCGGTCGGCCTGCTCAGTTATGGCCAGCGTGTCATGTGGAACGACGTGTTCGAGGCCGGTGCCGTGTTGAGCTGGCTCAACCGCCCGTATGACGGCGACCGCGAAAGCGATCTGCGCCT
Source organism: Pseudomonas purpurea (assembly GCF_039908635.1). Taxonomy (NCBI): domain Bacteria; kingdom Pseudomonadati; phylum Pseudomonadota; class Gammaproteobacteria; order Pseudomonadales; family Pseudomonadaceae; genus Pseudomonas; species Pseudomonas purpurea. The sequence continues at coordinate 199,613 of NZ_CP150918.1, forward strand.
GCTCATCGACCTCACCTACCGCTTTTAGAAGAGTGTGATCATGCCTGCCATTACCCGCTGCATTCTGCTGCTCGGCGTCATGCTGCTCAGTGCCTGCGCCCAGCAAGCGCCGGCCTTTGTGCCGCCGTCCCAGCGCCCGCTGCCGCTCAACGAACAACCCTGGCCGAAGAACCACGTGCTGGGAATCGCCTACCACGATGTCGAGGACCGTGACCCCGATCAGGCGGTGGTCGCGGTGCGCACCGAGCGTCTGCTGGAACAACTCGCCTGGCTGCGTGAAAACAACTATCGGCCAGTGACCGTCGACCAGATCATGGCCGCCCGTCGGGGTGGGCCCGAGTTGCCGGCCAAAGCCGTGCTGCTGAGTTTCGACGATGGCTATTCGAGCTTTTACACCCGCGTCATGCCGGTGCTGCGCGCCTACCATTGGCCCGCGCTGCTGGCGCCGGTCGGCAGCTGGATCGACACGCCGCTCAACCAACCGGTGGATTTCGCCGGCACGCCGCGCCCGCGTTCGGACTTCCTGACGTGGCAGCAAATTCGCGAGATTTCCCGCTCCGGGCTGGTGGAAATCGCCGCCCACACGGACGCCAATCACAAAGGTGTGCTGGCCAACCCGCAGGGTAATCTGCAACCGGCCGCGGCCACCCGTCGTTACGACGCCGCGACCGGCCGGTACGAAACCGAAGCCCAATTCCAGGCGCGTCTGCGCAGTGACGTCACCGCCATTTCAGAGAAAGTCCGCGCGGCCACCGGCACCGCGCCACGGGTCTGGGTGTGGCCGTACGGCGCGGCGGACGGCACGGCGTTGCAGGTGGTCGGTGAGCAGGGCTACGAGATGGCGCTGACCCTCGACGACGGCCTCGACAGCCTGAACAACCTGATGAGCAGCCCGCGCTTTCTGGTGGCGTCCGACCCGGACGGCGAGCATTTCGCCAACAGCATCGTCGCGGTGCAGGCCACAACGGCGATGCGCGTGGTGCATGTCGACCTGGACAACGTCTACGACCCTGACCCGGTGCAGCAGGACGCCAACCTCGGCAAGCTGATCCAGCGTATGGCCGACATGGGCGCCAACACCGTGTTCCTCCAAGCCTTCGCCGATCCGAAGGGTGATGGCCTGGTGCGCTCGCTGTACTTCCCCAACCGCCACTTGCCAGTGCGCGCCGACCTGTTCGACCGCGTGGCCTGGCAGTTGCGCACCCGCGCCCACGTCAAGGTGTACGCCTGGATGCCGGTGCTCAGTTTCGCCCTCGACCCGACATTGCCACGGGTCAGCCGCTGGGACCCGGCGACGGGGCAGGTGTCGGTGGACCCCGGGCAATATCAACGGCTGTCGCCGTTCGACCCGAACGTGCGGCGGATCATCGGTGAGCTGTATGAAGACGTGGCGCGCCTGACGTCGGTCGACGGCATCCTCTACCACGACGACGCACTGCTCTCGGACTTCGAAGACGCCAGCCCCGAAGCCTTGCGGGTGTACGCCGCCAACGGTCTGCCAGGCTCGATGGCCGCGTTGCGCGCCGACCCGGCGACGATGCAGCGCTGGAGCCGCTTCAAGAGCCGCTACCTGATCGACTTCACCCATGAGCTGACCGCCAAGGTCCGGGCCATTCGCGGGCCGCAGGTGGAAACCGCACGCAACCTGTTCGCCGAACCAATGCTCAACCCCCACAGCGAAGCCTGGTTTGCGCAGAACCTCGACGACTTCCTGGGCGCCTACACCTGGACCGCGCCAATGGCCATGCCGTTGATGGAAGGCCAGACCCGCGAGCAATCCGGTGCCTGGCTCGAAGCCTTGGTGGCGACGCTCAAATCCCGGCCCGGCGCGCTTGAGCGCACCGTATTCGAACTGCAGGCCCGCGACTGGGCGAGCCAACCGGCGTCGGCGGTCGACGGCGCGCAACTGGCGGACTGGATGGGCCGACTCAAGCGCCAGGGTGCGACCAGTTTCGGTTACTACCCGGACAATTTCCTCGAGAACCAGCCCGACCTGAACACCGTGCGTTCGGCGCTCTCCAACAAGTGGAATCCATAAATCATGCTGGACCGACTGCTGGCTCTGCTCGTTCTGTTGATTGTGCTCGGTGTGCCGCTGGGGGTGATTTTCCTGCTCACCGGCCAAGTGCTGATGGACTTCGTGTTCTTTTATCCGCTGTTCATGTCCGGCCTGTGGATTGCCGGTGGCCTGTACTTCTGGCTGCACTGGGAGCGCCACTGGCCTTGGGCGGCGGACACTCCGGCGCCGGTATTGGCCGGTGAGCCGCTGATCTCGATTCTGGTGCCTTGCTACAACGAGGGCGACAACGCCGCCGACACGATCAGCGCGGCGCTGGCGCAGAACTACCCGAACCTGGAAGTGATCGCCATCAACGATGGCTCCAGCGACAACACCGCCGCCGTGCTCGACGCCCTGGCCGCCACCGAACCCCGGTTGCGCGTGCTGCACCTGGCCGAGAACCAGGGCAAGGCCGTGGCCCTGCGGATGGGCGCAGTAGCGGCGCGCAGCAACTACCTGGTGTGCATCGACGGCGATGCGTTGCTGGCGCCGGACGCAGCGGCTTATCTGGTGGCGCCGATGCTCGACAATTCACGGGTGGGCGCGGTCACCGGCAACCCACGAATTCGCACGCGTTCCACGTTGGTGGGCCGGGTCCAGGTCGGGGAATTCTCGTCGATTATCGGCTTGATCAAACGCACGCAGCGGGTGTTTGGACGGATCTTCACCGTCTCGGGCGTCGTGGTCGCCTTCCGCCGCGCCGCGCTGGACCGGGTGGGCTACTGGAGCCCGGACATGATCACCGAAGACATCGACATCAGTTGGAAACTGCAACTGGACCACTGGAGCATTTTTTACGAGCCCCGTGCGTTGTGCTGGATCCTCATGCCGGAAACCCTCGGCGGGTTGTGGAAGCAGCGTTTGCGTTGGGCCCAGGGCGGCGCGGAGGTGTTGTTCAAGAACATTCGCGGGATCTGGCAATGGCGCCATCGCTACCTGTGGCCGCTGCTGTTCGAGTACTGCCTGTCCACCGGTTGGGCGTTCACCTTCCTGCTGTCGGTGATCTTCTGGGCCATGGGTAAGTTCGTCGATATGCCGGCCGCCATCGCCGTCGAACATCTGGTGCCCCCGGCCTTCACCGGGCTGGTGCTGGCGATGGTCTGTCTGTTGCAGTTTGCCGTGAGCATCCTGATCGACCGGCGCTACGAGCGTGACCTGTGGAAAACCCTGTTCTGGGTGGTCTGGTATCCGCTGGTGTTCTGGCTGGTCAGCCTGTTCACGACGCTGGTCAGTTTCCCCAAAGTACTGTTCCGCCAACACCAGAAACGTGCCCGTTGGGTCAGCCCCGACCGAGGCATCAAACCGTCTGCCGAGGAGAGCAATCCATGAAAATCATTCGAACCCGTCAACGTCCGGTCCTGCGTCTGGTGGACACGTTGCTCACGGTGCTGGCCTGGGGCGGATTGGTGTTTCTACTGGTACAAGGGCTGGTGCCGATGCTTGAAACCCACGGCGGGCCGCGCCTCGATGCGCCGATTTTCGCGGCGCTCAACACCCTGCAAATCTACCTCTACGTGGGCTTGTTCAACGCCGGGCTGTTGATTCTCTGGGCGCGCTATCAACAACGTCGCGGCCTGCATTTTGCCCGGCGCCGGGTGTACTCGCCGGTGTTGAGCGACGATGGCCTGAGCGAAAGCTTCAACCTCACCGAGGACCGCTTGCAACGCCTGCGCCTGCCCGGCGTGCTGGTGATTCACAATGATCAGGAGGGTGGCTTGAGCGAGGTCAGTGCGCATCGCTCTCACGCCGAATCGTTGCTGTCGGCACCGCGTGCCCAGCGGCCGGAGTTGGTGCTGGTGCGCAACACCGGTTAATCGCGTTCAAATTTTTTTGAGTCGCCTTAACCCGAATCGCCCAGGCTGTCCGTCTCAGTGGAGGAATGGATCATTTCTCCACGAGGTCAGCTCCCATGTCCCTTCCTCTGCACATTCTTCGCCCGGCCGCCCAGGGTTTTGCCGCCGGTTTGCTGTTGGCCATGGCGGGCTGCGGCGTGTCATCGACCCCGGATGCCGCGGCGCCGCCAGCGCAGGGCGCGCTGCACGCCGAGTCGAAGCCCGCAGCCTCCGAGCCCGAGGTGGTCGAGATGGCCGATGCGCCAATGACCAAGCGCAGCCTGCGTGCGCAGCCGGCACCTGCCGCATCGTATGCGCCGGTCGTTCAGGGCGAGGCGTTTGCGGCAGGTTATCGGGACGAACAGCGCGAGCAGTATCAAGCGCTGGCGGACAACCCGATTCATAGCGTCGCCGAGACGCCGGTGTCGACCTTCAGCGCCGACGTCGACACCGGCGCTTACGCCAACGTGCGACGTCTGCTCAATCAGGGTCGCTTGCCGCCCGAAGGCGCGGTGCGCCTGGAAGAAATGGTCAATTACTTTCCCTACGCCTACGCGTTGCCCACGGACGGCTCGCCGTTTGGCGTGACCACCGAACTGGCGCCATCGCCCTGGAACCCGCATACCCGCTTGTTGCGCATTGGTATCAAGGCCAGTGATCGGGCGGTGGCGGACCTGGCGCCGGCCAACCTGGTGTTCCTGGTGGACGTGTCGGGTTCGATGGACCGTCGCGAAGGCCTGCCGCTGGTGCAAAGCACGCTGAAGCTGCTGGTCGACCAGTTGCGTGAGCAGGACCGGGTGTCGCTGGTGGTGTATGCCGGGGAATCACGGGTGGTGCTGGCGCCGACATCCGGGCGCGACAAGGCAACCATCCGCCGGGCTATCGATCAGTTGAGTGCGGGCGGCTCGACGGCCGGTGCGTCCGGGATCGAGCTGGCGTATCAACAGGCTCAACAGGCCTTCATCCCCAACGGCATCAACCGAATCCTGCTGGCCACCGACGGTGATTTCAACGTCGGCATCAGCGACTTCGACAGCCTCAAGCAAATGGCCGCGGACAAGCGCAAGACCGGTATTTCCCTGACCACATTGGGGTTTGGCGTGGACAACTACAATGAACACCTGATGGAACAACTGGCCGATGCTGGCGACGGTAACTACGCCTACATCGATACCCTGCGCGAGGCCCGAAAAGTGCTGGTGGATCAGCTCGGCTCGACCCTCGCGGTGGTGGCCAGGAACGTCAAGTTGCAGGTGGAATTCAACCCGGCGCAGGTCAGCGAGTACCGTTTGCTGGGTTATGAAAACCGTGCGTTGAAGCGCGAAGACTTCAGTAACGACAAGGTCGACGCTGGGGAAATCGGCGCCGGGCACAGCGTCACCGCGTTGTACGAAATCGTGCCCAAGGGCCAGCCGGGCTGGCTTGAACCATTGCGCTACACCAACGGCCAGGCGCATGAGGCGTCCGGTAAAACAGAGGAATTGGCGATGCTGCGTGTGCGGTATCAAGCACCGGAGGGTGGCAGCAGTCGTTTGATTGAGCGGCCGATTGGCACCACGGTCGGAACCTTGGCCAGTGCCAGTGATGACCTGCGGTTCGCCGCCGCCGTGGCTGCCTTTTCGCAACAACTCAAGGACGGGCGCTACACCGGCGCGTTCGGCTTCAAGGACACACTGGCGCTGGCCCGTGGCGCCCGGGGCGATGATCCGTTCGGCCTGCGCGGTGAATTCGTGCAACTGGTCGAACTGGCGCAGAGCCTGCAAACTCCAGCACCGAACCTGGGTGAGCGCGCCACCTCATCGGTTGAGTCACGGCTTGAATAGCGCCAAGGAGTCCACTATCGACAGCTCTGCCACCACGGCGTCCGGTGTCGACACCGCCAGCAGCGATGAAACGCTGCTGGCGCGCTATCGCGCTGGCGACGGTCCGGCCTTCGAGGTTTTGTACCAGCGTCATCGCCGGGGCTTGTACGGTTTTTTGCTGGGGGTGAGCGGCAAGGCCGAATCGGCGGAGGAGGTTTACCAGGACACCTGGCTAAGCCTGATCCGCAGCACCACTCAACCCGAGGGACGGGCGAACTTTCGGACCTGGCTGTACCAGATCGCCCGTCATCGCCTGATCGACTACTGGCGCAAGCACGGCATTCGCTATCCGCTGCACGACAGCTACGACGAGCAACTTCACAGCGTGCTCGATGACACCGCCAGCCCGGAGCAGTTGCTCAGCCTGAGTCGCGATAGCGAGCGTCTTGAAGCCGCGTTGCAGGCGCTGCCGGCCGATCAGCGTGAAGTGTTTCTGCTGCGCGTTCATGGTGAGCTTGATCTGCCGCAGATCGCCACTCTGACCGAAACGCCACTGGAAACGGTCAAGAGCCGTTTGCGTTACGCCCAGCAAAAACTGCGTCGGCTGCTGGCCGAGGAGGTAATCACATGACTGACGCCCGTCACACACCGGACCGCGAAGACGACGATCTGCTCAAGCACGTTCGCCAGCACCGAACCGCAGAGCCGCCGGCCAGCCTGGATGCGTTGATCCTGGCCACCGCCCGTCGCGAAACGCCCGTGCCCAAGCCCGGCTTGTGGCAACGCTGGTTGCACGCGTGCCAACGGCCGCGTTGGCAAGTCGCTTTCGCGAGCCTCACGGGTGTCGCGTTGATGCTGGTGATGGTCCAGCGTTCGCCTGAACCGCCGCAGCCTTACGAGTTCGCACCAGAGGCCACACGTTCTGCGCCGCCGGCCGCCAAGCGTGAGGCTGCTGAAATGGCGTCGCCCCCGGCACCGAGCGCCCCCGCTGGCGCGTTGTCAGCCCCCGCACCGGCCGCGCCGGTGGCCAGTTTCGCGCAGCCGGCACAGCGTGAGTCGATCAGCGCCGAGTACGAGAAAAAGGCTGCCGAACCCATGGCTGACGAAGTGCACGTCAGCAAGCGCGCAGCGGCACCGCTCGCAACGCTGGATCAAGGGTTGCGCGAGGTATTGCGCCTGCGTGAGGCCGGCCAGACCCAAGCGGCGGACGCCCGGTTGGCGGCCTTGCACAAACGGTTTCCCAAGGAGGACCTGGAGGCCCGGCTGGAGGCTTTGCGCACGCCATAAAGTCGATTGCGTTCAACGCATTGGTGTCGGTCGTGCAAAGCGAGCATTATCAACACCATTGCTGATGCGAAGGAGACTAAACGTGACGCAACGAGTCGACCGCATTGCCCAACTCCTCAATTGCCCACGCAAGGGTGAGGAAATTCGCCAGGCCATTGCGCAAAGTCGCAAAGAGGCCAACGCGGCGCAGGAAGAAGACGAAGCCCCCGCCGAGCCACCTTCGGCGGGTAAGCCCGAGGCTGAGCACCCTATTTTGCCGAGCGAAAACCCTGCACCCCGCACAGGCTGACATGGAGCGCGACACACTCGATCACACAGTCGAAACCGATTTCCAGCCGCAGGTGATACCCGGGCTTGAGCGGTGTCAGGCAGACTTTGACCCGGCCGCTGAAATCGGTGCCGTGCATCTCCATTTCGCTGATTTCTTCAATCGACACGTCGAACGTGCAGTGGGTCAGCGGATCACTGGCGGGCCAGCTCGAGGGCAGGCAGCGCAACAGGTTCAACGAACCCTCGAGGTGCAGCTTCAATCGCCCCTCGTGAAACACCGGCCCTTGGGTGTACGGCTCTTGAGGCGTGGAAGCGTGCCCGAAGACCTCCTTCCAGCTCTGCGGGTTGTCCACACTGAACAGCCAGTCGTAGCCACCGCGATCACGCGCAGGTATCTCTCGGCAGGTAGCCAGAGAGGGCAGGTTGGCGCGGATCAGATCGTCGCGCCACACGTCCCTGGCCGTCGCCAGGTACAGCTCGAACAATCCCCGAGAGTTGTTGATCGACTGCCAGCCCTTGGGCCAGGACGGGTATTCGTAGATGTCGAACCCATCCTTCTCTTCGTCGATGTCCCATACGTCGTCGAAATCGGTGTCGGGGTCCGCGAGGGCCAGCTCCAGAAATTCGAACCGGGCCTGACGATGCCGGAAAGTTTCCCGAGGTTCAGGCATCAGGCAATGCTGGCGGAGCAGTTGCTCAAGTTCGACCGGGTCATTCGGGTTGTAGGCGCTCAGGAGGGTTTCATGGGTTTCCTGAAAGAAACAGCTCACCAACAACCGCAGCGTTGGCGTGAATGGCTGAGTACCGTAGGGGCAATGCAACATGGGACCTCCTGTCCTGATCGGCAGACAATGGCCGGACTTTCCCGGCAGCCACAAAAAAGCCTCAGGCCGTAAGACCTGAGGCTTTCTCGTTGAATCATGGTGCACCAGGCGGGATTCGAACCCACGACCCCTGCCTTCGGAGGGCAGTACTCTATCCAGCTGAGCTACTGGTGCATGTGCGGGCGACATCATACCCATGTCGGTTCGGGCCGTCCATGCCGGTTTTTTGAGCGATTTGATTCCCCTGCCTGTCCCGTCACCTTCTTGCGGCGCGGTTGAAGCGTTGTCCGCCGATTCCGGCGCGAGCGCTTCACAACTGTCGCCGGTGAACGTCCCTTTGTTTGCTTTGCTCCATGGGTCGTGGCGCTCTAATTTGCTGCGCATTTGCGCGCAGATCTCTGACGTTCACGGCGCGTCAATGCAATCAAAGGATCAGTGATGCTCGATATTCCTCGGCGACAGCGATTGGTGGGACGTTCGGATCTGTTTCAAGGTATGCCCGAGCCGCTCATTCAGTATGTGGCCACGCATTGCATTGAGCGCTCGCTCGGTGACCGGGATGTGTTGTTCCTCAAGCAGGACACGCTGGAGTTCCTGGCGTTGGTGGTGGAGGGGCGGGTCTATTCGATGGTGCATGGGCCGGACGGACGCGAGCAGATTGTGGGCACTACCGAAGTCGGGCAGGTGGTGGGCGAGTCGGCGCTGATTGACGGGCATGCGCGGGAAACCTCTGCCTATGCCTGCGGCCCGACCCGGATCCTGCTGTTGGGGCGGCGACACTTCTCGGTGTTGTGCGCCGAGCCTTTGTTCGTGCGCCGGCTTCTGGCGCTGTTGATGAGACGCCTGCAAAGCGTCATGGAATTGCTGGAGATGGTCTGCCTGTATCGGCTGGAGTCGCGGCTGGCGCGTTTTCTGTTGGCCAACATGGAGGATGACGATCTGAGTGTCGCCACGTTGCCCAGCGTGCTGATGCCGCAGAACCAGGGGGTCCTGGCCTCGATGCTCAACACCAGTCGGCCCAAGCTCAATGTCCAGTTGCAACTGTGGCGCCGGTTGGGGCTGATCAGCAGTCAGCGCGACCGGATCGTGATCAACGACATCGACCATTTGCGGCGCAAAGCCTGTGCGCTGAATTAGTTGTAGGAGTGTTCCCAAAGTAACAGCGAAGGAAAAAACCGCGCCACAGACTGCCAGCTCATCTAGGACGCACAGGGAGTGCTGGCATGGAGGGTTCTATTCGCGCGGGTGTGCAGGTTGCGGTGATCGACCAACTGTTCGAAGCGAGTTGGCGAGCGGTTTACCCCGAGCTCAAGCGCCGGGCCAGGCACCGGGCCAAGGGCAATATGGAACATGCCCAGGAATGGCTGTCTGCCACGGCGATCAAGGCCCTGCTGTTCTTCAGGCGTTCTCCGGAACGCATCAGGGACCCGCAGGGTTTTCTGTTTCTGGTTCTCGATCATGTGTTTTTCGACAGTTGTCGACGCACGTTGCGCGAGGGGCGTTTTTTCGATCATTCAATCGATCTCGAGCAGGATCACCAAGCCATCCTGGCCGCCCCCTGTGTCTCGGTCCTTGAGCAGACCGAGCTGTTTGAGCGCCTGACCCAGGTCCATCGGGTGGTGGCGAAACTGCCACTGACTCAACAGCGCCTGTTCGAAATGAAATTTGTCGAAGACCTTCCCTACCCGGAAATCGCCGCCGTGCTGGGGATCACGTTGCCTCTGGTGCGCAAGCGCGTGCAGATGTTGCGTGCGGCGTTGCGTTGAACGAAGCGGGTTGTTTCACAGCCAGGCCTCTGGCGCGTTCTAGTTCTGTGAGCAACCGCTGCTGACGAATGTGTCCACCACCACCGCGCCCGCTGTGGTGCTTTCGATCAAGGAGAGATGTATGACGGATCAGACGGTCAATTCCCAGATAACCGACGCCGTAACCCAGACCAACGTCAAGGTGGTGGCCGAGGCGCCGGCGCAAGCCATCGCTTCGCTGTACCAGGTGGCGAGCCATTCCGCGGGGTTGTCTTTGCAGAACGCGGTCAACAGTCAACAGGCCCTTAACCAGATTTCCAATGCGGTGATCTCCAAGGCGGTCACGCTGATCATGAAGATTGGTGGTGAGTAGGTCTGATGGCAAGGGAGATCCGCCATGTTCTGGTTCAAACGAAAACCTCCGGTCCTCACCGATCAGTCATCAAGCCCCGAGAAACCTGCCGGCGAGCCTGGAAAGCAGGCTGACGGGCCGGAGTCGGGACCCGAGACGGCTCAGGCATCGCGCTCGATCATGAGCGTGATGAACGAGCATCTGATCAAGCAAGTGAACACCCCGGCCACGGATTCCACCGCGGCGCTGAACCAGCAGATCGTTCAGGCGGTGCAATTCACCAATTCCCAGACCCTCAGCTATGCCCCGGCGCAGATCGCCATTGCGCCGGACATGATGATCGGCCAGGGCCGCCGGCCTGGTCGCGCAGTCGGCAGCGGGGTACTTCGACGGTGTCAGCAAGCTGGCGCTGGCGGCCCAAGCGGTATTGATCAAGGAAATGACCAAGAACATCGCCCTGGAGAAATACACGGCCGCTGAAAAGGACGCCGAGGGCGCGTTTGTCACCGACCTGCTGGTGGCGGCCGCGGCGGCTGTGAGCGCCGCCGCAGGCGCCATGGAGGGGGCGGGTGCCGCCGCCGCGATCGAAATGATCGACAAAAGCCTCTCCACGTACAGCGACAGCGTGGCGAAACATGCTACGCGTGCCGCCTCCGGCCACGACACTGCCAACCCTGCACCGTAAAAGGAGTCGCCGATGAGCAAGGAAAACGAAAGTCCCATGGCGAGCATTCACCGGTTCGCCGAGCTATTCATGAAGCGCCCGCTGTCCCACGCCGAACGGCAAGTGCTGGAGGCGTTTGTGCAGGACAAGCCGCAGACGTTTGCCCAGGCGGCGCAACGGAGTATCGATCAGGTGCGCGAACAGACCGTCAGGCTGATCGAGGCCGACGAACAACGCACGAATGCGGTGATCGATCAGTTTCGAACCAGTGAAAACATACTCAAACATACCCCGCAAACACGCGAAGAATTGATAAAGCAGTTGTTAACGGCCCTTGAAGAACCGCCTCAGCCTTCCATCTTGACGGTGGAGGATGCGGACTTTAAGGCGCTGTTGATGGACTTGATACGCCAGGAAGTTAAAAGCGCCATGGAAGAGCAGATGAAGAACCTGGTTCAGCAGGTCGAGTCAACGCTGGCGCGGCTTAATGACCAGGGCGTGACGGCGGCCAGCAACTAAGTAACTGCCGATGAACTGCACGATTGAATATTCACATCCGCTGTTTTACGACGTTCATTTAATAACACGGAATGCACCGTGTAATAACAAAGGAAGTTAACTCATGGCAACTACCGTAAGTGAGCAAATCACCGACGCGGTCACCCAGACCAACGTCAAGGTCGTCGCTGAAGCGCCGGCCATGGCAATGGGGACCATCTATCAATCCATGGCCCATTCCATCGGCATCCTGTTCCAAAACTCGGTGTCGGCGCAGCAACAGCAAAACACCCTGGCCCAGGCCGCGGCGAACCAAGGCGTAATGCAGATCTACAGCGTGGACACCGGCGCTGCCGGGGCCGCCACGGAAAAAGTCAGCCAGGGCGGCATCGCCGACAACTTGTCCAGCCTCTTGGCCGTCATGAAGTCCTTTCAGAGTTGATTGATTGAAACCCTGAATCGCTTGCGTAACACCTTTGTCTCATACATGGAGTTTGACTAATGACCACTGTAAGCCCGCAAATCACCGATGCCGTTACCCAAACCAACGTCAAGGTCGTCGCTGAAGCACCGGCGATGTCACTTGGCACCGTCTATCAATCGATGGGGCATTCCACCAGCATCCTGTTCCAGAACGCCGTGTCGGCGCAGCAACAGCAAAACACCCTGGCACAGGCCGCGGCCAACCAGGGCGTGATGCAGATCTACAGCGTCGACACCGGCGCTGCCGCCGCGACCACGGAAAAAATCAGCCAGGGCGGTGTGGCCGACAACCTCACCAGCCTGCTGAGCGTGCTCAAGTCCTTCTCCCCGTCTTGAGTCGCTGAACCGCTGGAACGCCCCCTGACAACGCCCCTGCGCCTGACGGCCCAGGGGCGTTGTCGTGAGTGACGTTGATCAGATAACTTCTGCAAATGCGGCGTTTTCGTTCTTTTTTTCGAACAGCCTATTGTCCTTTACCCCCTTTGATCCTAGGATTCGTTTGAGATTTCAAACGCTCTTGTCTGGGTGCTGAACCGCACGTGTTTCAACCAGTGCGCTATTTATGTGCTTCGGTCCTGTGAATGATTTCCCTGACGGCAGCCCGTCAGATGAGGTGAAAACGACTGCGCTCGGTAATCCTGCGTTAAAAACAGGCTCGGACTGCTCATTTACAAACACGTAAACTCCGCGTCCTCGCCTGTTTTTGCCTTGTCTTACCTTCGCTCGCTACGTTTTCACCTCACCTGCCTGAGGCGCCTTTTTTATAATTAACAATTCGCCCCGCGCTTGCGCGGTGCTGTTAAGGAAAAGCCCACATGCAGCTCAAAGACACCCAGTTGTTCCGCCAGCAAGCCTACATTGATGGCGCTTGGGTCGATGCGGACAATGGTCAGACGATCAAGGTCAACAACCCGGCAACGGGTGAAATTCTGGGCACTGTGCCGAAAATGGGCGCTGCCGAAACCCGCCGTGCCATCGAAGCCGCCGACAAGGCCCTGCCGGCCTGGCGTTCGCTGACCGCCAAAGAGCGCGCGAACAAGCTGCGTCGCTGGTTTGAACTGTTGATCGAAAACCAGGACGACCTCGGTCGCCTGATGACCCTCGAGCAGGGCAAGCCACTGGCCGAAGCCAAGGGCGAAATCGTTTACGCCGCGTCCTTCATCGAGTGGTTCGCCGAAGAAGCCAAGCGCATCTACGGTGACGTGATCCCGGGCCACCAGCCAGACAAGCGCCTGATCGTGATCAAGCAGCCAATCGGCGTGACCGCAGCGATCACCCCGTGGAACTTCCCGGCCGCCATGATCACCCGTAAAGCCGGCCCGGCCCTGGCCGCCGGTTGCACCATGGTGATCAAGCCTGCTTCGCAAACCCCGTTCTCGGCCCTGGCCCTGGTTGAACTGGCGCACCGTGCCGGTATCCCGAAAGGCGTGCTGAGCGTGGTCACCGGCAGCGCCGGCGACATCGGCGGCGAGCTGACCAGCAACCCGATCGTGCGCAAACTGTCCTTCACCGGCTCGACCGAAATCGGTCGCCAACTGATGGCCGAATGCGCCAAGGACATCAAGAAAGTCTCCCTGGAACTGGGCGGCAACGCACCGTTTATCGTGTTCGACGACGCGGACCTGGATAAGGCCGTCGAAGGCGCGATCATTTCCAAGTACCGCAACAACGGCCAGACCTGCGTCTGCGCCAACCGCCTGTACATTCAGGATGGCATCTACGACGTCTTCGCCGAGAAACTCAAGGCTGCCGTGGCCAAGCTCAAGATCGGCAACGGTCTGGAAGACGGCACCACCACCGGTCCCCTGATCGACGAAAAAGCTGTGGCCAAGGTCCAGGAACACATCGCCGATGCCCTGAGCAAAGGCGCAACGTTGCTGGCCGGTGGCAAGCCGATGGAAGGCAACTTCTTCGAGCCGACCATCCTGATCAACGTGCCGAAAAACGCCGCCGTGGCGAAGGAAGAAACCTTCGGCCCACTGGCGCCGCTGTTCCGCTTCAAAGACGAAGCCGAAGTGATCGCGATGTCCAACGACACCGAATTCGGTCTGGCCTCGTACTTCTATGCCCGCGACCTGGGCCGTGTGTTCCGCGTGGCTGAAGCCCTGGAATACGGCATGGTCGGCGTCAACACCGGGTTGATCTCCAACGAAGTCGCGCCGTTTGGCGGCATCAAGGCCTCGGGCCTGGGCCGTGAAGGCTCCAAGTACGGGATCGAGGATTACCTGGAAATCAAATACCTCTGCCTGGGCATCTGATCGGGTAGTGTGTGCAGCGGACGGGGCACGAGAGCGATGCCCCATCTGCTTGTAAGGACGATTTTTCTCTGTGGCCGGGAAAGCTGTGGCAGTCGATCATCGCATGCTGCCGTAGTTGCCTCCCGCCATGAACTCCTTGAGCTACGCCGCCCTGAGCGGCGAATGAGGACATATGAGCAAAACCAATGCTTCTTTGATGAAACGCCGCGAAGCCGCTGTACCCCGCGGTGTTGGCCAGATTCACCCGATCTTCGCCGATTCTGCGAAGAACGCCACCGTGACCGACGTTGAAGGTCGCGAGTTCATCGACTTCGCTGGCGGCATTGCCGTGCTGAACACCGGTCACCTGCACCCGAAAATCATCGCGGCCGTGACCGAGCAACTGAACAAGCTGACCCACACCTGCTTCCAGGTGCTGGCGTACGAGCCGTACGTTGAACTGTGCGAGAAAGTGAACGCCAAGGTTCCGGGTGATTTCGCCAAGAAAACCCTGCTGGTGACCACCGGTTCCGAAGCCGTGGAAAACGCCGTGAAAATCGCCCGCGCCGCCACTGGCCGTGCCGGCGTGATCGCGTTCACCGGTGCGTACCACGGTCGCACCATGATGACCCTGGGCCTGACCGGTAAAGTCGTGCCTTACTCGGCCGGCATGGGCCTGATGCCGGGCGGCATCTTCCGCGCGCTGTTCCCGAACGAACTGCACGGCGTGAGCATCGACGACTCCATCGCCAGCATCGAACGCATCTTCAAGAACGACGCCGAGCCGCGTGATATCGCGGCCATCATCATCGAGCCAGTTCAGGGCGAAGGTGGTTTCTACGTCGCGCCTAAAGAGTTCATGAAGCGCCTGCGTGCCTTGTGCGACCAGCACGGCATCCTGATGATCGCTGACGAAGTGCAGACCGGCGCAGGCCGTACCGGCACCTTCTTCGCCATGGAACAGATGGGCGTTGCCGCCGACCTGACCACTTTCGCCAAATCCATCGCCGGCGGCTTCCCGCTGGCCGGTGTGTGCGGCAAGGCCGAATACATGGACGCCATCGCCCCAGGCGGCTTGGGCGGCACTTACGCCGGTAGCCCGATCGCGTGCGCCGCGGCATTGGCCGTGATGGAAGTGTTTGAAGAAGAACACCTGCTGGACCGCTGCAAAGCGGTCGGCGAGCGTCTGGTGACCGGCCTCAAGGCGATTCAGGCCAAGTACCCGGTAATCGGTGAAGTGCGTGCCCTGGGCGCGATGATCGCGGTAGAGCTGTTCGAAAACGGCGACAGCCACAAGCCTAACGCTCCTGCGGTGGCTGCTGTTGTGGCCAAGGCGCGTGAAAAGGGCCTGATCCTGCTGTCGTGCGGCACTTACGGCAACGTGCTGCGCGTACTGGTGCCGTTGACGTCGCCGGACGAGCAACTGGACAAAGGCCTGGCGATCATCGAAGAGTGCTTCTCCGAGCTGTGATCCGCCGAGTGTGACCTGATCGACAAAAAACCCGCTTCGGCGGGTTTTTTTCGTCTTATGAAACCTATCGGGGGCGATGGCACTGTATCGAAGTGCCAGCATTGTCTAAGGTGCAAGCATTGCCCTCGGAGCGTGCTGCATGACTGCTGTTGATTTACCCGCTGTGCCACGAGTGCTGATCGCAGAGGCCGACCCTTGGTCCCGCGACTTGCTCAAACAGGTGTTGTTGAACGTGCGTTGCGACGCTCGGCTGGATCTGTGCGCAGACGGTCAACAAGCACTGGACCTGCTGGGCGAGCATCCTTATGACCTGGTGATCGCCGATTGGGAACTGCCCGGTGTCGATGGCCTGAGCGTGCTGCGCAGTGTGCGCCAGCGACGGCGAAACCCGGTGTTGCCGTTCATTCTGATGAGCAGTCGCAATGACAGCGCCAGCGTGCGCGAAGCCTTGCCACTGGCGCCGACGGCGTACCTGACCAAACCCCTGAACATGGAAAGCCTGACCCAGCGTTTGCAGGACTTGCTGCTGAATGCGGGGGAGTCGGTGTCCTGCGACGTCCCGACGCTGGCGCCTGGCATGACCTTGTCGACATTCCTGGAGCGACGCCGCGAACTGGCGGACGGCGCGCCGTTGCTGACGGACGTGCAACTGGCGGTCAAGCGCAGCCTGAACCCCAATGGCCTGGACCTGAAACTGCTGGAAGAGGAAGTCCGCACTGACCCACAGGTCACTGCGGTGCTGATCGCCGCAGCCAACAGCGCTGCGCAGCATCACGGCAGCGCGGTGCAAACCCTGTCTCAGGCGTTGCAACGGTTGGGCACCGGGCAAAGCATGAATCTGATACTGGGCCTCACCCTCAAGCGCAGCGCGCGCCTGCGCGAGCCATGCCTGGCTGATTACGCCGAACGTTACTGGGAGTTGTCGCTGCGCACTGCCGAATACGGCCGAACCCTGGCGCGCTTGTTGGACCTGGATCAGGAACGCTGTTATTGCGCCGGCATGCTGCACCGTTTGGGCGACCTGGCGCTGCTGCGCTGTTTGCAGGAATGGAAGCAGGCTGGCGGTGAGCTGGACGAGTGGGAAGAGGTTGGCGATGCGCTGGAAGAGTTTGGTGCGGCTTACGGATCGGCACTGCGCACGCGCTGGCGCTTGCCGCTGGAGTTGCGTGAGCTGATTGCGGCGGTCTATCAGCTTGGGGGCGGGGTTTACTCCCGTGAAGCGCTGGTGATGAACATGGCCGGGCAACTGGCGCGGTTGACCGAGCATGAGGGCATTGAGGAACTGGCGAAGTGCCGGACGGCGCGATTGCTCAAGATCGGGTTGCCGGAACTGATGCGCTTGCGCAAAAAGTAGACCGATCCGTCCCTGTAGAAACGGTTTCTGTGGCGAGGGAGCTTGCACCCGCTGGGTCGCGAAGCGGCCCCAAAAAATGGGCCTGCTGCGCAGTCCAACGGGGGCAAGCCCCCTCGCCACAGGTATTGAGTTCAGCCGGAAAATCGTCAGGCGGAGATGATGCGGTTCTTGCCCTGGCGTTTGGCTTCATACATCGCTGCGTCGGCGCGGGCGAACAGGCTGTCGAGGGTTTCGTCGTCGGCGGTGAGGCTGGTCAGGCCCTGGCTGACGGTGATGCCGAACGTCTGGTCGTCGTGGCTGAAGCCCAGGCGCTGGATTTCCCGTTGCAGCCGTTCGGCTACGTGCAGGGCCATGTCCGGCGCACAGCCGGGGAACACGGCGGCGAATTCCTCGCCGCCGATCCGCCCAAACAGATCACCTCGACGCAGCGCCGCCCGGCCGCATTCGGCGATCCGTTGCAGCACGTTGTCGCCTTCCGGGTGGCCGTAGGTGTCGTTGATGCTTTTGAAGTCATCGATGTCCAGCAACAGGAACGCCAGCGGCGAGCCTTGTTGGCGTGCCTGTTCGAACTCGCGGTTGGCGCATTCGAAGAAGTGTCGACGGTTGCTGCTCTGAGTCAGCGCATCGGTGGTGGCCAGGCGTTGCAGCTCGGCTTCCAGTTGCTTCTTTTCGGTGATGTCTTCGGCAATGCCGACCACGATCACCGGTTGGCCAGGCTCGGCCTGGCGGTTGATGAAGCACTTGTCGCTGAGCCAGCGCACCTGGCCGTCAGCGGCGATAATCCGATATTCGCGGTCTTCCACGGCACCTTTTTCCAGCACCTCGGCCAGGCTGCGTTCGGCGTAGTCCAGGTCGTCGGGGTAAATGCTGTCACGCCATTCGTGGTAATCGGCCAGCAGTAAACCGGCGCAGCGGCCGAAAATCCGTTCATAGGCCGGGCTCACATACAGCACTTGCCGGGTTTCCCAATTGAAAGCCCAGAGCACAGCGTTGACGCTGACCAGCAACGAACTGAACAACTGTTCGCGTTCGCTCAGGCGCGCCACTTCGCCTTGGGCGTGCATCAACGCCATCAGGGTTTGCGCGGCTTCTGGCCACTGGGGGAGGGATGAGTCTATTAGGCTTTTATTGACCATCGGCACAACTCTCAAAGGGCGTTCGCCGCTTAAAGATTCGACAGCGGCCACAGTAAAGCCCGCCAGGATGGCGAAGTGCTCTTTGAGATAGGGGATTTGAAGCTTAGTTCCCGCTTTTTGTGGCGAGGGAGCTTGCTCCCGCTGGGCGGTACACCGCCCCAAATCAGGCGACTACGTTTTGTCAGTTAAAACGCGTCGCCGGTTTTGCGGCTGCTTCGCAACCGAACGAAAGCTCCCTCGCCACAGGCAAGCCCTTCAGACGGCGGCAGGGCGCAGCGAGTAGGTTTTCAACTGGTTGGCAAAATCACGCAGCGACTGGATCCCGCTGGCTTCGGCTTCGTGTACCCAGTCCTTGATCGCGGCCAGCATGTCGTGACCGTTCGAACTGGTCTTGACCCAGATCTGCTGCAAGGCCAGGCGCTTTTCGTAAATGACCTTCAGTGCCTGGCTGTGCTCGAGCATGGTCTGGATGCGCATGTGGTGCTTGTCATCCAGCAGGCTGGTTTCCCGCGAGAGCAGGCGCTTGGCACGATGGAATTGATGACGCACCGAGTGATCGACCTTTTCCAGCTCTTGCTTGACCAGCGGCGCGATGACCAGCTTGCGGTACTGGGCCATGATCTGGAAACGGTTGTTGAGGATCGCCATGGCGGTGTCCATGTCCAGGCTGCCCTTGCCCTCGACGCGGTGGGCAATCGGCGCTACACGCTGAACCTTGGCCAGACGCAGGAAGCTGAAGACCTGGATCCAGGCCCAGCCGAGGTCGAATTCCCACTTTTTCACCGACAGTTTTGCCGAGTTCGGGTAGGTGTGATGGTTGTTGTGCAGTTCTTCGCCCCCGACCAGGATGCCCCACGGCACCAGGTTGGTCGCCGCATCGCGGCACTCGAAGTTGCGGTAGCCGATGGCGTGGCCCAGGCCATTGATGACGCCGGCGGCCCAGAACGGGATCCACATCATCTGGATTGCCCAGATGGTGATGCCGATGGTGCCGAACAGCAGCAGGTCGATGACGCCCATGATCGCCACGCCCAGCAACGGGAAGCGGCTGTAGAGGTTGCGCTCGATCCAGTCTTCGGGGCAGTTCTTGCCGTAGATGCGCAGCGTCTCGGGGTTTTCCGCTTCGGCGCGGTACAGCTCGGCACCTTTGCGCAGAACGGTCGACAAGCCGAGGATGACCGGGCTGTGCGGGTCATCGACGGTTTCGCATTTGGCGTGGTGCTTGCGGTGGATCGCGGTCCACTCGCGGGTGTTCTGCGCCGTGGTCAGCCACAGCCAGAAGCGGAAGAAATGTTTCAGGCCCGCATTGAGCTCAAGGGAGCGATGGGCTGAATAACGATGCAGATAGACCGTGACGCCCACGATGGTGATGTGGGTCATTAACAGGGTGACTGCCACCAGTTGCCAAGGCGACAAGCCGAGTAAACCTTCGTACCACATAGGCTGTATGGCCCTCGATAAAGAAAAAAACAGCCCGCGCATTATCACTCAGCACACAGATAAAACCAGTCGGCCTTTCAGATAAGAGTGGCGGAATGTTTCTTTACTCTATAATTCCAACCTTTTTGTAAGGACATGGATCGCCTAATGTCGGCCTCTTTTCGCGATGCTTTGCGTGCATCGCTGCTTTATCTGGTGATTTCGGTCGTTTGGCTGGGCATTACTGGTTATTTATTGAACAAATTCTTCGATCAATCCGCTGATCTGCCGCGATGGCAACTGATCAACGGTTACCTGTGGGTGCTGTTCAGCGCCTACCTGATCTTCCTGGCGCGGGCGCGATTGTTCAGTTTCATCGGCATCGGCGCGAAGCTGCGACGCCGCAGCGAAGATCGCGTGCGTTTGCGTCAGGCGGCGGCGGTGTTCGACTGTACGCGCGAGGGGGTGCTGGTCACTGATCGCCGGGGCCTGATCGTCCATGTGAACCGGGCGTTCATGGAAATCACCGGTTATCAGCGCGAAGAAGTGCTGGGCCGCCAGCCGAGCATGTTCAAGTCCGGCCATCACCTCCCGGCCTTCTATCAAGGCATGTTCTCCACGCTCAAAGGTTGCGGCGAGTGGAGTGGCGAGATCTGGAACCGGCGCAAGAGCGGCGAAATCTACCCGCAGTGGCAGACGATCCGGGTCATTCACGACGACCGTGGCCAGCTCAGCCATTACGTGGCGGTGTTTTCCGACATCAGCGCGATCAAGGATTCGGAGCATGAGCTGGCGCACCTGGCCCACCATGACCCGCTGACCGACCTGCCCAATCGCCTGTTGTTCACCGACCGTGCCGAGCAGGCGCTGGCCTCCGCACAAATCCACAAGCGTGGCTGCGCCTTGCTGATGATCGACCTGGATCACTTCAAGATGATCAACGACAGCCTGGGGCACAACGTCGGCGATAAATTGCTCAAGGCCGTGGCCTCGCGCTTGCGGGACATGTTCGGCCCCGGCATTACGCTGGCGCGCCTGGGTGGCGACGAATTCGCGGTGTTGGCCGAAAGCTGCCCGCAACTGGTGCAGGCGGCGGCGCTGGCGCAACGGATTCTGGATGGCCTCAAAGAGCCGTTTCAGATTGCCGGCCATCAGTTGTTCATCAACGCGAGTGTCGGCATCAGCCTGTTTCCCAGTGATGCCCTGAGTGCCGAGCAGTTGTTGCGCAATGCCGACTCGGCGCTGTTCAAGGCCAAAAGCGCCGGTCGCGATGGCTATGCCCTGTACACCGAAGAGTTGACGGCCCATGCCCAGCAGCGGGTCGAGATCGCGTTTGAGTTGCGTCGCGCCCTGGAGCAGCAGGAACTGCGGGTGTACTACCAGCCGGTTCACGACCTCAAGAGCAGCCGTCTGATCGGTGTCGAAGCGCTGGTGCGCTGGGAGCACCCGCAACGGGGGCTGGTGTCGCCTGCGGAGTTCATCCCGATTGCCGAACGCACCGGGTTGATCGCCGAAATCGATGCGTGGGTCATGCAGCAGGCGTGTCAGCAGATGTGCCAGTGGCAACAGGCGGGCGTGGTGTTGTCGTTTGTGGCAGTGAACGTTTCCACGCGGCTGTTCGCCCGTCGCGAGTTGTATGAACGCGTCGCTCAGGTGCTGCACGACACAGGCCTGGACCCGGCGTATCTGGAGCTGGAAGTCACCGAAAGCGCGGTGATGGAGGACCCGGAAGTGGCGCTGGAGCAAATGCACCGTTTGCGCGAATTGGGAGTGCGGCTGGCCATCGATGATTTCGGCACGGGTTACTCGTCGTTGCTGCGGCTCAAGCGCTTGCCGGTGCAGAAGCTCAAGATCGACCAGGGGTTTGTCGCCGGTCTGCCGTGGGACGAAGACGACGCCGCCATTGTGCGGGTCATCATCGCCCTGGCGCAAAGCATGGGCATGCAGGTTCACGCCGAAGGCATCGAGCAGGCCGAGCAGGCGGGTTTCCTGTTTGAGCATGACTGCGACCTGGGCCAGGGCTACTGGTTTGGCCGGCCGGTGCCGGCTGAGCAACTGGACTGGACGCGGGCCCCCGTGATTCTCCGTCACTGATCGACAGTTCCCTCCCACGTATGCCGCCCGAAATGCTCTGTGTCTCCTGACGAACAGCGCCGCAGAGCGCCGTGGGCGGGGCTCCGCGTTCGGGCGTGGGAGCGATCAATCTTCTGGTTATATAAGCATTCTTAAATAGTATTTTTAAGAATATCTGCGGCTATCTACTATTGCTCTCACGCCGCAAGCAGTGCCGCCACTGCCAGGCACTACTCATTTCAGGAGCAACACCATGAGCGCATCTCTACGTAGCGTTGACGGTCAGGACGAAGCCACCATCTTGCGCGAAATCCAAAGCGCCCTGCGCGATCTGCGCTTCGGTGCGGTGGAGATCACCGTGCATAACGCCCAGGTGGTGCAGATCGAGCGCAAAGAGAAATTCCGTTTACAGAACCCCGGCCACAAACCGAGTTGAACCCCGCGTCACCCTCTCACGTGTGAGAGCCCCGACTGGTCAACCGGAGGGCGTCATCCCATGACCCCAACCAGCGTGTATACAAGCGTTCAAGCACGAATGCGGGCCTGAAGCGCCAATAAGAAAAGCCAACACCCAGAATTTCAGGAGCTCCACTATGTCGTCGATTCGCCGTTACGCGCTGGCCGCTCTGGCCAGTGCCCTTTTTGCTGGTTCCGCGGTTGCCAAGGATTACGAGCTGCTCAACGTGTCGTACGACCCGACCCGCGAGCTGTATCAGGATTACAACGCCGAGTTCATCAACTTCTGGAAGAAAGACCACGCTGGCGACACCGTGAAGATCCAGCAATCCCACGGTGGCTCGGGCAAGCAAGGCCGGGCGGTGATCGATGGTCTGCGGGCCGACGTGGTGACCCTGGCCCTGGCCGGCGACATCGACGAAATCGCCAAACTGGGCAAGACCTTGCCGGCCGACTGGCAGAAGCGTCTGCCGGAAGCGAGCACGCCGTACACCTCGACCATCGTGTTCCTGGTGCGCAAGGGCAACCCCAAAGGCATCAAGGATTGGGGCGACCTGACCAAGAACGGCGTTGAAGTCATCACCCCGAACCCGAAAACCTCCGGAGGTGCGCGCTGGAACTTCCTCGCCGCCTGGGCTTATGGCCTGAAGGCTGGCGGTAGCGAAGCCAAGGCCCAGGAATACGTCAAGGAGCTGTTCAAGCACGTTCCGGTGCTGGACACCGGTGCTCGCGGTTCGACCATCACCTTCGTCAACAACGGTCAGGGCGACGTATTACTGGCCTGGGAAAACGAAGCGTTCCTGGCATTGAAAGAAGACGGCGGCGCCGACAAGTTCGACATCGTCGTGCCTTCGCTGTCGATCCTGGCCGAGCCGCCGGTGGCGGTCGTCGACAAGAATGCCGAGAAGAAGGGCAACGAGCAGATCGCCGAGGCCTACCTCAAGCACCTGTACAGCCCGGCCGGCCAGGAGATCGCGGCGAAGAACTTCTACCGCCCGCGTGACAAGGACGTGGCAGCCAAGTACGCCAAGCAGTTCCCGACACTGGACCTGGTGACCATCGACAAGGATTTCGGTGGCTGGAAAACCGCCCAACCGAAATTCTTCAATGACGGTGGCGTGTTCGACCAGATCTACACCGCGCAATAACGCCGTGAGGCGCGTTGCCCAGTAGCTTGCGCAGAGCCCGGAATTCGCTTCCGGGCTTCGTGCGTTAACCGTGTTCAACCAAGGACTTTTATGTCGCGTCGTATCTCCCCCGTCATACCCGGCTTCGGGCTGACGCTGGGCTACACCTTGGTGTACCTCAGCCTGATTGTGCTCATTCCCCTGGCAGCGATGTTCGTGCATGCCGCCCAACTCACCTGGGACCAGTTCTGGGCCATCATCTCGGCACCCCGTGTGCTGGCGGCGTTGAAGCTCAGTTTCGGCACCGCGCTGTGTGCCGCGATCATCAACGGCATCATCGGCACGCTGCTGGCCTGGGTGCTGGTGCGCTACACCTTCCCGGGGCGCAAAGTCATCGACGCGATGATCGACTTGCCGTTCGCATTGCCGACGGCCGTGGCCGGTATCGCGTTGACCGCGCTGTACGCGCCCAACGGGCTGGTGGGTCAGTTTGCAGCGGACCTGGGTTTCAAGATCGCCTACACCCCCCTGGGCATCACCCTGGCACTGACGTTCGTTACACTTCCATTCGTGGTACGTACCGTACAGCCAGTATTGGCCGATATCCCGCGTGAAATCGAAGAAGCCGCCGCGTGCCTGGGGGCCAAACCGTTGCAGGTTTTCCGCTACATCCTGCTGCCGGCCTTGCTTCCTGCCTGGCTGACCGGCTTCGCCCTGGCGTTTGCCCGTGGCGTCGGTGAGTACGGTTCGGTGATTTTCATCGCCGGTAACATGCCGATGAAAACCGAAATCCTGCCGCTGCTGATTATGGTCAAGCTCGACCAGTACGATTACACCGGTGCTACTTCCATTGGCGTGTTGATGCTGGTGGTTTCCTTCGTCCTGTTGCTGCTGATCAACTTGTTGCAGCGGCGCATCGAAACCCCATAAGGAGGCGCGGAACATGTCCCAATCGTCTATTTCCGCTGCGTCTTCGGCCAACGCGGCTCGCCGTGGCAGCGCCACGGCACGGCGAGTACTGATCGCTCTCGGCTGGTTGATCTTTGCCCTGTTCCTGTTGCTGCCACTGCTGATCGTGGTGTCCCAGGGGCTGAAACTGGGCCTCGGTGCGTTCTTCACCGCGATCTTTGAACCCGACGCCTTGTCGGCCTTGAAACTCACGGTCATCGCCGTGCTGATTTCGGTGCCGCTGAACCTGGTGTTCGGCGTCAGCGCGGCCTGGTGTGTGAGCAAGTATTCGTTCCGTGGCAAGAGCATGCTGGTGACGCTGATCGACTTGCCGTTCTCGGTGTCGCCGGTGATTGCGGGTCTGGTCTACGTGCTGATGTTTGGCGCCCAGGGTTTCTTCGGCCCGTGGTTGCAGGACCACGACATTCAGATCGTCTTCGCCCTGCCGGGCATCGTGCTGGCGACGATTTTCGTCACCGTGCCCTTCGTCGCTCGTGAGCTGATCCCGTTGATGCAGGAGCAGGGCACGCAGGAAGAGGAAGCCGCGCGGCTGCTGGGTGCCAACGGTTGGCAGATGTTCTGGCATGTGACCGTGCCCAACATCAAGTGGGGCCTGATCTACGGCGTGGTGTTGTGTACTGCGCGGGCGATGGGCGAGTTCGGTGCGGTGTCGGTGGTGTCCGGGCACATTCGCGGGGTGACCAACACCTTGCCGCTGCACGTCGAGATCCTCTACAACGAATACAACCACGTCGCCGCGTTTGCCGTTGCGAGCCTGTTGCTGATCCTGGCGCTCTTCATCCTGCTGCTCAAGCAGTGGAGCGAGTCCCGTATTAACCGCCTGCGCGCCAGCGCCGCGGAGGAATAAGTCATGTCGATCGAAGTCCGTAATGTCAGCAAGAATTTCAACGCCTTCAAGGCGCTGAACAGCATCAACCTGGACATCCACAGCGGCGAGCTGGTGGCATTGCTCGGCCCGTCCGGCTGTGGCAAAACCACTTTGCTGCGGATCATCGCCGGGCTGGAAACCCCCGACGACGGCAGCATCGTGTTCCACGGTGAAGACGTGTCCGGGCACGATGTGCGTGATCGCAACGTCGGGTTTGTGTTCCAGCACTACGCCTTGTTTCGCCACATGACGGTGTTCGACAACGTCGCGTTCGGCCTGCGCATGAAGCCGAAAAACCAGCGTCCGAGTGAAAGCCAGATCGCGGTCAAAGTGCATGAATTGCTGAACATGGTTCAACTCGACTGGCTGTCGGATCGCTACCCGGAACAACTCTCTGGCGGTCAGCGTCAGCGTATCGCCCTGGCCCGTGCCCTGGCGGTGGAGCCGAAAGTGTTGTTGCTCGACGAGCCGTTCGGCGCCCTCGACGCCAAGGTTCGTAAAGAGCTGCGCCGCTGGCTCGCACGCCTGCACGAAGACATCAACCTGACCTCGGTGTTCGTGACCCATGACCAGGAAGAAGCGATGGAAGTGGCCGACCGCATCGTGGTGATGAACAAGGGAGTGATCGAGCAGATCGGCTCACCGGGTGACGTTTACGAAAACCCGGCCAGCGACTTTGTGTATCACTTCCTCGGCGACTCGAACCGTCTGCACCTGGGTGAAGACAACCACGTGCTGTTCCGTCCCCATGAAGTGTCGCTGTCGCGCACTGAACTGGAAGACCACCACGCGGCCGAGGTACGCGACATCCGTCCGTTGGGCGCGACTACCCGCGTCACCTTGAAGGTTGAAGGCCAGAGCGAACTGATCGAAGCCGAAGTGGTGAAGGACCACGACAGCCTGACCGGCCCTGGCGCGTGGCGAGACGCTGTTCTTCAAACCGAAGGTCTGGCAGAAACACGCGAGCCTCTAACAGCCAAAACTTCGTCGGATCGCCGCTCCCACAGGGTCTGTACTGACCTGTGGCGAGGGAGCAAGCTCCCGCTCGGCTGCGCAGCAGTCGCAAAGCAAGCCCCTTGTCCTGCCTGAAAAACGCGGTTGCTGGTTTTAGGACGGCTTCGCAGGCCAGCGGGAGCAAGCGCCCTCGCCACACAGCGTCTTATGTTGCTGCGTTTTTCTGGCGCAAACGCACCCCTCCGGCCCGCGCCTCGATCTGTTCCTTGAGGTCATGCCGCCACCCCAGCAAAAACGCCAACTCCGCCACCACAAACAACGGCCCGACTATCAGCCCCGTCACGTCATCGACAAACGCCGGTTTGCGCCCTTCGTAGTAATGGCCGACAAACTGGATCGCCCAGCCCATCACAAACATCGCGACGCCACTGGCGAGCCAGACGAACGTACTCTGCTGCGCGAGTACATGGCCTAGCCAAACGGACAGGCCGAGCAGCACCGTCATTACCCCGCCAAGGCGCCTTTCCAGGCGCAAATAGAACCCCGCCGAGGCCAGCGCCACGAGCACCGCTGGCGACAGCCAGAGCCCGGCCAGCGGCCATTCCGGCCGTGACAGCAGTACCGTGACAGCGACCACGATCAGCGGAATGCCAATGAAGTGGCTGGCGATGTTGCGCGGGTCACGGTGGTAAGCGGCGTATTGACTGAGGTGGTCAACGAGGCTTTTCATGGTGCTTGCTCCTGTAGGGACGCCGATCATGCCGCTGTGCGCGGTCGCTGCTCTGTCAGCCAGACGACAATCAACCCGGAGATTTCATGGATATGCAGGCCTGGCGGTCACGCCTGATGAGCGGTCAGTGGTTCAGCCATTTGCCGTCCTTGCTACAGGATAGTCTGCTGGCCATGGCCCGCGTGCGGCGCCTGTCACCGGGCCAGCGGCTGTTCAAGCGCGGCGATTCGCCGTGTGGCCTGTACGCCGTGCTTGAAGGCGCGGTGCGGGTCGGGGCGGTGAACGAGCAGGGCAAGGAGGCGCTGCTGAGCGTGATCGAACCGCCGCACTGGTTCGGTGAAATCTGCCTGTTCGACGGCCAGCCGCGCACCCACGATGCTGTCGGTGTGGGCCACAGCATCCTGCTGCACATTCCGCAATCGGCGTTGCTGGCCCTGCTCGACGAACAACCGCAGCACTGGCAACCACTGGCGCTGCTGATGAGCCACAAACTGCGCCTGACCTTCATCAATCTCGAACAGTTGGCCTTGCTGCCCGCCCCGGCCCGGGTGGCGCACCGCTTGCTGATGATCGCCGACGGCTACGGCGAACTCGAACCGGCGCGGCGCGTTCTGCAACTGCCCCAGGAGCAACTGGCGTTGTTGTTGTCGCTGTCGCGCCAAACCACCAACCAGATCCTCAAGGACCTCGAAAGCCAGGGCATTCTCAACCTCGGTTACGGCGAGATCGAGATCCTCGACACCGAACGGTTACGGGCGTTGGCCACAATCTAACGGCAACCACTGACCCCTGTGGGAATGTGTTGAAGGTTGTGATGGGCAATCAAGCCAAACACGCCTAGCCTGTACCTCTGAATAATCGAGGTGTGCCATGCGTTTGCTGTTAGTGGAAGACGAACCCGAGGTCGCGAAGCTTCTGGCCCAGGGGTTGAGCGAGGCCGGTTACACAGTGGATGTGGCGGACAACGGCATGGCCGGTCGACGCTTCATCGAAGCGCAGGCGTACGATCTGATCATCCTCGATGTGATGCTGCCCGGCCTCAACGGCTGGCAGTTGCTGCAACAGATCCGCCAGCTCGGGGCCACGCCGGTGCTGTTTCTGACCACCACCGACGGCATCGAAGACCGGTTGCGCGGGCTGGAACTGCATGACGACGACTACTTGCTCAAGCCGTTTGCGGTGAGTGAATTGGTGGCGCGGGTGCGCAAGTTGTTGCGGCGTGATCGGGGCCGGTAAAACCAACTCATCCTCCGAAACGGTTACCGCATCCCATCCCGAAACTGCCCCGGCGTCATCCCGGTCCAGCGCTTGAATGCGCGGCTGAAGCTGCTGGTGTCGGCAAATCCCAGTAAATAACTGATCTCGCTCAACGAGCACTGCGGATCGCGCAGGTGCAGCAGCGCGAGGTTTTCGCGGCACTCGTTGAGCAACGTGTCGAAGCGGCAACCTTCGTCGGCCAGATGCCGCTGCAGGCTGCGCAGGCTCAGGTGCAAAGCCTGGGCGATGCGCTCGGCGCCGGGTTCGCCTTCCGGCAATTGCGCTTCGATGGCGCCGCGTACCTTGCGTTCCCACGTCAGCGGTTTGAGCTGCGCGAGGGTGCGGTTGAGCACCGTTTCGTTGTGCTCGGCCAGTTCCGGGTTGGCGTCGTCCAGGTGGCTGTCGAAATCGGCGAGGGCAAACTCCAGCCGGTCCTCGTCGGCGCCGAAGTGGATCGGTGCGCGAAACACCGTGTGCCACTGTTTCGGGTCTGCCGGTTCAGGGCGGCGCAGGTACACCGCCAGTGGCGCGTA
This sequence comes from Pseudomonas purpurea, assembly GCF_039908635.1. Lineage (NCBI taxonomy): Bacteria > Pseudomonadati > Pseudomonadota > Gammaproteobacteria > Pseudomonadales > Pseudomonadaceae > Pseudomonas > Pseudomonas purpurea. The sequence goes on from NZ_CP150918.1 coordinate 228,013, forward strand.
ATCGCGGCCGAGGCGGTTGCGACAGGTGCGCACATAAATCGCCGCAAACGCGTCAATGGCTTCGGGCGCTGGCGTCGGGCTGCCTTCGGGGACTTTCAGGATGAAGCAGTAGCGATCTTCGCCGCGAATCAGCGCCAGCTCCAGCGCGTCGCTGACCACCTGGTGATACCGCACGATGCGCTCGAACACTTCGCGCAGGCTGCCGCTGGCCACCAGCGCGTAACCCAATGCGTGAAACGTGGTCGGGCTGACGAAGCGCGACACCCGCAAGCCGATGGCCGGATCGCCGCTGACCTGCACCGCCAGTTCCCACAAACGAGTGGTGGCGGACAGCGGGTAGCGGGCGTTGGGGTCGTCCATCAACTGCGGGTCGAGCCCGGCCTGTTGGCACAATGTGCCGCTGTCGAAACCCAGGGCGTCGAGTTGTTTGCGCAAGGCGCGGGTCCAGCTGGCGAGGGAGGTGGGTTCAATCATGATGATTGGCGCTTCCAGTCAACAGGTTGGCGTTCACAGCTAGCACTGCACAGGAAGACACAGGGCAGGATGCGAACATCAATAACCAGAGGATGGAAGCATGCACGGTACTTCTGCAAGTCCCGAACGACTGAATGCAGCGCAGCGATCAGCACATATTCGTGAAGTGGTGCTGGCGCGCGGTGTCGAGTTGCGTGAGCGCTACCCGCTGCTCAAGCATCAGGATGCGTTGGGCGCGGGCATTCTGGCCTTCGCCCTGGCCGGGATGCTCGGCTCGGCGGCGCTGTACATGACCGGGCACATGGCGTGGTGGGTATGCCTGCTGCTGAATGCATTTTTTGCGTCGCTGACCCATGAGCTGGAACACGACCTGATCCACAGCATGTATTTCCGCAAGCAGCGTGTGCCGCACAACCTGATGATGGGGTTGGTCTGGCTGGCGCGACCGAGCACCATCAATCCGTGGATTCGTCGCCACCTGCACCTCAACCATCACAAGGTGTCCGGCAGCGAAACCGACATGGAAGAACGCGCCATCACCAACGGCGAGCCCTGGGGCATTGCGCGGTTGCTGATGGTGGGCGACAACGTGATGTCGGCGTTCATCCGCCTGCTGCGCGCCAAGACCCGGGCGCACAAATTCAGCATCGTCAAACGCACCCTGAAGGTCTACGCGCCATTGGCGCTGATGCATTGGGGCGCGTGGTACCTGTTCCTGGGTTTTCATGCCGCCAACGGCATCGCGTATTTACTGGGAACGTCGGTGGAGTGGTCAGCAACCACGCTGTCGGTGATGCAGGTGATCGACATTGCGGCGGTGGTGATCATCGGACCGAACGTGCTGCGCACTTTTTGCCTGCACTTCATCAGCTCGAACATGCACTACTACGGCGACATCGAACCGGGCAACGTGATCCAGCAAACCCAAGTGCTCAACCCGTGGTGGATGTGGCCGTTGCAGGCGTTTTGCTTCAACTTCGGCAGCAGCCACGGCATCCATCACTTTGTGGTGAAAGAACCGTTTTACCTGCGCCAGATGACCGTGCCGGTGGCGCACAAAGTGATGCGCGAAATGGGCGTGCGCTTCAACGATTTCGGCACGTTTGCACGGGCGAACCGGTTTGTGCGCAAGGATGAGGTTCAGGGTGGAACCGTGGAAGGTGTGCGCACGTGATTGCGGCCTCAATCCGGCTGAAACGGCAAAGCACTGAGGATCACGCCAGTCACCTCCACGTCAGCAAGCAATGAACGTCAGCGGCAGGTCGCGGATCTGCTCGGGAATGGGCGGTTGGTAGTGATCGTTGCTGGTCAGTTCGTGCAGCAGCTCTTCGCGCAATTGATGGAAGTCGAAACTGCTGCGCTGGCGCGGATGGGGCAGGGCGATCTCGACGACTTGTTTGATCCGTCCGGGGCGCGGCTCCATCACCACCACGCGGTCGGCGAGGAAGATCGCTTCTTCCACGTCATGGGTGACCAGCACCGTAGTAATGCTTGCCCGGCTGCGAATCGCCAGCAGTTCGTCCTGCATCTGTTGACGGGTCAACGCATCGAGGGCGCCGAAGGGTTCGTCGAGTAGCAGAATCCGTGGGCTGGCCACCAACCCGCGAGCAATGGCGACTCGCTGCGCCATGCCGCCGGACAGTTGATGCGGGTAGGCGCGGGTGAAGTCGGTGAGGCCCACCAACTCAATGAAATCGCCAATGCGCTTTTGTCGCTGGGCAGCGCTCAGCGGTTCGTTGACCAGGCCCAGGCCAATGTTTTCTTCGACCGTCAGCCACGGGAACAAACGGTGTTCCTGGAACACGATACCGCGCTCCCCGCCGATGCCGGAGATGGCTTTTGCGTCGACGCTGATGCGCCCGCGAAACTGGGTGTCCAGCCCTACCAACAAGCGCAGCAAGGTGGATTTTCCGCAGCCGCTGGAGCCGACAATCGCGACGAATTCGCCCTCGGCAATGTCCAGGTTGAATTCGTGAATCGCCTCCAGCTCAAAGCCGTCGACGTCGAAGGTTTTGCCCACATGGTTGAAGCTGACAATCGGTGCGGTCATACGTGCCTCCAGCGCGTGGCGCGGGTTTCAATGTGTTGGCCAATCAGGTTGAGCAGGGCGCCGGTCAGGCCCACCAGCAACATGCCGGCCATGATCAGGTCCATGCGCAGCAGTTGCTGGGCGCCGATCATCTGGCTGCCGATGCCGCCGTTGGACGGCATGAAATATTCGGCGCCGATGGTGCCGAGCCAGGCGTAGATCAGGCCCAGGCGCAACCCGGCGAATATCCCCGGCGCGGCGCCCGGCAGGATCAACCGGCGCAGGCGTTGGCCGAGGCTCAAGCGCAGGACTTGCGCGGCTTCGTTGAGCTGCGGTGAGAGGTTGGCGACGCTGCGCTGGGTAGCAATGAACAGCGGGAAGAACGCCGCGAGGGCAACGAACACCCACTTGGCCAGTTCCCCCAGACCGAACCACGCCGTGAGCAGCGGCACCCAGGCGAAAATCGCGATCTGGCGGATGGCCGCGAGGGTCGGGCCGAGCAGGCGTTCGCTGACCGATGACAACCCCAGCAACAGCCCCAGCCCGAACCCGAGACCACCACCCAGCGCCAGCCCGCCGAGGGTGCGGCCCAGGCTCAGCGCCATGCCGCCGAGCAGCGTGCCATCGAGCAACCCGTGGCCGGTGGTCTGGAGCACCGCCCAGGGGCTGACCAGAATGTTCGCATCGACCCACTGCTGATCCACCGCAACTTGCCACAGCGTCAGCAGGGCCAGTGGCAGCAGCCACGATTGCAGGCGCTGCCAGCCTTGATAGCGCGGGCCGCGACGGATTTCAGCGGTGGCCGGGTGCGGCCAGTGCACCAGTTGGCGATCCAGCAGGCCGATGCCACGGTCCATCGCCACGCCCAACACGCCGATCACCACGATGCAGACGAAAACAATGTCGAGCATGAACAACTGCCGCGCCCAGACCATCAGGTAGCCAATGCCTTCGCTGGATGCCAGCAATTCAACCGCCAGCAATGACGTCCACCCGGCCGCCAGCGCCAGCCGTACACCGGCCATGAACGCCGGCAGTGCGGCGGGCAGTATCAGCCGTCGAATCAGCAGCCTGGGCGGTAAGCGCAATACGGCTGCGGCTTCGCGCAGTTTCGGTTGGGCATCGCGCACGCCGACCAGTGTGTGCAGGGTCACCGGCACTACGATGGCTTTGATCAGCACCACCAGTTTCAACACTTCGCCGATGCCGAAAAACACCATGAACAGTGGAACCCACGCCAGCGTCGGGACTTGCGCCAGCGCGGCGAAGGTCGGGAACACCAGGCGTTCAAAACGCTGGCTGAAACCCAGTGCGGCACCGAACACAGCACCTGCGCCGATCCCCGTGAGCAAGCCCCAGAACAACCGCTGAAGGCTGATCGCCAAGTGGCTCCACAGTTCGCCACCGGACAGCTCGACCGCGCTGCTCCAGACCAGCGACGGTGCGGGCAGGATCTGCTCGCTCATCCAGTGATAACGGCTGGCCAGCCACCACAGCGTGAACAGACTGATCGGCAGCAGCCACGGCAGCAGGCGTTGGTTCAGGCTTGGCCACAAGCGCCGGGCGTTTAACGAGGGTGCGGCCAGCGGCAGGCTCAGCAGGGAAACACGGGCCATGAAGGGACCTCCGTTGGTGACCTTGTGGAGCGGGCTTGCTCGCGAAGGCGATGTAACAACCGACATCAATGCTGGATGTGATGGCCTCTTCGCGGGCAAGCCTCGCTCCTACAGGATTTAGGCTCATGCAAAATGGATCTATGAAATTTAAAAACGATGCTTTTTGGAGATAAGAAAAGCCATTTAAGGCCTGCTGCTTCCACGCATCCAATGCATTCGAAGAATATTTTCGATGCTGTTTTTGCATACCGCGTCAGGACGTACGTTTTAGCGGGTATATGTTTTTTAGTTATTAAATTGTTATTTTTTAGTATTTAAATGTTTGGATCGACTGTGCCTACTTTTGGCTCCTCAACGCCCGCCGTGATCAGGAGCTGCCCCCATGAACTTTCCCTTCAAACGCGTTATCAATCTGTTCGCTGCGGGTGTGCTCGCCGGTCTGGCGCTGAACGCCAGCGCGGTCGAACTCAAGGAAATCCGCATCGCCGTACCGGACCTCAGTGCCGGCACGCAGCACAGTGGCGGCGGGGTGGTGGACGTGTTGCGCCAGCAGCAGATTTTCGAAAAGGCCTTCGCCGATCAGGGCATCACCATCCAGTGGAGTTTCTTCAAGGGTGCTGGCCCTGTGATCAACGAAGCCTTTGCCAACGGTCAGGTCGACCTGGCGTACCTCGGCGACCTCGCGGCGATCATCGGCAAGTCCAACGGCCTCGACACCCGGCTACTCAGCGCCTCGGCCCGTGGCGTGAAGCATTATCTGGGCGTGGTGCCGGGTTCGGGGATCAAGACCTTGCAGGACCTCAAAGGCAAGCGCGTGGCGATCTTCCGGGGCACCGCCAGCCAACTGTCGTTCGACGCCGCACTGGCCAGCCAGGGCTTGAGCGAGAAGGACCTGAAAGTCATCAACCTGGATTTCAACGCTGCGGTGGCGGCACTCGCGGCCAAACAGATCGACGCGTCGTGGGGCGGCTCCGGGCTGACCGCGTTACAAGCCAGGGGGTTGGCCGAGTTGCCACTGAGCACCAAGGATCTGGGGGGTGCGGGCAGTATTCAGAGCGTGCTGATAGGGACCGGGAAATTTGTCGACGAGCATCCCGAAGCCGTGGCGAAATTGCTCAAGGCGCAACAGCAAGCCGTCGAGTGGCTGACCCAGGACAGCAACAAGGACGCCTACATTCAGTTGGTGTCGGGGCTGGCAAGTTATCCACAGGTGATTCTTCAGCAGGACCTGAAGGACCAGAAACTGAGCGAGATTTTCCCCTCGACCCTGGACCCGGTGTTCCTCGGCAAATTGCAGGACGCCGTGGACCTGGCTTCGCAGCAGAAGCTGATTCGCAAGCCGTTCAAGGTAAGCGAATGGGTGGCGCCGCAATTGACTGCGGCAAAACTGTAAGCACTCAACTGTGGCGAGGGAGCTTGCTCCCGCTGGAGCGCGAAGCCGCCTCAACCTGAAGTACCGCATTCATTCAGTCAGAACTCGGTGGCCGGGTTGCGACTGCTGCGCCCTGGCGCGGATCGGCCGGCGGGAGCAAGCTTCCATCGCCACAAGAGCGGTCAAACTGCGACGCTAACTTCCAGCTTATCCACCGCCACCAACGTCTCGATCATCGCCCGCGCCGCGGGCGACAACCGGAACCCGGTGCGGCTCACAATCCCGCACCGCGCATTCATGCTCTCGATGTTCTGCGGCAGGTTGCGCCAGTGCAGCAGGGCCAGCGAACCCTGGGCGATGTCTTCGACAAACGCTTCCTCGGTGCCCACGCCAATCGCGTTGGACTGCAACACGATTTTCACCAGTGCCGGAAAATGCTCGGTCTCGATGGTTGGTGAAAAATCGGTGCGGCCGCTGAGGTTCGCCAGCAGTTTGCGAATGCCCGGCGGGATCAGCGTGGTCGCCAGCGGGTAGTCGAACATGTCGTTGGTCGACAGGCTTTCCTTGGCCAGCAATGGATGCCCCGGGCGGCAGAAAAACACCCCGCGCTTGGGGGTTAGCGCGCGCGTCTGAAAGTTCGGATCGGCCTCGAAATGGCGGATGTCGGCGATGAAGAATTCGATCTCTTCACGGCTCAGGGCGCGGCTGAGTTTTTCCCAGTTATCCACTTGAAAACAGGTGCGTACTTTCGGGTGCGAATTGACGAACTGCGCCACCGCGTCCGGCACCAGTTTGACCGCTGGCGCCGGGCCGCAACCAAAGCGCAACTCACCCGCGTCAAGCTTGGTCATTTGCGTCACTTCGGCGTTGAGCAATGCCGCGCCCTGCACCAGCGTCAAGGCGTGTTGCAGCACCACCTGGCCCTCGGGGGTGGGGCGCAGATCCTTGTTGGCTCGGTCCACCAGCACGCAGCCGAACTCCTGTTCCAGCCCTTGAATACTGCGGCTGAACGCCGGTTGAGTGATGCCCATCGCATCCGCCGCACGGACAAAACTGCGGTGTTCGTTGAGGGCGATGAAGTAACGCAACTGGCGAAGATCCATATGCTTTCCCGGCATCCTAAAAATAGCTCGAAGGCATTTGCGACGAGGGTGGCTTGAGGTTTTAAATGCAAGCTCTTATTCCGTCAACGAAGCATGTGAATATCTATTAGATCTAAATTGAATATAGATAGAGCGTTGGTTCGCTGCCGTTCAACCGTAAGCAGTCAGATGAGGGTCTACCCATGAGCAATGCCGCTTTAGCTGTAAAACCCGCTGTTCACGCGCTTGAAATTCATCCGGTGGCCGGTCGCATCGGTGCCGAGATTCGCGGTATCGCGCTGTCCGGTGAGTTGGACGCCAGCACGGTCGAAGCGATCCAGCAGGCACTGGTGCAGTACAAAGTGATCTTCTTCCGTGCCCAGACCCACCTCGACGATCAGCGTCAGGAAGCCTTTGCGCATTTGCTCGGGGAACCGGTGGCGCACCCGACCGTGCCAGTGCGCGACGGCACCCGTTACCTGCTGGAGCTGGATGGTGCTGAAGGCCAGCGTGCCAACTCCTGGCACACCGACGTGACCTTCGTCGACGCCTACCCGAAAGCCTCGATCCTGCGCTCGGTGCTGGCGCCGTCTCACGGTGGCGACACGGTGTGGGCCAACACCGCAAGCGCTTACAACGAACTGGCGCCGGAGTTGCGTGAGCTGGCGGACAAACTCTGGGCGGTGCACAGCAACGAATATGACTACGCAGGCGCCAAGCCCGATGTCTCGGCAGAGAAGCTGGAGCGCTATCGCAAAATCTTCACCTCGACGGTTTACGAGACCGAGCACCCGGTGGTTCGCGTGCATCCGATCAGTGGCGAAAAAAGCCTGTTGCTGGGGCATTTCGTCAAACGTATCAAGGGTTATTCACAGGCCGATTCGGCGCATTTGTTCAACCTGCTGCAAAGTCATGTCACGCGCCTGGAAAACACCGTGCGCTGGCGCTGGCAGGCCGGTGACGTGGCGATCTGGGACAACCGTTCGACCCAGCATTACGCGGTGGATGATTACGGCACGCAGGAACGGATCGTGCGTCGCGTGACGCTCAGGGGCGAAGTACCGGTAGGGGTGGAGGGGCAGCGGAGTCAGACTATCAAGGCGGCTGAAATCGGCGCCGTTTGATCTGACGCTATCGCGAGCAAGCTCGCTCCAACAGTGGATTTGTGTTGAACACAGTCAATGTGAACAGACACAGACCTTGTGGGAGCGAGCTTGCTCGTGATGCTTTTTCACCAAACGCCGATCTGCACCACTTTCTCGATCTCGGGCTCGCCATACCGAAACCACTGCCCGCGCAGCTCAATCTCCTGATGGCTGATGGTGGTGCGGCGCTTCAGCCCTCGCATCCACTCGAACAGATACCCTGCATGTTCTTCTCGCACCGCCGCGCAGGTCGGGTCTGTACCCAGATCGTGCAATTCCTGCGGGTCATTCAGCAGATCGAATAGCTGCGGCCGAAAGCCGTCGTACGCCAAATATTTCCAGCGGTCGCTGCGCACCATGGTCATGCGGCAGCGGTCGATGGGTTGTGCCAAGCGTTCGCGCGCCGGGGCCTGGAAGGCGTAGTCGTATTCGCTGATTGCATAGCGGCGCCAGTCGGTTTTTTCTGCGTGCAACAGCGGAATCAGTGAACGTCCTTCCAGCCGATGTTCCGCACTCGGCAGGCCCAGCGCCTGAAGAAATGTCGGCAGGGCGTCGATGGTTTCCACCAGTCGTGCATCCACCGAACCACGGGTGAGATCCGCCGCCGCACGCGGGTCGCGGACGATCAACGGCACGCCCACCGCCGGCTCCAGCAAGAACTCTTTTTCCCCCAGGTAATGGTCGCCGAGAAAATCCCCGTGATCGCTGGTGAACACGATCAGCGTGTCGTCCCAGCGGCCGCTGCTTTCGAGAAAATCGAACAGCCGCCCGAGCTGATCATCGACCTGTTTGATCAGGCCCATGTAGGTCGGGATTACGTTCAGGCGCACCTCATCGCGGGAAAAATTCAGGCTCTCTTCGTGCTGTCGAAACGCGTGGTAGACCGGGTGATCGCTTGCCTCTCCCTTGGCCGCACGCACGGCTGGCAGGACTTGATCGGCGCCATACAACGCGTGGTAAGGCGCGGGTGCGATGTAGGGCCAATGCGGCTTGATGTACGACAGGTGCAAACACCACGGCTGGTCTTGTTGCTCACGGATGAAGTCGATGGCGCGGTCAGTGGTGTGCACGGTTTCTGAGTGCTGCTCGGGAATCCGTGCCGGCAGGTGGGCGTTGCGCATGTGCCAGCCACTGAGGATTTCGCCGTGTGCGCCCGCGCCCGCGTTGGCCCAGTCGTGCCAGGGGTTGCGACCGTCAAAACCGTGTTCGCGCAGGTAATGGGTGTAGGGCGCCGACTCGCGTTTGTCGTCGAACAGCGGGTCGTCGGGGAAGATCCCGTCGTGCCGGAAGTACGGCTCGAACCCCACTTCGTTCAGTGCCTCGGCCTGCGTACTTGCGGGGTCGATGGCCAGGCGTTGCAGCGCGTCGAGGTTGGGCGTGGCGTGGGTCTTGCCGACCAGCGCGGTGCGGATGCCGTGGGGGCGCAGGTAGTCGCCAATCGTCAGTTCTTCGAGGGGCAGCGGCACGGCGTTCCAGGCGACTTGATGGCTGCTGACGTAGCGCCCGGTGTAGGCCGACATCCGCGACGGTCCGCAAATCGTGCCTTGGGTGTAAGCACGACTGAACCGCACACCAGCGGCGGCGAGGCGGTCGATGTTGGGGGTGTGCAGGTGCGGGTGGCCGTAGCAGGACAGGTAATCGCGGCGCAGTTGATCGCACATGATGTACAGCACGTTGCGCACGGGGTTCTGGGTGTTGGGCATGGGGTTCACCGAGTGGAGGACAGGTGAAGGTTTTCGCTGGTGCGGTGGGGGTGAGGCAAGTGCGTTTGGGGAATGGTTTTTATGCAGCAAGTGCATTGCTGTCCGGGAACTGCTCGCGATCAGACAGCGATGTTCTCCAATGAACATACCTCGTCATCACGCTCATCAATCGCCTTGATCTGCGCGATCATCGCCTCGGCCAACGGTGACAACCGATACCCCGCGCGGCTGACGATGCCGTAGCGGGTGTAGAGCTCCTCCAGGTCATCGGCCAGCCCTTCGATTTTCAGGCACACCAGTTCGCCCCGGGTGTGATGCAGCACATCGCTGTAGGCGCCGACGATGCCGATGGCGTCCGAGCGCAGTACCACGCCGAGCAGGCTGTAGCTGTTTTCACATTCCACATTGGGGCTGAAGTCCGGGCGGCCGCTGAGGTCGACGATGACTTTGCGCAGGTTCGGCGGGCGGATGCTGACCGCCATCGGGTAGCTCATCAGTTGCGCCGCGCTGACCGATGCCAGGCCCGCCAACGGGTGCCCGGCGCGGCAGCAGAAATGCCATTTGCGCGGGCGCAGGCGTTGGGTCAGGTAATCCGGGTGGGCTTCGAACTGTCGGGTGTCGGCGACGAAGAATTCGAACTCTTCACTGAGCAGGCGCTTGCCCAGGGTTTGCCAGTCGTCCACCTGAAACTGCACCCGCGCCTTGGGGTAGCGTCCGATGAAACTGCCGATCGCACGCGGGATCAACCCGGCGGCGGGCGCCGGGCCGCAACCGAAACGCAACTCGCCGGCCTCCAGGCCATTGAACTGGCTGATCTCGTTGGCCATTTGCTGCGCGCCGCTGACCAGTCGCCGCGCGTGTTCAAGCAGCACCTGGCCTTGTTTGGTCGGCGCCAGGTCCTTGCGTCCGCGGTCCACCAACTGGCAGCCGACGCTGTGTTCCAGCGCCTGAATACTGCGGCTGAAGGCCGATTGCGACAGGTTCACCGCCATCGCGCCCGCGACGAAGCTGCGCTGTTCGGCGAGGGCGATGAAGTGACGGAGTTGGCGCAAATCGATATGCATTTTTCACATAAAAAATATCGGGGAAATGCATTGGATATGCATTAGGTCGACTCCTTATAAAGGCAATCTCTTATGCAGTAAATCTTTGTAAAAACATAAATAAATAACTTTAAAGAATATGCGCTGTGTGTATTTTTTGACCAGGAGCCGCCCATGAGCCCGTTGAATCTCGCGTCACCCTTAACGCCACGACGGCTCAAGCGCCTGCCTTTGGCCTTGTTGCTGGCCGGCAGCGCCAGTTGGACCCAGGGGTACGCTGCCGAGGCCGAAACCCCGCCCGAGGGTGCGGGCAAAACCACCGCCGGCAAGGCCAAGGCCGACAACGGGCGGCTGGAAACCGTGACGGTCACGGCCCGGCGTCGCGAAGAAAGTTCACAAGCGGTGCCGACGCCGATGAGCGTGATCAGCGGCCAGGCGCTGGAGAGCCAGCGGGTCTATCGCATCCAGGATCTGCAGCAACTGGTGCCCAGCGTCAACGTGGCCTACATGCATGCGCGACAGTCCAGCGTGTCGATCCGTGGCCTGGGCAACAACCCGGCCAGCGATGGCCTGGAAGGCAGCGTCGGGCTGTACATCGACAACGTTTACCTCGGACGGCCGGGCATGGCGGTGTTCGACCTGATGGACATCGAGCAACTGGAAGTCCTGCGTGGCCCGCAAGGGACGTTATTTGGCAAAAACACCACGGCGGGGGTGATCAACATCAGCACTCGCGCGCCGAGTTTCACCCCTGAGCGCAGCATCGAAACCTCGGTCGGCGAGGACGGATACTTTCAAACCAAGGGCACGGTTTCCGGGCCGCTCAACGATGAGCTGGCCGGGCGTTTTTCTGCCTATCGCACCCGCAGTGACGGCGACATCAAGAACGAGTACGACGGTCATGATTTGAATGGCGGCTCGCGTCAGGGCTTTCGCGGCCAGTTGCTCTACAAACCGAATGAAAGCTTCAACCTGCGCTGGATCGGCGACTACAACGAAGAGGATTCCAGCGCCGGGACGCGAGTGCTCTACAGCACCGGGCCGACCATCAATGGCGTCAACCTCTACCAGTCGCGGGCCAGGGCGGCGGGTGCGACCCTGGTGGACGGCTCCCACCGCAAGGTCAACCTGAACAACGATCAGCACGTCACCGTGTTCCAGGGCGGCACCTCGCTGGAGGCCAACTGGACCTTGCCGAACGATTTCACCCTGACGTCGGTCAGCGCTTATCGCTGGTGGAACTTCACCCCGCGCAACGACGATGGCCTGAATGTGGCCGCTGCCTACAACGCAGGCGTTTCGGTGGAAGACAAACAGTATTCCCAGGAGTTTCGCCTGGCCTCACCTACCGGTGGCGCTTTCGATTATGTGTTGGGCGCCTACTATTTCGGCTCGGATCTGGACAACAAATCCTTCGCCTATTACGGCCCGCAAGCCGACATCTGGAATGGCACGCCACGGGGCGCGCTGGCCAACGTCAGCACGGTCGGCAACGGTCACATCGAAACCAACAGTTTTGCGCTGTTTGCCCAAGGCACCTGGCACCTCACCGAGCGGCTGGATTTCACCGCCGGGGTGCGTGGCAGTTACGAGGATAAGAGCGCGTGGGTGACCCGCGATGCGCCGTTGGGCGGCGCAGCAGTGACTGGTGCGGCGACCAACGCCCGGCGCGGTCGCACCGGGGCATACGATTCCGGGGATCTGAATCAGTACAGCAGCAGCCCATCGGGTTTGCTGAACCTCAGTTACCACTTCACCGATGATCTGCTGGGCTACGCGACCTTGTCCCATGGCGAGAAATCCGGTGGGGTCAACCTGGTGGTCGGCTCTGCACCGACGGCGGGCGCCGACTCCTTGTTGATCGGCACCGAGCGCGCCAACAACGCCGAGCTGGGTTTCAAAAGCACCCTGTGGGACCGACGCCTGCAACTCAACGCCAACCTGTTCTGGACCCGGGTCAACGGCTACCAGACCAACGCCTATGACGAAGCCAACCGCGTGCAGTACCTGACCAACGCCGGCTCGGTGCGTTCACGGGGCGTGGAAGTGGAAAGCACGCTGATTGCGCTGCGAGGCCTGACGCTGAACATCAACGGCTCGTACAACGACGTCAGTTACCTCTCCTACAAGGATGCGCCATGCCCGCCCGAAGTCAGTCTGCGTCCTGGTGCGCCGGCATCGTGCGACCTCAGCGGCCATCAAGTGGTCGGCGCCTCGAAGTGGATCGGCAACGCCAACGGCGAATACACATGGAACCTCAATAACGGCCTGGAAGAATACGTCACCGCCAGCTACGCGTTCCGCTCCAAAGCGGTGGGCACGGTCGAGGACTCCGATTTCGGGCAGATCCCCAGCTACGCCGTGGTGAATTTATCCACAGGCTTGCGCGGCGATTTCAACGACGGCCAGTGGGACGTTTCGTTGTGGTTGAAGAACGCCTTCGACAAAACCTATTACACGACCCTCTGGACGGGCGGCAACGGCGGGTACGAAGGGTTGCTCGGAACACCGCGGACATTGGGTGTGACTGGTCGTTATGAATTCTAGGCTCTGTACGAAAACTGCCTGCGTGTCGATCATGCTGCGTTAAAAACAGGCTCGGAATGCTCATTTACAACCCGTAAACTCCGCTTCCTCGCCTGTTTTTGCCTTGCCTGATCGCCACTCGGCGACTTTTCGTACAGACCCTAGGCACTGTTTGAATATTTAAAGCGTTAGTGCCAGTCGCAATAAACAGGTAGGCCGGGGGTATAGATTATGAAGTGTTTGGGTAGTGCATATAGCGCTTTCGTCCGACAATAAGTGTTTTGTGCGTGGACAATAATGGAATGTCCGTCCATGCTCTGTTTCGTGAGTTTTCAGGAGAGAACTTGCATTCATTGGAAGATACTTATTTCACGACAAAGGAAATTCATTATGTCGAGTATTAACGGGACTTATGTAAACGCTAACGCCGGCGCCAAACTGGTCATCACCGATGGTAATGACTCGAACGGGACTTTCAGCGGCAAGCTGAGCCAGAACGGTGTGAATTACGACGTCAGTTATGGGCACTACCACTTCCAGAACAGCAGCGGTCAGCCAACCATCATCACGTTCGCGGCCCTGAACGATGGCACCGGCTACCAGGCGTGGACACTGTTCTCGCCTGATCATAATTACTCAAAACTGAAGGCGTTCGGTTCTCGTAATAACTTTGATGGCGATGTTGTTGGCCTGGCGGGCGAGTTCGTCAAGCAATAAATTCCACGTTTAATATCTACCGGCTGCCTGCATGTAAAAGTGTGGGCGGCTTTTTTGTGTTTGTTTGTTTTTTAATAATCGGTTTGGATGTTTGTTGTTGCTGTTGGTGTTCAAGTTTTTTCTGACATCTCTATCTGGGTTCCTTGCTTCTTATTGTGCGATGCGCGCTTTACTTCTCAAAGCTCATGCCTTCCCTGAATATTTTTAATGCCTGAAAAGCATGGCATTTGCCGTGATCCTCTACAGCCCTTTGATTCCGGGGGCTGGCAGACAGCGGTGGATCTTATTATGCGTTTTGGATCTATTCATAACTGTAAATGTTACTTTCGGAGATAAGCGTCTGGCCCAATGATTCATCCATCGAGACGGCCGCGTGGGGGATTCAGGCGTCGGCGGATCGATTTATTGAAGAAGACCGTAGGGAGTCAATCAATGGGCAATGTCCAGACCGCCGCCAGCGCACATGAAGTGCTATGGCGGCAGGCGCCGAGTGGCGAGTTGGTCGATCTCGGCCGCCCCCATCGGGTGCCATTGGGTCAGTTGCGGTTGCAGCGCACGCCCAAGGGCATCCTCAGCCGACGCGAAGGGATTCTGCTGGGGGTGCTGGCGTTGCTGGTGCATGGCGCGGTGATTTACTGGGTCAATCAGCAACCGACACCGGCGCTGCCCGTCGTGCCGCCGGAGACCCCGCCGATGACCATCGAATTTTCACGCCCGGCGCCGCCAGTGGTCGAGCCGCCACCCCCGCAACCAGCGCCACCCGTGGTCGAGCCACCGCCGCCCGTGGTGGATGAATTGGCGGCCAAGCCACCGCCCAAACCCAGGCCAAAACCGGTGATCAAGCAGGCCCCGATACCGGCGCCGAAAGCGGTTGAACAACCGCCCGCGACGCCGCAACCCGCCGCGCCCGTGGCCGCGCCGGCACCCGTTGCGCCGCCGGCGCCCGCGCCAGTCACTCCGGCATCGGCCAACGCGGCGTACCTGAAAAACCCGGCGCCGGAATATCCGTCGCTGGCACAGCGGCGCGGTTGGGAAGGCACGGTGTTGTTGCGGGTTCAGGTGTTGGCCAGCGGCAAACCGGGAGAGATCCAGATTCAGAAAAGCAGTGGTCGCCAGCAGCTCGACGACGCGGCCTTAACCGCCGTGAAACGTTGGAGTTTCGTGCCGGCCAAGCAGGGTGATGTCGCCCAGGACGGCTGGGTCAGCGTGCCCATCGATTTCAAGATTCATTGAACCGAAACCTTTTCGCGCTAAACGCTTACACAGAGGGAACACATCATGACGTTACTGGCATCTCCACTTGAATCCATCGAAGGCGCGGTGATCTGGCTGTTGGTGGTTTTTTCCGTCGCCACCTGGGGCCTGGCGTTGCTCAAGGGTGTGCAGTTCGCGCGCTTGAAAGCCCAGGATCGCAAATTCCACAAACAGTTCTGGGCGGCCTCCAGTCTCGATTCGGCGGCTGATTTGAGTGAAACCCAACCCGGCGCGGCGGCCCGCGTGGCACAGGCCGGTTATGCCGCGATCCAGGTCGGCGAAGCGCCGCATGCGACGGACCTGAGCCAGGCGATCAATCATCAGGACCGCCTGGAGCGCGCCTTGCGCCAGCAGATCGTGCGGGAACGGCGCTCGCTGGAAACTGGCCTGGCGGTGGTCGCCAGTATCGGCAGCACCTCGCCGTTCATTGGTTTGTTCGGCACTGTGTGGGGAATCATGGAAGCCTTGAAAGGCATCAGCGCCGCAGGCTCCGCGAGCCTGGAAACCGTGGCCGGGCCGATTGGTGCCGCGCTGGTGGCGACGGGCGTGGGGATCGCGGTCGCGGTGCCGGCCGTGCTGGTTTACAACTATTTCCTGCGGCGCTTGAAGCTGACCGCCGCCGACCTCGATGACTTCGCCCATGACTTCTACAGCCTGGCGCAGAAGAGCTCGTTCCGGGTGCTGATCCACCCGACTGCGCATAAAGCGGCGGCCCAGGGCAGCCCGCAAAAAGTGAAGGAGGCGTCCTGATATGGCCTTCTCCACGCAAGACAGTGACGAGGTGCTGAGCGAGATCAACGTCACGCCGCTGGTGGACGTGATGCTGGTGTTGCTGGTGGTGTTCATCGTGACGGCGCCACTGCTGACCAACGCGATTCCGATCAACCTGCCGAAGACCGAAGCGGTCGCGCCGGTTGAGCAGAAAGACCCGCTGGTGGTGAGTATCGACGGTGCGGGCAAGCTGTTTATCAACAAGGACGAAATCCAGCCCGAATTGCTCGAATTCAACCTGCAGGCCGCCAAGACCAAGGACCCGCAGGTGCGCGTGCAATTGCAGGCCGACGACGGGGTGAACTACGGCGAAGTGGCGCGGGCCATGGCGTCCATCGAGCGAGCGGGAATCACCAAGCTGTCGGTGATCACGGCGCGTTAACCGTTTTCAAGTTTTCCGGGGCCGTCTCCTTGGCAGGGTGCGGCCCTTTTTTTGTTTCGAAGGAACACCGAATCCTTTGTGGGAGCGAGCTTGCTCGCGAAAGCGGAGTACCAGTCGACATCAATGTTGAATGTCAGGGCCCCTTCGCGAGCAAGCCCGCTCCCACATTGAGCCTCTATATATTCTATTGTGGTCTTAATAAATAGCTTCTTATTCCTTAACGAATATAACTCTCGTCCCTATACTCGATCAGGAACAGACACGCACAGGAGAGCTCCCCATGCGCAACGAATCAATTCGCTACCTGATTGTGCCGGGCTGGCAAGGATCGCCAGAAGATCATTGGCAAAGCCATTGGCAGAGCAGTCTGCCCAACAGCGCGCGTGTGGAGCAGGCCGACTGGCTGACGCCGCGCCGTGAAGATTGGGTGGCGGCGCTGGCCGAGGCCATTGCCGCCGACAGCACGCCGGTGATCCTGATCGCCCATAGCCTGGGTTGCATCACCGTGGCCCATTGGGCGGCCACCGCGCCGGTGCAGGCATTGCGTCAGGTACGCGGGGCCTTGCTGGTCGCGCCGGCCGACGTCGAGCGCCCGGCCTGCGTGCCGGCCTTGCGCAACTTCGCACCGATCCCGACGCACTTGCTGCCGTTCCCGAGCCAGGTCGTGAGCGCCGACAACGACGCCGCCGTCAGCGCGCCGCGTGCCCTGGAACTGGCCCGCAACTGGGGTGCCGAAGCGGGAATCCTGGCGGGCGCCGGGCACATCAATGTGAAGTCCGGCCACCATCGCTGGGAGCAGGGTTTCGCCTACCTTTACCGGCTGCAAAACCGCATGGAACATCACGCCTTGCGCCGCGCTTGAGCCTTTTATTTTTCTAATCGCCCCCGTCTCCCGGCGGTTTTGGGCGGGAGTCTGCCATGAGTCTGCATGAGTCTTTCGGTCAGCCATTGCTGACCTTTCCCGACGCTGAAAAAAGCCCGCTGAGCATTCGCGCCAAGGCACTGGTGTTCGTCGACCCGCGCTCGCGACAGTTGCGCCAGGAACTGGAACACCTGGCACCACGCTCGATTTCGGTGTTGATTCGCGGTGAAACCGGCAGCGGCAAAGAGCTGCTGGCGCGGCATATCCATCGCGGCAGCGATCGCGGCGGTTTGTTCGTGTCGGTCAATTGCGGCGCGATCAGCCCGACCTACGCCGATGCCGAGTTGTTCGGTTACGCGGGCGGAAGTTTCAGCGGTGCGGCCAGCAGCCGCGCGGGCTGGTTCGGTTCGGCCAACGGCGGAACCCTGTACCTGGATGAAATCGGCGACTTGCCGTTGCCGATCCAGATCAAGTTGCTCGCGGCCCTGGAAAACCACGAAGTCACCCGCGTCGGCGCCCAGCAGCCAAGCCCGGTGGACGTGCGCCTGGTGGCCGCCACCAGCATCGACCTGGCCCAGGCCGTGGCCGCCGGAAAATTCCACGAGCGCCTGTATCACTACCTCAGCGAAGGGCAGCTTGAGTTGCCGGCATTGCGCGAGCGGGTCGGCGACATTCAGTCATTGGCTGAGTACTTCCTCGGTATCTACAGCCAGCGCCTCGACCTGCCAGTGCCGTTTATCAGCGACGCGGCGCAGCACGTGCTGGAACAGCACAGTTGGCCAGGCAATACCCGCGAGTTGGAAAATGTCATTCACTTTGCGTTGCTGGTGAGCAGTGGCGAGGAGATTTTGCCGGAGCATTTGAACCTGCCGCAGGTTCTTTCACCGTTGGAGCAGATCAAGCGGCAGGTCGCGCAAGTCAGCAAAAACGGTACGGCTGCTGAACGTTCATCCCTCAAAAGCCTGCTCACAGATCTATTGGTCGCCCTATAACCCTGTGGCGAGGGAGCTTGCTCCCGCTGGGTTGCGAAGCGACCCCAAAATCAGCAACCAATTTCTGTCAGGCAAGCCGCGTTCATCGAATTGCGATTGCTGTGCAATCGAACGGGAGCAAGCTCCCTCGCCACAGGGTTAAGTGTCTTTTTTGGTGTGCGAACTAAATGGAATATAAAAGTGAATAAAAGATATTGTTCGGGAATAAAAAATCTCGGTATTGTCCGCTTCACACCAGCGATAGCCCTTCACTGGCACTTCACTTTTTAGCCGTTGTCGATAACGACAAATAAGGACACTGCATGAAAAAGGTTCTGTTGTTCACCGCATTGGCGGCTGCCCTGACCGCAAGCCTGGCCCAGGCCGGGGAGAAACTCGTGGTGGCGGCAACGCCGGTGCCCCACGCCGAGATTCTCGAACTGATCAAACCCACCCTCGCCAAAGAAGGCGTGGACCTGGAAATCAAAGTCTTCACCGACTACGTGCAACCGAACGTACAGGTCGATCAGAAGCGTCTGGACGCCAACTACTTCCAGACCCTGCCGTACCTCAAAAGCTTCAACGACGGCAAAGGCACGAACCTTGTGACCGTGATCGGCGTGCATGTCGAACCGTTCGGTGGCTACTCGAAGAAAGTCAAAACCCTGGCTGAATTGAAAGATGGCGCAACCATTGCCATTCCAAACGAAGGCAGCAACAGCGGCCGTGCGCTGATCCTGTTGCAGAAGGCCGGCCTGATCGAGTTGAAAGACCCGAAAAACGCCCTGGCCACGCCAAAGGACATCGCCAAGAACCCGCACAATTTCAAGTTCAAGGAGCTGGAGTCGGCCATGCTGCCGCGTGTGCTGGATCAGGTCGACCTGGACATGATCAACACCAACTACGCGCTGGAAGCGGGTTTGAACCCGGCTAAGGACGCGCTGGTCATCGAAGGTGCGGATTCGCCGTACGTGAACTTCCTGGTGGCCCGTCCGGACAACAAGGACAGCGTGGCGATCCAGAAACTGGCCAAGGCCCTGACCAGCCCGGAGGTGAAAGCATTCATCGCCAAGAAGTACAACGGCGCGGTCCTGCCGGCGTTCTGATCTGACGCAGCTTTAAACCCCTTCAAGGTTTCAACGCCGACGGCTTGTATTAGCGTCGGCGTTTTTGTGTGCTGCACTCTTTGGGGAAAATGACGCGAAACCCCTGTGGGAGTGGGCTTGCTCCGGGCGGCGACCCGACGAAAGCGGTCTGTCAGCCAACATTGATAGCAACTGACACGACCTCTTCGCGAGCAAGCCCGCTCCCACAGGGGATGTGCTTGCTCCTAGAGGTTCAGGCCACCCGGGTCTTCAGCGCCCTGCGCAACGCCACCAGTAATTTCACGATGTCCTGCGGGTCCAGCCGTTGGGGTGCTTTCGCGTCAGCCATTTTTATCGTCCTTGTGATGGGGGGCCGGGGAGTCTGGCCAAAAGCTGTGTGTCCTTGGAGAGCTGCACGCAAAAAAAGAGCTCTCCTACAGCGTTAGGGAAAATAGCTGGCCTGTGCAGACACCGCAAACCGTGGGTTAGCTTTTTGCGTGATATCAATATGCTTTATCGGTATTTAAAAAATTCTTTTTATGCCTTTAAAGTCTGCCCCTGCCGGGCTGTTATCCACAGCCCAATGGACTGCACCACCGCCGCCTACCCTGCGGCGTTCAGGATCTTCAATGACATTCGATTACGCTTTCATCCTCAGCACCCTTCCGGCTTTTCTCAAAGCCGTGGGCGTGACACTGCAGGTCGGGCTGATCGCCATCGGCACCTCGTTGCTGGTAGCCCTGATCAACGCGACCATCCTGGTATTCCGTACCCCTTACCTGCGACGTCTCGTCGGGCTTTACGTTGAACTGGCCCGCAACACGCCGCTGCTGATCCAGCTGTTCTTCGTCTACTTCGCCTTGCCGGCGCTGGGCATCAAAGTCTCCGGTTTTACGGCGGCGATCATCACCATGACCTTCCTGGGTGGGGCCTACCTCACCGAAGTGCTGCGGGCCGGCGTCGAAGCGGTGCCGGCGGCGCAACTGGAGTCGGGGCGTTCCATCGGTCTGTCGAACGGGCAGCTGTTGCGCTACGTGATCCTGCCGCAAGCGGGGATCCTCAGCCTGCCGTCGCTGTTCGCCAACTTCATTTTCCTGCTCAAGGAAACCACCGTGGTGTCCGCGGTGGCGGTGCCGGAGATTCTCTACACCACCAAGAGCTACATCGCGCTGTATTACAAAACCTACGAAATGCTCGCCGTGTTGACGCTGATTTGCGTGCTGCTGTTTTTGCCGCTGTCGCTGTTGCTCAGCCGCCTGGAAAGGAGGCTCCAGCATGGCCAGTTCGGGTCTTGAATTGCTCTGGGTGTCGTTGCCTCAACTAGGCCGTGGCGCGGCGCAAACCCTGTCGATTTCCTTTTTGAGCATCGCCATCAGCACCGTTGGCGGCGTGCTCTACGGCGTGTTGCGAACCCTGAATTCGAAATGGCTGAACGCGATCCTGCGGGTCTATCTGGAATTGTTCCGGGCGATCCCGGTGCTGGTCTGGCTGTATCTGCTGTTTTTCGGCCTGCCGATCTTTTTCGGTCTGAGCATTCCCAGTTACTGGTGCGCGGTGCTGGTGTTGTCGTTGTGGGGCGCCAGCGAGGTCGGTGAAGTGGTGCGCGGCGCGCTGCATTCGTTGCCGCACGGGCAACGCGAGGCGGGGCTGTCGATTGGTTTGTCCGGCCCGCAGCTTTACGGTTACGTGCTGATCCCCCAGGCGCTGAAACGCATGACGCCGCCGACCATCAACGTCTACACGCGGATCATCAAGACCAGTTCGCTGGCGGTGCTGATCGGCGTGGTGGACGTGATCAAGGTCGGCCAGCAGATCATCGAACGCACCTACGAGTCGGTGCTGATCTACGGCGCGTTGTTCCTGTTTTTCTTCTTTATCTGCTACCCGCTGTCGGCCGCTTCACGCGTGCTGGAGCGGCGCTGGACGCAAGCATGAGCGCATTGATCGAGTTCAAGGGTTTCAACAAGTTTTTCGGTGAACATCAGGTTCTCGACGGGATCGACCTGAGCGTGAAGGCCGGCGAGGTGATCGTCATCCTCGGCCCCAGCGGGTGCGGCAAAAGCACCTTGCTGCGCTGCCTCAACGGCCTGGAAGTCGCCCACAGCGGCAGCTTGAACTTCGCCGGCCGCGAGTTGCTGGGCAAAACCACCGACTGGCGCGAAGTGCGCCAGCAGATCGGCATGGTGTTCCAGAGCTACCACCTGTTCCCGCACATGAGCGTGCTCGACAACCTGTTGCTCGGTCCGCTCAAGGTGCAAAAGCGTCCGGTGCGCGAAGCCCGCGAACAAGCCGAAGCCTTGCTTGAACGGGTAGGTCTTTCGGACAAGCGCGATGCTTTTCCGCGTCAGCTTTCCGGAGGCCAGCAACAACGCATCGCCATCATTCGGTCGTTGTGCATGAACCCGCAGGTCATGTTGTTCGATGAAGTCACCGCCGCCCTGGACCCGGAAATGGTCAAGGAAGTGCTGGAGGTGATTCAGGGCCTGGCCCGCGATGGCATGACGCTGTTGATCGTCACCCACGAAATGGCCTTCGCCCGTGCCGTGGCCGACCGCATCGTGTTCATGGATGCCGGGCGCATCCTTGAGCAAAACCCTCCCGAGACGTTCTTCACGAACCCGCAGACCGCACGTGCGCAGCAGTTCCTGGAGAAGTTCTCCTTCGTTGAAGCCCTGCCCAAAAAGACTCTTGCCAAGGAACTGGAACCCTCATGAAAACTGCCAAGTCTTCACTGCTGCTACTCCCATTGGTCGGCCTCGCGTTGCTGGCCGGTTGCAACAAATCCGAAGAGCCCGCCAAGCCTGCGGCGTCCACCGCCAGCGCGGCGCCTGCGGCGAGCTACCTGGAAAAAATCAAGGCACGCGACAAGTTGATCGTCGGCGTGTTCACCGACAAACCGCCGTTTGGCTTTGTTGACGAAGCCGGGCGCTACGTGGGTTTTGATACCGACATTGGTCGCCGGTTTGCCAAGGACCTGTTGGGTGACGAGAACAAGGTCGAGTTCGTGGCGGTGGAACCGGCGAGCCGGATTCCATTCCTGCAAAGCGACAAGGTCGACCTGATCCTGGCCAACATGACCGTGACTCCGGAGCGCAAGGAAGCGGTGGAATTCACCAATCCGAACCTCAAGGTTGCGGTGCAGGCGCTGGTCCCTGAGGCCAGCACCGTGAAGAGCCTGGAGGATCTGGCGACCCGCACCACAATCGTCACCACCGGCACCACGGCCGATATCTGGCTGACCAAGAACCACCCGGACTGGAAGTTGCTCAAGTTCGAGAAAAACACCGAGTCGCTGCAAGCGCTGTCCAGTGGTCGCGGCGATGCCTATGCGCAGGACAACCTGATCCTGTTCAGCTGGGCCAAGCAGAACCCGGGCTACCGCGTACTGACGCAAACCCTGGGCGCTGAAGCACCGATCGCGCCGGCCGTGAAGAAGGGCAACCTCGAACTGCGCGACTGGGTGAACACCGAACTGGCGAAATTGGGCGAAGAGAAATACCTGCTCAAACTGTACGACCAGTACGTGCGCAAAGAACTGAGCGACGACACCAAGCCTGAGAGCGTGATCGTTGAAGGCGGGAAGTGGCAGGGCTAAGCTGCTGATTGATTCCACCTGTGGCGAGCGAGCTTGCTCGCGCTGGGGCGCGTAGCGGCCCTGAAACCTGCGTTTGCGATTTGTCTGTAACGCATTGCCAGGTTTACGGCTGCTGCGCAACCGAGCGGGAGCAAGCTCCCTCGCCACAGAGGGTGCGACGCTCAATCCGGCCAATGCCACGCCGGCTCGTCCAGCATCCGCTGCCCGACAATCCCGGTCTGGCCGAAGTTTTTTTCCAGCACGATGCAATTGCACTCCGGGTCTTGCTGCAACGCCGAAATCAGCCGTCGGGCGTGGGACACCACCCACACCTGGCACTGTCCGGAGGCGCGGATAATCAAGCGCGCCAGGGCCGGTAACAAATCCGGGTGCAGGCTGGTTTCCGGCTCGTTGAGCACCATCAGCGTCGGCGGCCGGGGTGTCAGCAGCGCCGCGACCAGCAGCAGATAGCGCAAGGTTCCGTCCGACAGTTCGGCCGCCGACAGGGGCCGCAACAACCCTTCCTGATAAAACTCGATGGCAAACCGGCCACCGTGCAGCGGATCAATGTTCAGCCGTGCGCCGGGGAACGCGTCGCTGATGGCCGTGTGTAACGCCTCGGGGTCGCCGATCTCGATGATGGTTTGCAGCGCCGCCGCGAGGTCCCGGCCATCGTGGTGCAACACTGGCGTGCGGGTGCCCAGTTGCGGCTGGCGCACCGGCGCATCGGCGTCGCTGCGAAAGTGATCGTAGAAGCGCCAGCGGCGAATGAACTCGCGCAGCTCCAGCACTTCCGGTGACGTGCGCAGGTTGCCGACCTGATCGAACAGGCTGTCGAAGTTCGGCGTGTGCTGGGCCAGCACGCCCCAGCCGCGACCTTCGCGGGCGCGGATCATCGGCCCGTCGCGGTCCACCAGCAAACTGGCCGGCCGGTAGACCGGGCCGGACCAGATGCATTCCTTCTTGATTTCCGGGTCCAGGGAAAACTCGGACTCGCTCGGTTCCGGCAGGCCGAGGGCAATCGAGTAGCTGAAGTCTTCACCGGCAAAACCCAGGCGCAGGCGTTTCGGGGAATGGCGGACCGACGCCTCGACCGCCACCTCGCCATTGCGCATGCGCCGGCTGATTGTTTCCGGGCCGGCCCAGAACGTCGAATCCAGGCCACCCTCGCGTGCGAGCGCATTGACCACGCCGCCCTGGGCAGTTTCCGCCAGCAAACGCAGCGCCCGGTAGAGGTTGGATTTGCCGCTGCCGTTAGGGCCGGTAATCAGGTTCAGCCGCTCCAGCGGGATCACCAGTTTGTTGATCGAACGGTAATTGGCCACCGCGAGGGTCTTGAGCATGGGGGCGTTCTCGGGTCGTGCCCACGCCGATCCGGTCGTGTGGGATTGCGTTCCATGGCGGCGCTCCTCGCCGTGCGCGGGAACGATCGGTGGGCAGTATAAGGACGGCCCGTGCAGACAGGGAACCCTGATCTAAGCTCTCAGTCGCATAGTCACGTTTGTGACGGTCTGACGCAAAGGAGCCTGCATGGCTGGTCGTGAAATAAAGCTGTTCGTCGGCCTGGGGCTGTTGGCTCTGCTGGGTGCGTGTGGCGATAAAAAACCGCTCGAAAAAGAGCGCCCGCGAGTCTTCGTGCAAGCGGTCAACCCCGCCGATTTCGCGGCGTCGGTGACCTTGACCGGCGACGTCCAGGCACGAGTCCAGACCGAGTTGTCGTTTCGCGTCGGCGGCAAGATCATCCAGCGCCTGGTGGATGTCGGTGACCGGGTGTCGGCCCAACAGGTACTGGCCCGGCTGGACCCCAAGGATTTGCAGATCAATGTCGACACGGCGCAGGCCCAGGTGGTCGCCGAACAGGCTCGGGTCACGCAGACCGCCGCAGCGTTTGTGCGCCAGCAAAAACTCTTGCCCAAGGGCTACACCAGCCAGAGTGAGTACGATTCCGCCCAAGCCGCATTACGCAGCAGTCAAAGCGCCTTGACCGCTGCCCAGGCGCAACTGGCCAACGCACGCGAACAATTGAGCTACACCGCGCTGATCGCCGAAGCGCCGGGGGTGATTACGGCACGTCAGGCCGAGGTCGGCCAGGTGGTGCAGGCCACGGAGCCGATTTTCAGCCTGGCCCGGGACGGGGCGCGTGACGCCGTGTTCAATGTCTATGAGTCGTTATTGATCGCACCGCCCGCGGACCGCTCGCTGGTGGTCAGCCTGGTCGATAACCCGGCCATCAACACCACCGGCACCGTGCGTGAAATCACCCCGGCCGTCTCCGCGCAAACCGGCACGGTGCAGGTCAAGGTGACCCTCAACGACCTGCCCCAGGGCATGCAACTGGGCTCGGTGGTCAGCGCCACGGCCAAGGTGCCGGGCAAGTCGGCGGTGGAACTGCCGTGGTCGGCGCTGACCAAAGACCTCAGCGCCCCGGCCGTCTGGGTGGTCGGCGACGACGGTACGGCGCAGCTGCGGGGCGTTACGGTGGCGCGCTACCTGACGGGCAACGTGATCATCAGTGACGGCCTGAGCGGCGGCGAAAACGTCGTGACCGCCGGTGGTCAGTTGCTGCACCCAGGCTCGCGAGTGGAAATCGCCGTGCCTCTCGACGCAGGGCCCACGGGAGACCAGCCATGAAACGCCTGTTGTGGTTGACTGCAGGCCTGTTGCTGAGCGCCTGCTCGAAAAAGGAGCCGCCACCGGAACCGGTCCGGCCGGTGCTGTCGATTGAAGTCCAGTCCCTCGACCAACAGGCGCTGGGGCGGTTTGCCGGGAGCATTCAGGCGCGTTATGAAACCAACGTCGGTTTCCGCGTGCCGGGGCGCATTGCCAGTCGCAACGTCGATGTCGGGAGTGAGGTCGAGAAGGGCGCGTTGCTGGCCACCCTCGACCCGACCGATCAACAGAACCAGTTGCGGGCCAGCCAGGGCGACCTGGCGCGGGTCGAGGCGCAGTGGATCAACGCCCAGGCCAATGCCCGGCGTCAGCAGGAACTGTTCAACCGTGGCGTGGGCGCCCAGGCACAACTGGACATCGCCCAGACCGACCTGAAAACCACCCAGGCGTCACTGGACCAGGCCAAAGCGGCGGTCAATCAGGCCAAGGATCAGCTCAATTACAGCCAACTGCACACCGACCATGCCGCGGTGGTCACGGCCTGGAACGCCGAGGCCGGGCAAACGGTCAGCGCCGGGCAACAAGTGGTGACGCTGGCGCGGCCGGACATCAAGGAAGCAGTGATCGACCTGCCGGCCAACCTCGCCGAACGGTTGCCGGCCGACGTGGTGTTTCTGGTCGCGGCGCAACTCGACCCGGACATTCACACCACCGCCACCGTGCGCGAAATCGAACCCCAGGCGCAAAGCGCCACCCGGACCCGCCGCGCGCGGCTGACCCTGGCCGAGACGCCGCCAGGCTTTCGGCTCGGCACCGCAATCAGCGTGACCTTGAGTTCAGCCATCGAGCCGCGCATCGAGTTGCCCCTCGGTGCCCTGCAAGAGGTCGATGGCAAAACACGGATCTGGGTCATCGACACGGCCACCCAAACCGTTTCCCCACGGGAGGTCACATTGCTCAGCCGAGGCGCCGACAGCGTGACCCTCGCCAGCGGCGTCAAACCCGGCGAGCGGGTGGTCAGTGCTGGCGTGAACAGCCTCAAACCGGGGCAGAAAATCAAAATCGACGAGGACAGTCCACGATGAAAGGGCCTTTCAACCTATCCGAATGGGCTCTCAAGCATCAGTCGTTCGTGTGGTACCTGATGTTCGTCGCACTGCTGATGGGGGTGTTTTCGTACCTGAACCTGGGGCGCGAAGAAGACCCGTCCTTCACCATCAAGACCATGGTCATCCAGACCCGTTGGCCGGGCGCGACCCAGGAAGAAACCCTCAAGCAGGTCACCGACCGCATCGAGAAAAAACTCGAAGAGCTGGACTCCCTCGACTACGTGAAAAGCTACACCCGCCCCGGCGAATCGACGGTGTTCGTGTACCTGCGCGACACCACCAGTGCCAAGGACATTCCGGAAATCTGGTATCAGGTGCGCAAGAAGATCAACGACATTCGCGGCACCTTCCCCCAGGGCTTGCAGGGGCCGGCGTTCAACGATGAGTTCGGTGACGTGTACGGCTCGATCTACGCCTTCACCGCCGATGGCCTGTCGATGCGCCAGTTGCGCGATTACGTCGAACAGGCCCGCGCCGAGATCCGGGATGTGCCGGGGCTGGGCAAGATCGAAATGGTCGGTCAGCAGAACGAAGTGCTGTACCTGAACTTCTCGACCCGCAAACTCGCGGCGCTGGGCATCGACCAGCGTCAGGTGGTGCAAAGCCTGCAAACCCAGAACGCGGTGACGCCGGCCGGGGTGATCGAGGCCGGGCCGGAGCGCATTTCCGTGCGCACCTCGGGGCAATTCGCTTCGGAAAAAGACCTGGCCGACGTCAACCTGCGGCTCAACGACCGGTTCTATCGGCTGGCGGACATTGCCGAGATCAGCCGTGGCTACGTCGACCCGGCGTCCCCGATGTTTCGCTTCAATGGTCAGCCGGCCATCGGCCTGGCAATCGCGATGAAGAAGGGCGGCAACATTCAGGCGTTTGGTAACGCGCTGCATCAACGCATGGATGAACTCACCGCCAACCTGCCGGTGGGCGTGGGGGTGCATAAAGTCTCGGACCAGTCTGAAGTGGTCGAAGAGGCGGTCGGCGGCTTCACCAGTGCCTTGTTCGAGGCGGTGATCATTGTGCTGGTGGTCAGCTTCATCAGCCTGGGCGTGCGCGCCGGGCTGGTGGTGGCGTGCTCGATTCCGCTGGTGTTGGCGATGGTTTTCATCTTCATGGAATACAGCGGCATCACCATGCAGCGGATTTCCCTCGGTGCGTTGATTATCGCCCTCGGCCTGCTGGTGGATGACGCGATGATCACCGTGGAGATGATGGTCACACGCCTGGAAATGGGCGAAACCAAGGAGCAGGCGGCAACCTTCGCCTACACCTCCACTGCGTTCCCGATGCTCACCGGGACCCTGGTGACCGTGGCCGGTTTTGTGCCGATTGGCCTGAACGCCAGCTCGGCGGGTGAATACACCTTCACCCTGTTTGCGGTGATCGCCGTGGCCATGCTGGTGTCGTGGATCGTCGCGGTGCTGTTCGCCCCGGTGATCGGCGTGCACATCCTCAGCGCCGATGTGAAACCCCATGACGCCGAACCCGGACGCATCGGCCGAGCCTTCAATGGCGGGTTGATGTGGTGCCTGCGCCACCGCTGGTGGGCCATCGGCATCACGCTGCTGTGCTTCGTGCTCGCAGTGTTTTCCATGCAGTTCGTGCAGAACCAGTTCTTCCCGTCCTCGGACCGTCCGGAAATCCTCGTCGACCTGAACCTGCCGCAAAACGCCTCGATGGACGAGACCCGCAAGGCCGTCGACCGCCTCGAAGCCACGCTCAAGGACGATCCGGACATCGTGCGCTGGAGCACTTACATCGGCGAGGGGGCAATCCGTTTCTACCTGCCTTTGGACCAGCAGTTGCAGAACCCCTACTACGCGCAACTGGTGATCGTCAGTAAAGACTTCAAGGCCCGCGCAGCGCTGAGCCAACGCTTGCGCGAACGGCTGCGCAAAGACTTTGTCGGCATCGGCAGCTACGTGCAGGCCCTGGAAATGGGCCCGCCCGTCGGCCGGCCGATCCAGTACCGGGTCAGCGGAAAAGACATCGACCAGGTGCGCAAACATGCCATTGCACTGGCGGCCGAACTGGACAAGAACAGCCACATTGGCGAGATCATCTATGACTGGAACGAGCCGGGCAAAGTCCTGCGCATCGACATCGCCCAGGACAAGGCGCGGCAACTCGGGTTGTCCTCCGAGGACGTGTCGAACCTGATGAACAGCATCGTCAGCGGCTCGGCGCTGACCCAGGTCGACGACGATATCTACCTGATCAACGTGGTAGGTCGTGCCGTGGACGCCGAACGCGGCACGCCCGAGACCCTGCAGAACCTGCAAATCGTGACGCCCGGCGGCACGTCGATTCCGCTGCTGGCGTTCGCCACTGTGCGTTATGAACTGGAGCAGCCGCTGGTCTGGCGCCGCGACCGTAAACCGACCATCACCATCAAAGCGGCGGTGCGCGACGAGATTCAACCCACCGACCTGGTGAAACTGCTGAAACCGGCCATCGACCAGTTTGCCGCCGGTTTGCCGGTGGGCTACAAGGTCGCCACCGGTGGTACGGTGGAAGAAAGCGGCAAGGCCCAGGGGCCGATTGCCAAGGTCGTGCCGTTGATGCTGTTTTTGATGGCGACCTTCCTGATGATCCAGTTGCACAGCGTGCAGAAGATGTTTCTGGTGGCCAGTGTCGCGCCGCTGGGGCTGATCGGCGTGGTGCTGGCGCTGATTCCCACAGGCACGCCGATGGGGTTTGTGGCGATCCTCGGGATTCTGGCGTTGATCGGCATCATCATCCGCAACTCGGTGATTCTGGTGACCCAGATCGATGCCTTCGAACGTGACGGCTACGCGCCGTGGGACGCGGTGGTGCAAGCCACCGAGCACCGACGGCGGCCGATCCTGCTGACGGCGGCGGCCGCCAGCCTGGGCATGATCCCCATCGCCCGCGAAGTGTTCTGGGGACCGATGGCCTACGCAATGATCGGCGGGATCGTCGTCGCCACCTTGCTGACGCTGTTGTTCCTGCCGGCGCTGTACGTGGCCTGGTACAAGATCAAGGAGCCGAAGAAAACCGCACAGTAACGGCGAGCGCTTCGCGCTCTTTTCGCGAGCAAGCCCGCTCCCACACTGGATCGTGTCGTACACATGTTTTGTGTTCGCTGAAGATCAAATGTGGGAGCGGGCTTGCTCGCGAAAGCGCTAGTGCAGACGCCACCAACCCAGCCCACTACCCCTTACGCCAGACACTCGCCAACCAAGGCTGCTGATCCCTCGGCAGCCCGGCCGGTCGATAGTAATGCTCCAACTCGACAAACCCTGCGGCCGTCAGCAGTTCCTGCCACGCTGTCAGATCGTGATAAGCCCCAAAGCGCGGGCCATTCCAGCCTTCACGGTTGTCCCCACGCGGATTTGAACTGAACAACACACCGCCCGGTTTCAATGCCCCGTGCAACTGCTTCAGCACCCGAGGCAATTCCTGAGCAGGAACATGAAACAACACCGCGTTGGCGAAGATTCCGTCGAAGCGTTCGGCCGGCAAATCGAGCTTGAGGAAGTCCTGCTGCCAGACTTCACAACCGCTGTCCTCGCGGGCCATTTGGGCAAACCGTTCCGAGCCATCGAGGCCGATGGCGGTGTGGCCCATGCGGGTGAAGGTTTGCAGGTCGCGGCCGGGGCCGCAGCCAAAATCGAGCACGGTGAAGGGCGGTGAGCCCTGAATATGCCGCAACAGCGCGTCGATGTTCTGGCTGACGTCATGATCGCGGGTGCCTTCGCGGAAATCTTCGGCCACTTGGTTGTAGTGGCCCAGCGTGGTTGTGGTGATCTGTTCGAGGTCGTCGGCGGTGTGTTTCATGATCGGCTGCGCAGGCAAGGGAGATGGGCCGACTATAGGCGCTTTTGCGCCGTTGATTAACCGTCGTACCTGTTACTTCTAACAGTATCGGCCCGACGAAAAAGCGCTCACTCTGCGCAAGGTTCAAGCGAGTGAGGGAGCGCGATGACCGTCCAGGTTTCTCACCACACCGCCACACCGACGTTGTCGGTCACGGACCCTCGTGGGCTGGCGATCCGCAGCGTGGGGTACTGCCGTCAGCGTGTCGAGCAAGCCATGGATGCGCGGATTACCCGGCAGCGCTTCGATGCGGCGGGGCGTTTGATTGCTTCGTGGGATCCGCGGTTGTGGGGGATGGCGCCCAGGCCGAATCTGGCGACCGCCTACGGCTTGACAGGCAAGAGCCTTTTGACCGACAGCGTCGATGCGGGTTGGCAATTGAGCCTGGCGGATGAAACCGGTTCGGTATGCTCTGTATGGAATAGCCGAGGCAGTCAGCGTCACATCCGGTTCGATGGACAAGTGCGACCGACTGAAGTCAAAGAGTGGACGGTCGAGGAGCGACCTTGTGTGGTTGAGCGCCTCACTTACGCAGACGCCAGTGAGCAGAATGCTGTTCACAACCAGTGTGGTCAGTTGACTCGCCATGATGACCCGGCAGGTACTCAGCGGTTTCCCGAGTACGCAATTAACGGTCAAACGCTCTCGGAGCAACGGCAATTTTTGCTCAGCCTGGATCGACCCGACTGGTTGCCCGATAGCAATGCGCGTGACGCATTGCTGGAAAAACGCTGCTACATCAGCACTCAGGTTTACACCGCATCAGGGGAGGTGCAGCGGCAGACGGATGCAATGGACAACACCCGGGTATTTACCCATACGCTGGCGGGACACCTGAAGACAGTTCGACTGCAACTCGCAGACTCTTCAGCGTCGCCCAGGTTGTTGCTCAGCAACATTCGTTACAACGTTTTCGGTCAGGTTGAAAGTGAAGTCGCTGGCAACGGTGTGAAGACCTTCGTTCAATACGCCTCCGACGATGGGCGACTGACCCGACTGCGGCTCTGCGACCCTGTCGGTAAACCGTTTCAAGACCTCTACTATGACTACGACCCTGTCGGCAACATTCGCCGTATCGAAGACCGCGCTCAATCCGTTCGGTACTTCAAGAATCAAGAAATCGAGCCGGTCAGCAGCTTCCACTATGACAGCCTCTATCAACTGGTCGAAGCCAGTGGACGGGAAGTCAACACACCGAGCTATGGCCCTGCGTTGCCAGTGATGCAGCCGTCGCCGCTGGACCCTGATCAACTGCGCCGCTACTCCCAGACGTTCGACTATGACCGGGCCGGAAATCTACAGGGCCGGCACCACAGTGGCACGCACACCTTCGCCATGTTTACCTCAAGCAACAGTAACCGCAGCCTTGCCCGGCATGAGGACGGTTCGTTGCCCGATGAGCAAGAAATCTTCAACGGCTTCGATGCATGCGGCAATCAGCGGCAGCTTCTGCGCGGCCAGGCAATGAATTGGGACGCGCGTAATCAGTTGCGTGAAGTGACGCTGGTGGCGCGTGGCGATGGGCCGCCTGACGTCGAGCAATATGCCTATGACCGCCCTGGCCATCGTCTGCGCAAAGTCAGGCTTACACAGACACGCAGTCGTACATTGCTGGGTGAAGTTCGTTATCTGCCGGGACTGGAAGTGTATTGCAACACGGCCAACGACGAGGAACGCCACGTCATCAGCGTCGAGGCTGGACGCAGTAGTGTGCGAGTGTTGCATTGGCCGGGAGAACGACCCAAAGGGCTCAGCAACAACCTGGTGCGCTTCAACTTCCGCGATCACCTCGGCTCAAGCAGCCTGGAACTGGATGAAGACGCCGGGGTGCTGAGTCAGGAAAGTTATTACCCGTTTGGCGGGACGGCGTGGTGGGTGGGGAAAAATGCTACCGAGGCCACCTACAGGACTATTCGTTATTCGGGTAAAGAGCGGGATGCGACGGGGCTTTATTATTATGGGTATCGGTATTACGCGCCTTGGTTGCAGCGGTGGGTGAGTCCGGATCCGGCGGGGAACGTAGACGGTCCGAATCTTTATCAAATGGTGGGAAACAACCCACTCAATTACTACGACGGGCAAGGCACTTTAAAGATCCCGCTGGATATTTTTATTGCCGATATCGTCAATCCTGTCGCCAAAACTATTGGCACGGGATGGTTCGAGGAGCTGGTCTGGGACAACAAGAGGAGTACCTTCGTGAGTGCCGGGTCAGTTTTTGGTCGAGGAATGAAGGTGTTCGAGGGCGAAAATCCTGAGTGGTACCCGTCCCCGTTCGGGCATGCGATTGCCCTTTTTCGCGATCAAAACAGTAAGCTTCGTCTGTTTGCCAATATGTACTTTCAGCACATGGGCATGCAGCCCGACATGGGGCTGCCAGAGTTCGCCGGGCGTTTGAAAGTCGATCAGCATGATTCATCAAAGTTCATCATCGACAATCATTCTGGACACTACAAACCCGAATCCTCTATCGACGTAGCGTCGATGATTCGTGAGTTCGCTCCAGGACAGCAGTCGGTCAGTTACGTCCCAGTACCCGAGAGCGCGTCATTTGAATCAACTCTTCGATCAAACATTGCCTCGCCCGAGGAATACTCACGCCTTGTAAATGCGTTCAAGCATGATTTCCCAGGTTTGATCGGGTACCTGAAAGAACAGGGTGTGTGGGACGCCGCTAAAGAGCGTTGGGGCAGTAACGAAGGTATGAATGTCATCTTCAAAATGGATGCGACAGGCCTGACGGCCGAGCAGATCTATAGAAACGAGGCCGAGTCGAAACGGGCCGAACGATTGGCAGAACCCATGCGACCCACCGCGAGTGCCGCCAGAGCCGAACAGCCACTCCCTCCGGCAAGAAGCACGCGGCCTTCAATATTCCGATCCTGTTTTGCTGGGCGTTGAGGGGCGGTAGTCAGCGCTTATTCGACCCCCGCGCCAACCGATCACCACCCAACTGAATCACCGCCACCAGGGTGATGGTGAAACCGCCATCGGCTCCCGGTAACTACGCATTCTTGATCCTCTGTCGCACCTGTTACTTCTTACAGTATCGGCCAGACGAAAAAGCGCTCACTCTGCGCAAGGTTCAAGCGAGCGAGGGAGCGCGATGACCGTCCAGGTTTCTCACCACACCGCCACACCGACGTTGTCGGTCACGGACCCTCGTGGGCTGGCGATCCGCAGCGTGGGGTACTGCCGTCAGCGTGTCGAGCAAGCCATGGATGCGCGGATTACCCGGCAGCGCTTCGATGCGGCGGGGCGTTTGATTGCTTCGTGGGATCCGCGGTTGTGGGAGATGGCGCCTAGGCCCAATCTGGCGACCACTCATACGCTGTCCGGCACTGCGCTGCTGACCGACAGTGTCGACGGCGGCTGGCAGTTGAGCTTGCTGGGCGAGACGGGCCAGTCGCGGTCGGGGTGGGACGGACGCGGCAGTCAGCGTCACACCGAGTACGACGGGTTGCAGCGCCCGGTGGTGATCACGGAGCAGGCCAGTGACGGACCTGCGCGAATCGTTGATCGACTGACCTATGGCAGTTCGGATGAAGCGTTCGCTGAACACAACCAGTGCGGGCAAGTGATCCGCCACGATGACCCTGCCGGTTCTCAAGTCTTCGCCGATTATGGCCTCCATGGCTTGGCACTGAGCGAAGATCGGCGGGTACTCTCGGACCTGGAAACGCCGGACTGGCCGCTGGCAATCGACGCTCGGGATGCCTTGTTGGAACCGCAGTCGTTCATCACGACGCACACCTACAACCCGACGGGTGAGATCCGGGTTCAGACGGATGCAAAACACAACCTCAGAACCTTCTCCCACACCGTCGCGGGAGAGCTCAAGGGTGTCTGGCTGAAACAGGCAGCGGCCGAAGAGCCGCATGTGCTGGTCAGCAATATTCATTACAACGCCTTTGGCCAGATCGACAGCGAAACGGCTGGCAACGGGGTGGTGACCACATCCGAGTATGGCGTCGACGATGGTCGCCTGATCAGGTTGGTGGCCGGTCTGGCACAGCAAAAGCCGTTGCAGGATCTGAATTACACCTATGACCCCGTGGGTAATATCGTCGAGTTGCAAGACCGCTCCCGGAGCGTCGGGCATTTCAACAACCAGCGCATCGAACCGGTCAGCCACTACCGCTACGACAGTCTGTCGCAACTGGTCGAAGCCAAAGGCTGGGAGGTCAGCGCCCCGAGCCATGGGCCTGCGCTGCCGGGGTTAGTACCGACGCCACTGGACCCCAACCAACTGCGCACTTACACCCAGACCTTCGACTATGACCGGGCGGGCAACCTGATCACCCGTCACCACAGCGACGCTCCGGGCTTCTCGATGTTCACCGCCAGCGCCAGTAACCGCAGCCTCGGCCAACGAGACGACGGCGGCTTGCCGGGGGAGGCCGACATCGCCCAAGGCTTCGATGCCAACGGCAATCAACTGGCGTTGCAACGCGGACAAGCGATGCGTTGGGACACCCGTAATCAGTTGAGCCGGGTGACCTTGGTCCAGCGTGATGACGGCCCCGATGATGACGAACGTTACGTCTACGACCGCCCCGGCCATCGCCTGCGCAAAGTCACCCTGACGCAAACCGGCGCCCGAACCCTGCAAGCCGAAGTGCGTTATCTACCGGGGCTGGAAATTCACCGGGATGCCGACGGTGAAGAACACCATGTCATCAGCCTGGAAGCCGGTCGCAGCAGCGTGCGGGTGTTGCATTGGCCCACGTCTGCACCGCAGGGCATCGACAACAATCAACGGCGCTACAGCCTGAGTGATCATCTGGGGTCCAGCACTCTGGAGCTGGATGATCAGGCCGGTGTGCTGACGCAGGAACACTATTACGCCTTCGGGGGCACGGCGTGTTGGGCGGGTAAAAGTGCCTTGGTGGCGAAGTACAAGAGCATTCGGTATTCGGGGAAAGAGCGGGATGCGACGGGGTTGTATTACTACGGGTATCGGTATTACGCGCCGTGGTTGCAGCGGTGGGTGAGTGCGGATCCTCTTGGAGTTTTCGATGGGCTAAATATTTATCGATCTTTCAAGAATAGCCCTGTCGTATTTTTTGACTCCGAAGGTACAGTTGTTTTGCATTTTTCGAAGGTGTGGTCCGGTTCCGATGAACTGACTCAGTCCAAGGTTGTTGTGAACTATGAAATCCCAGAAATGCGCCCAGGCACTCATCTTGCTTATTATCTTGAACGGTCGCGACCGGGTAATAGTTTTTCTGGGATAGTAAGTGTTATACCGTTTCCGACTGAGGATGATCCTGATGGCGTGGCTGATAATGACCTTGGTGGCGTGGTTGATATTTATCCTTTGAGTGTGGATTCGCGAATAGGCATGCCTGAATGGCAATCCCCTTATGAGGGCTCTGTCCACGACGGAAGAGCTCCAATAGAGCATAATAGCCAGGTCAGTGGACAACTGACCTCACATGAGCAAATGGTAAAGGTTTTTTTGAGGGACGAGTCTTTAGCAGTAGGATTTACATTAAATGATGTTCGAAATCTTCCATCACTTTCAGTGGAAGGATATCGAGGGGTGTCTGCAGTAGTTGGAATGTCAAGGTCGTTGAATCAGGGAAAGACTTTAAGCGTTTCAAATACTTTTGAAACAGTTGGGGGCGGTAGAGATGACTATAGCAGGGCGAGCAAATTGTCTATGGATCCCCGCAATGGGGTTAAAGCATTTCCAGAGCTGTCAACTGAAGTGAAAAGAGGCTTGCTGGGTATGTTTTCAAAGCTCAGTGATGCCTTGGGTGATAATTCCTTGTCTTTCAAGGAGATGTTTGAGGCCGAACTTTTAAGGCCGGAGTTACAAGTGCGACGCAAGTTAAGTTTAGTGGCGTAAGAGATGAATCGCTGAGCTCAGGTCTAGTTCAACGTTTATTAAACACCCGTGCCAACCGATCCCCACCCAACTGAATCACCGCCACCAGCAGCACCAGCAACACAATCACCGTCAGCATGATCTGGCTATCAAAGCGCTGATACCCGTAGCGGTACGCGATATCGCCCAAGCCACCGGCGCCAATCGCGCCGGCCATGGCCGAGGAGTTGATCATGGTCACCAGGGTGATGGTGAAGCCGCCAACGATCCCCGGCAGCGCCTCGGGCAACAGCACATGCCAGACGATGTGCCAGCGTCGGCAACCCATCGCCTGTGCCGCTTCGATCAAGCCGTGGTCGACCTCGCGCAAGCTGACTTCGGCGATGCGCGCAAAGAACGGCGTGGCGGCGATGGTCAGCGGGACCACGGCGGCCCACACGCCGTAAGTGGTGCCGACGATCAGCCGAGTGAAGGGAATCAGCGCGACCATCAGAATCAGAAACGGGATCGAGCGGAACAGGTTCACGAAGACGCCCAGTGCGCGGTTCAGCGTCGGTGCTTCGAAGATCCCGCCCTTGGAACTGGTGACCAGAATCACCGCCAGCGGAATGCCCGCCAGCAGCGCGATCAGTGATGACACGCCGACCATCAGGAAGGTGTCGATGAACCCTTGAAGCAATCGATCAAACCACATAACCCAGCACCTCCACGTGTTGTGCCCAGTGTTCGGCGCGTTGGCGCAATGCCTCGGCGTCCAGTGACGAGCCGCTCACCGCCAGCAGCAACTGCCCGAGGGCATGCCCCTGAATCCGCTCGACGCCGCCGTGCAGCAAGCGCACACGTGCGCCGAGGGCGCTGAACAGCGCCGCCAGGTCCGGCTCATCCTGGCGGCTGCCGGTGAACTGCAAGCGCAGCACCACGGCGGCTTCCGATGATTGCGGCTGTGCCTGCAAACGGTTTTGCAGCTCTTGCGGCAGTGCGTGTTGCAGTGGCGCGAGCAGGGTTTTGCTGACCTCGTGCTGCGGGTTGCCAAACACTTCCCACACCGGCCCTTGCTCGACGATCCGCCCGTGTTCGAGCACCACCACCCGGTCACAGATATCGCGGATCACCGCCATTTCATGGGTGATCAAAATGATCGTCAGCCCCAGGCGCTGATTGATCTCGCGCAGCAGGCCGAGGATCGACTGAGTGGTCTCTGGGTCCAGCGCCGAAGTGGCTTCGTCGCAGAGCAGAATCGCCGGGTCGTGCACCAGCGCCCGGGCGATGCCGACGCGTTGTTTTTGCCCGCCCGAAAGCTGCGCCGGGTAGGCCTTGTGTTTCTCTTGCAGGCCGACCAATTCCAGCAGTTCGCGGACTTTGTGCTGGCGTTTTTCCTTGGGCACGCCCGCTACTTTCAGCGGCAACTCGACGTTCTGCCACACGGTCTTGGCCGACATCAGGTTGAAGTGCTGGAAGATCATGCCGATGCGCCGCCGCAGCGCCACCAGGCGATCCTCATCGAACTCGCCGATGTCCACCTGATCGATCAGCACCCGGCCGCTGCTCGGTTGTTCGAGGCGGTTGATGGTGCGGATCAGCGATGACTTGCCCGCACCGCTGCGCCCGATAATGCCGAACACTTCGCCGCGCCGGATCGCCAGGTCGATGCCATGCAGCGCCGCGACCGGGCCTTGCTGGCCGTTGTAGGTTTTGCCCAGGCCGATAAAACGCACGTGGGCACGGTTCAGTTCCGGGTGCAGTTCGGTCTGTTGTGCGCTGCGAGGCGCGGGTGTTTGCAGTCGAAGCGAGGCGTTGGCGGCATTCATGGTTAACCTTCCCAGCCTGCTTGATAGAGCTTGCCATGGGCTTTATCCAGGGCAGCGCGGACCACCGGCGAGTGCTGGTAGATGTCGACAAACCGGATCAGGCGCGGATCGGTTTTGCTCTTTGGCTGGATCACGAACTGGATCACGTATTCCTTGTGATCGAGGCCGTCGAACAGCAGTGCCGAGGTGGCGTCGAAGGTTTTCGCCAGGCGAATGTAGGCCGGGTAGCCTTGCACCAGATCGGCGTCGTCATACGCGCGCACCAGTTGCACGGCTTCAACCTGGAGGATTTTGATTTTCTTCGGGTTGGCGACGATGTCGTCCTCGGTGGCCTTGTAGCCGACCCCCGGTTTGAGGGTGATCAGCCCGGCCTTGGCCAGCAGTTGCAAGCCGCGCCCGCTGTTGATCGGGTCGTTGGCGATGGCCACGTTGGCGCCTTGCGGGAGCTCATCGAAGCTTTTGTATTTTTTCGAGTACAGGCCGACGTTGTTGATAATGCCCGGCGCGAACGGCACCAGGTCAAAACCGGCGGCGGCCTTGGCGTTTTCCAGGAACGGGATGTGCTGGAAGTAGTTCACATCGATGTCACCCGAGGCCAGGCTGACATTCGGGGCGATCCAGTCGCTGAATTCCACCAGTTCGACTTTCAGGCCTTGCTTGCCAGCCTCTTCGACGGCGGCTTCCAGCGGGATGGCGAAGGCCGCGGTGGTGCCGACCTTGAGCGGGGCGTCGGCGGCGAAGGTCACGGAACTGAAGAGGCCGAGGGCCAGGGCCAGTGCTTTGACTGGGTGGGTTAACAGTTTCTTGGTCATGGTGGTTCTTCCAGTCAATTATTTAATGTGTGTGCGCATTTTGTGGCGAGGGAGCTTGCTCCCGCTGGGCTGCGAAGCGGCCCCAAAGCCATTCAATGAGGTGTGCCAGATAAAACCGGTAAGTAGGTTTTGCGACTGCTGCGCAGCCGAGCGGGAGCAAGCTCCCTCGCCACAGGAATCAGCGTCTGAACGCTGCGCCGGTGTGCTGCTCGGGCAAATGCGCCGCTGCGTGAAACAGCTTTTCGCGCAAGGTGCCCTGCTCGTAGGCGGTCTTGTACGACCCACGCCGCTGCAACTCGGGAATCACCAGGTCGATGAAGTCCACATAGCTTTCCGGGGTGACGATGCGGGTCAGGTTGAAGCCGTCCAGGCCGGTTTCGGCGATCCAGGATTCCAGCTCATCGGCGACCTGTTCAGGTGAGCCGACCACGGTGATGTAGCGGCCGCCCAAGGCGTGTTGTTCCAGCAATTTGCGGCGGGTCCAGTCGTTGTTTTGCAGGTTTTTGGTGGCGGACTGGATGGCGTTGTTCTTCACGTACTGGATCGGTTCGTCGATCGGATACGCGGAAAAATCGATCCCGGTGGAGGCCGAGAAATGCGCCACCCCGGCCTCGGCACTGGCGTAGCTCAGGTACTCGGCGTGCTTGGCCCACGCGGCGTCTTCGGTGTCCCCGACAATCACGTTCAGGCCCATGAACACCTTGATGTCTTCAGGGTTGCGCCCGGCGGCAATGGCGCTGGCGCGCACCTTGTCCACCTGCACCTTGGTCGAGGCCTTGTTCTGGCCGCTGATGAACACGCATTCGGCGTGCTGCCCGGCGAACACCAGGCCGCGATCCGAACTGCCGGCCTGGAACAGCACCGGCGTGCGCTGCGGTGACGGCTCGCAAAGGTGATAACCCTCGACCTGATAGAACTCGCCGTGGTGCTCGACCTTGTGGACCTTGCCCGGTTGGGCGTAGATCCGCTGCTGCGGATCGTTGATCACTGCGTCGTTTTCCCAACTGCCTTCCCAGAGTTTGTAGAGCACCTGGAGGTACTCATCGGCCTGGTCGTAACGACGGTCGTGCTCGACCTGCTCGCTCAGGCCCATGGCCTTGGCGGCGCTGTCGAGATAGCCGGTGACGATGTTCCAGCCGACCCGGCCACGGCTCAGGTGATCGAGCGTCGACAGGCGCCGGGCGAACAGATACGGCGGCTCGTAGGTGAGGTTGGCGGTCAGGCCGAAGCCGAGGTTTTTCGTCACGGCAGCCATGGCCGACACCAGCAGCAACGGGTCATTGACCGGCAACTGGATCGACTCCTTGAGCGGCACATCGACGGAGTTCTGGTAAACGTCGTAAACCCCGACGATGTCGGCGATGAACAAACCGTCGAACAGCCCGCGTTCCAGCAACTGTGCGAGCTCGGTCCAGTACTCGACGGTCTTGTATTGGGTCGAGTTGTCCCGTGGATGAGTCCACAGGCCGTGGTTGATGTGCCCGATGCAATTCATGTTGAAGGCATTGAGCAGGATCTGTTTTTTCGTTTCCAGCGGCGTACTCATCAAATCGTCCCCCGCAGTGGCGGGTTTTCATCGTTGAGGTAGTAATTGCCGATCGCGTGATACTTCCAGCGCACCGGGTCGTGCAGGGTGTGCACGCGGGCATTGCGCCAGTGGCGGTCCAGGCCATGTTCGGCGAGGGTTGCCTGGCTGCCGGCCAGTTCGAACAGCGTGCTGCCGGCGGCCAGGGAAATTTCGGTGCTGATGGCGCGGACTTCGGCGACTGCAATCGAGGCTGCGGCGATGGTCTGCGCGTTGGTGTCGGCCTGGGCCTTGTCGAGGAATTCGCCGGCGCGTTCCAACAGCGCTTCGGTGGCGTGCAAGCGGATGCTCAAGTGGCCGAAGCTTTTGATCG
Organism: Pseudomonas purpurea; assembly: GCF_039908635.1. Taxonomy (NCBI): domain Bacteria; kingdom Pseudomonadati; phylum Pseudomonadota; class Gammaproteobacteria; order Pseudomonadales; family Pseudomonadaceae; genus Pseudomonas; species Pseudomonas purpurea. Next base: position 268,526 of record NZ_CP150918.1, read on the forward strand.
TCAGCGGATCTTCGGTAGCTTTTTCGTTGCCGGAATCGATCCACGGGCGGGTCTTGGTCCGCACAAAATGCAGGGCGTCTTCATAGGCGGCGCGGGCGATGCCGGTGTCGATGGCCGCGTGGAGAATCTGCGCCAGCGGGCCGACCGGTGTCGGCCGCTCGAAAGCGCTTTGAAACGGAACCACATCTTCAGCGGCCACGTAGACGTTTTCGAACACCACCGAACCGCTGCCGGTGGTGCGCTGGCCGAAGCCGCTCCAGTCGTCGATGACGCTCAAGCCCTGGGTATCCGCGGGGACGAATGCCAACTGCTGGACGCCGTTTTCATCGATCACCAGGGTCGGAATCCGTTGCGCGTAAATGGCCCCGGTGGCGTAGAACTTGCGACCGTTGATGCGAAATCCGGCGCCATCACGGGTCAGGCGGGTGACCCGGTCATGGGCGGTTTTGGTGCCCAGTTCGGCCAGTGCATTGCCGAAGCGCTGACCGGCAAGGACTTCGGCGTACAGGCGTTTCTGCTGCTCGGGCGTGCCGTTTACGCGGAGCACTTCAAGGGCATAAAAATGGTTTTGCGGGATCTGCCCCAGCGAACTGTCGGCCTGGGCGATCAGGGCGATGACTTTGGCCAACGTGACGTTGGAAACCGCAGCGCCGCCGAATTCCCGGGGCACGGTGATGCCCCACAGACCGGAGCGCGTGAAGACTTCCAGTTCGGCGTGCGGCAGGCGGCGTTCACGGTCGCGCACGGCGCTGTCGCGCTTGAAGTCGTCGGCCAGATCGCTGGCGACGACGAGGGCTTGCTCATCGCTGGTAATGACCGCGACGTGTTGGGAAAGAGTCATGTGTTTCTCCAGAGATCTGGTCAAAAGTGTTCTGGTCGTTCAGATCCAGGAATGCCGAGCGGGCAGGGTGCCGTTCAGGTGATAGGTGCCCACCGCGTGGTACTTCCAGCGCACCGGGTCGTGCAGGGTGTGGACGCGGGCGTTGCGCCAGTGACGGTCGAGGTTGAACTCGGCGAGCGTGGCGCGGCTGCCGGCCAGCTCGAAAAGCTTCTCGCTGGCGAGCAGCGAAATCTCGGTGGTCAGCACCTTGGCTTCGGCCACGGCAATCGAGGCGCGGGCGGCGGACTCGGCAGTGACCGGCGCCGCGTTGACCTGATCAAGGACCTGCCCGGCCTTGCGCAGCAGCGCTTCGGCGGCGTGCAGTTCGATTTTCAGTTTGCCGATGTCGGCAATCACGTAGAGGTCATCGCTGGCGCGTTCGACTTTGGCGTCGATCCACGGCCGTGCGCGCTCACGGACGAACTGAATGGCGTCGTCGAGGGCTCCACGGGCGATGCCGGCGTCGATGGCGGCCTGAATCAGTTGGGACACGGCGCCCTGGATGTTCGGGCTGTCGTTGATTCGCCAGTTTTCCACGACTAGCTCGGCCTCGACCCGCACGTTGTTCAACAGCACGGTGCCGCTGGCGGTGGTGCGCTGACCGAAGCCCGACCAGTCGTCGACGATGCGCAACCCCGGCGTGCCACGGCGGACGAACGCGATAACTTGCTTGCCGTCGTCATTCAGTGCCTTGACGGCGATCCAGTGGGCGAACAGCGCGCCGGTGGAGTAGAACTTCTGGCCGTTGATGACAAAACCGTCACCGTCAGCGGTGATCCGGGCCTTGAGTTCAAGGGTGTTTTTGGTCCCGCGTTCAGGTCCCGCGTTGCCGATCCGCCAGCCTTCGAGCACGCTTTGAAACAGCTGTTTTTTCTGCCGTTCGGTAGCGGTGTGCAGCAACAGGTTGAGGATGCCGAACTGGTTTTGCGGGATTTGCCCGAGCGCCGGGTCGGCCGCAGAAATAATGGCGAAGACTTCGGCGATGGTGACGAACGAAACGTCGGGGCCGCCGTACGCCCGAGGGATGGCAATGCTGCCGAGTCCGCTGCGGGTGAATTGTTCAATTTCTGACCAGGGCAATTTGCGCAGTTGATCGCGCCGCGCCGCTTGCTGGCGGGCGACTTGCGCGAGTTCATGGGCGGCTTCGAGTGCCTGAGCGTCGCTGCTCAGTACGTGCGCGGGCAACAACAACGGTGCGATGTCCAGATCAGTCTGGACCCCTGCATCTGCCAGATTAGACATCAGTGCCGCTCCTTGGCTGCACGCAATGCCCTGGCGATCTGCACCGGGGTGATTTTGTTCCTGACCATACCTACCTCACATCTCATGGATAAGCCGCATTGGCGCGGCGAAATCGAAATCAAGAATGTCCGGTGGTCCGGTGTATATACCCTAAGCGTGTATAAATAATTAATAAACTAACTTTTAGGAATATGTATAGAAGGGTGAGTGGCCCGGTTGGTTAAGAGTTTTGTGAAACGTTGGCAATGGGATTCTGTGGCGAGGGAGCTTGTCGGAACGCCGCACCGTTGCGCTCGGCTGCACAGCAGTCGTAAAACCAGTGACTGCGATTCAACTGATGCAACGGGGCAACAGGGGCTGGGGGCGCTTCGCACCCCAGCGGGAGCAAGCTCCCTCGCCACAAATAATCTTGATCTCTGGTTATGTGTTTCAATTTTTTCGGGATTCAGCAGTCTTGGGGTCCGGTTTCAACGGCACTTTCAGATAGGGATTCACACAACCGATTTTCAAGGTGCGCACCGGTGCCCAGCGCGAATTGTTGCCGACCCGGTCGAGGATGCAGTAGGTCACTTCCAGGCGTGGATCTTCACCCGCCTCAAGGATCACCGCCGGTGGGACCCAGACGTTGATCGGCTGCCCGACCTCGCTCGCCTTGAGCTTGGGCAAGTCCATGCGCACGTCCCCCCAGCGCAAGGTGATTGCATCCGCCGCCGCCATGTTCAGGTAGGGCGCGATGGTCAGCGGCACGCCACGTTTGATCTGGCTGGCATTGACGCCATGACGGCGGATCGGGTCCGGGAGGATGACCGGGTCAAGGTGCTGGTTTTCATTGTCCGCCAGGGGTTGGGGCTGGCCGCCCGGGCAATCGAGTTTGATGTGCAGCCGTCGGGTGGCCGACAGCACCGGCCCGTGACCGACGCGCATCACCCGGTAATGCGTGCCGGAGGTGCCATTGCCGACAAAACTCTGCGGGACTCGCAGGCTCACCGGGGCCCCAAGGTCGGCGGCTGTCAGCACCCTGGAGGCCACGTAGCAGTTGTCCCAGTAGAGCTCGATCAAATCGCCTTCGTCCATGGCGGCGTAGGGCGGTATTTCGATCAACAGGTGCGCCGCAGCGCACAGGTTGATGCCGTTTCTGGTGGATTGCGCCAGCGTGGGCGCGGCCAGTTCAACTCTGTTCGACAGGCAGGTCATGAGTATTCTCCTTGAAACATTACAACGAAGTCCGTTTCGGAAAGATCAAAGGCGTTAAGGGGTCAGCAATATGAAAGTTTAATGTTTGGTAATGAATGGGCAGGTCTTTAGTGAATTGAGGGAATGACTAAAGGCCTGTTGTCGCTAGATAAGAGAGGGCGTGGGGAAGTGTCAATAGCGGCGAGAGAGTAACTTTATAAAGCGGGAGTATTCAGAAAGTTCCTACTGTGCAGGAGGTGATGGTCTACGCGCAGTATGGACTTTGCCTCGGCACGGCGGTTATGTGTGCCAGTGTTTCCGCGCTATCTGAGCGGTTTTCTGATTTTCGGTTGTCGAAGGTTACAGGTTCTGGATCCAGAGTCGGGTATATCTATATACCGCCAGCCTTTGCGTTGACTAGTTAACGATAGGGGTCAGGTTTGAATAGTGGGTGATGTGTTTGATTGGTGGGCTTACTGTGCGCGGATCAAATTTTTATCGGTAATAAAAAGACGATAAGTATCGTGCACATCATATTCTTTGAAAGAATGGGTGGGGTGAGAAGTGTCAGCATCCTTCCATGGATGAAGAACTAATGAGTGGCAGGCAGATTAAATGTTTGGCTTTTCAAGAGTCCAGGAACTTGCTGAGGAACTGGCGTGTTCGTTCTTCTTTCGGGTTGGCAAACAACGCCTTGGCTTCGCCTTGCTCGACGATCACGCCTTTGTCGAAAAACACCACCCGGTTGGCCACATCACGGGCAAAACTCATTTCGTGGGTGACGATGACCATGGTGCGTTTCTCTTCGGCCAGGCCACGAATCGTCGCCAGCACTTCACCCACCAACTCCGGGTCCAGCGCCGACGTGGGCTCGTCGAATAGGATCACTTCCGGTTCCATGGCCAGCGCCCGGGCGATGGCCACGCGTTGCTGCTGCCCCCCGGAGAGCCTGCGCGGGTAAGCGTCTTCCTTACCGGCGAGGCCGACCTTGGCCAACAGTTTGCGGCCGAGCGCCACCGCTTGCTCCCTGGGGATTTTTTTCACCACCAGCGGACCCTCGATGACGTTCTCCAACGCCGTGCGATGAGGGAACAGGTTGAAGTTCTGGAACACGAAACCCACGTGCTGGCGCAGTTGCCGCACCAGCCCCTGTTGCTGGTTCAACGGGCGGCTGCCATCGATCTCGATATCGCCGACCTTGATCCGGCCGCTGGTGGGTTCTTCAAGAAAGTTCAGGCAGCGCAGGAAGGTCGTCTTGCCCGAGCCGCTGGGGCCGATGATGGCGACGACTTCGCCTTCCTTGACCTCCAGGTTGATGCCGTTGAGCACCACTTGCCCCTTGAACTGCTTTGTCAGTTTTTCCACGACAATCATGGGGTCAGGACTCCTGGTCGTGCCGATTGACCCGCTCTTCCAACCGGTTTTGCAGGTGCGAAAGCACCGTGGCAAGAATCCAGTAGATCAGCGCGGCGGCAAGATACATGGTGAAAATTTCGAAGGTACGGGCGGTGATCAACTGCGCCTGGCGGAACAGCTCCGGCACTTGAATGGTGGCCGCCAGCGCGGTGTCCTTGACCAGCGAAATGAAGCTGTTGCCCAGCGGTGGCAAGGCTGTGCGCGCCGCTTGCGGCAGGATGGCCCGGCGCAGGGTTTGCGCGCGCGTCATGCCGATGCTGGCGGCAGCTTCCCACTGGCCGCGCTCGATGGAGCTGATCGCGGCACGGAGGATTTCGCAGGCATAGGCGGCCATGTTCAGCGAGAAGCCGATCAGGGCCGCCGGCAGCGGATCAAGCTCGATGCCCAATTGCGGCAAGCCGTAATAGATCACGAACAATTGCACCAGCAACGGCGTGCCGCGAAAAAACGACACGTAGATGCGGGCGATCCAGCTCACCAGTTTGAAGCGCGACAGGCGCATCAAGGCCAGGCCGAAGCCCAATAGCAGGCCGAAGAACATCCCGCCCAGGCTGAGGATGACCGTGTAGTACGCGCCCTTGAGCAGAAAGGGCGCGGAGTCGAGCGCGAGTTGGAAACCTGCTTCCATTATTGGGTAACGTCAGCGCTGAAGTATTTTTCCGAAAGCGTTTTCAGCGTACCGTCGGCCCGCAGCTTGTCGATGGCTTTGTTCACCGCGGCCAGCAGCTCAGGTTCGCCTTTGCGCAGGGCAATACCGGCTTCCTGGCGGGAGAACGCTTCGCCGGCGGCGGCAGTGTCCTTGGCTTTCCTGGCGTATTCCAGCGCGGCCAGACGGTCGATCAAAATGGCGTCGATGCGGCCGACGCGCAGATCCTGGAACTTGCTCGGGTCATCTTCGTAGGTGCGCACGTCAGCCGCAGGCACATTGGCTTTGACCCACTGCTCATAGTTGGTGCCCAGACCTACGCCTACTTTCTTGCCGGCCAGATCGGCGGCAGTCTTGATGGTGTCTTTGTTCTTGGTCAGTGTCAGTGCCTGAATCCCGGAAACGGTGTACGGCTCGGAGAAGTCATACTTCTTCTTGCGCTCGTCCGAGATGGTCACCTGGTTGATCACCGCGTCCAGACGCTTGGATTCCAGCGCCGCGAGGATGCCGTCCCATTTGGTCGGTTGCAGTTTGACCTTCACACCCAGCTCTTTGGCCAGGGCTTCGGAGAACTCGACTTCGAAGCCGGCCAGTTTGCCGTCGGCATCGACGAAACTGAACGGTGGGTAAGTGCCTTCCAGGCCGACGTTGATCACGCCGGCGTCCTTGATTTTTTGCAGTTGTTCACCCGCGACCGCTTGCCCCATCAGGCCAGCACCCAGTGCCAGACCCAGCGAGCCAAGAAGCAGATTTCGACGTAGTGCGGAAAAATTCATGACAAGCCCCTGTGTTTTCTTATGAAGACGTTATTGGATAAGAAGGCAAAGCGGGATCTGGACGGCTGCATCATCCTGCCTTAACTGCAAGCGTATGCGTCTTGTGGCAACTTCGCCTGTGGCGAGACTATATGACGGGTTTCTTAGATGTGAAAATACTGTAAATTCACGTTGTTATTCCTTTATGGAATATAAGGTCTGCGTACAAATTCTGTGGCGCGGGTGCGAACGCCCTCGCCACAGAAGACCTTATTCCGACAGGCTCAAAACGCCGAGTTGTAGGCAAACAACGCCGGCGCCCCACCGGTGTGCAGGAAGATGATCGGGCCGTCATCGAAGCGCTGGCGGCCGATGCCATCGAGCAGGCCGGCCATGGCCTTACCGGTGTAGACCGGGTCCAGCAACAGACCTTCCTGACTGGCCAGCAACTTGATAGCCGCCAGGGTTCCGGCATTCGGTTCGCCGTAGCGAGGGGCGAAATACTCATCCCACAATTGGACCTTGAAGCTTGCGGCCAGCGAGACGCCGAGCAATTGGGCGGTGCGTTCGGCCAGGCCCTGGACTTTCGGGCGTTGGTCTTCGTCGCTGCGCGAGACCGTGACGCCAATCACCGGCAGCTGTGGCAACACTTCGCTCAAGGCCAGGCCCAGGCCGCTGTGAGTGCCGGCGCTGCCCGAGGCCAGGACCACGGCGGCGAAGTCCAGCCCGGTGTCCTTGATCTGCTCGGCCAGTTCCAACCCGGCGCGTACGTAACCCAGCGCGCCCAATGCATTGGAGCCGCCAATCGGCACGAGGTAAGGCTTTTTGCCGTTGCTGCGCAGCCGCTCGGCCAGTGCTTGCAGTTGCTGGTCGGCGTTGTCCAGGTTGTCCACCAACTCGACCTTGGCGTCGAACAGTTCCAGCAACAGCCGGTTACCGTTGCCCAGGTAATTGCTGTCATGGGTGCCGATGGGATTTTCCAGCAGGGCGACGCAGCCCAGGCCGAGTTTCGCGGCCAGGGCGGCGGTCTGGCGCACATGGTTGGACTGGATCGCACCGGCCGTGATCAAGGTGTCGGCCCCTTGCGCCAGGGCATCGGCGGCGAGGTATTCGAGTTTGCGCAGCTTGTTGCCACCCATGGCGAGCGGCGTCAGGTCGTCGCGTTTGACGTACACATCGCGCCCCAGCCAGGCCGACAGGCGTTCGAGCTTTTCCAGGGGGGTGGGGTTGCCCAGCAGGTCCAGTCGATTGAAGCGAGCAAGCTGTTGTTTGATCATGGTGCCGTACTGGTTACAGGAGATGTCTGGACTATAGGCAGGCTGATATGGCGGGGCAACCTGCATTCGCTTATGCCAAAAAATGCTGAGAACAGAACAATTAGTTCTTAAATCTGGCTTGGAGCGATGCCGTAAAGTGAACGCCGTTTGCGCGGCCCGATTGTCCGGCCGCCCGTCGTGAGGAATCTTTACCGTGAGCGAGCGTTCCAGCCATTGGCAATTGCAGACCATCGTCAGTCAACTGCGTACCGCCCGCGATCAGTGGCGAGCGCAAAATGGTCGGGTGAGCGGCGAGCAGGGCGGACGGGAGTTGCCTTCACGTGCGGCCATGGCAGAAATCCTCGAAGCGCTGTGCGGCGCCTTGTTCCCGATGCGGCTGGGGCCGGTGGATTTGCGCGAGGAAAGTGAAGACTTTTACGTCGGCCACACCCTGGACGTGGCGCTCAATGCCTTACTCGGCCAGGCGCGGCTTGAGTTGCGCTATGTGGCGCGCCACAGCGCCCAGGTCGACACTGCCGTTGAAAAGCAGGCCATCAGCCTGATTCAGGATTTCGCCCTGGCCTTGCCGGGCTTGCGCAGCCTGCTCGACACCGATGTGCTGGCGGCGTATCACGGCGACCCGGCGGCGCGCAGCGTCGATGAAGTGTTGCTGTGCTATCCGGGGATTCTGGCGGTGATTCACCATCGCCTGGCCCACCATTTGTATCGCGCCGGGCTGCCGCTGCTGGCGCGGATCAGTGCGGAAATCGCCCACTCGGCCACTGGCATCGACATCCACCCGGGCGCGCAGATTGGCCGCAGCTTCTTCATCGACCACGGAACGGGCGTGGTCATCGGCGAGACCGCGATCATCGGCGAGCGCGTGCGTATTTATCAGGCCGTGACCCTCGGCGCCAAGCGCTTTCCGGCCGACGAAGACGGCCAGTTGCAGAAGGGCCACCCGCGCCATCCAATCGTCGAAGATGACGTGGTGATTTATGCCGGCGCGACGATTCTGGGGCGGATCACCATCGGCAAGGGCTCGACCATCGGCGGCAACGTCTGGCTGACCCGCAGCGTGCCGGCCGGGTGCAACCTGACGCAGGCGAATTTGCAGCATGATGATGGGACGCAGAAATAAATCCCGGAATCTCGACTGACTGACCCGGCCTCATCGCGAGCAAGCTCGCTCCCACAATGGATCTGCGTCGAACACAACATCTGTGAACGACAGAAAACCACTGTGGGAGCGGGCTTGCTCGCGAAAGGTTTCAAGCCGAATCGCGAGAATGGAATTTAGCTGATTTTTCCGGTGAACGATTCCGTTCAACCCCACGTCATACCCTTCCTTGAGCTAGCGTACGAACAGTGCCGCCGAGCCTTGCGATTAGTCCTCAAAGCCCATCCATGTTTAACTTGAACGTTCATTCAAGTTAGACCGGTGGTTCGCTGCCCGCTCACAACAGGAGGCTTGCCTTTGCTGAGTCCGTTATTGACAGCCACGTTTTACCCCCTTGAGGTGCACGCGTCATGAGTGCATCGTCCACCCCTCCCAGCGGTCAAATCCGCATGAATCCGCCGGTGTTCTACTTCGCGGCGACCTTCATTCTGCTGTTCGGCCTGGTGGTTATTGCCTTCCCGCAACAGTCCGGCGCCTGGCTTCTGGCGGCGCAAAACTGGGCGGCCAACACGGTCGGCTGGTACTACATGCTGGCGATGACCCTGTATCTGGTCTTCGTGGTGGTCACCGCTTTATCTGGCTACGGCAAGATAAAACTCGGTGCCGACCACGACGAGCCCGAATTCAGTTACTTGTCCTGGGCCGGCATGCTGTTTGCCGCCGGGATCAGCATCACGCTGTTTTTCTTCTGCGTCTCCGAACCCCTGACCCACATGCTGCAACCGCCCCAGGGCGAAGCCGGCACGGCGGATGCGGCGCGCCAGGCGATGCAGATTCTGTTTCTGCACTGGGGCCTGCATGGCTGGGGCGTGTTTGCTTTTGTCGGCATGGCGCTGGCGTACTTCGCCTATCGGCATAACCTGCCGCTGGCCCTGCGCTCGGCGCTGTACCCGCTGATCGGCAAACGCATCAACGGCCCTATCGGTTACGCGGTGGACGGCTTCGGCATCATCGCCACGGTGTTTGGCCTGGGTGCTGACATGGGCTTCGGCGTGTTGCACCTCAATTCGGGCCTCGACTACCTGTTCGGCATCGCCCACACCCAGTGGATTCAGGTCGGCCTGATCACGCTGATGATGGGCGCGGCGATCATTGTCGCGGTGGCGGGCGTGGATAAAGGCGTGCGGGTGATGTCCGACATCAACATGCTGCTGGCCTGCGCGCTGTTGCTGTTCGTGTTGTTCGCCGGGCCTACCCAGCACTTGCTCAACACCCTGATCCAGAACCTCGGCGACTACCTCGGCGCCTTGCCGATGAAGAGTTTCGACCTGTACGCCTACGACAAACCCAGCGACTGGCTGGGCGGCTGGACGGTGTTCTACTGGGCCTGGTGGATTGCATGGTCGCCGTTCGTGGGCCTGTTCATCGCACGGATTTCCCGTGGCCGGACCATTCGTGAATTCGTCTTCGGCGTGCTGCTGATTCCGCTCGGTTTCACCCTCGCGTGGATGTCGATCTTCGGCAACAGCGCCATTGATCAAGTGCTCAATCACGGCATGAGCGCCCTTGGCCTGTCGGCCATCGACAACCCGTCGATGACCCTTTACCTGCTGCTGGAAACCTACCCGTGGAGCAAAACGGTGATCGCCGTGACGGTGTTCATCAGCTTCGTGTTCTTTGTTACCTCGGCCGACTCCGGCACCGTGGTGCTCTCGACGTTGTCGGCCAAGGGCGGCAATGCCGATGAGGACGGTCCGAAATGGCTGCGGGTGTTCTGGGGCGCGATGACCGCACTGGTGACCAGTGCGCTGTTGTTCGCTGGCAGCATCGATTCGCTGAAGTCCGCGGTGGTACTCACTTCGCTGCCGTTTTCGATGATTTTGCTGCTGATGATGTGGGGGCTGCACAAGGCGTTCTACCTGGAGTCGCAGAAGCAGATTGCCCAGTTGCACTCGTTGGCGCCGGTCTCGGCATCGCGGCGCGGCAAGGGCGGCTGGCGTCAGCGCTTGAGTCAGGCGGTGCACTTCCCGTCTCGCGACGAGGTGTACCGTTTCCTCGACACGACAGTGCGTCCGGCGATTGAGGAAGTGACGGCGGTGTTCGTCGAGAAAGGCCTGAACGTGGTCACGCAGCCGGACCCGGCCAACGACAGCGTCAGCCTGGAAATCGGTCATGGCGAACAGCACCCGTTCATCTATCAGGTGCAGATGCGCGGCTACTTCACGCCGTCCTTCGCCCGTGGCGGGATGGGTTCCAAGGAACTCAACAACCGTCGTTATTACCGGGCCGAAGTGCACTTGAGTGAGGGCAGTCAGGATTACGATCTGGTGGGCTACACCAAGGAGCAGATCATCAACGACATCCTCGACCAGTACGAACGGCACATGCAGTTCCTGCACCTGGTGCGTTGATCGAGGGCCGGTGGCGCTCAGGTATTGTTCAAGGCCATGAACAGCACCAGCGCCGCCACTGGTACGCCAAACACCATGAAGCCGACCATCAACTCGGAGGTCAGCGACTGGCCGGCGGTGATCATGCCGATGGCGCCGTTGATCACGGTCAGCGCCAGCCACAGCACCACGAAACCGTAGGTCAGGGTCTGGCGGCTGAAGCCGAGTTTCTGGCCAATGAACAGCATCAACGCCAGCAGGACCAGGCCGAAGGTAATGATGATGGTGGTGTGCATGGTGCGCTCCGCCCTTCAAATGTCTGTTGCCCGCGAAGGCGTCCTCTCGGATTCACCCCGTCATATCGAGCATAGGCGTCTCTGCGCGCCATGGCTTTAAACCAACCCGCCATTCACCCGCAAAAGCTGCCCGTTGACCCAGCCCTAATCCGGGGCGGCCGTCATTCAAGCGGGTCGCGGCTTCGCGCAGGGTGTTGTAAGTGCCGCGAGTGTTGATGTTGAACGTTTGTTAGTGCGCCTCGTCGTTGTGTTGATCCATAACCTGGGTGTTATCACTCAGTAAGGCACATCCCCCAACACCGTTGCCCGGTGCATCACCCGGCGTGCCGGGCGGTAGTCGTCCACCGCAAAATGCTGGGTCACGCGGTTGTCCCAGAAGGCCACGTCGTGTTGCTGCCAGCGCCAGCGGATGGTGAATTCCGGGCGGGTGGCGTGGGCGAACAGCAGCTTCAGAATCGCCTCGCTTTCCGTCTCTGTCAGCTCATTGATCTTCGTCGTGAAGCCTTCGTTGACGAACAACGACTTGCGCCCGCTCACCGGGTGGGTGCGGATCACCGGGTGTGACAGCGGCGGGTTCTTGCGGCGTGCTTCTTCCCATTGGGCCAGGGCTTCAGGGGTGGTGCCGAAGCGTTCCAGCGGGAAGGATTTGACGAAGTCGTGGGTCGCGCTCAAGCCGTGCAGCAGGGTTTTCATCGGTTCGGACAAGGCTTCATAAGCGGCAATGCCGCTGGCCCACAACGTGTCGCCGCCAAATTCCGGCAACAGCTTGGCGCTGAGTACCGCGCCCAGCGCCGGGGTCGGGAGGAAGGTCACATCGGTGTGCCACACGGCGTTGTCGCGTACGTCGGTTTCAGCGGTGTCGAGGATCAGGACTTCAGGTTGTTCCGGCACGTTCGGGTAGATCGGGTGAATGTGCAGGTCGCCGAAATTCGCCGCGAACCGCGCTTGCTGCTGCGGGTTGATCGGCTGGTCGCGAAAGAACAGCACCTGATGCTTGAGCAGTGCCTGCTCGATGGCATCGCGTTGCTCGACGGTCAGCGGCCGGGAGATATCGACGCCGCTGATTTGCGCGCCGAGGGCGGAGCTTAAAGGGACGATGTTCAGGGTGCTCATGGTGGTTTTCTTCAATCCGGGGCGCTGAGCTGTTTGTGGGAGCGAGCAAGCCCGCTCCCACATGTTTATTTAGTGGGTCTGGCCGTGCCACGGCACCAGTTTGCGTTGCAGGGCGCGCAGGCCCATTTCCATGGCGAAGGCGATCAGTGCGATCACCAGAATCCCCAACACCACCACATCGGTGACCAGAAACTGTGCGGCCGACTGGACCATGAAGCCCAGACCGCTGGTGGCGGCGATCAGTTCGGCGGCAACCAGCGTCGACCAGCCCACGCCCAGGCCAATCCGTACGCCGGTCAAAATGTCCGGCAAGGCACTGGGCAGAATCACATGACGAATCAACTGTGCCCGAGTCGCACCCAGTGACTGGGCGGCGCGCAGTTTGGCCGGGTCGACGGTGCGTACGCCGGTGGCCGTGGCGATGGCGATCGGGGCGAAGATCGCCAGGTAAATCAGCAACACCTTGGACAGTTCACCGATGCCGCACCAGATCACAATCAGTGGCAGATAAGCCAGCGGTGGAATAGGGCGGTAGAACTCGATCAGCGGATCGAGAATGCCGCGCGCGATACGGTTGTGCCCGATGGCGATGCCCACCGGCACGGCGGTCAGCACCGCAAAACCCAGGCCCAGACCGATACGGCTCAGGCTCGCTCCCAGATGCTGCCAAAGGGTCGAATCCATGTAACCGGTGGTCACCAGCAGCCAGCCTTTTTGCAACACGGCGCAAGGGGGCGGCAGGAACAACGGTTCGATCAGGCCACTGGCGGTCACCGCCCACCAGAGACCGAGCAGCGCAAACAGGGTCAGCAGGCTGATCCAGCGAGTGCCGAGGCTGCGTCGCAGCGGGGTCACGGTCGGTGAGCGGGAGGGTTTGGTGGTCGTCGGCGCAATCTCATAGCTGCTCATCAGGCGCGCTCCTGCCGTTGGGAGAACACACGGGCCAGAACGTGTTCGCGGGTTTCGATAAAACGCGGGTCGGACTTGATCGCACGGGCCGATTCACCGGCCGCGTAGCGCTGACCGAAATCCAGGCTCAGGCGCTCGACGATCTGCCCAGGGTTTGGCGCCAGCAGAATCAGGTCGGTGGCCAGGAACACCGCTTCTTCGATGTCGTGGGTAATCAGGAACACCGGTTTGGCGGTGCGTCGCCAGACTTGCAGCAACAGTTCCTGCATCTGTTCGCGAGTGAAGGCGTCGAGGGCGCCGAACGGTTCGTCCATCAGCAAGACGCGCGGGTCGGCGGCGAGCGCGCGGGCCAGGCCAACCCGTTGCTTCTGGCCACCCGAGAGCTGCCAGATGCGCCGTGAATCGAACCCGGCGAGGTCCACCAGCGCGAGCATTTCACGGGCGCGGATTTCGCGTGCGTCCAGAGGGACGCCAGCCAGTTCCAGGCCAAACCCGACATTGGCCAACACATCCTGCCAGGGCAACAATGCGTCGTCCTGGAACACCACGCCGCGCTCGGCGCTCGGGCCTTTGACCGGCACGCCATCGAGGGTGATGCGCCCGGCGCTGGGTTCGACAAAACCGGCAATCAGGTTCAACAGCGAAGTCTTGCCACTGCCGGACGGGCCGAGGGCCACCAGCAATTGCTGGGGCCCGAGGCTCAAGGAAATATCCGCCAGGACCGGTTCAGGGCTGCCTGGGTACTGTGCGCTGATGCGCTCCAGCTGTAGCAAAGCCATCGCGGTGTACTCCGATCAGTTAGTGATGTACTTGGCGCTGACGTACGGCGCGTAATCCGGCAGGACGGCGTCGACCTTGCCCTGTTCCTTGAGGAACGTGGCGGTGTCGGTGATGGCTTTGGTGGTCGGTGCGCCGAGGGTGATCACCTGATCGGCCGCCAGCGGGTAGACGTTGCCTTGCAGCAGCAACGGGATGTCGCTGGCCTTGGCGCCAGAGAGTTTTACCAGCTTGTCGACGTTGCCTTTATCCGCGAGCCAGGCTTGCGGGTCTTTGCGGTATTCGGCGTAGGCGTCGAGGGTGACCTTGGCGAACGCGGTGACGATTTCCGGGTGTTTCTCGGCGAAGTCCTTGCGCACGATCCAGGCATCGAAGGTCGGCGCGCCGAACTTGGCCAGTTCGCCTGAGGTGATCAGCACCTTGCCGTTTTCCTTGGCCACGCCCAGCGCCGGGTCCCACACGTACGTGGCGTCGATGTCACCGCGTTTCCACGCGGCAATGATCGCCGGCGGCGCGAGGTTGAGGACCTGCACTTTGGAGGGGTCGATGTTCCAGTGTTTCAGCGCGGCCAGCAGGCTGTAGTGACCGGTGGAGACGAACGGTACGGCGATTTTCTTGCCGATCAGGTCTTGCGGGGTCTTGATCCCGGAACCGTCGCGCGCCACCAGTGCTTCGGCGGCGCCGATCTGGGTGGCGATGAGGAAGGTCTGCACCGGAACCTGGCGCGTGATCGCGGCGGTCAGGGGGCTGGAACCGAGGTAGCCGATCTGCACATCGCCGGAAGCAATGGCGGCAATGATGTCGGCACCGTTGTCGAATTTGCGCCAGTCGATTTTGGCGTGGGTGGCGGTTTCATAGGCGCCGTCGGCCTGGGCAACTTTGGCCGGGTCGACGGTGGTCTGGTAGGCCACGGTGAAGTCGGCTGCTTGAGCAAACAGGCTGGCTGCGGCCAGGGAGGCGGCCGCCAGGAGGCGAAGGGGGAAATGCCGTTTCATCATGAAAGTCCTCATCAGGCGGCCGGGGTTTCGGCGAGTGATGAGACTAAATGATCTAAGAACTCGAAAATAAATAACTTTTTCGAATGAGCTTATGAGCGGAAAACTTTAGGCTGGAGTAAGCACGTAGCGCTTTTGTGGCGAGGGAGCTTGCTCCCGCTGGAGGCCGAAGGACTCCCAATACAGCAGTGATGTCGTGTCAGATTAAATTCGGTCACTGCACTTGCGACTGCTGCGCAGCCGAGCGGGAGCAAGCTCCCTCGCCACAGAGATGTATGTCTAGTTACTGATCGCCAAAATGCTCGCCTGATACGAGCCGACAAACACATCGAAATCGCCGACTTCGTTCTGTTCCAGCTCAGCCTGTTGCGCCAGCGACGAGCGCGCCAACGCATCAAAGCGTGCCTGCTCTTCGGCCGCCAGCGGTTCGCTGCGGAAGAACTCGGCATGGGCCTGGCTCTGGCGCAGGGAGAACCGGGCGAAGCTTTCCTTGTGCTCGCTCATTGCGGCCAGCACCTGAGCGGAAGGGGTCAGGGACGAATCCTTGATCTTCGCCAGTTGTGCGTCGAGGGCTTTGCCGTGGGCATCACCGCCGTGGCTTTGATCCAGCAGCGCGGCCAGTGGGGCGATGTTTTCCAGCAGCTCGAAGGCCCACTCTTTCAGGTCGACCGCTTGGCCGTCCCGCTGCAATTGCAGGCCCGGACGGCGACCTTCCTTGACCACGCTGAGGAAGTTCGAGGTGGCGTTGCTGCAGGTGTTGGCGGTCAGCAACGGGCTCTCGTTAAGCGCGCAATACAGCAGGAACGCGTCGAGGAAACGTGCTTCAGGCAGGTCGATGCCCATTGGCATAAACGGATTGATGTCCAGCAGGCGTACTTCGACGTACTGAATCCCACGGGCCACCAGTGCCTGAATCGGCCGCTCGCCGGTGTAGGTCACGCGTTTGGGGCGGATGTTGGAGTAGTACTCGTTTTCGATCTGCAGGATGTTGGTGTTGAGCTGAACCCACTCACCGTCCTTGTGCGTGCCGACTTCGACGTACGGCGCGTAAGGCGTGGCCACCGCTTTGCGCAGGCTGTCGGTGTAGCTGCTCAAATCGTTGTAGCACGGCGTCAGCCCGGCTTGCGCGTTGCTCTGGTAACCCAGGTCGCTCATGCGCAGGCTGGTGGCGTACGGCAGGTACAGCGTGTCGGCGTCCAGTTGTTCCAACTGGTGGGCGCGGCCACGCAGGAACCCGGCATCCAGCGCAGGCGATGCGCCGAACAGGTACATCAGCAGCCAGCTGTAGCGGCGGAAGTTGCGGATCAGCGCGATGTAGGCCGAGGACTGATAGTCGCGGTCAGTACCGACAAAGCCTTCGGCTTCCTTGAGCAGCGGCCAGAGCTTTTCCGGCAGGGAAAAGTTGTAGTGAATCCCGGCAATGCACTGCATGGTCTTGCCGTAGCGCAGGGCCAGGCCCTTGCGGTAGACGTACTTGAGCTGACCGATGTTGGAGGTGCCGTAATAGGCAATCGGGATGTCTTCCTCGGCCGGCAACGGGCACGGCATCGATGGACTCCACAGGTACTCGTTGCCGAGTTTGCTGTAGGCGAAACGGTGAATGCTGTCCAGGCTCGCCAGTGTGTCTGCCGGGTCCGGCAGGGCAGGCGTGATGAACTCCAGCAGCGATTCGGAATAGTCGGTGGTGATCTGTTCGTTGGTCAGCGCGGCGCCCAGTGCTTCCGGATGCGGAGTCTGTGCCAGGCGACCCTCGCCGGTAACGCGCAGGCATTCGCGCTCGATGCCGTGCAGGCACTGCTCGAGCAGAGAGAGGTTAGCGCGCTCGCCGAGCAGAGCCAGGCGGCGGTTGAGAAGTTCGCTCAAGTTGGATTCCTTCACGCGTCAGTCGCCCCAATATGGGGGTGGGCAAGACGGTCTACAAGGGTGAAGTTAAAACTGGCGTTTTCGCCTGGTTCTGGAGCCGGATAGGCCTAATGCCGGTCATTCAGAAACTGCGAATCCTGTGGGAGCGAGCTTGCTCGCTCCCACAGGATTCGCAGCGCCGAAATTAACTCAAATCGATGACTGCTAGCTACAGGACAGCGAACGTGCCTTGTGCTTTTGCGACCAGTTTGTCGCCTTGCATCACATCCGCTTCAACCACCAGCGTGCGCCGGCCCGGGTGAATGACCCGCGCCGTGCACATCACCTCGCCGTCAGCGACGGCGCGGATGTAGTTGATCTTGCATTCGATCGTCGCGCTCTGCTGGTCGAAACCATGGGTGCTGGAGCAGGCCAGCCCCATGGCGATGTCCACCAGGCTGAAGATCGCCCCGCCGTGCAGCTTGCCACCGCGATTACGCAGTTCAGGCTCAAGGGCCAGGGCGACGTGCGCCACCCCGGCCTCAAGACTGTGCAAACGGCAGCCGAGCAAGTGGAAAAACGCGCTTTCGATCAGCTCGGCCGGCACGTCCATCAGCGTTTCTTCAACTGCTTGGCGTTGGCGAACAACGACGCCATGGCGTTGTTGCTCGGTGCAGCGGCGGTGGTTTCCTTGCGCGGTGCGGTGTTCGAAGGCTGACGCGGCGCCGAACCTGGGCGCGCGCCACGGGCACCGTCGATCTTCTCCCCCGGGGTGTCGCTCATGCGCATCGACAAACCGACGCGTTTGCGCGGGATGTCGACTTCCATGACCTTGACCTTGACCACATCGCCGGCCTTCACCGCTTCACGCGGGTCCTTGATGAACTTCTCGGAAAGTGCCGAGATATGCACCAAACCGTCCTGATGCACGCCGATATCGACGAAAGCACCGAAGTTGGTCACGTTGGTCACCACACCTTCGAGGATCATCCCCAACTGCAAGTCCTTGAGGTCTTCGACGCCGTCCTGGAACTCGGCGGTCTTGAACTCCGGACGCGGGTCGCGACCCGGTTTTTCCAGCTCTTGCAGGATGTCGGTGACCGTCGGCAAGCCGAAAGTCTCGTCGGTGTACTTCTTCGGATCCAGACGCTTGAGGAAACTGGCGTCGCCGACCAGCGAACGGATATCACGGTCGGTTTCAGCGGCGATACGCTGCACCAGCGGATAGGCTTCCGGGTGAACCGCCGACGAGTCCAGCGGGTTATCGCCGTTCATCACGCGCAAGAAACCGGCAGCCTGTTCGAAGGTTTTTTCGCCCAGACGTGCGACTTTCTTCAACGCTGCACGGGTTTTGAAGGCGCCGTGTTCGTCGCGGTGGGTCACGATGTTCTGCGCCAGGGTCGCGTTGAGGCCGGAGATACGGGCCAGCAGCGCCACGGACGCGGTGTTCACATCCACGCCGACGGCGTTTACGCAGTCTTCGACTACCGCGTCCAGGCCACGGGCCAGTTTCAGTTGCGACACGTCGTGCTGGTACTGACCGACGCCGATGGATTTCGGGTCGATCTTCACCAGTTCGGCCAACGGATCTTGCAGGCGACGGGCAATCGACACCGCGCCACGGATCGACACGTCGAGGTCCGGGAATTCCTTGGAAGCCAGTTCCGAGGCCGAGTACACCGAAGCGCCGGCTTCGGAGACCATGACCTTGGTCATTTTCATGGCCGGGTATTTTTTGATCAGCTCGGCGGCGAGCTTGTCGGTTTCACGGCTGGCGGTGCCGTTGCCGATGGCGATCAGGTCCACCGAGTGCTTGGCGCACAGTGCGGCGAGCACGGCGAGGGTCTGGTCCCACTTGTTGTGGGGCACGTGCGGGTACACCGTGGCGTGGTCCAGCAGCTTGCCGGTGGAATCGACCACCGCGATCTTGCAGCCGGTGCGCAGGCCCGGGTCCAGGCCCAGGGTGGCACGCGGGCCGGCCGGGGCGGCCAGCAGCAAGTCGTGCAGGTTGTGGGCGAAGACGTTGATCGCCTCGGTCTCGGCGCCGTCACGCAGTTCGCCCAGCAGGTCGGTTTCCAGGTGGGTGTAGAGCTTGACCTTCCAGGTCCAGCGCACCACTTCACCGAGCCATTTGTCGGCCGGGCGGTTCTGGTTGGCGATGCCGAATTGCTGACCGATCATGCCTTCGCACGGGTGCATGGTGCCCGGCAGTTCGTCGCCGACTTTCAGCGCGGAGCTGAGGATGCCTTCGTTGCGGCCACGGAAAATCGCAAGGGCGCGGTGCGACGGCATGCTTTTCAGAGGTTCGTCGTGTTCGAAGTAATCACGGAACTTGGCGCCTTCCTCTTCCTTGCCGGCGATCACGCGGGCACTCAGGGTGGCTTCCTGCTTCAGGTAGCTGCGCAGCTTGTCGAGCAGGCCGGCGTCTTCGGCGAAGCGTTCCATGAGGATGTATTTGGCGCCTTCGAGGGCAGCCTTGGTGTCTGCCACGCCTTTTTCGGCGTTGATGAAGCGTGCAGCTTCGGCGTCCGGGGCCAGCGAAGGGTCGTTGAACAGGCCGTCGGCCAGTTCACCGAGGCCGGCTTCCAGGGCGATCTGGCCCTTGGTGCGGCGCTTCTGTTTGTACGGCAGGTACAAGTCTTCGAGGCGGGTCTTGGTGTCGGCGAGCTTGATGTCGCGTTCCAGTTGAGGGGTCAGCTTGCCTTGCTCTTCGATGCTGGCAAGGATGCTGATGCGCCGTTCGTCGAGTTCTCGCAGGTAGCGCAGACGTTCTTCCAGATGACGCAACTGGATGTCATCGAGGCTGCCGGTCACTTCTTTCCGGTAGCGGGCGATGAAGGGCACCGTGGAGCCTTCATCGAGTAGCGCGACGGCCGCTTCGACCTGTTGTGGGCGTACACCGAGTTCCTCGGCGATGCGGCTGTTGATGCTGTCCATAAAACCACCTGACAAATTGTGAAAGCAGGCTCGCGGGCGCAGGAATAGGGCCCTGCGAGTCTGGTTGAGCGGCCTGGCCTGCGCCGCTACCTGGGTCAAAAGGCTTCCCATTGACCCGTGGAATCGAAAAATTACTGCCAGGCGATGAAAAATAAAAAGCCGCCACTGACAATAACGATCAGACGTTGCCCGACACAAAAGGCCGCGCATTATACCCGCCGATCTGCCCGATGGGGGCATTGCGACCTGTAGGCACAATGGCCGGATTACTGGCCACAGAGGAAAAATCTGCTAACAATGCACACGGTGCGTATAACGGCAGCTACGCCATAATGCGCGCCGAGATCAAAGGAGCATCCAATGAGCAGCACTGCACAAACTGCTGAAGGCGAAAAAATTCTTATCGTTGACGACGATCCAGGGCTCAGCAGCCTGCTGGAACGTTTTTTCGTCAGCAAGGGCTTCCGCGCTCGCGCGGTGCCGAATGTCGAGCAAATGGACCGTTTGCTGGCGCGTGAAGTCTTCAACCTGGTCGTCCTCGACCTGATGCTGCCCGGTGAAGACGGTTTGTCCGCCTGCCGCCGTCTGCGTGCGTCGAACAACCAGATCCCGATCATCATGCTCACCGCCAAGGGCGACGAGCTGAGCCGTATCAAGGGTCTGGAGCTGGGCGCCGACGATTACCTGTCCAAGCCGTTCAACCCGGACGAGTTGATGGCGCGAGTCAAAGCGGTCCTGCGTCGCCAGGCGGCACCGGTGCCGGGCGCGCCGGGCAGCGAAGACGAAAGCGTGACCTTCGGTGACTACGAGCTGTCGCTGGCCACCCGCGAACTCAAGCGCGGCGACGAAGTGCACATGCTCACCACCGGTGAGTTTGCGGTGCTCAAGGCGCTGGTCATGAACGCCCGTCAACCGCTGACCCGCGACAAGCTGATGAACCTGGCCCGTGGCCGCGAGTGGGATGCCCTGGAGCGTTCCATCGACGTGCAGATTTCCCGTCTGCGCCGGATGATCGAGCCTGATCCTTCGAAGCCGCGCTACATCCAGACCGTTTGGGGTGTGGGTTACGTGTTCGTGCCGGACGGCGCCGCAACCAAGTAACCGGTGATTTGTAGGAGCGGGTCAACCGGGCGGGCGTCGCCTGACGGCGTCCGGTTGATTCGCGATCCGCAATTCTGCGAGCCTCGCTCGCTCCTGCAAAGTGTGTAGCTGTCGTCTATGAAAACCCCCGTGTGGTTCCCCCAGAGTTTCTTCTCGCGCACCCTCTGGCTGGTGCTGATCGTCGTGCTGTTCTCCAAGGCGCTGACCCTGGTTTATCTGTTGATGAACGAGGACGTGCTGGTGGACCGCCAGTACAGCCACGGTGTCGCCCTGACGTTGCGCGCCTATTGGGCGGCCGATGAGGTCAACCGCGAGAAGATCGCCGATGCCGCGACCCTGATCCGCGTGGTCGGTGCCGGTGTGCCCGAGGGCGAACAACACTGGCCGTACAGCGAAATCTACCAACGCCAGATGCAGGCCGAACTGGGCGCCGACACGGAAGTGCGATTACGCATGCATTCCCCGCCGGCGCTTTGGGTTCGGGCGCCGAGCCTGGGCGACGGCTGGCTGAAAGTGCCGTTGTACCCGCATCCGTTGCGCGGCCAGAAAATCTGGAACGTGCTTGGCTGGTTCCTCGCCATCGGGCTGCTGTCCACGGCGTCGGCCTGGATCTTCGTCAGCCAGCTCAACCAGCCTTTGAAGCGCTTGGTCTATGCCGCACGGCAACTGGGCCAGGGCCGCAGCGTGCGGCTGCCGATCAGCGACACGCCCAGCGAGATGGCCGAGGTGTATCGCGCCTTCAACCAGATGGCCGAGGACGTCGAACAGGCCGGACGCGAGCGCGAGTTGATGCTGGCCGGGGTGTCCCATGATTTGCGTACACCGCTGACGCGGTTGCGGCTGTCGCTGGAGCTGATGGGCAACCACAGTGATTTGAGCGACGACATGGTGCGTGACATCGAAGACATGGACGCGATTCTCGACCAGTTCCTGGCGTTCATCCGCGATGGTCGGGACGAGTCGGTGGAAGAAGTCGACCTGAGTGATCTGGTGCGTGAAGTGGCAGCGCCTTACAACCAGAACGAAGAACGGGTGCGTTTGCGCCTGGAGCCGATCCAGCCGTTCCCGTTGCGTCGGGTATCGATGAAGCGCCTGCTGAACAACCTGATCGGCAACGCCTTGCATCACGCCGGCAACGGCGTCGAAGTGGCGGCGTATGTCTCGGGGGATGTCAGTGCGCCGTACGTGGTGCTGAGCGTCATGGACCGTGGCGCCGGGATCGATCCGTCGGAGCTGGAGGCGATCTTCAACCCCTTCACCCGTGGCGACCGTGCGCGCGGCGGCAAGGGCACCGGGCTAGGCCTGGCCATCGTCAAGCGGATTGCGTCGATGCATGGCGGCAATGTCGAACTGCGCAACCGCACCGGTGGTGGTCTGGAAGCGCGGGTGCGGTTGCCGCTTGGGTTGATGTTGCCTAGAGACGCGGTCTAACCGCCGCACATAACCCCTGTGGCGAGGGAGCTTGCTCCCGCTGGAGGCCGAAGGACTCCCAATTCCGACAGCCGCGTTCTTGCAGATAAAACACGGTTGCCGGGTTTGCGGCGGCTGCGCAGCCGAGCGGGAGCAAGCGCCCTCGCCACAGGGGAGCGGAGTGAGCCTTAACCCTTGCCCTTGGTTCGAGTCATGTTCGGCCCGCCGTTCTTCTCCAGGTGCTCGATGATGATCCCCGCCACGTTCTTGCCCGTGGTGGTCTCGATGCCTTCCAGCCCCGGCGACGAGTTCACTTCCATCACCAGCGGCCCGTGGTTGGAGCGCAGGATATCCACGCCCGCCACCGCCAACCCCATGACCTTGGCCGCACGCAACGCGGTCATGCGTTCTTCCGGGGTGATCTTGATCAGGCTGGCGCTGCCGCCGCGGTGCAGGTTGGAACGGAACTCGCCAGGCTTGGCCTGACGCTTCATGGCGGCAATCACCTTGTCGCCGACCACGAAGCAGCGGATGTCTGCGCCACCAGCTTCCTTGATGTATTCCTGCACCATGATGTTCTGCTTGAGGCCCATGAACGCCTCGATCACCGATTCTGCCGCCGTCGCCGTTTCACACAGCACCACGCCAATGCCCTGGGTGCCTTCCAGCACCTTGATCACCAGCGGAGCGCCGTTGACCATGTCGATCAGGTCGGGAATGTCATCCGGCGAGTGAGCAAAACCGGTGACCGGCAAGCCGATACCGCGACGCGAGAGCAGTTGCAGCGAGCGCAGCTTGTCCCGCGAGCGGGCGATGGCCACCGACTCGTTGAGCGGGAACACGCCCATCATTTCGAACTGGCGCAACACCGCGCAGCCATAAAACGTCACCGAAGCGCCAATTCGCGGGATCACCGCATCAAAGCCTTCCAGTGGCTTGCCGCGGTAGTGGATCTGCGGCTTGTGGCTGGCAATGTTCATGTAGGCACGCAGGGTGTCGATCACCACCATTTCATGGCCACGCTCGGTGCCGGCCTCAACCAGACGACGAGTGGAATACAGACGCGGGTTTCGCGACAGCACAGCGATCTTCATGCAACACCTGTGGCAGAGGTAGTGGACACCGGGAACACCGGCTTGTCTTGAACGTATTTAATGCCCGGATTGACTACCAACTGGCCGTCGATCAGGGCTTTGGAACCGAGTAACAGGCGATAACGCATGGACTTGCGGCAGGCGAGGGTGAATTCGACCCGCCAGACCCGATCGCCGAGCGCCAGGGTGGTGCTGATCACGTAGCGCACCTGCGCGTGGCCATTGGAGCTTTTAATGGTTTTCATCGTCACCAGCGGTGCTTCACAGCGCCGGTGACGCAGTTGCACGACCGTGCCCAGGTGCGCGTTGAAGCGCACCCACGTTTCCCCGTCGCGCTCGAACGGCTCGATCTCGGTGGCGTGCAGGCTGGAAGTGCTGGCACCGGTGTCGATCTTCGCCCGCAGGCCCGCGACTCCCAAATCAGGGAGCGCCACCCACTCGCGCAGACCCACGACGGTCAAATGGTCAAATGTCTTCAAAAGTGCTCAACCGGTGAGAAACCCGCTCGCGCCGCGAAGCGGCCGAATTCGCGGTATTCACGCAGAATAGTGGTTAAAAGGCGACAGATATCTACAGCCTGGATTTCTGGCTCTTGAGTCGGGCTCCAAAGCGTTGCGCATTGTAAGCGCAGACGCTGAAATTCAGGGCACGACAGAAACGGTAGTACAGTTCACAAATATTTCAGATTGAGGAAAACCCATGGCACAAAAACAGGAAGAGGACGACAAGGTCCGTCTCGATAAGTGGTTGTGGGCGGCGCGCTTTTACAAAACCCGTGCGCTGGCCAAAGCGGCGATCGAAAGCGGAAAAGTGCATTGTCGAGGTGAGCGCTGCAAGCCTGGCAAGGAACCGAGGGTTGGCGACGAGTTGCAGATTCGCGCCGGATTTGATGAGCGCACCGTGGTGGTCCAGGCGCTATCGATTGTCCGCCGTGGCGCCCCCGAAGCCCAGGCGTTGTACGCCGAGACCGAAGCCAGCATCGCCAAGCGCGAAAACGCGGCGGCCCAGCGCAAGGCGGGCGCCTTGGGCGTGAGCACCGATGGCAAACCGAGCAAGAAACAGCGTCGGGACCTGTTCAAGTTTCGTGGCAGCAGCAACGACGAGTAGTCGGTGCCGGAAACAATTGTGGCGAGGGAGCTTGCTCCCGCTGGCGGCCGAAGGACGCCCTATTCAGTCGATCATGTTTTTCAAGACACAATAATGATTGACTGGTTTGGCGGCTGCTGCGCAGCCGAGCGGGACGGTGCGGCGTTCCTGCAAGCGCCCTCGCCACAGGATTGAGTAAGGCTTCAGTTTGCGGCTGACACCACACTCATCCGCGAAACCACCGGCAACTTGCCCAGCAGCGCGAAGACGGGTGCCGTCACCTTCAGCCAGAAATTCGAAGCGTGATACGTAAACGGCGTGAAGTAACCCCAACCCAACGCCCACACCGCCAGCAGCAAACCGCCGATGTAATCGTCCTGCCCCCAGTGAGCCCCGGCCACCAGGCGCGGCATCATGAACAACACCGCCAGGCCCCAGATCACCAGCAATTGCCCGAAGGTGCGGCTGAACAGGGTCAAAAACAGCGCCCAGATAATCAACACCGAGGCGTGATCACCGGGGAAACTCTGGCTGGAGCGATCCTTGAGCTCCCAGGCTTTTTCCAGCCCCGGGAAGTAATCGCTCATGCGCACGGCACCCTCGATCACCATCGACGGGCTGTGATGTTGCCAGCCCATGTGCGCCGCGACCTTGGAAAACAGCGCACGAATCACCACCATCAATAGCAGAATCGAGAAAAACCCGAAGAAGCCGCGTCGTACCTCTGTCGTCTTGAATACCCAATTGCCGCGAATCAGCAGCGTCAGCAGGATCACCCCGACCACCGCGTCGAAAGGTCGCAGGCTGGCGACGGCCCACACCTGCAACCAGGTGGAATGCGTGGCGAGTGGGGCGTTGAGCAAGCGAAAAAGCCATTCGTCGAAAATCACACAGAGCATCTGCCCCACAGGCCACAACCAGAAACCCAGCAGCACTAACGGGACTAAATTACACAGAGCCAATCCGCCGAGGTTCCATCTAGCTTGGAACAAACCCGGATACTTCATAAAATGCCTCCCATGGCTTCAAGTCACGCACCAAAATGGTGCTTGAGTGTGATTTTCGGCCCTCGTACACCTTTTGTCATCACTTCAGATACCCAGACCTATGACTGATCTACCGGATACCGACTACACCCAACGCTTCATCTTCGATGACAGCGACACGCGCGGCGAGCTGGTTGCGTTGGAGCGTAGCTATGCCGAAGTCCTCGCCAAACACCCCTATCCGGAGCCGGTCGCGCAACTGCTCGGTGAATTGATGGCGGCGGCGTCGTTGCTGGTCGGCACCTTGAAGTTCGATGGCTTGCTGATCCTTCAGGCCCGTTCCGAAGGCCCGGTGCCGCTGCTGATGATCGAGTGCTCCAGCGAGCGCGAGATCCGTGGCCTGGCCCGTTACGAGGCGGACCAGATCGCCCCCGACGCGACCCTGGCCGACCTGATGCCAAACGGCATGTTGGCGCTCACCGTCGACCCGCGCCAGGGCCAGCGTTACCAGGGCATCGTCGACCTCGACGGCGAGACGCTCTCGGAGTGCTTCACCAATTACTTCGTCATGTCCCAGCAAGTGGGTACACGTTTCTGGCTGCACGCCGATGGACGTCGCGCCCGTGGGCTACTGTTGCAACAGCTGCCGGCCGACCGCCTCAAGGACGAAGAAGAACGCGCCGCGAGCTGGCAGCACATCACCGCGTTGGGCAGCACCCTGACCGCCGATGAACTGTTGAGCCTGGACAACGAAACTGTGCTGCATCGCCTCTATCATGAAGAGCAGGTGCGTTTGTTCGACGTGCAGAAATTGCGCTTCCGTTGCAGTTGCTCCCGCGAGCGTTCGGCCAATGCGCTGGTCAGCCTGGGTCTGGAAGATGCGCAGGAATTGGTCATCGAGCATGGCGGCAATATCGAGATCGATTGCCAGTTCTGTAACCAGCGCTACCTGTTTGATGCCGCCGATATCACTCAATTGTTCGCTGGGGCGGGTGTGGATATACCGTCAGATACTCGTCACTAAAACGATTCAGCGCAGGTAAATCACCTGGGAAACGCCGGAATAACGCCGTCCTGACGGGAGGGCCCTACTTTTTTTGGGCGTTTCTGGCATAATCCGGCCCACTTTTTTCGCGGTAGTAGTGCACGACTTTCTACTACAAAACGTTTGGAGCACTCGGCCACTGGCCGACGGGGAACCTCATGACGCAAGCCAATAACGCCGTGTACACCGATCTGAGTGTTGATGATCTGGTCAAAGAAGCCCTGAATCGCGGTGAAGGCGAGCTTGCCGATACCGGCGCGCTGGTTGTTCGCACCGGTCACCGTACCGGCCGTTCGCCAGCCGACCGTTTCATCGTTGAAGAGCCAAGCACCCAGGCCGCCATCGCCTGGGGCACGATCAACCGCAAGTTCCCGGCCGACAAGTTCGATGCCCTGTGGGACCGCGTTGAAGCCTTTATCGGCGAGCGCGAGCGTTTTGTTTCCCACGTGCACGTCGGTTCCGACCCTGCGCACTACCTGCCGGTCAAAATGACCACCGGTACTGCCTGGCACAACCTGTTCGGCCGTTGCCTGTTCATCAACCCTGAAGCTGGCCAGTACAACGCCGGCGGCAAGGGCGAGTGGCAGATCCTCAACGTTCCAGAGTTCGAATGCGTACCTGAGCGTGATGGCACCAACTCCGACGGCACCGTGATCATCAACTTCGCGGCCAAGAAAGTACTGATCGCAGGCATGCGTTACGCCGGCGAAATGAAAAAAGCCCTGTTCTCGGTTCAGAACTTCCTGCTGCCAGCAGTCGACGTTCTGCCGATGCACTGCGCGGCCAACATGGGCGAAGAGGGCGACGTCACGTTGTTCTTCGGCCTGTCCGGCACCGGTAAAACCACCCTGTCGGCCGACGAAAGCCGTTACCTGATCGGTGACGACGAACACGGCTGGGGCGTGGGCGTGGTGTTCAACATCGAAGGCGGTTGCTATGCCAAGTGCATCGACCTCTCCGAGAAGAACGAACCCGTTATCTGGAAAGCCATCCAGCACGGTGCAGTCCTGGAAAACGTCGTACTCGATGCCAACAAAAAGGCCGACTACGCCGACGACAGCCTGACCCAGAACAGCCGCGCCGCTTACCCGCGTGAGCTGATCGAAAAACGCGCACCGAAAAACCTCGGTGGCGAGCCAAACGCAGTGATCTTCCTGACCTGCGACCTGACCGGCGTACTGCCGCCTGTCTCGATCCTCAGCGAAGAACAAGCGGCTTACCACTTCCTGTCCGGCTACACCGCTTTGGTGGGCTCGACTGAAATGGGTTCGGGCAGCGGCATCAAGTCGACCTTCTCCACCTGCTTCGGCGCACCGTTCTTCCCGCGTCCGGCTGGCGAATACGCAGAGCTGCTGATCAAGCGCATCCGCGGCTTCGGCTCCAAGGTCTACCTGGTCAACACCGGCTGGACCGGCGGCGGCTACGGCGTTGGCAAACGCTTCAACATCCCGACCACTCGCGGCGTGATCGCAGCGATCCAGAGCGGCGCGTTGATCGGTGCACAAACCGAGCACCTGGACACCATCAACCTCGACGTGCCACTGGCCGTACCGGGCGTTGAAACCGGCCTGTTGAACCCACGTAACACTTGGGCTGACAAGGCTGCTTACGACGAGGCTGCCAAGGCGTTGGCCGGTCTGTTCATCGAGAACTTCAAGAAGTTCGACGTGAGCGACGCGATCAAGGCTGCGGGTCCGAAGTTGTAAGAGATCTGAGGTAATGAGAAAGCCGCCTCTAGGGGCGGCTTTTTTGTGAGCGCGATTCAGCGTTCAGCTCAGGTTTTCAGGTGCAACACAAACGCCCCCACCAACACCAGAACAACCCCCAACACCTGCACCTTCGCCAACCGTTCCTTGAAAAATACGTACCCCAAAATCGCCGCAATCCCGCCCGACAATGTACTGATCACCGTCACCACGGACACCGAGCCCACCGCCGCGCCCCAGGCGAACGACGAGAAACCGCCCAGGTTCATCAGGCTGGCGCCCGTGAGGGTCATGCAGTTTTTCAGCGGAGGGATTTTCAGACCGTCCTTGATCTTCAGGACGACCAGCACCAGCACGCTGAAACCCACGAGGTAAGCGAGCCAGAGCATGGTGATCGGGCCGAGGACCGGCAGAATGAATTGGCCTTGCAGCCAGAAACTGGTGCCGTAGAACCCGGCCGCGAGTAGGGCGTAGACGATGGATTGGCGTGCGCTGGTGGTGTGGGGCAGGCCGCTGTCGGTATGGCGGCTGGAGAGGATGACGCCGAACACGCAAAGGGCGATGCACAGCCATTGGATCAGGCTGATGTGTTCACCGCTGGCCCACGACAACAAGGTAGTGACCACGCCGTAGGAGGTCACCAGCGGCGCGACGATGGAGGCTTTGCCGAGGGCGAAGGCCTTGGACAGCGCGAGGGCGCCGGAGACGGTGAGCACGGCGGCGCACACGCCCATCAGCCATACGTTCAGTGGTGCGGCGAGGGATTTGAGCAGATAGGCGGGGAAGATGATCAGCAGCAGGCTCATGATCACGAAGCCCAGCGCCTGGCCAAAGTACACGGCGCGCTTCACGCCGACCGCGCGGGCGTTGAGGCCCACCAGAAAATCCGTGCCGCCCCAAAGTGCAGCGGCCAACAGGCCCATCAATACGTCCACGCAATGTCCTTATTGTTATGTGCCGCGAACGCTACAGGCTTTCGAGTGCCTGCGTATCCCGGCATTCAGCCTTGATGGCCTTGTAGAGCATGCCAATGGTCAGCGGGAGTTTGTCGCCACGTCCCTTGGCCCTGCGCTTGAGGGCAACATCGTAGCCTTCGGGATGAAAGTAGCGATAGGCGTCATTGTTGAGGGATGGGATGGCGTCCAATTACCCCTCCGTTAAGACTGACTCCCCGAAAGCCGAAACGCTGACGCCATGTTGTCTTGTTCACGTCTCGAAATCCCCAACGCACCGGCCAGTGTTGCCCATTGGCTGGTGACCTCTTGGAAGCTCTCGATAATGTCTTCTCTATCGACACGACTGACACGAAAGTACTCGGCCACTTCACGAGCAAGTTCCAGATCCAGCGCGTTGTCGGAGTCTGTGATGTTGAGCTTCAACCCATCGGCGTGAGCGACCGGGTTCATGTCGTAGGCATCGGAAAGGCGCCATCCCCGACCGGGGTCAAGGATAAAACCATGGTTGCGCAGGTGGTCGTCGGTATTGGAGACCAGGAGGTTGAACACGATGCGGGACCACAACTCGCGCAGATCTGCCTTGGTTTCTGAACCGTGATTAATGAGCACTTCAGCCAATTCCAGATAGCTGGCACCTACCGATGCGTCGTCGCCGTCAACCCGATCGGTCATCGTCATGGCTGAGGCAAAGTGCAGTCGGCCGCCATTTTCGGTACGGTCGAAACGCTTGACCATGAAGCAGTGATGGTCACTGGCGAAGCGGCGTGCGATGCCGGTTGCGACCCGCAATCCACAATGACTCGCAAGGGCATTCACCACCATTTCCCAACCGCCGACGTCATAGTCATCGCGTGTGCTCGGGAACTTGGCGATCCACAAATGCCCTTGCTCATCGGCAACACTGGCTTTGGGTCTGGCCCCGCCCAGAGAACCACCGGGCGCTATCAGCATTCTCAGCCACTCGCGTCCATCGGGTGACGTGTTATCCGGATCGTCTTCCAAGGCGCGACTTGCTTGCTCCAGGGCGCGTAACTCGACGAAGGGTGGGGCTGCCAACCCATCGCGATCATCCAGAAAGTTGCCTTCGTCATTGAGCTTGTAGCGGATTGCCCCGACCCGATAAAGGTCATGAACGCCTAAAAGGAAATCCGACTCGTACAGCTTGCTGTCTTTGGGGACCAGTCCGTCACGGATGTCTCGTTCCAGTCGCCGTTTCATCAGCAATTGACCCCAGCGATCCGGGCTTGAGTCGGCAAAAACGCCAAAGCGTGATTGATGTTGGCCGGGGAATTGTCGGCCCTCGTAGAGCCCGATACGAGGATCGAGCGGTGTGAAGTTCAACTCAGGATTGGCCAATGCAGCAGCGTCGTACTCAAACTCGAATACGTTGTTGGAGCGGACCTTGTTAGCGTGGAGGAACCCAAGACGCCTGGGACCGTTCAAGGATTCCCAATCGGCATACACGGCGATCAGTGTCATTTTTCACCTGTCGTAGGCTTAGGCTTTTTCTTCTGGGTCAACAAACTGGATAAAGAGTGGGTGTTGATTGGGAAATCATGGGCAAGATTCAGTTTTGAGGCGGGGGCTTCAATCACTTCCGTCGTCTTGTCGCTAACAAGAGACGATGTTTTTGTTGGCCTCACGCTGTGAGCTCGTTGGCGTTTGTTGGCGGCGCGGTTGGCTCCCGGTGTTAATTGCGCGTCTTGCAGTTGGCGCCCCACCTCATCCACGGCGGCGAGCTTGCTCACGTCTTTCTCCAGGCCGAGCACCTGCATCACTGACAAATAGGCGCCCATCGTCACACCTGATCCGCCTGACTCCAGAGAGCGCAATGTGGTCAGTGACATGCCAGCCCTTTCGGCCACTTGCTTGGCAGTCAGTTTTCGGCGCAGCCGAGCCAGTTTCAGGCGCTCACCAAACTCGTAGAGCAGTTTGTTTGTGGAGGGCAGGAGTGGCGCTGTTTTCTTAGCCATGTGCCATTATTCCTTCGCTTTTAGGCTTTAACTACCAGAATAATAGCAGTTATGGGTGAGTGCGTTGGCAGGGCTCAAAGATCACACAAGCAGCCTGTCTTGTACGCTAACTCCCCTTCTGTGCAGTTTGACCTGGATATGACAGATCGTTGTAACTGCCATTATTCAAGTGAAAACTTGGCTAAACAGGCAGAATAATTCCACTTATGGCTGGGGGCTTACGATTTTCGCTGATGGAATCGTCATAGTCGCGTTACCGCTTTCCAACGTCCCTGTGTCCCATCGCTGTGTCTTGACTGCCTTGTAGAGCATGCCAATGGTCAGCGGGAGTTTGTCGCCACGTCCCTTGGCCCTGCGTTTGAGGGCAACATCGTAGCCTTCGGGATGAAAGTAGCGATAGGCGTCGTAGTCGACGAAGTCGATGCCGAACTGTTCTTCCAGCGCTTCCATCAAGTGCTGCGCGTCTGCACCGTCGGCGCCGAGGTCGAAATTGATCGAGGTGTCGAGGCGGATGGTCTTGCGTTCCGGCAGGCTAAGTTCTTCGTGCAACACCTGCATGAGCAGGTGCATGGCATGGTCGTCGGGGAAGTGGGGGGCGAGGTTCATGGTGGGCAGTCCGTGAGGCGACGAAGGTTATAAATGTCGGGGATTGCAGCTGTTAGCTGATACAGCGCTCGAAAATAGCTTCCAGGCCCCGATAGTCGCATGCCACCGCATCGATGTTGGCGGGCACCCATGCCGCGTCATTGACCAGCCACCAGTCGACTGAAAACCCCGCGTTCACAATGATTTGTTCGAACAGAATGCGTTGGGGCCCGGCCATTGCCCTCACGAAAAGGATGGATGACATTGAGATCGCCATAAGCTTCGGCAACCCTGACAACCAGCTCGGTTTTGGTCGTATCCATGAACCAGGCGCGTTTTTCCATGGTGGCGAAGATTTTCCGGGCCTCTACGAGGATGCGCTCGGAGGTACAAAAGAAAGTGTCACCTTTTCTTATGTTCACCGTTCTGAGTTGGCCAGCCCACTCATAAATGTCCGAAAAAAGGACGTGATGGATATGTTGCAGAAATGGCAGATCGTAAGGAGGGGGAGCCAGCGTGATACTACTGGCCGCTACCAGTTCGTACAGCTCTCGCTCGGCTTCACTGAGTAGCGCTTCGTCATGAATATTGAGGCGGTTGCGCAGAACTTCTGTGCCTGGATAGCAATAGGGGTCTTGGCCAACCCCGTACTTGTCCGACATTACTGCGGATTCTGACGGTATTTCTTGAGGATGGCTTCCCGGCTGGGGAGTGGTTTTTCTACGTCCGCCGGACTGGTGTGAAAACCTTCAAGACGCAGGCTGGCCAAACAGTTCGAACGACGGATTTTGTCGTAATGCTCCTGTTTTTGCTGGAACGTCAGTTCGCTCATCACGTTTACCTCTCGATGCAGGGCTCAAGTGTAGCCCAATCGACAGGACGAGACAGGTTGGTTTTTGCCACCCGGTCGCCACCAATCGTCAGTAAAGCCGAGCACTGTAAGGCTTTCCCTGCCCTCCCGGCGCTCACCCCGAGACGCGTACAGGGGTTCCTGTAGACGCTGGGTTTCTTGCGCGAATCTAAGGCGCGCGCGGGAAAACCTCTGTATGGTGCGCGCGAGAATCTGTAGGACATTTCGCGATGTCCGGTGTTGGCACTTAAAGGGAATTGGGTATGCGATTGCTTCGTCTGGCTGCTGTGTTGTCGCTGTGGTCCGCAGTGTTTTCGGTGCAGGCGCAGCAGTTGCCGATCGAGGTGCTGAGCGCGGTGGTCAAGGATCAGAAGATCGCTGACGCCGAAGTCTTGTTGCAACGCAACGGCGCGCAGAACGTAACGGGTCGCACCGATGCTCAGGGTCGGGTCACCCTGGACACCGATTTTGCTGATGACGCGAGCAATTTGCTGATCATCAAGAAAGCCGGCTACTCCGACCTGGTGGTCAAGTGCCCGTGCAAGAGCATGACCTATGCCCTCAGCCCGGTGATGCAGGACCTCGACAGCCTGCGTGTGGTGCTCAGCTGGGGGTCGCTCCCGGAAGACCTCGATGCCCACCTGTTCTTCCCTGGCAACCATGTTTACTTCGAGAACAAGTGGGGGGCTGATGCGCAGCTGGATGTCGACGACACCGACAGCTATGGCCCGGAAACTATTTCCCTGAGTAAAAAACACTTCGGCGAGACCTACGTCTACGCGGTGCATGACTACAACAACGCCAGCAACCTGGACTCGCGTCAGCTTTCCAACAGCCAGGCCAAGGTCTTTGTGTACATGGGCCAGACGCTGGTGCGCACCTATTACGTGCCGCAGAACGTCAAGGGCAACCTGTGGACGGTGTTCCGCATCACCGGCAAAGGTGATCTCCAGGACATCAATGGCCTGAGCGGCGTTTATCACGATGCTGCCGATGTGCTGAACGATATGACCTCATTGCTCGATGACAAGATGGCGACGTCCATGGTGGTAAGGAGCGCCGTCCCGCAAAACGATGCGAAAGAGCTGAATCGAAGAGGCGAAGTGGCCTACCGAGACGGCAAGTACTACCAGGCCGTTGACTTGTTCCTGGAAGCTGTCAGGTTGGATGACGCCTACGCCCAGGCCTACAGCAACCTCGGTCTGGCGTATCAGAAAAGCGACAAAATAGCTGAATCACTCTGGGCCAGTCGCAAGGCCATCGCGTTGGCCAACGGCCGCTCGGCCGACACTTTGCGCGCCAGCACCTACTACAACATTGGCCGTATCTACGAAGACGCGGGCCAGTTTGCCGACGCACTGCGTCACTACCAGTTGGCCAGGGAGCAAAAAGCCAACGCGGTGTACGACAAGGCCATCGAGCGGGTGAAAAACCGCTGATTGGCAGGCGTTGAGCTGATCCCGCAACGCGCTGCTTTTGGCGCGTTGTTCATTTTTGGAGACCGATATGTGGGTTCGTTTTGTTGCACCGTTACTGCTGGCTGGTCTGATGACGAGCACCGCGAAAGCGGCAGGGCCGACGGTGTTCGCAACGATTGATCGCAGTGGCTGGCCGGCTTCGCTGGCGACCGTGACGGGTTTTGACACCGCGTCGCGGGCTGAAATCCTGATGTTTGGCAAAGCGCTACTGGCCAGTGAAACGCTGGACGAAACCACGTTGAAGCAGCGACTGGGGGTCAAGGAAGTCGATTTGAAATCGGTGGCGCAGGTGCGCGAACGATTCTGGGATCGCTTGTTGAGCAACTACCGCAGCGCCAGTCAGGACTGCGAGAAGGAGATGTTCTGTCCACAGGTTCGGGGCCTGGGGGACTTGCGGCAACTGGCGGCGGGTTTCACCGGCGACACCAGCCCCGCGTATGCGCCGTGGGCGAAGGCCAGCCAGGTGTTTCACGAGCAGTACTTGAATGAACAACTGCGCCTGGCGGCGTTGTTCCCGAAAATCAGCAGTGAAATCGAGCGCTTCGATGATGCCGAGCTGACAGGCGATGAACTGGCCGATCGGCAGTTCCTGTTGAGCTTCGATGATGGTCCGAGTGCAGCGGGCGGTCATACCGACGCAATGGCCAACGTGCTGCGTGCCCACGACCTGCACGGTACTTTCTTTGTGTTGGGCGAACCGTTTCAGGCACGGTTGCGTAAATCTTCGCCGGCCGCAATGCAGGCGTTGTACAGCGGCCAGTGCGTCGCCCTGCATGGCTGGCAGCACAAATCCCACAGCGCCTGGAGTGAATGGCAATCGTCTGTCAGCCGCTCGGTGACCTTGGTGCGCGGCACCATGCCGGACGATTATCAGCCGTTGTTCCGTCCGCCCTACGGGCAGCGTGCCAGCGACAGCGCGCAGTTCTTCAAGGCCCAGGGGTTGAAGGTGATGCTCTGGGGCATCGACTCACAGGACTGGAGCAAGCAGGTCAGCGCCAGTGCCGCGACCCAGCGCGTACAGACGCTGATGCTGTTGTGGCGCCGCGGGATCATTCTGTTCCACGATATCCACGACAAGGCTCCCAAAGCCGTCCCGGCATTGATCGCGGCCAACCAGGGCAACGGCGTGAAGTGGGTGGATTGCCACGCAGAGCTGTAGTCGCGGCGGCTGTTTTCTTCTGCCAACGGGTTCGTTCTGCCAACGAGCCCGCCTCCCTCTCGCGGTATCATCCCGTATTGTTTTTGCGCCCGACCTATTCTCGACTCGCGGTTCATGCCGACTAGGCTTTTGGCATGGCGGCGGTCAACGGAGTGACAGCTTATGCACAACACCCTCGAACAGGTCTTCGGTTATCCACAGTTCCGGCCCGGCCAGGAAGCAGCGGTCAGTGCGGTGCTGGCCGGGCGCTCGGCGGCGGCGATTTTCCCCACCGGGTCTGGCAAGTCCTTGTGTTATCAGCTGCCGGCGTTGCTCTTGCCGCACCTGACCGTGGTCGTTTCGCCATTGTTGGCGTTGATGCAGGATCAGTTGAGTTTTTTGCAACGCCACGGGATTGCGGCGGCGAGTATCGACTCGGCCCAGAGCCGCGATGACGCCAACGCGGTCATGGCGCGTGCCCGTTCCGGCGAACTGAAGATCCTGATGATTTCCGTCGAACGCCTGAAGAACGAGCGTTTTCGCAATTTCTTGCAGCAAGTACCGATCTCGCTGCTGGTGGTGGACGAGGCGCACTGTATTTCCGAGTGGGGCCACAACTTTCGCCCCGACTACCTGAAGCTGCCGGACTACCAGCGTCAGTTCAACATCCCGCAGGCATTGCTGCTGACCGCCACCGCTACGCCGAAGGTGATCGCCGACATGCAGGCGAAGTTCGCCATCGCGCCGGACGATGTGGTGACCACCGGTTTCTACCGGCCCAACCTGAACTTGCTGGTTGAACCGGTACGCGGTCACGACAAGCGTCGACGCCTGGTGGAATGGCTGGGCCAGCGCGCTGGTCAACCGAGCATCGTTTACGTGACCTTGCAGAAAACCGCCGAGCAGATTGCCCAGCATCTGAGCCAGCACGGTCTTCAGGCCGAGGCCTACCACGCCGGTTTGCCCCATGAGCAGCGGGAGGCGATTCAGCGTCGGTTCATGGGCGGGCAGTCCAATTGCATTGTGGCCACCATCGCGTTCGGGATGGGCATCGACAAGAGCGATATCCGCAACGTTGTGCATTTCGATTTGCCCAAATCCATCGAAAACTACAGTCAGGAAATCGGCCGCGCCGGGCGTGACGGGCAGCCGTCCGACTGCCTGGTGCTGGCCAACCGCGACAGCCTCAACGTGCTGGAAAACTTCGTTTACGGTGACACGCCGGAGCTGGATGGCATCCGCTGTGTGCTGGATGAGTTGCAAGCTGCCGCGCCGGACGGGCAGTGGGAGTTTTTGCTCGGGCCGCTGGCCGATCAGAGCAACATTCGCCAGTTGCCGCTCAAGACGTTGCTGGTGCAGTTGGAACTGCGTGGTCTTATCGCCCCGCGCTATGCGTATTTTGCTGAATATCGCTTCAAGTTTCTGTTGGAGCCAGAAGCCTTGCTGGCACGATTCGAAGGCGAGCGACGGGACTTTGTTGCTGCAATCATCCAGACCTCCAGCCGCGCACGAACCTGGGCCACGGTGGATTTCGATGCGCTGTATCAACAGCATCAGGCCGAGCGTAATCGCGTGGTCAAAGCGCTGGATTACTTCCAGGAGAAGGGCTGGGTAGAGCTTGAAAGCAAGCAGATGACCGAGGTGTACAGCCTGCTGGTGACTGACTTCGACGCCCGGCGCCTGAGTGGTGAATTACACGGCTATTTCAAACAGCACGAAACGACCGAGATCGCGCGGATCCACGCAATGCTTGATCTGTTCGCCACCGAACACTGCCTGGGTTACCGGTTGGCGCAGTACTTTGGCGACGAAAACGCTCCGCAGCAGTGCGGGCACTGCTCGGTGTGCCATGGGCAGGTGGCACGGCTACCAGAGCCGCCGGTGTTGCCGCCGCTTGTGGATAAAAACTTCCAGGCGCTGTGCGGCGATTTTATCCACAGGC
This sequence comes from Pseudomonas purpurea, assembly GCF_039908635.1. Lineage (NCBI taxonomy): Bacteria > Pseudomonadati > Pseudomonadota > Gammaproteobacteria > Pseudomonadales > Pseudomonadaceae > Pseudomonas > Pseudomonas purpurea. Next base: position 305,623 of record NZ_CP150918.1, read on the forward strand.
ATCAAGCCCATAGCGGCCAGCTGCCGGGAGCCGAACGGTTGACGCGGTTCTTGTGCGGCATCAGCGTGCCGCTTTTTACCAAACTCAAGGCGCGAGGGATTCCGGGGTTTGCAGTGCTGGAAGACTATCCGTATGCCGAGGTGTGCGAGTGGGCCGAGGTGGTTCGACCCCGTTGAAGAGGGTTGCGCATGCCTACGTCTCGCTTCTCTGAGCAATCGACGATTTTGGAAATACGAAGAACTTGAACATCAGGAAAAGAAAGCCGGCAACTGCAAATATCGACAGGGCTTGAACCCACTGATGCGGGTAAGCAAGATGGTCCACCATCACGATGAGAATGGATAAATTCAATAGGTAACCGAGGCTATGGGTGAAGACATAGCGCGCCCCGGCACTCAGCACATCTCCGTCGTGGGAGAAGGTCCACTTACGGTTACCAAAAAATCCGATAGTGGAACCGGCGGCATAGAGCAGGCTCATTGTTAGTTTCGGAGTTCCGCCAGCGTATGTAATCAGCAGATAAATCGAGTAACCGATTGAGTTGGTGAGAATGCCGAGAATGCCATAGCGCAGGAGCTCCATGAATGATGCTCTATCAGGCAGTCTTGATAGTAATTTACGCATGGACCCACGCCGCCAAACCAAATCCGGACCTGCCATAACCGTTGCCGTTGTACAGCATATAGCGCTCTTCTTTGTGGATGAAAACATAGGGATACTCGATCATCTCTGAGTCCCAGCCTTTCTCGGATACATCAATGCCGCAAGCGTCCAGAGCAAGCTGCCAGGATTGACCATCGGTACTGCGCGCATATCCGATTCTGTAGGTCTCACCCGAACCGCTGCGGTAGGAGAACCACATTTCAAAACCGGTTTCCAGGGAGCCTATGACCGTTGGCCTTGAGAAGGCTTGTGCCTTTCCTATGACGTAGGGCACTGCCAATCCTTGTCGAGCCCACTGATGCCCGTCACGTGAGAATGCATAGTTCAACGTGTGCAGCATTTCTCCATTGCCGGCATCCCAGTTTGCAGTTGTCCCGTACCACATGTCGTAGCCGCCGCTGGCACCTTGCATTACCCATGGATAAGAAAGGCTGATGGGGTCTGTGCTGTCAGCCCCCATGAAAGGTGCATGACTTTCCAGTTTCAGGGTCAGGTCGGGATTGACGATCAGTCGACCTATATCACCACGCCAGTGGCCACCTGCAGGGTTTTGCCAGCCCATAAAGAGCATGTAACGTACGCCATCGACTTCATAGCAATTGCCGATGCTCACGCCATCTGCAAAAAAGCTGCCTTCGGCACCATGTTCGAACATGGGTTCGTGGTGCTCATGGATAACCTGGCGAGTAACGATATTAATATCGACCGCCCCGACAGATGAACGGCTCTCGCTGTCCCTGCCGCTGTAGTAGATCCGATAAATATCGCCCTCAAGCAGAACCGGCAAGGGGTTGGCGACGTGAGTCAGAAGCTTGGGGTGCCGACCTGCACTGGAAGGGCAGTAAAGCAGTCCCAGTTTCTCCCAATAAGCAGTCATATCTTCCTCAGCCGGGTGCTGGGCACTTTAGAGCGTTCTGTTGCAGGACCGACGTACAGGCCTTCAGGCTCAGCATCGGACAGTAGCAGCGTACCGGCACCGATGACGCATCGTTCACCTACTTTAATGTGATCGCGCAGTGTTGCATTGACACCAATAAAGCACTGCTCGCCAATTTCCACACCTCCAGAAACCACCACATGGGAGGCAATGAAAACGTGGTCCTTGATTGTGGAGTGGTGGCCAATATGGTTGCCGCTCCAAAGCGTCACGTTGTTGCCAAGGGTGACAAATGGCTGAAGGGTGTTGTCTTCGAGAATGAAGCAGTTCTCTCCGATCAATCCATCATTGAGGACCGTGGCGTGAGAACTGATGAAGTTTGCGAACCGGTACCCCAGGGCCTTGCCGGCAAGGTATTTGTCTTTGCGTACTGCGTTGAGCTTCGAGTAGCTGAGTGCAACGAACAACTCGTACTTTTCTGGTGGGCAGTGTGTGGCAAGCTCCTCGAATGCGAACACGGGAAGTCCGCAAAAAACAGTTTCGGTCAAATAGGCAGCATCAACAGAAAAGGCAACGACTTGGTAGTCTGAGTCCGACGTGAAGTAGTAATGGGCGAGCTGTGCAATATCGCCAGCACCGAAAATGACCAGAGGTTTTTTCATGGCTGTTTCCTCACCAGGACAGTGAACTCGTAGAGGTCATAGTCATGAAGCAGCGTCACATTGCGCGAGTAGCGACGTTTGCAAAGATCGAACAGCATGCAGGGATCCGCGTAGTAAAGATAATCGCGCATCTTGTCGGCATCAGAGTAGGAAGTCAGGCAGTTGAAAGCGAATCCGAGGCGACTGGTCTTGTCCAGCGTATCCAGGACGCCTTCGATATAGGTCAGCCACTCTGCGTCGGTTCTCCCCAGTCGAACATTGAAAATGCCGCTGGCGACGCCGTAGTCAGCAAGTTGTACGGGCTCGCTACCGACATGAAACTGCACATGGGCCACATCGTTGTAGCGCAACCTTGCCGCGGTGACCATGTCCTCGGATACATCGATTCCGTCATAGGAAAACGTGCTGTGTCGTTCCTGCAAGAAGTCGTAGAACGCACCGTAACCACAGCCGATATCGTTGACTGAAAAGGGCGTTTGGCTGCTGATGATGGTGTCGAGTTGGGCGAACCGCAGGTACTGCCCGTCTTTGCCATTCCAGTCGACCCCTTGTGGAGTCTCGCCGTGCTGCGCCAGCTTTGAGGAGTAGTACTCTGCCACCTCAGACAACAGTTCGGTTTTATCGCTTTCCATGAACTTGCCTCACAATGGTGTAGGGCCGCTGTTTGGTTCCGGAGAATATCTTCGACAAATAGATGCCCACCACACCGATAAAGGAAATGATCATTGCGCCCAGAAGCCAGATGGACGCCATGACCGAGGTCCACCCATCCACATAGCGCCGGGTCATCAAGCGTGCGGTCACGATATTCTCGGGGAGGTTCATGCCCGTGAGCAATTTGAACAGATCATTCCCCACCCGTTCTTGAGCGGCTGCGCTGGCCCGTCGATGAAACTCGGCGAGGTAGGTCGCTGATTGATAAAGCGTCACAACAATTGAAAGTTTCATGGGCGTATGAACTTCATGTAGTGAGGTGTCTCTTTCCCGCAATTGAACAGCAGGTCAAGAATGGTGACGTTGTGGGAGAAATCGCCCCAGAGTTGCGGGTATTCAGGGTAGCTTGAGTAGTCGAACCAGCTTAGCTCAACGCCTCGTTCGGAAAACACATCGGGTTCGACATAGTCACGGGCCGCCGGGCCTGAAATGTACTCGGTGGCGCCTGCCTGCACACACAGATCAGCCAGGCGTTCGGTCTTTCCGTCGCTCAAGGTGTAATCCGAGGAGTTGCTGATGACCGTGATGATCCCGAGGTACTTGCAGATACGCTCAAGAAAGGCCCGGTTCAGTTCGGACAGTCGTGTGTAAGACCCAAGATAGAGCGGTTCGAGCCACGTCGAAACTTCTTCAAAACAAGCCGTGCGACGGTAATTTTGCTGCAATGACTTCCAGTGCACCGCGGCCCAGTCCGAACCTTCGATTTCGGTTTCGAAAATCGTCTGATGGTATTTGCCCTTGACCTTGACGGGCACGGTCAGCCATTGCAGACCTTGCGGTGTTTTGATCTGGTTACGGTTGCGCCAGTCACGCCGAGTGTATTGCATGTCATCGTAGAGAATAAATTCATCGACGGCGGCAATCATGTCGAAATACCCTTTCCAGGGTATGTAGTTGGATTGCACGATAGCAATTTTCTTCATTTTGTTCAGACGCCTCTTAAATGAATAAAATGCACGATCTACAAGTCATTGAAATTCACGCAGCAATAACCCATGTCATTACTTTTTTGAGCCTTGCGGAACTCATTGGGTATCCATTCGCAGCGCGTAATAATTCCAGGGCTCTCGAGTTTTCTTAAAAATGGCAGCAGGCGACCGTGTGTCAGGTCGCCGCCGTAGCCAATTTCAGAGACGTACAGTACATGGATGGGCTTTTTCTCTTTGAGAAAAGCAAAGTATGTCATGTGGTCAAGCACCATGTTTCCGGCGTTTCCTGGTGTCAATCCGCAGGAGGCGCCCAGTTCCTCGATAGACTTCAGGTGTGATTGGGTATTAAAAACCGGAATGGATAAGGGCTGCCCAGGCAGAGTGGCCGTACTGGACGATGAGTTTTTTATTGTGGCTGGGGTGACTGAAAGCAAAAACACTATCATTGACGTGATGGACACTACGGATATAACCGAATAGCCGATGCCCCAGCGTCCGTATGACTTTGAAATGTCCACGTTCTGAAATAGCAAAGCAGTCAGGATGATTGAAAGTGGAACGAACTGAACGCCGGAGTAAAAATGTTGAACGTTAAAGAATGCAATATTCAAGATGTCGGCAGCTGCCAATAGAGCAGCCATAATAATGGGGGCTGAAAATTTCCTTTTTATTATTTGAACAATGAAGGTCAGGAGGCTGGCAAGGTGTACACCAACGACGAGGGCATAGAAGCAGTATTTTATCAAAAAGTTAACGAATAATGTAAAGCCCGTGCTTTCCTCTATGGGAGGGAGCCAGCCCGATTGCGAGGTTGCATTGAAGGTAAGGTGTCGTAATAAACGCTCTGGAAAATTGATGAGGTTTTGATAAGCGGCATCAATAAACTCAGTCGGTGCAGAGAAAAGCATTTTTGGCAAAAGTGTGTTAGCTGCCAATATGGACTGTATCGCTGGCGCATCTGTGCACGCGGCAATTGCGTTCGATTCGTGGAGCACTTGAGCAAACAGAATGACGGCGTATGAAAGCAGCGCAAGTCTAACCAGCTTGTGATACGAGGCGGTTGCGAGCCATAGGGCAGCCAGTAAGAACGGCAGGAAAAACAGGCTTTTGGGATGCATATAGAAGAAGCACGATAACGTGACTATAAGCAGCAGCGCCCCTGCACACTGTAGTCCTGCTGATTTTATTTCTTTAAAATAGAGCGCTGTGACACAGAAAATCAAAAGAGGTAACGTCAGGAATTGTTCTGATCGAGAGAGTATCCATAAGTACGGCATGATGCCTAATGCAGAAAGCCCAATAAGCCCCGCCAGCCTTTGAATCGCAGTAGTTTTATCGCCGGTTTGTTTGAAACACCAGAATGCAAGTAAGGCGAACCATGTCAGTGCTAGCACTATCCCACTCACCCTGATCCCGAGCGGTGAAAGATTTGCGTAAACTGTCGATATTAATAATGCCGCAGGGTAGAAAATCGGAGAGACTGCGCGGTCAGACATCGTTGTGCACTGTGGATAAAGTGAAACCAGATTATGACCTTCCAGGAAAAATCTGGAGGCGCTCCACTTGGAGACAACTTCATCAGAGTATATCGGAACGAAGATACCACTCACTAAAAGGCAAAGAAACAAGCTGATGACGACAAGTGGTAGCATTCTTGTTGTTGCGAAATTCATGTTGACGGCCTTGTGTGTCGAAAAACAGTATCGTTGTATTGGGTTCGCTTGTTTTTATACTAGAACTACTGCTTCGACCCCCAAGATAAAAAGGTTTCGCCAACAGGCGTGGATATCTACGCTCATGTTGGCTGTGAGGTGGACCGCTGTCAGACGGTCGCGATCTTGATGTCACCCTGATAACAGGGCTAAAGGGTCGCTGATTTCGCAGCTTGGTTTATCGACGCCACCAGGCAGTCTACAATCCTGTCCTGTTGCGGCTCGGTCAACCCTACCCATAAGGGCAGCCTGATTAATTGTTCAGACTGTTGGTGGGTAACCTCCAGTGATCCATGTGTCCGTCCATAACGTTGTCCTGCGGGCGAGGAGTGTAACGGTACATAGTGGAACACTGCGTCAATGGCATTTTTCTTTAAGGTGCTTAATACCGCATGACGATCGATGTCCGGGCTTAGCAAGATATAATACATGTGCGCGTTGTGTTGGCATTCTTCTGGAACTATCGGTCGACGTAAGATGCCCTCGCTTTCGAGGGGGGCAAGCCGTTCATGATAATACTGCCAACTCGCGAGACGCCGCGACGTAATAGCTTGTGCTTCCTGCAACTGTGCCCAAAGAAAGGCGGCAATCAGTTCGCCGGGCAAGAAAGAAGAGCCTACTTCCTGCCACGTGTATTTATCGACTTCTCCTCGGAAAAACCGACTGCGATCAGTTCCTTTTTCCCGGATGATTTCAGCACGCAGGGCCAGAGATGCATCGTTGACCAATAACGCCCCCCCCTCACCGGAAATCACATTTTTGGTTTCATGAAAGCTGAAGGCACCTATATCGCCAATGCTTCCCAATGCCCGGCCTTTATAACTTGCCATCACCCCTTGGGCGGCATCTTCTACGACGTTCAGGTTATGACGGCGAGCAATGTCCAGAAGGGTATCCATTTCACACGCTACCCCGGCGTAATGGACAGGAACAATGGCTCTGGTTTTGTGGGTAATGGCAGACTCAACCAGTCGCTCGTCAAGGTTCAGTGTGTCTTCCCGAACATCGACGAACACGGGGACTGCACCGCGTAACACAAACGCGTTAGCCGTGGAGACAAAGGTATAAGACGGCATGATGACTTCGTCACCAGGTTGGATATCCAGCAATAACGCCGCCATTTCAAGTGCAGCGGTACATGAATGAGTAAGGAGCGCTTTTACCGAACCTGTTTTTTCTTCAAGCCAGCGGTGGCAATGCTTGGTGAACGGACCATCTCCGGCGAGTACATTTCCGAGTTTTGCTTGTTCGATGTAGTAAAACTCTTGACCTGTCATGTAAGGCCGATTGAACGGGATTTTTCCGATGCTCAAGTCACGTCTCCAAGCCTGGAAGATTCTGCAGTGAAGTCAATGTGCAGGTCTTTGCTTTAATTTTCGTGTTCTGCCAAGCGAGGTTTTGAATGAAAAGGCCGGTTCACATGGGTTCGCTCGCAGGTATTTACGGCTGCGCCGATCATAGCCTAACCCCCCGTTGAAACCCACATTCATGCTTCTCGGAACGGCTGAGAGACCCCCTGTATGACGATGTTTATCAATCCATCCGCTGAATGGCACTCATCACGGTAATAAATTTCAAAAACCTCATCGGGCTGACTATGGTGAACGCTGTCTTTGGATCGCCAACAAGAGAGCAAACAATGAGCCAGACACCGTTCGACATTCAGCGCGCTGCCGTGATCGGCGCGGGGACCATGGGCCGGGGCATTGTGATGTGCCTGGCCAACGCCGGGGTGCCCGTGCAGTGGGTCGACAATAATGCGCAGATGCTCGAACAAGCCCTGATCGCCGTCGCCGACACCTATGCACACAACGTGCGCCAGGGGCGGATTGACCAGGCCGAGGCCGATGCACGTATCGCCCGAGTGACGACCGCCGCGGATTATCGCGCCATCCGCGAGGTGGACCTGGTGATCGAGGCTGTTTACGAAAACCTCGAACTCAAACAGAAAATCTTCCGCGAACTGGACGGCGTGCTCAAGCCTGAAGCGATCCTGGCCAGTAACACCTCGGCCCTGGACATTGACGCCATCGCCGCTGCCACGCATCGACCGAAACAGGTGCTGGGCCTGCACTTCTTCAGCCCGGCGCACATCATGAGACTGCTGGAAATCATTCGTGGCGCCCAAACCGCGCCAGCAGTGCTCAAGGCTGCGCTGGCGCTGGGCCAACGGATGGGCAAGGTCAGCGTGGTGTCGGGCAATTGCCATGGCTTCATCGGTAACCGGATGCTGCATCCCTACGTGCTGGAGGCCCGCAAGATGTTGCTTGAAGGCGCTTATCCACAACAGGTTGATGCGGCACTGCAAGGTTTCGGGTTCGCCATGGGACCGTTTCGCATGTACGACGTGGTTGGCGTCGACCTGGAATGGCGCGCCCGGGAATTGGCGGGCACCGGGCAGGATGCGCCAGAGGTGCAAATCGATAATCGATTGTGTGAACTTGGCCGTTTTGGCCAGAAGAGTGGCAAGGGTTATTACCACTACGAGCCCCGTAGCCGACAGGCCGAACACGATGTCGAGGTGGATGCGCTGGTGTTGCACGTAAGCGAGCAGCTTGGCTATCAGCGCCGGGATATCGGCCCTGAAGAGATTCTTGAGCGCTGCGTGCTGGCGTTGGTCAATGAGGGCGCGAAGATCCTGCAGGAAGGCATCGCCGACTCGGCTCATGACATCGATCTGGTCTACCTCCATGGCTACGGCTTCCCGGCCGACAAGGGCGGGCCGATGGCCTGGGCGGATCAGCAAGGGTTGGCGGCGATCCATGAGCGGCTGGTGCAACTGGAGACCAAACAGGGCGACCACTGGCAGCCAGCCCGGCTGATCAGCGAGCTGGCGGCGGTGGGTAAAGGTTTCGCTGACCGGTAGACTCGCGTCACCCTCACACAGGAACCACCCATGACCGACCGCATGCCGCAACGCGCCGATTACGTGCATTTCCAGCCCATCATCACGCGCTGGCACGACAACGATGTCTATGGCCACGTGAACAACGTGACCTATTACAGCTTCTTCGACACGGCGGTAAACACCTACCTGATCGAAGTCGGTGGCCTGGATATTCACGACGGTAACGTGGTGGGTTTTGTGGTGAGTTCGGCGTGCGACTATTTTACGTCGATTGCCTTCCCCGAGCGCATCGAGATCGGGTTACGGGTGGGGAAACTGGGCAACAGCTCAGTGCAGTATGAACTGGCCGTGTTCAAGGCCGGGGAAGCAGATGCCTGCGCGGCGGGGCGTTTTGTGCATGTGTTCGTTGACCGGGCGTCGAATCAGCCAGTGGCCATCCCGGACGGGCTGCGCGGGGCGCTGGAACGGTTGGTGGCGTGAAACAAAAAAATCGCAGCCCGAGGGCTGCGATTTTTTGTGGCATCTGTTGCGTGAGACTACTCAGGCATCAGTCGCGATAATAACGATGCTTGTGCTTGCGATGTCCATAGGCATGGCCGCGGCCAGGGTGATCATCACGGTAGTAGCGGCGATCGTCACGGTCGCGACTGCTGTAGCGGCGATCATCGTCGTCGCTCTTGTTACCCATGTAGTTGCCGAGTGCGCCACCCGCGCCACCGCCGGCGGCTGCGCCGATCAGGCTGCCGTTACGGCCGCCGACGCTACGCCCGACCACGTTGCCGCCTGCTGCACCGAGTGCGCCACCGATGGCGGCTTCGCCACGGCTGCGTTTGTCGGCACCGACCGCACTGCCACCTGCGCCGCCCAGCGCTGCGCCGATGGTCGAGCCGGTGTTGCCGCCCAGCGACTGGCCCACCACCGAGCCTAAAACCCCGCCCAATGCGCCGCCCACACCTGCTTCGGTGGTGCCTCCGGCAGAAGCGAAGCCACTGACCAGGCCAAGGGACAACAAGAGAATCGAGGAGAACTTCATAGATGAGCCTCAAAGGGATGACGACGCGATCCTGAGGCTGTGTCGTGGCGGTTACAATCGAAATCCGACGAGTAACACGACGTGTACACAATTCACTAAGTTATTGTTTTTTAGCTGGAACTTAATGATTTTTCGCCGGTCTTTAGCTACTTGTGACAGGCCGCTTTTATGCAAAAGCGGCCTTTTTTGTGGGCGATTGAAAAGTGCGGGGGCCGGAAATTTTGTTGAATAACCCACCGCTTTCGTCGAATCGCCAGACCAGACACCGCGTTAAGCCGACTTCGCCATGATCAACCCGGTTTCGCTCGCGGCTTCCAGGCGGATTGCCACGAACTTGGAGGTCGGCGTGTGGCTGCCGTCACCGGTGCTTTCCAATGGCACCAGCGGGTTCACTTCCGGGTAGTACGCGGCGGCTTGCCCGGCCGGGATGTCGAAGGCCAGCAGCGTGAAGCCCTTGACCCGACGTTCGCGGCCATCGTCCCAGATCGACACGATGTCGGCTTTCTGCCCCGGTTTGAAGCCCAGTCGAATGATGTCCGCTTCATTGACGAACAACACGTCCCGCTGGCCCTTGACCCCGCGATAACGGTCGTCGAGGCCGTAAATAGTGGTGTTGTACTGATCGTGCGAGCGCATCGACTGCATGATCAGGTCCGGCAATTGCCCGGTGGCGCGGGTGCGCTCGTGGACCAGGTCGGCCGGCAGGATGTTCGCCCGGAAGTTGGCCCGACCGGATGGGGTGTTCCAGCGCCGCGCGCCTGCGCTGTTGCCCAGGTAGAAACCACCCGGGTTTTTGAGCTTCTGGTTGAAGTCCGTGAAGCCCGGAATGGTGTCGGCGATCAGCTCGCGGATGCGGCTGTAATCGGCCACCACCCAGTTCCAGTCGACAGGTTTGGCGCCCAGCGTAGCGGCGGCGATGCCGGCGACGATCCAGGGCTCGGAGCGCATGTGTTTCGACAGCGGCTGCAACTGGCCGTTGGAGGCGTGGACCATGCTGAAGGAGTCTTCCACGGTCACTGCTTGCGCGCCTTCGGTTTGCAGGTCGATGTCGGTGCGGCCCAGGCACGGCAGGATCAGCGCTTCTTTACCGTGAGCCAGATGGCTGCGATTGAGTTTGGTGCTGATTTGCACGGTGAGGTCGCAGTTGCTCAGGGCCTGGAAGGTCCGTGGGCTGTCCGGCGTGGCCTGGGCGAAGTTACCGCCCAGCCCGATGAAGACTTTGGAGCGCCCGTCAGCCATCGCGTGAATGGCTTCGACCACGTTGTGACCGTTCCCGCGGGGCACCTTGAACTGGAAGCGGCGCTCCAGCGCATCGAGGAAGAACGCCGGCGGGCGTTCGTTGATACCCATCGTCCGGTCGCCCTGCACGTTGCTGTGACCACGCACCGGGCACAGGCCCGCGCCCGGTCGGCCGATATTGCCGCGTAGCAGCATCAGGTTGGCGATTTCCTGGATGGTCGGCACCGAGTGCCGGTGCTGGGTGATGCCCATGGCCCAACACATGATCACGTTCTTGCCCTTGGCGTACATGCGCGCCGCTTGCTCGATGTCTTCAAGCGTCAGCCCGGACTGCTCGACGATCTGCGCCCACGGGGTGTCGTCGATGCTGCCCAAGTAGTCGAGCACGCTGGCGGTGTGCTCGTTGAGGAAGTCGTGGTCGAACACCGACGGCGCGCCGGTTTGTTGCGCCTCGCGCTCCCATTGCAGCAGGAACTTGGCCATGCCGCGCAGCAGCGCCATGTCGCCGCCCAGGGCGGGACGGAAGTAGGCGGTGTTGGTCGGACGGTCACCGTTGGTGAGCATTTCGAGCGGATGTTGCGGGTGCTGGAAGCGTTCCAGTCCGCGTTCCTTGAGCGGGTTGACGCACACCACCTGGGCGCCGCGCTTGACCGCTTCGCGCAGTGGTTCAAGCATCCGTGGGTGGTTGGTGCCGGGGTTCTGGCCCCAGACAAAAATCGCGTCCGCGTGTTCGAAGTCGTCGAAGGTCACGGTGCCTTTGCCGACGCCGACACTTTGCGCCAGGGCGACGCCGCTGGCCTCGTGGCACATGTTCGAGCAATCGGGAAAGTTGTTGGTGCCGTAGGCGCGCACGAACAGTTGATACAGGTACGCGGCTTCGTTGCTGGCCCGGCCCGAGGTGTAGAACTCGGCCTGATCGGGGCTCGACAGGTTGAGCAGGTGTTTTCCGATCAACGCGAAGGCCGCTTCCCAGCTGATGGGGGTGTAGCGGTCGGTCTCGGCGTTGTAGCTCATGGGCTCGGTGAGACGGCCCTGGTATTCAAGCCAGTAGTCGCTCTGCTCCAGCAGCGAGGTGACGCTGTGCCTGGCAAAGAACGCCGCATCGACACGGCGTTTGGTGGCTTCCCAGTTGACCGCTTTGGCGCCGTTCTCGCAGAACTTGACCATGCCGCTTTCCGGCGAGTCGCCCCAGGCGCAGCCCGGGCAGTCGAAGCCGCCGTTCTGGTTGGTCTTGAGCATCATGCGGATGTTTTTCAGCGCGTTGTCGCTGGTCAGCCACGCCTGGGCGACACTGATCAGCGCGCCCCAGCCACCGGCCGGGCCCTTGTAGGGCTTGTAGCGCGGGGTGGGTGTCTGGTCGGCTTGATGATGGGTGCTCACGCTTGACTCTCCGTCGCAGGGCTATAGACCCGCGGCGCACTTTTCTGCGGCAGGTGGATGAGGTTGAGGTTGTGCCGGCGGGCCCATTGCAGGGCCAGGCCAGTGGGCGACGACAGGCTGACGAGGGTCTGGATACCTGCGCGCAGGACTTTCTGGATCAGTTCCAGGCTGCAACGGCTGGTGACAATCGCCAGGCCGCCTGCGGTCGGAATGTTCTGCCGGATCAGGGCACCGATCAGTTTGTCGAGGGCGTTGTGTCGGCCGATGTCTTCACGGCCCAGCAGCAGTTCGCCCCGGTTGTTCATGAACACCGCCGCATGCACGGCGCCGCAATGCTGGCCCAGCGGCTGGAACGCGCTGATGCGCTGGCGCAAGCCTTCCAGCCATTCGGCCGGTGGCAGTGGCGCGCCGGGCAATACCTTGAGGTCAGGCAATGCCTGTTCGACGGCTTCGACCCCGCAGAGCCCGCAACCGCTGGTGCCGGCCAGTTGGCGGCGTTGCTGCTTGAGGTTCCAGAAGGCGCGGCTGGCGATTTGCACTTGGGCGTATTGTGCCGACCCTGTGCCGCTCAGTTGCAGGTCATAGATGTCAGAGGCGTCGCTGATGATCCCGCTGCCGAGGCTGAAGCCGACGATAAAGTCTTCCAGGTCGGTCGGGGTGACCAGCATCACGGCCTGGCTGATGCCGTTGTAGGCGATGGCCAGCGCCACTTCCTCAGCGAGTGCCGTGGTGGCGGATTCGCTGTGATCGAGGTTGCAATACTGGTAGTTCTGGCTGGCGGCGGGCGCGGACGTTTCCACGGAAGGCACCGGGCAGACCGGGCGCTTGGCGTTCATGGGGCAATACCGGCGGATTAATCAGGTTTAAGACTAGGCGCGACGCTGTGTCACGTCTAATCGCTATTACTGATCTACCGATAGATGACGTCGATCAAGACGCTATCAGCGATTTTTGATAAAGCGCAAAACACGCTTCCGCCAGCGCCGAACGAGGTGCACTGCGGCGCATGATCAGCCCCAGGCGCCCAAGCGTCTGTGCGTTTTCAATCGGTTGCAGGCGCAGGTGCTCGGTCAGGGATTCGAGCCCGCCCTCCAGCGGCATCACCGCGCAGCACAGGCCACCGTGCACGGCTTGTAACAGTTGATGGACGGCGTCGGTCTGCAACAGTGGTTTTGGGTTGAGGCCGCGGCTATGGAAGTTGTGGTCGATGGACTGGCGAAAGTGCATGCCACTGGTGAGCATGCCCAGCGGCAGCTCGATCAGCGCCTCCCAGCTCAAGGGTTTTTCACCGAAGCTGAAAAAACGCTGGTCGTAGAGCAAGCCCATGCGGGTTTCGCTGAAGGCCAGGGAGTCGAAGCGCTCGTTGTCCAGGCGTTCAAGGTAGGACACGCCAAGGTCCAGGCGATTGCTCGCCAGTTGCTCGAGAATCTGCTCGGAACTCAACGCCGAGAGTTCGAACGTCAGGTTCGGGTGCTCGGCGTGCAGCTGTTGCATCAGCGGCAAGGGGTCGAAGCTCGACAGCGGCACCACGCCCAGCCGCAAGGTCCCGACCAGATTGCCACGACAGGCAGCGGCCTCGGCCTGTAGACCGTCGTAGGCCGCCAGTACCGTGCGCGCCCAGGCCAGTACGCGTTCGCCGGGGGCGGTGAAACCTTCGAAACGCTGGCCGCGATTGACCAGCGGCAGGTTGAGTTCTTCCTCAAGGCTGCGCAGGCGCATGGACAAGGTGGGCTGCGTGATGTGGCAACGCGCCGCGGCCTGGCCGAAGTGGCGGGTTTCGTCCAGGGCGATGAGGAATTTCAGCTGTTTGATGTCCATCGTCGCTCCGGGCGGGTGGCAGGGTGGGGATTCTAGCGCCAGCGTGCGGGCGTAGTCATTGGTCGGTTGGGAACCGTGTCCGACGGTGTTGGTCTAGTCTTTCGCGACCGGACCTTTAAACCCAAGGAGTGTGCACCATGAGTCTTTTTAGTTTTGTGAAAGAAGCAGGCGAAAAACTGATCGATTTGCTGACACCGGGTAACGCCAATGCCAGCGAGCAGTTGAAGGACCATATTGCCAAGGTCGGTTTGGGTAACCCCAACATCAAGGCCACGGTAGACGGTGACAAGGTGATCGTTACCGGTGAAGTGGCGAGCCAGGAAGAGAAGGAAAAAATCCTGCTGGCCGTGGGCAATATCGCCGGTGTCGGCAGCGTGGACGACCAGATCACCGTGACCGGCCCGGTGGCGAAGGCCGCTGTGTTTGTGACCGTCGTGAAGGGCGACACTCTGAGCGCGATTTCCCTGCGTGTGTATGGCGATGCCAACAAGTATCAGAAAATCTTCGAAGCCAACAAGCCGATGCTCAAGGATGTGAACAAGATTTATCCGGGGCAGTCGCTGCGGATTCCTGAGTAATGTAAGACTTGTGGCGAGGGAGCTTGCTCCCGTTCGGCTGCGCAGCAGTCGTAAACCGGTTGATGCGTTTTGTCTGAAGGTATGCGGATATCGATTTAAGGCCGCTTTGCGGCCCAGCGGGAGCAAGCTCCCTCGCCACAATGGACTCTAGAGTCCTGCAATCAGCTCGCGATAATCCCCCACCGCCGCAAACTCGGCGGTGTCTTTCGGTGCTTTGCGACTGTCCGGTTGGCTCACCGCCAACAGATGCCCCACACCAAAATCCCGTGCGCTGCGCAAAATTGGCAGGGTGTCGTCGATGAACAGGCTGCGTGCCGGGTCGAAGCCGATGTCGGCTTGCAAGGCGTCCCAAAACTGCGGGTTTTCCTTGGCGAAGCCGTAATCGTGGGAGCTGATCAAACGCTCGAAGTAGGGCGCCAACTCGATTTTTTCCAGCTTCAACGACAGCGAATCGCGGTGGGCGTTGGTGATCAGCACCACGCGTTTACCCGCCCGTTTGATCGCCGCCAGAAAGGTATCGGCATCCGGGCGCAACGCAATCAGGTGAGCCGTTTCCAGCTTCAGTTCCCGCACCGGCAGCTTCAACTCGGCGCTCCAGAAGTCCAGGCAATACCACTGCAACTGGCCGGCATTGCGTTCGAACAACGGCTGCAACTCCAGCTCGGCCATCGCCCTGCTGATGCCATGCAGTTCGGCGTAGCGTTGGGGCAGGTGCTCCATCCAGAAGTGGTTGTCGTAGTGCAGGTCCAGCAGGGTGCCGTCCATATCCAGCAGAACGGTGTCGATGTCGTGCCAGGGCAGTGACAGCATTGAAAACTTCTCCAGCGGTAAAGGATATCCGACATAAACAATCAAGAAAGCCACGGTTACAGGCTGATTTGAAAGCGTAGCGAGTGCAAGGAAAAAAACGGCGAGGACGGGGAGTCTACGAGTTGTAAATGACCCGTTTGAGCCGTTTCTTGACGCTGCAATCTTGAGCGCAGCAGCTTTCAAACAGCCTGTATAGTAACCCGCAATCGCCAAGGAGCCTTTCATGCGCCAGAAACCCACTGTACTCGCCCGCGAGATCGTCGCCACCACTCGTCTTTTTTGCGTCGAAGAGCTGCAACTGCGCTTTTCCAATGGCGTGGAGCGCACGTACGAGCGGCTGGTCAGCAAAGGCGTTGGCTATGGCGCGGTAATGATTGTGGCAATGATCGATGATGATCATGCCGTGCTCGTCGAAGAATACTGCGGCGGTACGGACGCCTATGAGCTGTCCCTGCCCAAGGGCTTGATCGAGCCGGGTGAAGACGTGTTGGCCGCCGCCGAGCGTGAGCTCAAGGAGGAAGCGGGTTTTGGCGCGCATCAGCTGGAACATTTGACTGAACTGTCGTTGTCGCCGGGTTACATGAGCCAGCGTATTCAGGTGGTCCTGGCAACCGAGTTGTACGAGGAACGGCTTGAAGGCGATGAGCCGGAGCCGATGCGGGTCGACCGGGTCAACCTGCGCGAACTGTCGGCCTTGGCACAAAACCCGCAGTTCAGCGAAGGGCGTGCCTTGGCGGCGTTGTACCTGGCCCGTGATGTGCTGACCGAGCGCGGGGTATTTTTGCCATGATCAATTTTCCACAGGTTCATCCGTTGCTGGCCCCGGTGGTCGAGTTGGCGCTCAAGGCCGGTGAAGTCATTCTGCCGTTCTGGCGCTCCGGCGTGGCAGTGACGGCCAAGTCCGACGATTCACCGGTCACGGCGGCGGATCTGGCGGCCCATCACTTGATCCTGGCCGGTTTGACGGCGCTGGACCCAAGCATTCCGGTGCTGTCCGAAGAGGACGCGGACATCGCGCAGGACGTGCGCAGCCGCTGGCAGCGCTGGTGGCTGGTGGACCCGCTCGATGGCACCAAGGAATTCATTTCCGGCAGCGAAGAATTCACCGTCAACATCGCGTTGATCGAACAGGGTCGCGTGGTGTTTGGCGTAGTGTCGATGCCGACTAACGGCCGCTGCTATTTCGGCGGCGCCGGGCTTGGCGCGTGGCGTGCCGACGCGGGTGAAACGCCGCAGCCGATCCACGTACGTGAAACACCCGGTGCGGGCGAAGCCTTCACCGTGGTTGCCAGCCGTCGGCATTCAAGCCCCGAGCAAGAGCGTTTGCTGGCCGGTTTGAGCGACAGCCTGGGTGAGCTGCAACTGGCCAACATTGGCAGTTCGCTGAAGTTTTGCCTGCTGGCCGAAGGCGCAGCGGATTGCTACCCACGACTGGCGCCCACCTCCCAATGGGACACTGCTGCCGCTCAAGGCGTGCTGGAGGGCGCGGGTGGCGAGGTGCTGGAGTTGAGTGGCGTGCCGTTCAGCTATCCGGCACGTGAATCGCTGCGTAATTCGTTTTTCCTGGCACTTCCGGCCAAGGCTGCCTGGCGGGAGAAATTGTTGGCGCTGGCCCGGGGGTGATGGGCTGATCCAGAGCTGCCGCCCTCACCCTAACCCTCTCCCGGAGGGTTAGGGGTGGCGCTCATGTCTTACCGGTGCAGCACGTACTGCCCGGTAAACTTCACCGCATCTTCATCACTGTCGGCGTTGACGATGCGCGTGTGCAACGTCAACCGCGCCCGGCCATAACGCTGGTACGTGGCCAGGAACTTCTTCCATGTCGCTGCGCCCGGCGCATCGCAGAGGGCAATCGCGTCGGTGGTGACCGGCAGCGGGTAGCTGATCTGGCCTTCCTGAATCACGATGTGCCCGTCCTCGACGCCTTCTTCGCGCAGGCGTAAATGCAACCAGCCCCAACCTGCCAACACCGCGCCGCAGTACAGGCTGCCGCCGAACATGGTGCTTTTGTGGTTGACGTTGGCTTTCAGCGGCAGTTGCAAGCGCAGTTGCTGAGCCTGCCAGTCGAGCACCTTCAGGCCCATGTCCCGTGTCAGAGGAATGTCGTGGTGCAGGATTGATTCCAGGTAACGGCTGTCGCGGTTCATGCACGGGCCTCGGGGCTCAAGGTGTCTGTTTAAAGGTTAGTCGGCGCGGCTCAATCGGGTTCGTCGCTGTTGTTGGCGAACGTCAGGCCGTGCTTGCGCAGTTTGTCGTGCAAGGTCTTGCGCGGTATGCCCAAGGCCTCGGCGAGGCTGCGCATGGAGTTGTGAGTGCGCGCCAGTTCGGCAGCGATCAGGCTCTTCTCGAAATTTTCCACCTGCTCGCTCAAACCGCCACTGAGGTCTGCCGTGATCGTGCCGGCGCTGCCGTCCGGCGCGTTGTTGTCCAGTTCCAGCTCCAGGGCCCAGGGCAAAGCGTTCGGCGGCGTTTTGCAGTTCGCGCACGTTGCCGGGCCAGGTGTGGCGCAGCAGCAGGGCGCGTTGCCCCGGTTGCAATTCGTGAGGGGGCAGACCGTGGCGGCCGCTGGCTTCGTCGGCGAAATGCTGGAACAGCATCAGCACGTCTTCACCCCGTTCGCGCAGCGGCGGGATGCGCAGCGGCGCGACGTTCAGGCGGTAATACAAGTCAGCGCGAAAACGCCCTTGGTCGGCCGACTGGCGCAGGTCTTCCTTGGTGGCGGCGATGATGCGGATGTCCAGCGGGATCAGTTGATTACCGCCCAGCCGCTCGACCACCCGCTCTTGCAGCAAGCGCAGCAATTTCACCTGGACATCCAGGCTCATGCTTTCGATTTCATCGAGGAACAGCGTCCCGCCGTTGGCGAATTCGAACTTGCCGATGCGGCGTTTTTGCGCGCCGGTGAAGGCGCCGGGTTCGTGGCCGAACAGTTCACTCTCGACCACCGACTCGGCCAGCGCCCCGGCGTTGATCGCCACGAATGGCCCGCTGCGGCGGTTCGACAAGTCGTGCAGGGCGCGGGCCACCACTTCCTTGCCGGCGCCGGTTTCACCGAGGATCAGCACGTCCGCGCGGGTGGCCGCCAGGGCGCCGATCTGCTCGCGCAGGCGCAGCATGGGCGCTGACTGCCCGACTAGTCGCGTGCTGAGTTCATTGCGGTCGCTCAGGGCCAGACGCAGGCTGCGATTTTCCAGCACCAGTTGGCGCAGGGCGAGGGCACGGCGCACGCTGTCGAGCAGGGCGTCGCTGGCGAAGGGCTTTTCGAGGAAGTCATAGGCCCCGGCGCGCATCGCCTGCACCGCCAGCGGCACGTCGCCGTGGCCGGTGATCAACAGCACCGGCAGCTCCGGGTCCTGGGCGTGCAACTCGCTCAGCAGTTCGAGGCCGTCCATGCCCGGCATGCGGATGTCGCTGACCACCACGCCCGGCCAGTCGCGCTCCAGGCGCGCGGCCAGGCCCTGGGCTTCGGCCAGCGGCAGGACTTTCAGCCCGGCCAGGTCCAGGGTCTGGCTCAGGGCCTGGCGCAGGTGGGGATCGTCGTCGATCAACACCACTTGCACCCGATTGTCGACGATGTTGCTCATGAGCTGCGGTCCTCGGACGGTTGCAGGCTGACACCGGGTGCGCCAGCGCGCAGCCGCAGGGTAATCAAGGCACCACCTTCCTTGTGGTTGGCGAACGACAGTTCACCGCCGAAGGCGCGCATCAGGGTGTCGCAAATGGCCAGCCCCAGCCCAAGGCCCTGGGTGCGGGTCTTGGTGGTGTAGAAGGGTTCGCCGGCCCGGCCCAGGGCTTCCATGCAGAACCCCGGACCGTTGTCGCGAATGTACAGATTGACGCCGTCGGAGGTGGATTCGGCACTCAGCCAGAGTCTGCGCGGCGGACCTTTTTCGGTCAGTGCGTCGAGGGCGTTGGCCAGCAGGTTGCCCAGCACCTGCCGCAGACGGGTTTCGCCGGCCTCGACCCACAGCGTGGCGGCCGGCAGGTCGCGGATCAATTCGACCTCCATGCTCCGCCGCCGCTTGGCCAGCAATGCCAGTGCATCGTCGAGTGCCGGTTGCAGGGCGACGCTTTCCGGCGCGTGGCGGTCGCGGCGGGCGAAGGCTCGCAGGTGAGCGATGATCGAGGCCATGCGCCCGGTCAGCTCGCTGATCAGTTTCAGGTTGCCACGGGCGTCGTCGGTGCGTTGATGGTCAAGCAGCACTTCGGCGTTTTCCGCGTAGCTGCGGATCGCCGCCAATGGCTGGTTGAGTTCATGGCTGATGCTCGCCGACATGGTGCCCAGCGCCGACAGCTTGCCGGCCTGCACCAGGTCATCCTGGGCGCGCACCAATTCCTGCTGCGCCTGCTCGCGCTCCAGTACTTCCTGTTTGAGGCGCCGGTTGAGGCCTTCCAGGTCGCTGGTCCGCTCCGCCACGCGCATTTCCAGTTCGCGTCGGGCCTTGGCTTCGAAGGCGATGCGTTCCAGGTAGTGACGACGACGCTGCATCAACAGCCCGAGCAGCAACATCACCACCAGCAACGTCGCGCCGCCAATGGCGACCACGGTGCGCACCGGGCGGTCGATCAGGGTGCGCGGGGCGAGGATGCTGACGCTCCAGCCGGTTTCCTCTATCTGCTGGGTCTGGGTCAGCCAGGCGCTGGGGTTGAGGTTCAGCGGTTTTGGATCGCGGGTCGGGTAGGGCTGGACCGCCGCGATGGCCTGGCGGTCGTCATCGCTCAGGGGGCGGGTCGCCCGAAAGCGCCATTCCGGGCGCGAGGTCAGAATCACCACGCCGTTGTGGTCGGTCAGCAGCAGTTGCTCCGGGGTTTTGCCCCAGAGGCTTTCGGTGTGGTCGAGGTCGACCTTGACCACCAGCACGCCGAGGATCTGTTCGCCATCGCGGACAGCGGCGGCAAAGAAGTAGCCACGTTTGGCCGAGGTGGTGCCCAGGCCGAAGAAACGTCCGAGGCGGCCCTGCATGGCCTCGCTGAAATAGGGGCGAAAGGCGAAATTGCGCCCGACGAAGCTGTCGTGTTTATCCCAGTTGGACGCGGCCAGGGTCTTGCCGCGTGTGTCCATCAGGTACATGACTTCAGCGCCAGTCTGGGCACTGATGTTTTTCAGGAAGCGGTTGGCATTGCCCTGGGTGACGCCATCGTCCGGTGCGCCCAGCACGGCCCGCAGCGCCGGCAGGTCGCCGAGGATTTGCGGCAGTACTTCGTAGCGGTGCAGGGTGCCCAGCAGGTTGGCGACGTAGAGGTCAAGGGTCTGACGGTTCTGCCCGGCCAGTTCGCTGCGGTAGTAACGCTCGGCCAGATGCTCCAGCGGCCACAGCAACGGCGCGAGGCACAACGCGAGCAGAGCGAGGCTGCGCCAGCGGGGTCTGCGGGGGAGGGTCGGGGTCATGAGCATCGGGCGCCTGTGAGTACAGGCGCATTATGCCTAGGCTTGTTCGGCAAGACACTCGCGCAGCGCGTCGCGCCAGTCGGGCTGGCTGACATTCCACTGCTGTAGCAGCCGGCTGCAATCGAGGCGTGAGTTCAGCGGGCGCGTAGCAGGCGTCGGGTACTCGCTGGACGGGATCGCCTCAAGGCTCGCGCACGGCAGGTGCCGGGCCTGCAACTGTTCGGCGATGGCCTGGGCAAAACCGAACCATGAGGTTTCACCTTGGGCGCTCAGGTGATAAGTGCCCCAGGCGCCAGCGTGGCCCGACTGCCAGCGTTCGATCAGGGCACGAGTGCTCCGTGCGATGGTGCCGGCCCAGGTCGGTGCACCGATCTGGTCCGCCACCACCCGCAGGTGTGGTTTTTCTTGCAGCAGGCGTTGCATGGTCAGCAGGAAGTTGCGCCCGTGGGTCGAGTAGACCCAACTGGTGCGCAGGATCAGGTGTGCACCACCGACGGCAGCGATGGCGTGCTCACCGGCCAGTTTGCTGGCGCCGTAGACGCCCAGCGGGTTGGGCGTGTCCGCTTCGGTGTAGGGCGCGGTTTTGCGCCCGTCGAACACGTAGTCGGTGGAGTAGTGGATCAGCGGGACGCCCAGCGCAAGCGCTTCCTCGGCAAACACCTGGGGCGCCGTGGCGTTGATCGTGAAGGCCAGTTGCGGTTCGCTTTCCGCCTGGTCGACCGCAGTGTGGGCGGCGGCGTTGATGATCAGGTCCGGGCGTAGCGCACGCACCTGCTGGCGGATCTGCTCGGGTTGCGCCAGATCAAGTTGCTCGCGTGCGCACACGATCACTTCACCCAGGCCCTTGAGGTGTTTTTGCAACTCAAGAGACACCTGGCCGTGCTGGCCGCTGATGAGGACTCTCAAGGGGGCGCTCATGCAAATACATCCGCCTCTTTGAACTGCACGCCAGCCTGGTCCTTGACGGACAGTTGGGGGGCTTCGGTCAGTTGCCAGTCGATGGCCAGGTCCGGGTCGTCCCAGCGAATGCAGCGCTCGGCCGATGGCGTGTAGTAGTCGGTGGTCTTGTAGAGGAATTCGGCGTAATCGCTGAGCACCACGAAACCATGGGCAAAGCCTTCCGGAATCCAGAGCTGACGGTTGTTCTGCGCCGACAGACGTACGCTGGCCCAGCGTCCGAAGTTGGGCGAGCTGCGGCGGATATCCACGGCCACATCGAGTACTTCGCCGGCGGTGACCCGTACGAGTTTTCCTTGAGTGTGTTCCAGTTGATAGTGCAGGCCGCGCAGCACGCCTTTTTGCGAACGTGAGTGGTTGTCCTGCACGAACACTTTACTCAGGCCGGTTGCCTGCTCGAACGCCTGCGCATTGAAGCTTTCGTAGAAAAAACCGCGCTCGTCACCAAATACCTTGGGTTCGATGATCAGAACACCGGGCAGTTCGGTGAGCGATACATTCATTGGTGTTCTCCCGCGATGGTGAAAAGGTACTGGCCGTAGCCGGTCTTGCCAAAAAACTGGGCACGCTCCAGCAGATGTTCGCGGTCGATCCAGCCGTTCTGATAAGCGATTTCTTCGAGGCAGGCGACTTTCAGTCCTTGACGGTGTTCGATGGTCTGCACGTATTGCGAAGCTTCCAGCAGGCTGTCGTGGGTGCCGGTGTCGAGCCAGGCGAAGCCGCGTCCGAAGCGTTCGACCTGTAGATCGCCGCGTTGCAGGTAGGCATTGTTGACGTCGGTGATTTCCAGCTCGCCGCGTGCAGAAGGTGTCACTGCCTTGGCGATTTTTATGACGTCGTTGTCGTAGAAGTAGAGCCCGGTGACGGCGTAGCTGGACTTTGGCTTCTTGGGTTTTTCTTCGATTGAAATGGCACGCCCTTCACTGTCGAAGTCGATGACACCAAAGCGCTCCGGATCCTTGACCCAGTACCCGAATACCGTTGCACCGGTTGAGCGTCGGGCCGCGTTTTTCAGTTGTTCGCCGAAGTACTGCCCGTGGAAAATGTTGTCGCCCAGGATCAGGCACACCGGGTCATCGCCAATGAACGCCTCGCCAATCAGGAATGCCTGGGCGAGGCCGTCCGGAGATGGCTGTTCGGCATAGCTGAAGTGCACGCCGAACTGGCTGCCGTCACCCAGCAGGTTGCGGTACTGCGGCAGGTCCTGCGGTGTGGAAATCAGCAGGATGTCTTTGATGCCCGCCAGCATCAGCACCGAGATCGGGTAGTAGATCATCGGTTTGTCGTAGACCGGCAGCAGTTGCTTGGAGACCCCAAGCGTAATCGGGTGCAGGCGCGTGCCCGAACCGCCCGCCAGAACAATGCCCTTCATCATGCAATCAGATCCTTAAAGTCGGTAAAACCCAGGCGTTCGCCCTGATAACTGCCGTCCTGAACCCGGCGGCACCATTCCAGATTTTGCAGATACCACTGGACGGTCTTGCGCAGGCCCGTTTCGAACGTTTCTTGCGGCACCCAGCCCAGCTCGCGCTGGATTTTGCCGGCGTCGATCGCATAGCGCTGATCGTGGCCGGGACGGTCCGTGACGAAGGTGATCAGGTCGGCGTAGTGCCCGACGCCTGCGGGTTTGTGTGGTGCCAGCTCTTCGAGCAGATGGCAAATACCGCGCACCACGTCGATGTTCTTCTGTTCGTTGTGGCCGCCGATGTTGTAGGTCTCGCCGACCACGCCTTCGGTGACGACCTTGAGCAAGGCGCGGGCGTGGTCTTCGACGTACAACCAGTCGCGCACTTGCAGGCCATTGCCGTACACGGGCAGCGGTTTGCCTGCCAGGGCATTGAGGATCACCAGCGGAATCAGTTTCTCGGGGAAATGGAACGGCCCGTAGTTGTTCGAGCAGTTGGTCAGCAGTACCGGCAAACCGTAGGTGCGCTGCCAGGCGCGGACCAGGTGATCGGACGCAGCCTTGCTGGCAGAGTACGGCGAACTCGGCGCGTAAGGCGTGGTTTCTGTGAACAGATCGTCGACGCCGTGCAGGTCGCCGTAGACCTCGTCCGTGGAGATGTGGTGAAAACGAAACGCGCTTTTCTCAGGTTCTGCCAAGCGCTGCCAGTAGGCGCGGGTGGCTTCCAGCAGGCTGTAGGTGCCGACGATGTTGGTCTGGATGAAATCCGACGGACCGTCGATGGAGCGGTCGACATGGGACTCCGCCGCCAGGTGCATGATCGCCTGTGGCGCAAAACGTTCCAGCACCGCGCTGACGGTGGCCTGGTCGACGATGTCGGCCTGCACGAATTCATAGCGGGTATCGGTTGCGATGCTGCTCAGCGATTCCAGGTTGCCGGCGTAGGTCAGCTTGTCCAGGTTGAGCACTTCATGGTCGGTGTGGGTAATCAGCTCGCGCACCAGGGCCGAACCAATGAAACCGGCGCCGCCGGTGATGAGAATGCGCATGTAGGTCGCCTGTTTAGCCTGAGACAGTCGTGAAGCGAAGGATCATAGCTTGTCGGCAGCACCGGGGTGGTGCAATAGGGGTGTTGGTCGGATTTGTCATTTATCGGGATTTCGCGGCGACGAGCGACTGACCTCCGGGGGTTGCTTATCGTCGGTCACGGTGGCGATATAAGCGCCTAATAAAATTTCAGGGGTTGATGTATGCCGCTCGCCACGTTGATTCATCGCGCCAGTCTGCCGGGCCCGCAGGTGACTGCACAGCAGGCGCTGGCGCTGTTGCGCGAACACTATGGGCTGAGCGGCACGCTGCAGGCGTTGGGCAGTCAGCAGGACCTCAATTACCGGCTCGACTGTGGGCAGGGGCGCTTTGTCCTGAAGATCTGCCGTGGCGATTATGCCGCGCTGGAATTGCAGGCCCAGCACGCGGCCCTCAAGCATCTGGCGACGAAATCCGGGGTGCAGGTGCCGCGAGTGATTCCGGCGAACGACGGCCGGGACCTGCTCACCCTGGAACTTGCCGGGCAAGAGATGCACGTACGCGTGCTCGACTACATCGAGGGGCAGTCGCTGACTCACCTCCAGCATTTGAGCCCGGCGTTGGTGTCAGACCTTGGCCGGCTCTGTGGCGAAATGGACCTGGCCCTGGCCGGGTTCGAGCATCCGGGGCTTGAGCGAACGTTGCAGTGGGACGCCCGGCACGCGCAGGCGCTGATCGCTCATCTGCTACCGGTCATCAGTGACGAGCGTCAGCGCGCCTTGATCGCCGAGGCCGCTCGCAAAGCCGGGCAGCGCTTGCAGCCGCTGCTGGCGAACCTGCCGGTGCAGGCGATTCACATGGACATCACCGACGACAACGTGGTCTGCCTGCGTGATCAACAACGTCACTGGCAGTTGCAGGGCGTGATTGATTTCGGCGACCTGGTCCGCACCTGGCGCATCACTGATCTGTCGGTGACCTGCGCGGCGTTGTTGCACCACGCCGAAGGTGATCCGTTCTACATCCTGCCGGCGGTGCGGGCGTATCACGCGGTCAATCCGTTGCAGCGCGAAGAGTTGCAGGCCCTGTGGCCGTTGATCGTTGCGCGGGCGGCGGTGCTGGTGCTCAGCGGTGAGCAGCAGGTGAGCATCGATCCGCAGAATCAGTACAGCCGCGACAACCTGAACCACGAGTGGGAGATTTTCCGCGTCGCGACCTCGGTGCCCTTCGAGTTGATGGACGCGGCGATTCTCACCGCCGTCGGCGAGTCGCTGCCGGCCATTGTCAGCGAAGGTTTCGCGCCGTTGCTGCCGAGCCTGGTGGGCCGCGAGTTCGCCTTGATCGACCTGGGTGTGCTGAGCGAGCATTTCGAGGCGGGCAACTGGGAGCAGGCGGGCATCGATCAGCGTTTACTGGTCGAAGCGGCCCGCGTGCACGGGTTGGCAGCCAGCCGTTATGGGCAGTACCGTTTGTCCCGCACCCGCCCGGACAGCGCGGTCGAGCCGGACACCTGCCCGTTGCATGTGGCGTTGCAGGTGCCGCTCGGTACGCCCGTGGAGGCGCCGTTTGCCGGCGTGTTGCACGTGTTCGCCGATGGCCGGGTGCAACTCGACAGCGCGCAGTTGAGCGTGCATTTGTGGGGCGTCGGCGCGTCGTTGCATTCGGGGGCCGCGCTGCTCAAAGGGCAGGTGCTGGGTGAGGTCTGCGGGGCGTTGCAGGTTCAGTTGAGCCGTGGCGCGGAATTGAATCCACCGCTGTTTTGCACGCCGTCCCGCGCAGCGGCGTGGCAAGCCTTGTGCCCATCACCTGCGACCTTGCTGGGGCTCGCTTGCGACGCGCAGGTCGAGCTGGATCCGCAGGCCTTGCTGGCCCGTCGTGACGCGAGTTTCGCCCGTTCGCAAAAACACTATTACACCGACCCGCCGCGTATCGAGCGGGGCTGGCGCAATCACCTGATCGACATGCAAGGCCGTTCTTACCTGGACATGCTCAACAACGTCGCGGTGCTCGGCCACGGCCACCCGCGCATGGCTGCCGAGGCCAGCCGCCAATGGTCGTTGCTCAACACCAACTCGCGGTTCCACTACGCGGCCATTGCCGAGTTTTCCGAGCGCTTGCTGGCGTTGGCGCCGGACTCGATGGACCGGGTGTTTCTGGTCAACAGCGGCACCGAGGCCAATGACCTGGCGATTCGCCTGGCGTGGGCCTACAGCGGCGGTCGTGACATGCTCAGCGTGCTGGAGGCGTATCACGGTTGGTCGGTGGCGGCAGATGCAGTGTCGACCTCGATTGCCGACAACCCCAAGGCCCTCAGCAGTCGCCCGGACTGGGTGCACCCGGTGACTGCGCCGAACACCTATCGCGGCGAATTCCGCGGCCTCGACAGTGCGCCGGACTACGTGCGCAGCGTTGAGCACAACCTGGCGAAAATCGCCGGGCAGCAGCGGCAACTGGCGGGGTTCATTTGCGAGCCGGTGTATGGCAACGCGGGGGGGATTTCGCTGCCGCCGGGTTACCTCAAACAGGTCTATGCGCGGGTTCGTGCCCAGGGCGGCGTGTGCATTGCCGATGAAGTGCAGGTCGGTTACGGGCGTATGGGCACGTTCTTCTGGGGCTTCGAAGAGCAAGGCGTGGTGCCGGACATCATCACCATGGCCAAGGGCATGGGCAACGGCCAGCCGTTGGGCGCGGTGATCACTCGCCGGGAGATTGCCGAAGCGCTGGAAGCCGAGGGTTACTTCTTTTCGTCGGCCGGTGGCAGCCCGGTCAGTTGCCGGATCGGCATGGCGGTGCTGGACGTCATGGAGGAGGAAAAACTCTGGGAGAACGCGCAGGTTGTTGGCGGCTACTTCAAGGAACGGCTCGAAGCCTTGATCGATCACCATCCATTGGTGGGCGCGGTGCATGGCTCAGGTTTTTATCTGGGGGTGGAGTTGATCCGCAACCGAGAAACCCTGGAGCCGGCCACCGAAGAAACTACCCTGTTGTGCGACCGCCTGCGTGAGTTGGGCATTTTCATGCAGCCGACCGGCGACTACCTGAACATCCTCAAGATCAAACCCCCGATGGTCACCACGCGCCAGAGTGTGGACTTCTTTGTCGACATGCTGTCGAAGGTACTCGCAGAAAGTCTGTGAACATCTACTCCATGTGGGAGCGAGCTTGCTCGCGATAGCGGCCTTCAATTCAACGTCTATGTTGGTTGGCCTGGCCTCATCGCGAGCAAGCTCGCTCCCACAGGGGTGGCGTTCAAGTTCGATTGTTATCTGGGTTAACGTTGGATATTTCGACATAAGGCATATTTATCGCTTTGAAAGCCGATTTTTATCGGCTATAAAGTCGCCGTACGCCACGGCGTGAATCATCACGCCCGGTCGTTCCCGTTTCTGTCATCGGTCCATGTCACCCTCGACCCTCTGCGCTTGCCCAGGAGATGATTCATGAGTCGTATCGTTACCGTCGCCGCTACCCAGATGGCTTGTTCCTGGGACCTTGAGGCCAACATCGAGACCGCTGAAAAGCTGGTCCGTGAGGCTGCTGCCCAAGGCGCGCAGATCATCCTGATCCAGGAATTGTTCGAGGCCCCGTACTTCTGCCAGAAGCCGAACCCGGATTACCTGCAACTGGCCACGACCGTCTCCGACAACGTCGCCATCAAGCACTTCCAGAAAATTGCCAGGGAACTGCACGTGGTGTTGCCGATCAGCTTCTACGAACTGGCGGGGCGCGCACGTTTCAACAGCATTGCGATCATCGATGCCGACGGCAGCAACCTCGGGATTTATCGTAAAAGCCACATCCCGGACGGTCCTGGCTATCATGAGAAGTACTACTTCAACCCGGGCGATACCGGCTTCAAAGTCTGGAACACCCGTTACGCAAAAATCGGCGTGGGCATCTGCTGGGACCAGTGGTTCCCGGAATGCGCCCGCAGCATGGCGTTGCTGGGCGCGGAAATCCTGTTGTACCCGACCGCCATCGGCAGCGAACCGCACGACAAGAGCATCTCGTCCCGCGATCACTGGCAGCGCGTTCAGCAAGGCCATGCCGGTGCCAACCTGATGCCGTTGATCGCCAGCAACCGCATCGGCAACGAAGAACAGGACGGCTACGACATCACCTTCTACGGCTCGTCCTTCATCGCCAACCAGTTTGGCGAGAAGGTGCAGGAACTCAACGAAACCGCAGAAGGCGTGCTGGTTCACAGCTTTGACCTCGACGAACTGGAGCACATTCGCAGCGCCTGGGGCTCGTTCCGTGATCGTCGCCCGAACCTATACAATGCGATCAAAACCCTCGACGGTTCCCTGGAGTCCTGATCACCATGACCACTTTACACAGCACCCCACGCGCCGACGGCTTCTACATGCCCGCCGAGTGGGCGCCACAAACCCAGGCCTGGATGGTCTGGCCCGAGCGTCCGGACAACTGGCGCCTGGGTGGCAAGCCTGCACAGGCCGCGCACGTGGCGGTGGCCAAGGCCATCGCACGTTTTGAACCGGTGACCGTTGCCGTGTCGGCGGCCCAGTACGAAAACGCTCGCGCGCGTCTCGACGTGCCGAATATTCGCCTGGTCGAAATGTCCAGCGACGACGCCTGGGTCCGTGATACCGGCCCGACTTTCGTCATCAATAACAGTGGCGAAGTTCGTGGTGTCGACTGGGATTTCAACGCGTGGGGCGGCTTTGACGGCGGCCTGTATTCGCCGTGGAATCGTGATTCGCAAGTGGCCGGCAAGATCCTCGAGATCGAGCGCAGCCCACGCTACCGTACCGAAGGCTTCGTGCTCGAAGGCGGTTCGATTCACGTCGATGGCGAAGGCACGCTGATCACCACCGAAGAGTGCCTGCTGAACCGCAATCGCAACCCGCACATGAACCGTGCCGAGATCGAAGCCGTGCTCAGCGCGCAGTTGGCTGTGGATAAAATCATCTGGCTGCCGGACGGTTTGTATAACGACGAAACCGACGGCCATGTGGATAACTTCTGCTGCTACGTGCGTCCCGGTGAAGTGCTGTTGGCCTGGACCGATGATCCGCAAAATCCGAACTACCCGCGTTGCCAGGCTGCGATGAAAGTGCTGCAAGGCAGCACCGACGCCAAAGGTCGCCCGTTCACGGTACACAAGATGCCGATTCCGGGGCCGCTGTTCGCGACCGAAGAAGAGTGTGCCGGCGTGGACCCGGTGGACGGCACGCAGGAGCGCAATCCGACGGTACGTCTGGCCGGTTCCTACGTGAACTTCCTGATCGTCAACGGCGGCATTATTGCGCCGAGTTTCGACGACCCGCTGGACGCTCCGGCAAAAGAGATTTTGCAAAGCCTGTTCCCGCAACATGAAGTGGTCATGGTGCCGGGTCGTGAACTGTTACTGGGGGGCGGCAACATCCACTGTCTTACCCAACAGCAGCCTGCGCCGTGCAAAGGTTGAGTGGACTTGTAACAGCCGGTGTCGTTTGATTGACGCTTTTTATGATGGCTTAAATCTTACGATGCACATCAAGCCCGCCGCCCTTATGGGCTGCGGGCTTTTTTGTGTCCGTACGTCGGAAAGTATTACGCCTTGGCATAGCTCTTGTATCACCCTGAGGGTACTTCTCGGGAATGTAGAACGGCGATGTTCTGTCATAAACCTTGGATAAGTTAGCCGCTCACGAACCAGGAGAGAGCGCTGGAGATGAACATGGTCAGCGAGCGGACATCGCATCCCTTGGCAATGAATAGCGAATCGCTTCAGGTGCTCGCGCAATGGTTGAAGTCCAACGGAACCCGTCAGGTCAGAGAACCTGACCCCCGCCGGATCATGGTCGAGCGCTACCCCGCTGGATTGTTCAGCGAAGCAGAACTTGAAGCGTTGTGGGATGTGATGGAAGGATAGAAACCAAAGGATTGGTCAAAGCGCTGCCAGAAGGCAGCGCTTTTTTTTGCCTGGTGTTTTAGAAGCTGTAAGTCCCGGTCACCACGAGGCTGCGCGGTGCGCCCGGCTGGATCTGGAAGGCGCTGGTGGACGACGCGTAGTACGTGTGGTCGGTGATGTTGTTCAGCGCCGCGCGCAGGTCCCAATCCTTCTGACGGAAACCGGCCAACGCATCCCAACGGCCATAGCCCGGCAATACGGTGGTGTTGGCGTTGTCGGCAAAACGGTCGCCCACCAGCGTCAGGCCGGTTTCGGCGTACCAGCCCATCTCCGGTTTCCAGGTGAGGAACACACTGGCGTTATGCTTGGCGACGTTGGTCACGCGTTTGCCTTCCAGGCCGTTGTTGTCCTTGACCACGGTAGCGTCCTGAATACCCACACCGCCACGCATGGACCAGTTACCGGTGATCTTGCCGGCGGCGGTCAGTTCGATGCCGCGTGAACGTTGCTCACCGGTGAGTACCATCAAACCAGGGTTATCCGGATCGCTGGTACGACGGTTGTAGAGTTCCAGCTCATACACCGCCAGCGTGGTGCTCAGGCGGTTGTCGAACCAGTCGCTCTTCACGCCGATTTCTTTCTGCTTGGTCAGCTCGGGGCTCAGGTCGTTGGTGTTGCCGGCTACGCCCGGTGTGATGCCGATCAGGCCACCACCGACCGGCGAGAAGGTCTTGGTCCAGGACGCGTAGAACGAATGGTTTTGCAGCGGCGTCCAGACCACGCCGACCCGTGGGCTGGTGCTGTGGCTGTCGCGGTCTTCACTGATGTTCTTGAGCTTGTTGGTCGACTCGATGTCGAAGGTGTCGTAACGCAGGCCGGCGAGCAATTGCCATTGATCGTTGAGGCGCAGTTGATCCTGCACGTAGACGGCGCGGCTTTCGACTTCGGTGTGGGAGTTGCTGAAGGTTTGCATGCGCCCGGTGTGCACGAGGCCGCGGTCCGGGTTGTAGAGATTCTGTTCGGGCACGGGTCGGCTGCCCGGTCCGGATGGGGCGGCGTTGTACAGAATCGGGTCGCGGCGCTGGCTGCCGATCTCAATCCCCGTGAGCAATCGATGCTCAAGGCCAAAGGTGTCGAAGCTGCCTTCGAGTTCAAGGTTGTTGAACACGTTGCGGGTGTTCAAATCCTGCTGCCAATGCTGGCGCGTGTACTTTTTGGTCTTGGTGTTGAAGCCGGTAACGTAGGTATTGTCGAAATCGCTGTTGAGCTTGAACACGCCAAGGGTATGGCGCAGTTGCCAGTTGTCGGCGATTTCGTAGCTGAGTTTCGAGCGCAGGGATTGGGACTTGTCGTCGATGAAATCGTGCTCGCCCCCGTAGGTGGTGTCGCGGCCGACATCGGCCGGGCGGCCGCCGACACCCGGAATCCCGCGATCCGGTGTGCGGTTGTAGCGGCTGTATTCGTACTGCACCAGCCAGTTCAGGTCAGGCGTGAGCTGCCAGCTCATCGACGGTGCGAACAACTGGCGATTGCCGCTGATGCCGTCGCGGAAACTGTTCTGGTCCATGTTGCCCATGTTCAGGCGCAGGCTGAGGTTTTCCGACGGGTCGGTGCTCAAGTCCGCATACAGGCTGCGCAGGTCTTCGCTGTCGCCCTGGGCTTCGATCGTGGAGCGGCGGCCGAACTGCGGCAACTTGCTCACCCGGTTGACGATCCCGCCCTGGCTGCCACGGCCGTACAACACGGCGGCCGGGCCTTTGAGCACTTCGATGCGCTCGATGTTGTGCAAGTCGCGCACGTACTGGCTGTCGTCGCGCACGCCGTCGAGGTAGAAGTCGTTGCTGGCGTCGAAGCCGCGAATGCGCAGGCTGTCGAAGCGGGTGTCGGCGGCACTGCTGACGTTCGGCATACCGCTCAGTGCGGTGCCCAGGTCATTAGTACCGTAATCGGCAACATTCGAGGTTTTTACTGAGTCGATGGCCTGCGGCACATAACGTACAGGCGTCGCTGTACGGGTGGCAGTGCTGACTTCCTTGACGCGCGGATCATCCAGGTCGGCTTCGGCGCTGATCGAAGTGGCGGGCAATGTCGTAGGGGCAGCGCAGGTAAATCCGGCCGACAACAAGGAGCAAAGCCCCAGTGTGATGGGCGTAAAGCGGAAGGGAGCAGGCATCTGAAGCGCATCCGGGAAGGTTGGAAAATTCGAGGGTGCGAATGGTAATGCTTGCTATTTACTTTCGTTAACTATTCCTGAGTTGCTGCTTGGGTAGATTGTTTCAAATTATGTCAGGAGTGTGTCTGACGAGTCATAAAGGCGCGGTCAGCACATTCGACCGATTCGCGAAACAGACTAAAAGCCAATCCGGCGTTTTTCGGTTACCCGCAGAGGCCTAACCTGCCGGCATCGAATCAACACGACTTTGCTGGAGCCCTCCATGTCTGCTGCGACCCTTCACTACATCTACGATCCTCTGTGCGGCTGGTGCTACGGCGCCAAACCGCTGGTACAAGCTGCGCAAGCCGTGTTGCCGGTGAGTGCTCATGCGGGCGGCATGATGACCGGTGCCAACCGGCAGACCGTTTCGCCGCAACTGCGCGACTACGTGATGCCCCACGACCGGCGCATTGCCGAATACACCGGTCAGCCATTCGGCGAAGCCTATTTTGAAGGGTTGCTGCGCGATCACACGGCCGTGTTCGATTCGGCGCCACCGATTGCCGCCGTGCTGGCGGCTGAACACCTCGCCGGTCGTGGGCTGGAACTGCTCGGACGCTTGCAGACCGCACACTACGTGGAAGGTCGGCGGATTGCCGATGAAGCGGTCCTGTTGGAAGTGGCCGTCGCCATTGGCCTGGAAGCCGAAACCTTCAAGCGTGAGTTCAAGGACGCCCAGGCAAACGAAATCCAGGGCCATATAAAGGACAGCCGCGCCTTGCTGGCCAAAGTCGGGGGGCAGGGTTTCCCGACGTTTGCCCTGGAACACAACGGTGAGTTCACGCTGGTCGACATCAGTCCGTGGCTGGGCAAACCCGAAGCGTTTGCCGCATGGCTGAGCGAATCGGTGGGTGTGCCGGCCAACGAATCGTCTTCAGCGATTCAGGCCTGTGGCCTGAACGGTTGCGCACACTAATAGCCATCACCCGACGCGGAGCGACTTATGGATAACCTGAACCTGATCAAAAGCACCTATGAAGGCGCGAACTCCCAGGAAAATGCGCGCAACACCGAGGCTGTGTTGGCGGCCGATGCGCGCTGGACCGAAGCCGCCGGGTTCCCCTATGCCGGCACTTACGTGGGTTTCGATGCGATTGTCGAGAACGTCTTCAAGCGCCTGGCCACGGAGTGGGAGGGGTTTCAGTTCAAGGTCGAGAGCTACGTTGCACAGGGCGACAAGGTATTTGCCTACGGCAATTACAGCGGTGTTTACAAAACCACCGGCCGACCGATGAACGCGCGCGTGGCCCATTTGTGGACATTGGCGGACGGTAAAGTCACCCACTTCGAACAATTCGTCGACAGCCATACCGTGCATTTGGCTATCGCTGGCAAGTGAATTCTTAGACGATTTTCGCCTATTCACAGACGATTCACGAAATTGACACACCGTTAAGGGCGCGGCTAGGATTCGCCCCAACGCCTGTGGCCAAGAGCCATAACTGAAAAAAATAACAAAGGCCCGACACGATTTTTCGTGGCCGGGCCTTTTTGTTTGCGGGTGAAAAAGAGCGCTGAACGCGCCGCATCACCCCACCGGTCACAGCGCGTATCAACCCGTAATAAGGAAAATAATATGTTGAACAAGCGGATCGGTCTGATCGCACTGGGGATTCTGAGCGCTACTCAAGCCATGGCTAACGACCAGGCTGAGTCCAAGGGTTTTGTTGAAGACAGCAGCCTGAAAGTGCTGCTGCGCAACGCCTACATCAATCGCGACAAAAAAGACGGCAATCCCGACCAGCGTGAATGGGGTCAGGCAGCCATTGGTACCTTCTCGTCGGGTTTCACCCAAGGCACTGTCGGTGTGGGCGTTGATGCCTTCGGCCTGTACGCCTTGCGTCTGGACAAGGGCAGCCATAGCGGTTTTGGCGGCGTCGACTTCTTCAAGACCAGCAACAACGGCAACCATACGCCAGCGGGCGACCTGGCCAAGGCTGGCGCTGCGGTCAAGTTCCGTGTGTCCAACACCGTCCTGACCTACGGCGACCAGATGCCGGCCCTGCCGGTGCTGAACTACGACAATTCCCGCCTGCTGCCTGAAAGCTACACCGGCACCCTGATCACCTCCAAGGAGATCAATGGCCTGGTGCTGGACGCCGGTCGTTTCACCGCCGAATCGCGCAAGAGCGCTGAAGGCCGTGACAGCGGTGGCCTGAAGTCCATCAACGTGTTGGGCGGCAGCTACCAGTTCACCAAAGAGTTCAAGGCAGCGTTGTACGCTTCCGACGTTGAAGACGTCATGAAGAAACAATACGTGAACCTGAACTACGTGTTCCCGTTGGCCACCGATCAGTCCCTGACCCTGGACTTCAACGGCTACCGCACCGAACTGGACAAGTCCTACGCCGAGTTGAAAAACGCCGGCGGCGAAGACAACAAAATCTGGAGCCTGGCCGCCACCTACGCCACCGGCCCGCACTCGTTCACCCTCGCCCACCAGCGCAGCACCGGCGACAGCAACCTGGGCTACCCGTACGGCGGCTACCAGAACGCGGGTAATCGTACAGGCGATGGCGGCAACACCATCTACCTGGCCAACTCCTACTGGTCCGACTTCAACGCTGAAGACGAACGCAGCTGGCAACTGGCCTACGGCCTGGACTTCGGCGCCTTTGGCGTACCGGGCCTGACCTACAACGTGGCTTACGTGCGTGGTGACAACATCACCACCAAGGACAGCACCGGCGGCACCGAGCGCGAGATCTTCAACCAGTTCAAGTACGTGGTCCAAAGCGGCCCGGCCAAAGACCTGAGCGTAAAACTGCGCAGCTCGATCCTGCGCGTGTCGAAAAAGTCCTCGGACTACAACGACAGCGGCAACGAACTGCGTGTGTTTGTGGAATACCCGATCAACGTCTTTTGATGTGGGTTGCGTGAACCAGGGCCCTGATGCAAGGCTCAACTGAAAAAGTCCCGACTGGTTCGGGGCTTTTTTGTGCGGAGGGAAATCAACGCATTCAGTGCGCCCGCTATCAATCTGGCGCCATCGCAAATTTGAGTGCATTCCCGTCGAGGTACACCAGTGCTTCCCGGCCGTTGAACTCGATCGAGTGTCCGGAAACCGCTTCATGTTCCGGCACGATCTTGGACAGGGTCTTGGTCGCCAGATCAACACGCCAGATGCAGGCGCGGGCCCCGTTATTGTCGAAGTAGAGCACGGGCCGGGTTTCGCTCCAGGTCGGGTTGACGATACCCCAGCCGGTGTCCGGAATGCCGGGAGCATCCGGGTCGGCGACACGCTCGGCATAGGTGCCGAACGCTGCTACTGGGTAGTTCAGCGTCAGTTGGTTGTTGAGGGTATTCACGTCTTCGGTCACGTTGGCTTTGGCATTCAGCAAGGTGTTCGACGGCACCTGAAAGACCTGAGTACTTTCTTTGGGCGCCTGGCGCGAGGCGATACGGTAGGCCATGCCTTTTTGCAGATTCCCGGCCTGGTGTTGGCGGTAGTAGAAAACGCCATCCGAGATCCCTGCGAAACGCATGCCCTGGTCATTGCGGGCGGGTGCCGCCCAGCCGACGAAAGCGACCTCACTGGCGATAATGTGCAGGCCAGGTTTGTTATCGACGTATTCGTACAAGTTACCTACATACCCGGGTTCGTCGGGACGGTATTTACCCACGAAGAGCACCACATGCAGGACCCCTGAAATGACAGCTGCATCAACGATCTGCTGGTCTCCACCGGCTCGAACACCTTCAAACGACGCGAGGGTATAGCGATCCCAGGGTTCGTCTTCGGTCATGGAGTAACGCTGACCCGGAGGAAGGGGTTTCAGGGTGGTCTGGTCTACAG
Organism: Pseudomonas purpurea; assembly: GCF_039908635.1. NCBI lineage: Bacteria > Pseudomonadati > Pseudomonadota > Gammaproteobacteria > Pseudomonadales > Pseudomonadaceae > Pseudomonas > Pseudomonas purpurea. The sequence continues at coordinate 341,531 of NZ_CP150918.1, forward strand.
GGGCGACAAGTGTTGCCGGGCTCAGTAGACGCTGTTGCGTACGGTAGGCGTCCTCTAGACACGATACGGTTTCGCACTCATTGCGCACATCGCTCAGCCACTGAGTTTCCATCAAGCGAAACACCTGAAGGTGCTTCAGCCCTTTGTACTGTTCGTTCAGTTGTTCATCCAGCGCTGAAAGCACAGGCGTGCCGCAAATGGTTCTTTCCACCTGCGTGGTAGCTTTCGCACAGTCGAACCCGGCGGCTTGAGCGCTGGGGGAATGCAACGTCAGCATGACGAGGACGGAGGGAATGATCGAAAGCAGCGGGAGCTTCATGAATACGTCCTTGTTGCGCAGCGTTGAGCGCTGTTCCGGTGTGTTAAGGCAATCCGAGCCGGGGACATTAAACTGAAACCCCAGAAACAACAAAGCCCTCGCATTTCTGCGAGGGCTTCGTTTTGTATGGTGCGGCACCAGACGAACGGTATGTTTCGGCGAGACTAGGTTTTTCGGGCGTCTGGAGTTCGCTGGAAAATTCGGCGTACCCCAACTAGTAACTATAAATAAATCAGCTAGTTATGGCGTTAGGTGGAATCGAATCCGGGATTTTTTAGATGTCAGCACATTGTCGGTCTGTAAGTAATTCAGAGCCGCATACGAATGGTAAACCTCCTGAATTAGAACGTTGTCGATCATCCCTTCCTTAGAGAATAGGCAGGAATCCCCCAAAAGCTGCCGTGTCGACAGGCAGCAGACGGCCAATAGCAGGCGGTCAAGAAGGTCAGATATAAACCCAAAGCGGCCCCTCGCGTTGGTCAGTCGATTCCGTCCAGGGGATCGGCTCACATCCTTGGATGGCCATCACAAATCTCACTCGGAAACAGAATATGTGGGGCTATGAGACCTGAAAATTAAAATTGACAATGCTGGCGTTCTGCCCTAGAAAGGAGGTCTCTTTACGCGTTTAGAGCCAGATACTAGTCGTTGAAGGCTTAGTCAGGCGTTTCGCCAGACTCAATTGCATTGCGTTGTTTTATTCCGCAGACAAGATCTGCGGCCCTACGCTCCTTCGTCGCTCCGGTCCACAGATCTTGTCTGCGGCTGAATCTTGGTAAAGAGCCCTTTTTCGCATGGATCCGCGACATATTCTTGCTGATGTAGATTTGGATGAGAGTAAAATTTACTTCTCCAAGAATCCGATTGTTCTACTCTGCGGGGGCTATGTCCCTGAAAAAGAACATGCAGATGCAAAGGACCCTCCCGTCCGTTCTCTTCGTGATGCTTTGAAGCGCAAAGCGCTCAGTATGATGAAGGCACCCCACATTTTTCGGCCAGAAGAGATTAAGTCGTGGCATGAAGATGGGGTCTATCGAAACCTGATGGATTTCGAAGCAGATCTTGCGAGCATCTGCTCACTCATTGCAATCACCGTTGAGAGCGACGGCTCCATTGCTGAGCTAGGTGCTTTTTCGCAGTTACCAGATTTTCAAAAAAAACTCATAGTATTTGTACCTGAAGAATATGCGGACGATAAATCTTTTATCAACCTTGGAATTCTTAGGCATATAAACGAAAGGCACGGAAGCGGCGTTAAGGTTTATCCTTGGAATCCAAAGTATCCGCTTGAGATTCCAGAGCATGTTGTTACAGGCGTTATGGATGATATTGTAGAAGAACTTAATGCTCTGAAAAAAACACAAAGCCTGTCTCTTGGTAATAATATTCATATTGTCGTTCTAATATACGAGTTGATTAGGCTTTTTGTTGCTCTTAAGGAAAGCGAGATTGTTGAGGCGATTAAGGGGCTAGGCAAAGATATACATCGTGATGATGTGCGGCGAAAAATATTCTTGTTGCAAGAGTTTGAGTTTATTAAGAAGATCGGTGGGTATGGTGATTCAAAATTTTACGCCTGTGGTAACGAATCTTTTCATACGCTCCGCTTCGCTCTTAAAACGGGAGGTATGGTTGACACATTAAGATTGAAAGTAGAATGCGTCGATTATTACAAAGCAGCGACATCCGAACGAAATCGCAACAGGGCTATTGAACAAGCAAAGTTAGGGGTTGCGAAATGAGCGAATATAATTTTCGTGAACACCTTTCAGATGAGTTTATGATTTCTGAACACGAAGTCGTTCGATTGCTGGTTAGGGCTCCATATGCTTACAAGCGCTATACTATCCCGAAGAAAAACGGTGGTGTTAGGCCGATCGCTCAGCCTGCCAAAGAAACTAAAATCATCCAAAACTTTATGATGAATTTTTGGTTTTCTAAGTTGCCGGTGCATGAGTGCGCAGCGGCGTATAAGCACGGAGCAAGCATTAAAAATAACGCTGAGCGGCATGTTGGCTGCTCATATATATCAAAATTTGATTTTGTTAATTTTTTCGGGTCAATAACTGAAGTCGATGTACAGACTTTACTGTCTAGAGTATTTCAGGGGCAATTGTCTGAAAGAAGCATTGCCGATATGGCTAGGATGAGCTGCATTCGCGATAAAGCAACAGGGCGTTTGGCTCTTAGTATTGGTGCTCCATCTTCGCCAGTGTTGTCTAATGCAGTCATGTTTAACTTTGACTCGGTCGTAAGTCAGTGGTGCTTTGAGCGTGACATTATCTACTCACGATATGCAGATGATCTAACATTTTCCTCCAATGAAAAGGGCAAAACTTTTCTTGTAGAAGAATTTCTTCAGGGTACTCTCAAGGAACTACCTGAGCCTGGGCTATTGCTCAATGCAGATAAAACGGTTCATGCCTCTAAAAAGAACCAGCGGCGAGTCACCGGACTAGTGCTGAGCAACGACGGTAATGTGACTATCGGTCGTGATAGAAAGCGGTTGATTAGCGCAATGATTCATCATTTTATACTAGGTCAACTTGATCGTAAGTCGATTGCACATTTGCAAGGTCTCATAGGTTTTGCCCAAGATGTCGAGCCATTGTTTGTCGCTAAGCTTAGAGGCAAGTACACTTCAAAAGTTATTACTGAACTTATGAGGTTGCGGGGTGAAAAGCGTAATTGAGCCTGCTGCGTAATTGCACGGACTTACCCACCCATTTGCATTCGACCTAACGAGCCGTTTGCATCGGATTGGCAAAGTCACCTTCATGGTCGAACGTCTACTCTTGGCCGACTTCTGCCGGTCACGACAGGCAGAACCGGCCAGAAGCGGACGCTGATTCATCTCATCCTCCCAAAACAGGATTCAGTGAGCAAAGAGCGTCCCTATTCAGCTTGTCGTATTACTCCGTTGTCTTACTTTCATATTTACGGGCAAATGCATTGGTTAAATCCAAAAGGCTTATTGCGTCGGTTATCAGCTTGGCTTTTTCGGCAAAATCGCCCGAACTGATGCCAGACAATAGGGTCGCATGTGCTGCTCGAATGGAATACAGACGATAGTTGATATACACGGAGTCCAAACCACAGGAGTCAAGCAGATTGTAAACGCTGGTTCCAGATGCCTGTGCGGGTGCTGCGTCCATCTGGCTTACGAAATCCTTCAAAATCTCACGATTTTCTGGAGTCAGGCTTAAATTTTTTTCGTCCCCTCTCTGTACCCCCCGAGCTTGTTTAGGCAGGTCTGTGAGGTCCTTGTTTTTTAAGTCTTCAAGGGACGTTTTGCCTTCCACCAAACCAACGATGACACTAAAGTGCTCAATCGATAAGCGGTGGATTACCATTGCCTCGTTTATAAAATCATTATCTAACAGCAAACATATTGAATTGCTGTTCTCTAAAAGCCTATCCCAGAATGCCAAAATAATTTCCAAGGAGGTATCCTTGAAGACTAGGTTGGCATGAGAGAGAGCATCTTCTGATCGCATTACAGCGTGACGCAGTTCGTCCGTAATTAACATAACTAGATCCCCATAAGATACGTAAAATGTTTATGCCCACTGAACGTTTCAGCCAGTTTCACAATGACTCTACCGTTATATTAGGACTCTGCCTCACTTCGAAAATATTCTGGAATACCGCTAAGTCCATGATCCTTTGCGTTTCCGATCTCATCATCCAGGGAGAGGCCACAGTACTCGCACTTTGCGGCATGCGTGAATCTATACCAGTTGAAAGGCGCACCCTCATCATCAAAGTCGGAATCAGTCTCTTCATGAATGATTAAGGAGTTTGCGCCACAGGTAGGGCATAGACAAACTTCGTAAAAGTCCAGCTTTGCTTCGCTCGCTGCGATTCGTTCAGCCCTCTTCTTTTCAGCGTTGTGTAGAAAAAATGTAAATGTAAAAGGCTTTTCGTTCTTGGGGGATTTGGGTAGTTTGTCGTCATATGCGGATCTACCAATTTCTTTAAGATAGGCGACCTTTTCAAGGTTATAGGCCTCGGTAGAAAAATGCTTAACAATCTCATCGATTGGGTCTAGCCCACAATGTGGCGACGCATACTTCCATATTATCTCCTTCCCAGCGAAAAACTGGTGAGATACCACGTCACGTACGAAGGGTAGCACGTATTTCCCGACAAACTCATCAAGTGCCGAATACTCTAGAACGTAAAGCCCACGATGCCAGACTCTATTCCGCAGATTGTTAAGTTCGTTCAGCGTATCGAAGTGAGTAGTAATGAATTGGAGGTTAGCATGACCTTCAAGCTTATTGGAACTTACAAGTTCCTTAAGCCTTTTTAGCGCTTCAGAAAACTCGATACTGCGAACTTGCTTCTCTTCATCCGCAGTCAATTTTTTATTATGAAGAAGACTGTGAAGCACGCCAGCCTTTCCAGACCCAACATCTGACAGAAGGGGGTGGTCATTACGTAGAAAGCTTTTGCATGCTAGCTCAGCGAAGTGCTGAAAGTGCACTACGGTTTCTGCGTATGCCTCTGCATAATTTAGGGAATATGAATCTATGACCTCCTGCGTGGTTGCGGAGGGGTTTTTGATGCTTGAAATTCGACCACGCAATTTAGCATAAGTTGAAAAAAAAGACTTCATTGCCACTCTCAGAGAGACCAATGCGAGATCATCTTTTCGCATACTGTGATCGCTTAGTTGAAATCCTTTTTTGAGCGTAAACCCTAATGGTGACATGAGGCTTATCCTTTATTTGCAGGCTCTCAATGATAGCCATTTGCAATCAAAATCGGAAGATGCATATGTGCGAGAGCATGAAACATTTTTAGCTGCTCGGATATTGATTAGATCGGTGATCTAGGTTGCCGTCGCTCCGAATATAATTATCTACTGAAATAAGTTTCAGTGCTAAGTATTATTTTGTTGTCGTCGCATTGAACTTCACGTAGCTCTTAGTAACAGTGAGGGAACAGGCCACAGTTTCTATCTGCTTATAAAACGACCGCTTTAAACGGAGTTCTAGAGGAGGCAACGGGTCGAAAATGTCATCCCGCGACCGACTGCTTCTGGCCGTTTTCTGACCTTCGTTTAGAGGTTGAACTGCCAGGATTTTCCTAAGCGATGAGTGAGTAATTGCATGGTCAGCAAATAGTGATAGCGCGTCGATTGAGTGTGCTGGTTTAGGTGGTGATTCAAAAACCACGCAAGGTGTTTTCTCTGCCAAGTCCATGGATTGTCGCGTTGCCAGCGCTCAGCGATCGCTGTTTGGATGGCCCTCGCCTGACGCAGGTGGCGTTGGCGCGTGGTATGCGACCCGGTTAGGACGCCCGCCAGGAACAGGTCCATATCGAATGCCGTGCTCATGCGCGACCACCAATGTAAGCGGCCACCACGACGATACGGTTGTGCCCCAGCTCATAGCTGATTTGTACTCGGGCTTCCTGATCGAGACGTCGGTCGAGTTGATAGCAATGGCCACCGTTGATGGGGGCGGGATGGTGGGTGATTTGCTCATAGCGTTCGCACGCATAGGCTGCCCGCAATTCGTGGAAGCCTTTGAGGTTGTACTGATGGAGGATGTCCCGTGCAGGACGGACGATTCTCCCTTGGAAATCGAGGTAGGTTTCGTTCGGTGCAAGTAGGTTGCGGCTACCGTCGGGTGAGACCTGTTCGGCGAATTTCAGCGCCTCGCGAATATGATCATCCGCCCTGATCCAGCGAGGTGCCGAGGCACCTGAGCGGCCCCCCTTGGTGCCATCCTGGATGTTGATCTTGCCGTATTGTTCGGCCTCACGTTTTAAGCGCGGAAGGTCGGCCAAAATGGCCTCACGTAAGCGCATGCCGGTGGCTCGCGCTAATTGAGCGATGGCCGCGGCACGCGGCTGCTGGTGTGCGCAAAGCACCTCTACGACCCTCTTCACATGTTCGCGGTCTTGGCCTTGCGGCACCGAACGACGAACACTGGTGCGCCGCATTCCTAGCGCCTTGCTCGGACTCGGTACTTTCACATACTGATCACCGCGAAGCGCTGCCAGGGTCCGATTGATGCTGGATAATCGGTTTTGCGCAGTGGCGATGGCGAGATCGCTGCGCTCAACCAAGTGACGCAGATGCTCCGCGTAATCCAGCAAGGTCTGCCGATCTATCTGCCGTGCATCATTAATTCCCGGGCCGTCCTCCGACCGACACCAGCGCACGAACGTCTGCCAACGATCACTGTGTGCTTTGACCGTCCCGTAATGCTCACCGCCAAACAGGTCTTTCAGTGCCTGCAGCCCGGCATAGCTCAATTGCCGGCCATAGCCAAAATTACGCCCCTCCCGTCTACCGACCAATCCCATGACCAAACTCCTCTGTAAGCCACACTTGTAAAACCTTCCCCACGTCATCCCGCCAAGAATGTTGAGTGTTATCAGGGATCAAGGCCCCTGCGACCTGTGAGGGTTGTCCACTAACGCGGGACTGGCGGCTCCTTACGACCGGGAGCTTGGGCATCTCATGATCTGGCCTCCTGAACACTTCCGAAGAAGTGGGCGGGTGGAGGCTACACTGGCTGACGAGACCGGCGCCGCGAGATCCTGAGTCGGGTGAAGACAGTGATGCGATGACCGGGGCATACCTGACTGTCAGTCAGGTGCAGTCCATTCCGTAGGCTGCGGCACCATCATCTGCATCGCTGCTGCTGGTGGCTTCGGTGTTTGTCACGCCGATTGTCACGAGGGGGAATGCCGCAGAGCCTTGTACGAGGTGGGCTGCAGCAGGGGTAGGAGCGCCCGTCTCTTTCCAGAAGAAAGAGACGGGCGCAGGTTGGCGCAGTGAAATGGCCAAGCAGATAGGTTGCTGCAGGGCAGCTGGGTAGAGGGATGTATTTGCCGCAATGGCAACGATCTGAAGTAGGCATCCATCACTCGGTGAGTGACCGTGCGAGCCGCCGGACGCTAATCGCACTTTGGGAGAACCACCACGGTGTGGCGTAGCCTCAAAGGTTCTGGCTACCTGGGGTTGCTGTCAACGACAGCGCTTTGCCCGATCTTTTCTACGCCTGTGGATAATTTGGGTCAAGACTCGAATTTTCGGGAATTCTGCGGCTGTGGATGAAATTATCCACCGGTGGAAATCTATGGTTTTCCACAGACAGTTCGCGTGGGCTTTAGATTTTTTAAATGAGGTCCATCCAAGCAGGGCGGCTTTGCAGCCCCGCTTGGATGGACCCGCGTGGAAGGGCGGACAACGGTGATCTCACAGGCTTACCCACGTTTGGATGCGCCACGGCTATTTTTTAGGGCCGTGATGTTGTCGCCGACTGGGTGAGCGAATTCGTGGGGTGTCACATGCCCATGGCGGTTGGCATCAATGTAGTTGCTCCACCACGCCATGATCAGCCGGCGCTGCTCCAGAAATTCAGCTTTGTGGATATACGCGGCGCGCACACGGTTGCGTTCCTTGTGGCTCATTTGTCTTTCGATGGCTGCGTCGGTCCATAACCCGGACTCAAGCAGGGCGCTACAGGCCATGGTCCTGAAGCCGTGGCCGCACACGTCCTTGCTGGTGTCATAGCCGACGTTGCGGAGCATGGTGTTCACCGTGTTCTCGGACATGGGCTTCCAGTACTTGTGGTCGCCCGGTAGCACCAACTCTGAAAAGCGACTGAGGCTGCGCAGGCGCTCCAGTATTTCGATGACCTGCGGCGATAGCGGAACCATTTGAATGTCGCCGTTCATCTTGGTCCCGCGCGTGGAGTTGCGTACCCCTTCAATCGGTGCGCGTGTATCGGGGATTTCCCACATGGCGCGTTGGAGGTCGAACTCACTCCATCGAGCGAAGCGCAGTTCGCTGGAGCGGACGAATACATGCAACGTCAACAGGACGGCGAGGCGCGTCAGTTCGCGGCCGTTGTAGTTGTCGATACGGTGCAGCAGTTCGGGTAGGCGGTTGAGAGAGAGGGCCGGGCGATGGACTGTGCGCGGCGAGTGAAGCGAGCCTGCCAGATCTAGAGCGGGATTCATGGTGATCTGCCGAGCCCTTTTGGCCCCGCGCATGATGGTGGATAAGTAGTTCTGTACCCTTAACGCCACATCCATGGTGCCGCGTTCCTTGATGCGCTGGGTGATTTCTAGCAGGTCATGGGTATCGAGTTCAGCGATGGGTCGTTGGCCGATCAGCGGGAAGACGTGGGTACGCAGTCGGCTCATCACGGTTTTTGCGTGTCCTTCGGTCCAGCGACGGGACATGTCGGCGTGCCACTCCAGAGCAACGGTTTCGAAAAGCAGTGCCGCCCGCTGGGCTACGATCTTGGCCTTCTTCTTTTCTTCCATTGGGTCGAGGTTGTCGAGCAGCAATGCCTTGGCTTCGTCTCGCTTACGCCGTGCGACGGAAAGGGTAACGATGGGGTAATTGCCGATGATGAGCGTACCTTCCTTGCCGTTGGGCTTGGTGTACTTCAAGCGCCAGGTCTTCACGCCATTGGGTTTGACGAAAAGGTACATGCCGCCGCCGTCGAACAGTTTGTAGGCGCGTTCGCGGGTTTTGGCCGTGCGGCATTGCAGGTCGCTGAGGGGGATCGCTAGACGTGGCATAGGGGGTACGCGCTCCTGACCGGGAAATCGCAGTACCCCTAACATACCCTCGGGGAAGGGGGATTTTGTTGGATCCCGACAGAGGGTCCTGGAACGAAAAAACCCGCCAAAGGGCGGGTTTTCGGGGCTTCCAGAGCATTCAGTAGAATGCAATGGAGCCTAATGTGGTGCCGGCACCAGGAGTCGAACCCGGGACCTACTGATTACAAGTCAGTTGCTCTACCAACTGAGCTATACCGGCGTGTTGGGCAACGATTATAGCGATTGGCGAGATTCTGTAAACCCCTGAATTCTGACTATTTTTATTCGGGGTTGGACCTGGGTTGCCAAGCCGTGAATTCCTTGAGGTTCGGCGGGGAGGGAGGTGTGCCGGGTTGACCCTTTGTGTCCTGTTTTAGGGGCCAACCAATCAGGGCAATTTCGCCAGCCAAACTGGCACCGTTCTGTTCGAGGGTGCCAGCAGGTGCGATACGGGGGACTGTTTGTAATCGGTGTGTCGGTCACTGGCGCAGTGGAGGCTTTGGGCTATGCTTCGCCGAGCCATTTCATGGCGATGTTCCGGTGCCGTGTGGGTGATTTCCCCGCGCGTTATTTTGCTATTAAAGAGCCGCTGAATGGGCGGTTATGCCCTTTCGCTTGAAGGCTTATGCACAACGGCGGCTGTCGAATGACAGCAGGTGGCCGGGTTCTGTGATGCCGTTCTCATTTGCTCGCAAATAGCTGTTTTTTCGGTTTTTTATTCATGTGAACAAAAAACGATCAGGTACTGTTTCAGCGCCGAAACAGTGTTCTAACTGGATCCAGGATTATTTCATCAACAGACTTATCCACAGGCCGGGGTGTGCCTGCGTGGTCTATCGGCGCTCGGCCAACAGCATCAGGTTGCGTGGCGTCAACGGTGCTTCACAGAACTGCCCAAGGCGAACGTTGTAGCCTTTTTCTTCCAGTAACAGCGCCCGATCCAGCACCAGCCACAACTCCAGCGGCCGACGGAACAAACCGCGCAGCAGTTCCAGGTTGCGGACCTGTGCCAGGCGTTGCCAGCCTGCGGATTCCAGCGCTGACCAGTCATGTTCGCCGACTGTGGATAAGTTTTTCAGCACCGCCAGATCGCGACAGTAGTCGGCAAAGGGTTTGGTCAGCCAACTGCTGGGCAGCGATGGGGTTGGCAGGTAGTCGTCAGTGCCGCGCAGTTGCCGTTGCAGCAGGTCGAAGGCCAGGCGCCGGGCCATGGACGCATCGCGCTGACGTCTGACACGAGCGCCCGCGGTGACGGTCTCGCTCAGCGGCAGCGCCAGATCATCCAGCGAAAGCTCCAGGCCAGAGGCCTTGGCCGCGACTGACAGCGGTTGATACTCGCGGGTACTGATGCGGTTGTAGCAGCAGGGTGCGATGGCCAGTTGTTCACAACCTGCCGCGCTGGCCAGTTGCATCAGCCGCACATGCAGGTCGCCGCAGGCGTGCAGGGCGACTGGCGTGTGGTTGGCATTCAGGCGCGCAGCCGCATCGGCGGCCATCACGTCTTGCTGGTGATGGTTCACCGCGAGGTGATGGTGCTGGCTGAGTGCCTGGCCGCTGGCGATCAGTGCCGGGTCGAACTCCAGGCACGTCAGTTGCTGGCCGGGTTGCAACAGGCGTCGGCCCAAATGCCCTTTGCCTGAGCACCAGTCGAGCCAGTGCCGGGGCGCTGTAGAGAACGTCAGGCAAGCGGCGAAGGCTTCGATCTGCTGCCATTTGCGGCCGGGTACGTCGACGTTAAGGCGCCGGGTCGAAGGTTCAAGTGCATGAACGGGAAGATCGCCTACAGTGCTGAGCGCAAAGGCTTGCGCTGCCAGTGCCGGAAAAGGCGCAGGAGCGGGCAGTTGTTCGGGGTGGTTGTGGCTGTTTTCTGCGTCTTCCAGCGACCGTTGGCGTAGCCAGTTCGCCAGTTCCGGGTGGCTTTCTTCCCATGGCAGGTGCCGATGGGTGAATGGGCGCGGGCGCCACAGGGCTTGATGCTCGGTCAGGAATTCGTCCAGTGCCGTGAAGCGGGCGAGCAATTGCTCGCCCGCCAGCACCGGTCGGTCAACGCCCCTGGCAGGCATCGACGCGCAACCAGCGCTCCAGCAGTTTGAAGCCACGCACCAGCACGTAGGCCATCAGCAGGTAGAACATGCCTGCGGCGAAGAAGATCTCTACCGGCAGGTAGGTCCGGGCGATGATGGTGCGGGCCATGCCGGTCAGTTCCAGCAGGGTCACGGTGCTGGCCAGGGCGCTGGCCTTGAGCATCAGGATCACTTCGTTGCTGTAGGCTGGCAGGCCGATGCGCGCGGCGCGCGGCAGGATGATGTAGAACAGCGCTTTTGGCCGCGACATGCCCAGTGCCCGGGCAGCTTCGATTTCGCCCGGTGGAATGGCCTGGATCGCCCCGCGCAGGATCTCGGCAATGTAGGCCGCCGTGTGCAGGGTCATGGTGGCGGTGGCGCACCAGAACGGATCGCGCAGGTACGGCCACATCGCGCTCGCGCGGACAGCGTCGAACTGCGCGAGGCCGTAATAGACCAGGAACAGCTGAACCAGCAACGGCGTGCCACGGAAGAAGAAAATGTACGCATAAGGCAGGGCGCGCACGTACCAGAGCTTCGACGAGCGGGCGATGCCCAGCGGAATGGCCAGCAGCAGGCCGAGGATGACCGCAATGGCCACCAGTTCCAGCGTCAGGGTCGCGCCCTGGGCCAGTTTCGGCAGCCACTTGATAATGACTTCCCAGTTCATTGCGTGCTCCTCGCGAAGCCGCGAGCGGCGCGTTTTTCAAGCAGGTGCATGCCGGTCATGGCCAGCACCGTCAGGCCCAGGTACATGAAGGCCGCGACCATGTAGAAGGTGAACGGTTGCTTGGTCATGGTCACGCCGTTCTGGGCATGACGCATGATTTCTTCCAGGCCAATCACCGACACCAGTGCGGTGTCCTTCATCAGGATCATGAACAGGTTGCCCAGCCCCGGCAGAGCAATGCGCCACATCTGCGGCATGATCAGCCGGGTGAAAATCCGCCACTTAGACAGACCCAGCGCCATGCCCGCTTCACGGTGGCCCTTGGGGATTGCCAGGATTGCCCCGCGGAACACTTCCGTGGCGTAGGCGCCGAAGCACAGGCCCAGCGCGATCACGCCAGCGGCGAAGGCGTTGAGTGCCAGGTCGGGATTGCCGAAAAACTCGCCCAGGGCACGCATCAGGTTGACCGTGCCGAAGTAGATCAGCAGCACCCAGAGCAATTCCGGGATGCCTCGAACCAGGGTCGAGTAGGTGCCGCCAAGCCATTGCAGCGGCTTGTACGGGGAAGTCTTGGCCAAGGCGCCGAGCAGACCGAGCACCAGCCCCAGGCACAAGGCCGTGAGCGCCAGTTTGACGGTCATCAGCGCACCAGCGGCGAGCGCCGGGCCGAATCCGTAGAGATCGATAATCATGGATGGGTATTCAAATCGCAGCAGGCTTTGCTAAGGACCGGCCACCGCGTCACACGGCGCCGGTCAGGCAGCTCAGGATCAATAGATGCTGAACGGGAAGTACTTGTCGTTGATCTTCTTGTAGGTGCCATCAGCGACGATTTCTTTCAGCGCGACGTTCAGGTCATTACGCAGTTTGTCGTCGCCCTTGCGCACGGCGATGCCGATCTTGTCGCTTTCCACCACCGGGTCGCCCTTGAACTCGTAGTTCTTGCCGGCGTCGCTTTTCAGCCAGTCGTAGTTGGCGTACTTGTCCGCGAGGATGGCGTCGACGCGACCGGATGTCAGGTCCAGGTAGGCGTTTTCCTGGGTGTCGTACAGCTTGATGGTGATGTCGTCACCGTAGGTATCTTCCAGCCAGGTGCCAGCCAGGGTGGCGCGCTGGGTGCCGATTACCTTGCCTTTGAGCGAATCCTTGTCGGTTTTGAGGTCGACGTTCTTCGGCGCAATGAACTGCAGCTTGTTGGAGTAGTACGGATCGGTGAAATCAACGGCCTGCTTGCGTTCGTCGGTAATCGACAGGGAAGAGATCAGGAAGTTGAATTTCTTGGCATTCAGCGCCGGGATGATGCCGTCCCAATCGGAGGTCACGACTTCGCATTCGACTTTCATCTTGGCGCACAGGGCGTCGCCGATGTCCTTGTCGAAACCGACCACCTGGCCGCTGGCATCTTTGTTGTTGAACGGCGGGTAGGCCGCTTCGATGCCCATCTTCAGTTTTTCGGCAGCCATGGCGTTGGCCGAGAACACCAGGGTGGCGGCCGCAGCCAGGAGGAATTTCTTGTAAGTCTGCATGTAGTTAGCTCCGTTAGCGGTTGCTGGACATGAATTGTTTGCAGCGCGCCGAAAGCGGGTTATCGAACACCTGCTGTGGCGATCCCTGTTCCTCGACCAGGCCTTGGTGGAGGAACACCACTTCGCTGGACACCTGGCGGGCAAAGCCCATCTCATGGGTCACCAGCAGCATGGTCCGGCCTTCTTCGGCCAGGGCGCGGATCACATTAAGTACTTCCTGAACCATTTCCGGGTCAAGCGCTGAGGTGGGCTCGTCGAACAGAATGACCTTGGGTTGCATCGCCAGCGTGCGGGCGATGGCGGCGCGTTGTTGCTGGCCGCCGGAGAGTTGTGCCGGGTAGGCGTGGCGCTTGTCGGCGATGCCGACCTTGGCCAGCAAGGCTTCTGCGGTTTCGATGGCATCGCGCTTGCTCTGGCCGAGCACCCGGCGCGGCGCCTCGATGATGTTGTCGAGCACGCTCATGTGCGGCCAGAGATTAAAGTTTTGAAACACAAAACCGATCTCGCTGCGCAGGCGGTTGATCTGTTTGCCGTCGGCGGCAACCAGTTCACCGTTTTTTGCAGGCTTGAGCTTGAGCTCTTCGCCGGCCACCAGGATCTGTCCCTGGTTCGGGTTTTCCAACAGGTTGATGCAACGAAGGAACGTGGACTTGCCGGAACCGGAGGAACCCAGGATCGAGATCACATCGCCGTCGCGGGCGGTCAGCGAGACGCCTTTGAGCACCTCAAGCTGGCCGTAGCGTTTGTGCAAGTTGCGGATTTCAAGCGCGGGCGTGGCCTCAGCCATGTGCGGTCCTCATTGTGTTCTGTTGTGCTCCAGCTGTTGGGCGGCCTTACTGGGAGCGCCAAGCTAGCATGGCGTTCGAATCGCAGCCAACAGCCCCGCGGGGCGTAAACGGACAGTGTGCGGCAGGTTGTCGCATCAGCGCAGCAGACTGTCGCGCCATCAACAACCGAACGCCCGTTTGAAGCCATGATTGCGCGGGTGTCGCGTAAAAAAAGGCGCGATGGTGCCAGCTTTGGCCGGGTGTTGGAAGCGCTAACCGGCCAAACGTTCCCGATCCGCACTTTTATTGTGCATGACACACTTTTTACGTGTGTTTGTGGTGCGTCCGTTGTCGATCTTCATTGTCGTGGCCCTGGTGCCCTGGAACGACCCTGCGCTGGCGTTGAGCTGATCCGCACCGCGTAACGCAAAACGGCCGCTGTCAGTGATGACAGCGGCCGTTTTTGTTGGCGAGGGGGCTTGCGGCGTGGTTACTCGCCTTTTGCCTCTGGCTCGTCCAGCGATTCGCGATAGCTGTCCAGCGCACTGCCGAAGTCGGTGATGAACTGCGGTTCTGTGAGCCAGGGCCTGGGCCGCTTCACGGTCCATGCCGTCGGCCCACATGCGGTAGTCGATCAGCATGTCGGCAGCCAGGTGCGTGGCGGCCATGGCTTCGTTCTCGGCGTTTTCCATGTCCAGCAGTTCTGGATGGTCGTTGATGATCTCGCTGAGCGACGTCAGCAAGGTCAGCAGCATGTCGTTGCGGCTGATGGCTTCTGCTTCGCGCATTTTGCCGAACATCGCCAGGGTGTACTCGGGCATCTGCTCGGCCGGCGCGTTCGGGTCGTCATGCATGGCGATGGGTTTTCTGCCGCTGATGCGAATCTGCTTGGCCTTGATCTTGGCGCGTTTGGCGCGTTTCTGTTGTTTGTTCGTGGCAGCCATGTACTTCGTTCCGTATGCGTGTGGGGGAGGGCGGCTCAGGTCGGGGCGCTGCGGGGCACTAACCGTCCGGGTGTGCCGGGGTGCAGTTCGCCGTTCTGTAGCCAGGACAATGCAATGGGCCATAGTGTGGCTTGGTACGGGCTGCGAAAAAAGGCGAAATGTCCGACTTCCACTTCGCCGATGTCTTCGGGGGTGATTCGCAGGTGGGTGTTGGCACTGGCGGTGAAGTAGCCGAGCAAGCGCTCGATGGCGGAAACAGTGCCGTAAGGATCGTCGCTGAGGCTGATGGCCAGGGCTTGCGCGGTGACCGCAGTGAACGGCAAGCCTTGAGGTTTCGCGGCGATGACGCGACCGCTGGGGCGTTGTTCGTAGCGGGCGGCCGGGGTGCTCCAGTCGTAGACGACACCGGCGGGCGTGTCTTCGAGCCAGCCCAGACGTTTGCCGGGAAAGTAGCCGTAGCCTTTCGTCATGAGCGGCATGAACAGGTGCCACTTGATGAACATCCGCCAGCGGCTGGCCGAGGCGTAGTCTCGCCAGTAAGCGAATTGCGCGCCCACGGTGACCAGGCGTCGGATCACGTGCCCGGAAGCGGCCAGCCCTGCTGCGCAGCCGCCAAAACTATGGCCGACCACGTCGATCGGCTGGCCGGGATACTCCCGGATGGCCCGTTGCAGGATGGCCTCGAAATCCAGTGCGCCCCAGTCTGACCAAGAGGCCTTGAACCCGCGCAAGGAGGCGGGGCGGGATTCGCCGATGCCCCGGTAGTCATAGGCGATGACGTCGAAGCCATTGGCAAACAGGTAATCGGCAAAGCGAGAGTAATGCCGGCAGCGTACGGAGGTGGCCGCGTTGATAATGACGACCGGGCGGTCGTCAGCGTGCCGTGGATGACGCCAGGTGAAGCCGCCGAGCACAACCCCATCGGCAGCGGGCTCTCGGAATGATTCGCTCGGACCGAAGGTTGGTCGTGGCTCTTCAGCCTGAGCAGGCAGCGGTGGTGTCCGGGAGGGTGTGATCGGCACGTTCATTTGAGAGAGACCTGGGCTCAATTGCTGCCCACGATAGTCTGCATGTGGTGAGGGAACAATCTGCAGGTGCCGCGGCAGTGGAGCACAACGAAAAACGGCCGCTGTCAGGTATGACAGCAGCCGTTTTTTTTGACTCGCAGAATCAGCGTGACGATTTCTGCAGCGCTTCGGAGGCCGCGACATAGTCGGCCTGGAACTGCGGGCTTTCAATCCAGGCCAGGGCCTTGGCTTCGTCCGCCTCGGTGGACCATTGGCGGTACTCGATCAGCGCTGCGAGGATGAAGTCTGTAGCCTCTTCCTCGCCTTCCTGTTCAAGCACCAATGCCAGCAACGGGTCTTCCAGGAAGGCTGTGCACAGCGCTTGCTGGCTGGTTTTCTCGGCGGTGCGCATTCTGTCGAACAGGTCGGACAGGTCAACCGACTCGAAGTCGATGCGGTCGTCGTTCGGGTCCAGGTCGACCTGAGGCGCTGCGCGCTGGGTTCTGTTTTGTTTAGCCTTGGCTTTTGCGCGCTTGGCTCGTTTCTGTTGTTTGTCCGCGGATGCCATTGATGTTGGTCCTCTATCCAGGCGCAGGGTGAGCTATTGAAGCGCAGTTGCGCGAAAAACCGAAGGGAACATTCGCGGCGTGGGTGTTTTAGCCGCGAGTGCCTTGAAGCGGGTTGTGCCTTTGCTAGCCGGTTTTGTGCAGGGCTTCACGCCTAATTGATCTAATCGGCCATGGGGTGGGGCATAAACTTATAAGAGCGAGGCTTTGTTTTGCATCCCTCGCGAGCAGCAGGCCCGCGTAGCGTGATCGCTGCGCAGTGCAGGCAAAGAACCGCGATGCCGCCACTTTGTGGGTACGGGCATCAGGGCGGGCATCGCCTTCGACGGGTTCTGTACGAACCCTGGGAGTCGTTATGAAGTCCTTTAACGCATTGGCATTTTCCACCGGGCTGGCGGCGGCACTGGCGGTGTGGCCTTCCTCGATTTTGCTGGCGGCCAGCCCGAGCCAGGAGCCGATCGACATGTCGGTCGTCCAGCTGGAGCCACAACAACAAAACGGGATCTCTTACCTGTCAGGGGGCATTGGCCTGGATGAGTCGCGGGCGATTCAACAAGCCAAGGGTTACAACCTGCATCTGACGTTCTCCACGGGGCCGGCGAATGAGTATGTGCCGGATGTGGATGTGATGATCCAGAACATGCAGGGCCACTCGGTGCTGGCGCTGAATCAGGTCGGGCCTATCGTTTATGTCAATCTGCCGGCTGGCAGGTACAACGTGACGGCGACCCGCAACGGGCAGCCGGAGCAAAGCTCGGTGACGCTGGTGGGTGGCACTATCCGGGACGTGAATGCGCACTGGAAGGATGCCAAATGACGCGTGTTTGAGGCCTGAAGCGTATGGCGGTAATAGCCGCGGTCTGGCCTGTTCGGAACACATGCCCCGGTAGTCGGGGCATGTGAGTGTGTGGGGTTGTCCTGTCTGTTCGATCCCGTTGTGAATATGTTCGCGAAACGCTGTTGGCTATCGATGAGCCGGGCTTGCTAGAGTGCGGTTCCTCTTTCCATCCACAGGGATTCGCATGGGAACGTACCGCTTGATCCTGGCCTTGCTGGTGCTGGTGTCACACATGGGGCTGACAGTCCTGGGGTTGAACCCCGGGGTGGTCGCGGTGATTTCGTTCTTCATGCTTTCGGGCTATGTGATGACCGCGCTGATCAAGCGCTACTACCTGGCCCCCAGGTCGATTCCCGACTTTTACCTGGATCGGTTGATGCGGTTGCAGCCGCAGTATCTTTTCTATCTGACGCTGAGCGTCATCTATTTTTTTGCAGCCGACGTGCATGACTTTTTTGTGCACGCGATCACCTGGCAAAGCCTGATCCTGAACGCGCTGATCGTGCCAAACAGTTTTTACATGACGCCGCTGATGGCCGATGGCGTGATTATCCCGCCCGCCTGGTCGTTGGGGCTCGAAGCCTGTTTCTATCTGGTGATTCCGTTTCTGTTGATTTATCGCCTGCGCTGGCTGGCATTCGGCAGTTCGCTGGTGGTGTTTCTGTTCGCCTATTCGACGACGATCAATACCGATTGGTTTGGCTACCGGTTGCTGCCGGGCACGTTGTTCATGTTTCTGCTGGGCAGTTTTCTGTATGAGAAGGGCCGACGCGAGAGGCTGGCAATCGTGGCCACTTGCGGGTTGTGCTGCGCGTTGCTGGTGGCGACCCTGGTGTTCGGCGTCAACAGGGTGCCCTTCAATGCCGAGGTGCTACTGGGGGTGGTCGTCGGGGTGCCAATGATTTTCCTGTTGGCGCAAAGGTCATCGGGGCGGCTGGACCAGTTGCTGGGCAACATCAGCTACGGCGTTTTTCTCAATCACTTCCTGCTGATCTGGGTCTGGCGGACCTTTGGGATGACGACCCCCACGCACCTGGACATGCTTACCCTGATGGCGGCGTCGATGGCGCTGGGGTGGGTCAGTTATCGGCTGGTCGAGAAGCCGGCGATTGCGTTGCGCAGTCGGTTGCGCAAGCGGATGCAGGCCAGCGCGTCCGCTTCGGCTGCGCGGCCTACGGCTTTCGATCAGGCGCCAAGGCCCGACTGACCTGAAACGACACGCCGGCCAGTATCAGCAGCGCCCCGGCTATCACGCTGTGCCAGATGAGCGTGAAGCGGTACATCCTGGCGTCCTCTGCGAGCGTATAAAGCGTTTTGGGACCGAAACGGGTCATCGAGTTGATGGCGCCGTGCATCAAGCCGTCAGCGACGGTGAAGGCTATCAGGCAGGCCATCACGGCCAGCGCGGCGGCGAAGCCGAGAAACAACCGTGCATCGCGACGCGAGGCTGGGGGCGTGGGCTTCTTTCTGCTGGTCATGCTGCTCACTGTCCTTGTGTGGGGTGGGGTTCGTCGCATTGGAGGGCGCGCAGGGCTATCCAATGCCATTACACTCGCGCGCTGCGAATGTGCGTAGTTTTCCATGGATACGGCACGTCGTCGCGTCACCGTACGGTGCACTGCGTGAACTCGATAAAAGGAAACAGGATTTGAAACGGACTTTACGCCTTGGGGTTGTCCTGGGGTTGATGGCGAGCGTGGCGGGTTGCGGGACCATGCTGGGGCGATTGGGCGCAGAGTCGCAAGCCGATTACTACAAAGGCGTCGATGGCGGGCTGATGCTGCTGGGGGTCAACAAAACGGGTGGCGAAGGCTCGCCTGCGGGCATTTTGTGTTACGTCTCGCTGGTCTGTCCGTTGGTGACCGTGGTGTCACTGCCCGTTGATGCGGCGCTGGACACGGTGTTTCTGCCAATCGACTACGTCAATACGCTGTGATGGCCCAGTCTCGTCGTCCGGCGTCCGAGGCAATCGTCGACCCGCTGCCAGTCTCTGGCGAGGTCTCGATCAAGCTGTTTCCCGAGAGCATCTGCATGATCGATGGTCGGGGTGACCTTAAGGTATTTTGCCAATCCCGACCTTGGGCGGCCTGGGCGTTCAAGCTGGGTTGGCCGGCGGCGATCATCGGGTTTTTCTGGGCGCTGACGACCCATGTGGATTGGCTCATCCTGTTGACGATAGGGGTGGCGACAACCTATCCGTTGCTTCTGGCGATCATTGTCGACAGGATCGTTCCAGACACGACCTATCGTGCGTGGTTCGATGAACGAGGCTTGAACCTGGCGATCGGTGATAAACACGACCACGCTGCGCTGCTGTCCCGGTTCATACCCTTTGAAGACATCACCCATCTGGAAACCGTGGAGCACTATCGCAATCTTGGGCGCATGGGCAGTACCCGGCTTCGCGTTTACACCGTGAAGATGAAACAGCCCTTCGGGACGTTGCCACACCTGCAGATCAGCACCAAACAAAGCGCGGAATCGGCTCGCTCGGTGATCAAGCGTCTGAAGCAATTGCCGGCAGCAGGGCATATCGTCGCGCCGCCGCTGTACCTGATCGGCAATCCGCCGACCGGCCCCCTCGAAGAGCGTGCCGAGCGGGAGCGGCGTTTACGCGGCGAGGTCTGAGCGAGGCAAGTTAAGGTGTGTGCGTCGACTCGCATCGCCCTGAGTATTCCAGGCGTGCCGGTTAAATCGCAGACAACAAAAAACCCGCACTTGGCGGGTTTTTTGTTGGCCTTCATGTGATGTTGACACCACATGAAAGCTGACCTAGTCCTGGTTGCAAGGGTTTTAGGTCGATTCGTTAACCTTGGCGGGATTGTTCGATCAAGTCTGCCCCTGCATCTTTTCTCAGCAGTTCATACAGCACTGTTATGAACATATCTCGAGTGGCTTCATCGCTAAGCAGTTGTGTTGCCATGTTTGCGTGGCTGCTCATGGCATCAGCAATGGCCTGGATGGCCTTTCTCGGCAGATCGGCTTTCATGGCCTGTTCGCGAGTATTGTTTTGCACCTGGTCCATGACCACGTTGTCAGTTCGCAGCTTCTCCGAGACATGTACGGCGAACGCAACTTTGTCGGTGTCAGTAATGTTTTTGCCGAAGGCTTCGTTGAGCTTCTCAATCAACTCCGACAGATACTTCTTCTCCCGATCACGCGCATCTCGAAGTCCATTATCAGTAACGCTATAAAGGCGAGGTGTCTCTTCTGACGGAACTAGACCTCCGAGAGCCGTGCCTTGGTGGATCTTGTAGTGGCTCAATGTCAGGTCCGCGAGGTCGACTTGATCGGAGCCAATACCTTTGAGCCGCTTGCGCAGTAAACGAGCGAAACTGGCGAAGGCCTCCAGTGACGGATCGGCAAACTCTACTAACTGCGCCACGTATTCGTAAGTTCGGACGAACTTGGTCAGGCTTTCGCTGAAAATCATAAGCTCGTCGCGTTTCTTGGCAAACTCGGCACGCTGGACGTCAGCGTTCTGCATGTCCTGCTCATCACCCTGCTCATTAGCGATTTCCCAGGCTTTTTCCCATTTGTCAATGCCGTCGTTGAGCAACTTGAGTTTGCCGTTGAAGCGGTCGGTTGCTGGCTGGGTCAGGGCATAGAGTTTCTGGTGGGTAACCTTTTGATCAACGATTGCATCACCAAATGCAATCACTTCAGCACGGTCGTAGATGTACATCTCGTCGAGACGTTGCTTGATGTCGTAGACGATGTTCGGGTCTTGAATATCCGCTACTTGTGCGTCTCGGTAGAAGGTCTTGAAAGCCTTTAGGATTTCTTCGGACTCGTTGGCGAAATCGATGACAAAGGTCTTGTCCTTGCCAGGATAGGTACGGTTCAGACGAGACAGCGTCTGCACGGCTTCAACGCCAGAGATTTTTTTGTCCAGATACATTGCAACCAGTTTTGGTTGGTCGAAGCCGGTCTGGAACTTGTTGGCGACGATCATCACGCGGTAATCCGGGGTGTCGAAGGCCATACGCATATCACGACCGTTGAGCCCTGGATTGAGGTTGGTTTCGCTAAAGGCGTGATCTTCCTTGAAACCAGCGGCTTTGACTTCCTGATTGGGCACATCACCAGAGAAAGCCACCATCGACTTTATGCTGGTGTAGTCGTTGCGTTCGCAGTAATCCTGCAAGGCCAGTTGATACTTGACCGCTGAAGCACGAGAAGGCGTCACGATCATTGCTTTGGCTTGGCCATTCAATAGATGGCTGACGTTCTTCTTGAAGTGTTCAACGATCAGTTCGACTTTCTGTCCGACGTTGACCGGGTTCAGCGCCAACCACTTGGCCAACGCCCGATTGGCGCTTTTTTCATCAACTCGCTCGTCCTGGCTGTCCATGAAAGTCGCACCGATCTTGAAGGCGACTTTGTAGCTGCTGTAGTTCTTAAGGACATCAAGAATGAAACCCTCTTCGATCGCCTGCTGCATGGTGTACAGGTGAAAGGGGACCGGTGGGTTCTCGGTGCTGACAGGTTGTTCTGGATAGCGCGTGCGCCCAAAAAGACTCAGCGTTGAGTGTTTAGGGGTAGCGGTAAATGCAAAATAGCTGGCATTGCCCGGCCGCTGGCGCGATGACTGCCAAACCGACAAGCGCTGTTCCTTGGTGAGCAGCTCCCACTCTTCTTCGCTTTGCCCGGTCAACACATAGCGCAGATCGTCCGCGGTGGTGCCACCGGTGGAACTGTGGGCTTCGTCGATGATGATTGCGAAACGCCGGTCACGTAGCGACTGCTCACCGAGAATGGCTGTTTGCGCATGAGGGAATGTCTGCAATGTACAGATGATAATCGGTGCCCCGTCGAGCATGGCGTTTGCCAGTTGCTTACTCTTGGGCAGATTCGATGTTTCTCGGTCGATGGCCCGTACCAGCCCGGTCTGATGATCGATTTGCTGGATGGCGTCTTGCAGCTGTTTGTCCAGGACCTGACGGTCGGTGATTACCAGAACGCTGTGAAAGTAAGGCTCGCCATCCGGGCGGCGGATACGGATCAGCGAGTGAGCGGTCCAGGCGATGGTGTTGGTTTTGCCGGATCCGGCGCTGTGCTGGATCAGGTAGGGTTGGCCTGCGCCTTCCTTCTCCACCTCATGCAACATCGCAGTCACGCTTTCCCATTGATGGAAACGTGGAAAAATCAGCGTTTCCTTGAAGGATGCAATGCCCTTGGCGTCTTGCACTTCCTTGCGCTCAAGCAGCACGAAACGGTGGAAGATCCGCAGCCAGTTGTCTTTTTGCAGCACCTGTTGCCACAGATAACTCACCGGATAACTGCCGTCCTTGTTAGTCGGGTTCCCCGCGGCACCGTCATTACCTCGGTTGAAGGGTAGAAAGAACGTTGAGTCACCGGCCAGTCGCGTGGTCATGCGGATATCGCTGTCACTCATTGCGAAATGCACGACAGCGCCCCGACGGAACACCAGTAACGGTTCGGCCCGACCGGTTTTCACGCTCTTGGGCGGGCGGTCCTGGCAGTACTGCTGCATGGCTGCTTCCACTGACTGAGTGAAATCGGTTTTGAGCTCGACCGTTGCCACGGGCAAACCATTGATGAAGAACACCAAGTCAATTTCGTCGGTCTTGTCCTGGGAGTAGCGCAGTTGTGGAACCACTCGCAGACGATTAGCGGCGTAGTACGCAATCACGGTGTCGTTGCGCGCATCTTCAGGCAGGGCCTGACTCATGGTCAGAATGGCGGCTCCTGGAACAGGAAAACCATGGCGCAACACGTTGATAGTGCCGCCGAGGTTCTTCTGGAGTTGTTCCACCAGTCGGTCGAGCAAAACGGTGCGGGTGCTGTCACCGTGCATCTGACGCAGTTTTGCCAACTGCTGTGGGTGAGTGTCATTCAGCCAGTCGAACACATCTTCCGGATACAACGCCCGCGCGACGTCATAGCCACTGGATTTACCGACCAGCCAGCCGCTATCGGCCAGTTGCTCGATGATGTGGCGTTCCAGTTCACATTCGTGGTGGATGTGGGACATGTGCGATCCTTCACAGCTAAATAGAACCCGGTTTGAGCGGGGGAGTTTGTCTAGAGTTTGACTAAAGTTTGTCTAGATAAAGAGGCTTGGTGCGGGTTTTAGAACCCATCGACCCTTATGCAAACCCCCTGATTTTTCAATGGTTTTGTCCCGTGTCGACATCGCGTTCAGCAGGTTGCGAAATTTGTTCTGCTTTTGTTTTTCGTCTAAAGCGTCTGAAAGTTTGTCTAGGATCAGCGTGACCAGTTCGTCGCGGGAGGCGGAGCCATAGTGCTTCAGGTAATCGAGGATCAGGCGTTTGTAGTAGGCGTCGTCGAAGGCTCGATTACGTATGTAGTCGCTCTTGTTGCCAGTGGTTTGGGCTACCTGGGCGGCAGTGTAGTAGTTCGGCTTTCGGCCTTCGATGAGGCCTTGCTTGCGAAGCATTCCAGCGGCGGTGTCGGTAATCGGCTGCTTTTTCTGAACCCGGTCCAGCAGCATCACCGTGTTTAGCGGAAGATCATCACGTTCAAGCAGAAGCAGCGTGTAATTCTCGTCAATCACATGTCCGTAGATTTCCAGCACGACTTTTTTCGATTCGGACTTGCTGTAATCCGGTAGCGGAAAATAGCGGCTGCGCTGTGACAGGGTCATGGTGCGGATACCGAAGCCCATGGTGTCGATCATGTTCAGGCTGACCATGGCCTGGGTCAGCCAAGGGTTGCGGTAGCGACTTGGGGTCTGCTCGCCGCTGAAATAGTCCTCAGGCTGGCCCTCGAAAAAGCCACCGGCACTTTCGAACACCAACCGGTCGACGCGCTCGGTGACGATAATCCGTGAACGCAGCTGATAGTCCTGGTGGGCGATGCAGTTGTGCAGGGCTTCGAGGATGACGCGAGTGTCGTATTTACTGACCTCGGTTGCCAGCAGTTGGTTTTGCGGGAACAGCTTGTAGCTGATGTTGCGGATGCGGTGCAGCACCTGAGTGGTTGCCAGCAGGAACGGTGGGGCGAAATGCTCGTAAGCCTGCTCTTCGCCGGTCAGCTTCCAGGTGATTTGTGCCAGTGTTGGCAGAAAGTGGCTGGATTGCGGTTTGCCGAGCAATAACAGTGCAGTGTGGGTGATCTGGCCCTGGATGGTGATTTTCGCTTTATCCAGAAAGGTCGCGGTATCCCATGTGGGGATGTCCGGCGCGAACGAAGCGTTTCGATACTTTTCGGCGAATTTCTCCCGCGCCACGATCAGAGCCTGTTCATCCAGATCGTCGAGTGTTGCGCCTTCCACCGTTTCGGCCGACCAATCACGGTTGTCGATCGGCTCACTCAGAATGGCTTCCAGCCGCTCCTGACGCATTTCAACCAGCGCGTCGTCCAGGCGCTGCCAAGCTTTGTCATGGGCATACACCGGCAGACGAGGTCGATGCTGGGGGATATGAAACACCCAAACGGTTTTACCGCTATCGCCGGTGGTGAAGCTTTCGACGCGAAAGCCTTCCGAGTCCAGATTGCTGCAACGCCCCAGCAGGCGCTGGCGGATGTTCTCCGGTGTGTAATCGTGAAACTTCTCGATGCCGACAATCCGTAACGAAGCGTCCTCTACCCCAATCACCAAATGCCCGCCCGCCATGTTGGCAATGGCGGACAGGTAGCTGGCAATGTCCTCGCCTTTGCGCCCGGACACGGCGTGGGTGAGGTTTTTGAACTCCTTCCACTCGCAGGCGGCGTTTTCCTTGGGGAAATGCTCGCGCAGATAGTGCTGAAGGGCGGCTTCGTTCATTGGGTTAATCCGTGGGGGGCAGGGCAGGTTGGGCTGGCTTGAGTGCCGCGACTTGCTGCTCCTGCCAGGCGGCGTAGGTTTGGCCGGTGCTTTCCATCAGCCAAGCTGTTCTTCCGCTGGCGGCACGCCCCAAGATAACAGCAGCAGCGGCGCTCGGACTCTTGAACGCGTAATCATCGACAAACACGCGCAAACCGTTTTCGGATAACGGGAATACGGAGTCCTCGATAAGACGGGTATGGAGTGTCTGATAACAATGAGGGGTGCTGGTCCAGTTGGCGCTAGCGTTAGAGCCCTTGAGTACAAAGAACTCGCCATCGATTTCTTGTGCGCGGGCCTTGATTGGGGAGCCCTTTTTGGACAGTTCAAAGATTGGCGACTGGCTGACAGTTATTGAGTGAGTGTCGTTTGCCAGACTGACCTGCGAGGGTTTGGTTACTTCACGCAAAAACTCAAAGCCCAACGCGGGCAACACGATACGGATCTGCTCCAGGAAATACTCCATGTCAGCGCGATCTGACTCGGGCAGATTGCCGTAGTCATGGGCGGTGCCATTGATGAGAGTACATTGCCCGATGTTCCTGGCAACGCTCATTAATCGACTCTCCAGGTACTTGGCGTGGGCCTTGGTCAGATTCAGGTCCTTGCTGGTCACCAGACAAACCCGTTCCCAGAAATCCTTGCCGCCCTGATCTTCGGTCCTGTTGTGTTGCTTGAGCCGCTGCGCCACATCGTCCGACTCACCGATATACACCTGAGTGCGCAGGCTGTCTTGCGGGTCTGGCCCGATCAGAAAATACACACCGGTGCGGGCGCACTCAGGGCGCTGAATCAACTCGACCAGTTTGCTGCGTGGACCGGTCAGTACATGGCCGGTCCAATTCATGATTTCGGCCGTCAGCAGGCCTGTGGGCGTGCCGTCCACCAGGAACAGGCGAATGCTGCGGCCTTGGGTCATGAGGCCTCCCTTAGGTCGATCTGGCCGGTGACGGCGGCGGTGATGAGGGCGGAGCGGCGTTCTTTTAGCAGGGTGAGGCTGAGTTCGGTTTTGGTGATTAGGGTGTCGAGACGGGTGGTTGCTTGATTAAGGTAGTTAACAATACCCTCTTGATCTTGCTTTGGTGGTACCAATACGAAGCAAGCCCCTAGTTCTTCTGCATTGAGATGTGGCTGTGCTGCCCGCATTTTTTCCAAATCAATTTGATTGGATTTCAAGTAGTCGCTAAGCAGGGCGTATTGTAAAAAGTCTGGTTCAATACTATGTGCACTAGCGACCATGTCGAAGCCTGCGATGCTTGGACAATGCTCTTCGCGCACAATGGCCGAGTCACCAGTATATGCCCCACTTCGAACAACAATGATGTCTCCAGGCGCAAGCCAAACAATTCGCTTTTCAGGGATGTCTAGTGGGTCAACATAAACCAGACCTTTGCTTTTTATTTTTCCAGCGTCAACATTAGTTGCCCTTATTAAGGGTGTTCCTTCAGATTTGTATGCTGGAGGCTCACCAATTCCATAGCGAATATTTGCTAGATGTTTAAAACTTCTGACACTCCACTGCTCGGGGATTTCTTTCACGGATGTTACTTCTATGCCTTTCATTTTCGCCCTAGGATCGAGGCCTTTTGAGACGGCATGGGTGATCAGCGTCTGGCGTTTTTCACGGAGAAGTTCGATGAAGCGGGTTTTCCTCTCCAAGAGTCCATCAATTCGGTCGGTTTCTCGGTCGAGATGGGTGGCGACTATTCGTTGCTCTTGAACAGAGGGGGTGGCAAACGTGATTTGTCCCAAAACCTCTTGGGTCATGCTAGGAAGAGCGGTATTGGTCGAGTAGCGATCAAACTGGATTGTTAGAGCGCAATAATATAGGTATCGGGCTACCGACTTTGGGCTGGTTAGCGTGTAATACATTGTGTCAACGGTCCAGAAGGGACCATTGACGTATAGTGGTTTGTCGACGGTTCCTTTTCGTCCGAGAAGTACAGATTCGCCGTTAAAAAGATATTCAGTAGCGTAAGTGAATGCACCGCCGGAGCCAAAGACAGGATATCCCTCGCTATCACTTTCGACTGCTTTGTAATCTCTGCCATTTTGAATCGCGGCTAACCACTTTAGTGGTACTACTTCCCAATGCTCCGGCACGCGCCCCAACCACTCCACCCCAGAATCCTTATAAGCCGGATACGGCTTGTAATGACTCATGCCGTCACCTCGTTCAACAGCGCAGCGATCTCCGCTTCCACGGCTTTCAGGTCCGCATCAATCTCCGTCAGCGAACGTGGCGGCTGGTACTGGTAGAAATAGCGGTTGAAATTGATCTCGTATCCCACGATGCCCACCAGGCCATCCTTCTCGTCACACTTGCTGGTGTCGATCCAGGCGTCAGGGACGTGTGGCAGTACTTCGCGGGCAAAGTAGTCTTCGATGCGCTGGTTGAGCGGCACGTTTTCGTTTTCACGCAGGTCGCTGTCGGCCTGCAACTGACCTTTTTCGCCCAGTACCGGTTGGGCTTCAGGGTCGCGCTCACCGAAACAGCTGAACAGCGCTTTCTGTGTAGCTTTGCCAAGCTTTTTGACCCCGGCAGCCTTGAGGAAGGCTGGCAGGTTGTCGAAGCTGCCTTCTACCGCCGCGAACTGAGCGATGTAATCGGCACCTTTGCTGTCCGCGTAGGTGGCGACTTTCTCGGGTGTGACACTGAAGCGCAGGCGCAGTGGGCGTTCGACAGTGATGCGGCGGTAGCCGAAGTCGGTGGTGTTGAACATCTTGCTGTTGGGTGCGTCTTCACCCGCATCATGCAGGCGGGCGATGTCGGCGATCTGGCCTTCCGAGAGCAGTTTGCGTTTGCTGCCCAGGGATTTGCGCATCGGCGCGTGCATGGCGGTGGCGTCGATCAATTGCACCTTGTTCTTGCGTGTCGCGTCCTTGTGGTTGGACAGCATCCAGATGTAAGTGCCAATGCCGGTGTTGTAGAACAGGTCGTTGGGCAGGGCGATGATTGCTTCCAGCCAATCGTTTTCCAGAATCCAGCGGCGTATCTCCGACTCACCGGAGCCGGCGCCACCGTTGAACAGCGGCGAGCCGGACAGCACGATGCCAATCCGGCTGCCGCCCAGTTCGATAGGTTTGCGCTTGGACAGCAAGTGCATCAAAAACAACAGCGAGCCATCACCCACGCGTGGCAGGGCCTGCACCAAAGCGCCCGGCGAAGCCTTTGTGTTTTTGCTCGTCCTGCACCTGCTTTTGGACCTTTTCCCACTTCACCCCGAATGGCGGGTTGGCCAGGCAGTAATCGAACTGCTCATGGGGCAGTTGGTCGTGGGAGAGGGTGTTACCGAGCTTGATATTTTTGGTCTCGAATCCCTGAATCAACTTATCCGCCAGCGAGATGGCGTAGGTCTCGGGGTTCAGCTCTTGGGCGTACGGGATCAGGCGCGCGTTAGGGTTCCACTCGGCAACCTGCTCGATGGCCGACGACAGAAAGCCGCCAGTACCAGCCGCGCAGTCGTAGACGGTGCGGACCACGCCCTTGCCATTCAGCGCTTGGTGATCGGGAGAAAACACCAGGGTGGTTGCCAGCCGCACCACATCACGGGGGGTGAAAAACTCCCCGGCAGTGTCGTTGGCCGACTCGGCGAATTTGCGAATCAGATGCTCGAACACCAGGCCCATTTCATGGTTGCTGATGGTGTTGGGGTGCAGGTCGATACTGGCGAACTTCTGAGTCACCAGGTACAGCAGGTTGGCGCTTTCGAGACGGTTCAGCCAATCGCTGAAGTTGAAGTGTTGGAACACTTGATGGGCGTTGGCCGAGAACTTGGCGATGTAGTCTTCCAGATTCGCCCGGGTGCTCGTCGCGCCAACGTTGGCCAGGTCGTACTGCGAAGTGTTGTAGAAGGTCGCTTGCGCGATGCCTGGCAGAATCAGGTCCAGGTCGACGGTGGTGTTCTTCAGTGCAGTGAACTGGGTACGTACTTTGTCGCGGGTAGGTTCCAGTACACATTCCAGCCGGCGCAACACGGTGAACGGCAAGATGATGCGACCGAACTCGGATTGCTTGAAGTCACCGCGCAGGACGTCTGCCACGTTCCAGATAAAGTCGGCCAGGTTTTGCTGATTCACGAGTGTTCCTCTCAATGCATTGCGAGCCTGGACCTGGCGGCAAGGAGGGAGATGAATCGGAAAATGGTCATCCCTGCACGCAAGCCCTAAGGCGTATCGCCAGCGGGCGATTTAATTGGGCGCAAGGATGCCATTAATCGATGCGCGGGGCATCTTCCTCAAGTAGATCAGCGCCCAAGTCGGCAGCCACTTCGTCCATGGCCTGAGAAAAATCCGCAACTACGTCTGGTGCATCGAGCCATTTGAGGGTTTCGTCTTCTGTGGCGCCATGGGCCCACTTCCGGTAATCAATCAAAAAGAACTGAATAAGAGTTGCCATTGTTTCTGAGGGATCGCCCGACTGGCTCATCTCTTGTTGCAGGCCTTGATCTGCCGAAAGCACATCAGCCAAGGCGGTGAACATCGTGACGAACAGATCTTTGCGACTTTCGTCCTCTGCTTCTTGAAACAGGACGAACAGGCTCTCCAAATAATCGATCGGATGCGCGCTTGCTCCGTCAGAGAAATCGCCGAGTTGCGCAGGGTGGCTGCTTCTAGCCACGCGCTGCTGCTTGGCCTTTACCTTGGCGCGTTTGGCTCGCTTTTGTTGTTTGGTCTGGGATGCCATTGGATTGTCTCCATCTGCACAAGGGCGATCCAGTTGATTAAAGCGCAAAGCGGCCGATCGTTTAAGTCTCGGCGATGTAGGAAAGAGTATTAGGGGGTGGCGTGGAGCGAGGCGTCATCAAATTCCAGGCATAAAAAAACCCTGAATCTTGCGATTCAGGGTTTTCGGTATTTGGTGCCCAGAGACGGAATCGAACCGCCGACACGGGGATTTTCAATCCCCTGCTCTACCGACTGAGCTATCTGGGCAACGGGGCGCATTAAACGGGTTTTTCAGGGGGTCGTCAAGCAAGTTTTCAAAAAATATTTAATTATTACCGTCGCTTACGATCCAACCCCCGGTTTTACGGGATTACTCGGCAGGTGGAACGTAGCCTTCGGCCTTGGCGTAATCCTCGCCGGAGAAGAACTTGTCCATTTCGCCCTGAAGATATTTGCGGTCTTCGGCGTTCATCATGTTCAGGCGTTTTTCGTTGATCAGCAGGGTCTGGTGTTTTTGCCAGTCGGCCCAGGCCTTTTGCGAAACGTGGTCAAAAATGTCCTGGCCTTTGGCGCCGGGGAACGGTGGACGCTCCAGGGCGGGCAATTCTTCTTTGTACTTGCGGCACATGATGGTGCGGGTCATGACGACTCTCCTGCGTTCAATACATCGGCCGCGCGCTTCAGCAGTTTTTTCACCGGGGCGGCAAGGCCCAGGCGCGGCGGGGTGGCGAGGTTATACCAGAGCCAGTCGGCCTCGGCCACGTGATGGCTGGCCTCCTGGACCCGGACCAGCCAGGGTTCGATCGATAACTGGAAATGGCTGAAGGTGTGCACCAGCCCCGGCAGTTCCTGATGTTTGCCCAGTTCCAGCGAATGCTGCATGGCCAGGTGTTCCAGGTCCGCGAGGTCGTCCAGCTCCGGCAGGCTCCACAAACCGCCCCACAGGCCCGTGGACGGGCGACGGTAAAGCAGAATGGCGCCGTCGCGGTTGGCGAGCATCGGCATCAGCGTGCGCTTCTGTGGCACGGTTTTACGCGGTTTGGGGATCGGGTAGCGGGTTTCCAGGCCAAGCATGTGCGCTTCGCAGCCCTTTTCCAGCGGGCACAGCAGGCAACTCGGCTTGCTGCGGGTGCAAAGCGTAGCGCCCATGTCCATCATCGCCTGGGTGTAGGCGTTGACCCTGTCATGAGGCGTGAAGCGCTCAGCGGTGGCCCAGAGCTGTTTGGCGACCTTGGGCTCGCCGGGGTAGCCCTCTTGCGCGGTAAAGCGCGCCAGCACGCGTTTGACGTTGCCGTCGAGGATCGGCGCCCGCAGGCCCATGCTCAGGCTGGCGATGGCGCCGGCGGTGGACAGGCCGATGCCCGGCAAGTCGGTCAACTTCTCGACATCCCGGGGAAACTCGCCACCGTACTCGGCCACGACAATCTTCGCGGTCTTCTGCAAGTTGCGGGCGCGGGTGTAGTAACCCAGCCCGGTCCACAGGTGCAGCACTTCATCTTCCGGTGCGGCGGCCAGCGCTTCGACCGTCGGCAACGACGCCATGAACCGGTCGAAGTAGTTCAGCACGGTGCTGACCTGCGTCTGTTGCAACATGATTTCCGACACCCACACCCGATACGGGGTGATGCCCTGTTGCCAGGGCAAATCGTGGCGACCGTGGCGGTCGTACCAGTCCAGCACCGCCGTTGAAAACTGCTCGGCTCTCATCGTTTGAACAGTCCCTTGAGGGCGTCTTTCAGTTCCGGACTGACTTTATTGCCGAGTTTTTCGTCGATTTTTTCGCTGATCCTGTCGCTGGCCAGTTTGCTGGCGACTTGGCCCAAGCGCTCGTTGTCCAGGCGGCAGGCCTTGGCGCCGAGCTCCAGCGGGCCACGGCAGCGCAATGGCCACTCGATGCCGACGAATTTCTCGCCGACCTGGCAGGGCCGGGTCCGGCATGTCACTCTTGTCGCCTTCGACGATGATGCCCACGCGATAGTCCATGCCCAGCACCCGCAGGTCGATGTCGCCATCGGCGTTGACGGTCATGCCGGGAATGCGCACTTTCAGGTCCGGGTTGCTGGCCACGCCGTTACGCAAGGTCAGGTTGCCCTTGAGTTCCTGGAACGGTGTGTCCTTGCCGCGAGGCTCGCCGCTGAGGGTTTTGCGGTTCAGGGTGGCGATGCCTTTGCACAGTTGTTGTTCAAGGTTGGCGTTGAGCAACACGCCATTGTTGATGACAAAACTGGCGGTGCCGTTGAGGCTGTCGATCAGCGCTTTCTGGCTGTTGCCGCTGGCGGTCAGGTTGCTGTTGAGCGTCACCAGGCCTTTGACCGGCGGGTTTTTGCCTTGGCTTTCGAGGATCTTTTCCGCTGGCACTTTGCTGATCTGCGTCTGCATGCTCAGCAGGGGCACAGGCTGGCGTACGTCGAGGGTGCCCTTGGCGTCGAAGCTGCCGTTGTACAGCTCGCCGCGCAGGTTTTGCAGGGTCAGCAGGCCGCCCTGGCCGGTGGCTTTGAGGGCGGCGTTCTGGATCGGCAACTTGTCGAGGGTCAGTTGGCCGAAGGTCAGGTCGGCGTCCACGTCCAGTTTGCTCAGGCGTTCGGTGGGCAGCAGTTTTTCGGTGCTCCAGGCGCCCTTGGTCGGTGCTTGTGGCAGCGGCGTGGTGCCGGCGCCCGCCATGGCATCGGCCTCGGTGCTGTTGACTTCGGCCTGGCGCGCCACCGTGGCGCTGTTGGCCTCGGCGGATTTTGGCGGCAAGTAGCGATCAACGTTGAAGGTATCGCCCTTGAGCTGCATGCGCAGTGATTGCTTGGCGAAATCCTCGACGGCGATGCGCCCGCTGAAACTGCTGTCGTCGAGTTTCAGGTTGATGTTGTCCAGCGACACGCTGCTGGGCGTGCCGGCGATGCGGCTGACCAGTTCAACCTTGCTGAGGCTGCCTTCGGCCATGGCCGGGAGTTTCTGGCCGATGCTGTCGACAAACTTGGCCAGGTCGAACTGGGCAATCGAGATTCCGCCGCTGATCTGCGGGGTCTTGTCCAGGTCGTTGACCTTCAGTTCACCGAGGGCGCGCAGCTGGTTGGCGGAGATCTTGATCCCGGTCCACTCGGCGATGTTCGCGGCCTTGTCCAGCAGCAACTGGCCCTGGGCCGAGAAGGTCATTGTCTTGCCTTGCAGCGGGTCGCCGGAGACTTCGCCGGCGAGTTTCATGTCTTCGAATTGATAGCGCTTGAGGGCGCGCTCGAAACGCAACTGGCCGTTGAGTTCGGTACGGACCCGCAGGACCGGTTGGTTACTCGCCAGGAAAGCCGTGAGCTTGACTGCAATGTTGGTCGAGTCGTGGACCGGCCCCGGTGCTCAACTGAATGCTTTCGGCGCTGAACTGCTTGCCGGTCTGCTCGTCGCTGTATTCGACCCGTGCGTTGTTCACGGTCAGGCTGTCGATGTCCAGGCGAATCGGCTGGGCCGGTTTTTCTGCGGCTGCGGTTTCAGTCGCCGGTTCCGTAGAACTGGTCGCCGGAGCATCGGCAGGTTTGGCGACGGGCGCGACCTTGCCGATGTCTTCCCAGTTGCCGTGGCCGTTCTTGTCGCGATTGAGGCGCAGGTTCAGGCCTTCGACGCGTACATCGCTCATCTGTACTTCACGACGCAGCAACGGCAGCACGCGTACCGACAGGCCGAGCATTTGCAGGTCGGCGAACGGGGCGGTGGGGTTGGCCAGGGTCGCGACACTGGCTTCGTGCAATTCAAGGCCCAGCCAGGGGAACAGACTCCAGCCGATATCGCCATTGAGCGTCAGCTCGATGTGGGCCTTGTCACGGGCAATCTGGCGAATCTCGTCTTTGTAGTCGTTGGGATCGAAGAGGTGGGTCAGGGCAAAGCCCAGCGCCACAATGATCAGCAACAGCCCGAGAAGTACCAGACCCAGGATTTTGCCGAACGCTTTCATGGGCGAGTCCTTGTAGTTAGTCGAATTCGAAATTTAGCCGGGGAGTATAGCGCTCCGAAACTGACGGCTGGTCACGGATCGCGTCTACAGTACATCCAGCGGTAACCGCAGCTTGGCCGCCAGTGCCTGGGCTTCGAGGTGCCCGTCCGGCGCCAGCAGGCGCAATGTCGCGCCGCATTGCGACGCCATTTCCTGCGCTTGGTTCACCAGCCGCTCTGCAACGCCACGGCGGCGGGTGATTTTTCGTACGCACAAATGGGACAGAGTCCAGACGTCTTGCTGGCGTTGCAGGCGTGCCGCGCCGAGCAGTCGGTCATTGAAACGCCCGGCGATCAGCGAGCCGTCGCCCAGGAAATTTTCGATCAGTTGCAGGTCGTCGGCAAACGGCGCCAGCAGCCACTGCGGGGCATCGCGGTAAATTTTCTGCAGGTCTTGCTGATCCTGGAGTGTGGCCTGGTTCAGTGACTCGACGACGATTGGCATGGATGATCCTTGAGCAATACGAGAACAGATGGCATGGAAAAGACCGTATCAGACTGGCTTTTCTGTCACGGGCAAATGGTAACCTCTGCCCGTTCGTCCGTCCTTCTGCGACTTCGCGTCGCGCCCTAATGGAGCCTCACCGAAAAAAACGGCCATGCCTGCGTGCACAAGGCTGTGGGAGGCGGGTGGCTGGCGAACCCTACTAATAATTGGGGGAAACACTAATGAGCACGAGCACCGAGGCGGGCATTGCTCCCGTCCAGCCTGCGTTCCTGTCCAAGGAGCGCATCATCGCCAGGCCCGGTTTCAACCGTTGGCTGGTGCCACCGGCCGCACTGGCCATCCACCTTTGCATCGGCATGGCCTACGGTTTTTCGGTGTTCTGGTTGCCGCTGTCCAAGGCACTGGGCGTCACGACCACCGTGGCCTGTGCGCCGGAAATGAGCTTGATCGCGCAGATCTTTTCGTCCGGGTGCGACTGGCCGATTTCGATGCTCAGCCTGATCTACACCCTGTTTTTCATTTTCCTGGGCTGTTCGGCCGCGATCTGGGGCGGTTGGCTGGAGCACGCCGGGCCGCGCAAGGCCGGTGTCGTTTCGGCGCTGTGCTGGTGCGGCGGTCTGCTGATTTCGGCGCTGGGGGTTTATACCCACCAGATCTGGCTGATGTGGATCGGCTCCGGGGTGATTGGCGGTATCGGACTGGGGCTAGGTTACATCTCGCCAGTCTCGACCCTGATCAAGTGGTTTCCGGACAAGCGCGGCATGGCCACCGGCATGGCGATCATGGGGTTTGGCGGTGGTGCGATGGTCGGCGCTCCGCTGGCGGCGGCCTTGATGAGTCACTTTGCGACGCCCACCAGCGTGGGCGTGTGGCAGAGCTTCCTGGTGATGGCCGCGATCTACTTCGTGTTCATGATCGGCGGCGCCTTGGCCTATCGTGTTCCGCCAACGGGCTGGAAGCCTGAGGGCTGGAGTGCGCCGGCGAAGAAAGCCGCGAACGCGATGATCACCCACCGCCATGTGCACGTGAACGTGGCCTGGAAAACCCCGCAGTTTCGTCTGGTGTGGCTGGTGCTGTGCCTGAACGTGTCGGCGGGTATCGGGATTATCGGCATGGCGTCGCCGTTGTTGCAGGAAGTATTCGCCGGCAAATTGCTGGGCAACGACCTGACCTTCAATCAGCTGGATACTGCGCAATTGGCGCAGATCGCCGCGATTGCCGCCGGTTTCACCGGTTTGCTGAGCTTGTTCAACATTGGTGGACGGTTCTTCTGGGCGTCGTTCTCGGATTATCTGGGCCGCAAAAACACCTATTTCGTGTTCTTTGCCCTGGGTTTCGCCCTGTATGCGCTGATTCCTAACCTTGGTCACCTGGGCAACATCGCGCTGTTCGTGGCTGCGTTCTGCATCATCCTGTCGATGTATGGCGGTGGTTTTGCAACGGTGCCAGCGTACCTCGCGGACCTGTTCGGTACGCAAATGGTCGGTGCCATTCACGGTCGCTTGCTGACCGCGTGGGCGGCGGCGGGGATTCTCGGGCCGGTGCTGGTGACGCTGTTGCGCGAGTATCAGTTGGCAATCGGCGTCGAGCGTGCGGCAGCGTATGACATCACGTTGTACATCCTCGCGGGCCTGTTGGCGTTGGGTTTCCTCTGCAACCTGCTGGTGCGCCCGGTGGCTGACAAGTACTTCATGACCGACGCCGAACTCGCCGCCGAACAGGCGCGAGGCCATGACAAGGGCGCTGACAGCAGCACCGTGCTGGAGTGGAAAGCGTCGCCGGGCAGCCTGCCGTTGACCATCGCGGCCTGGCTGGTGGTAGGCATTCCGCTGGCGTGGGGTGTGTGGGTCACGTTGCAGAAAACGGCGGTGCTGTTCCACTGAGGTATTTCCCAGGCTGGCCTGAAAGCTTCTGTTCAGACCTGAATTGCACCGACCCTGTGGGAGCGAGCTTGCTCGCGATGGCGGTCCGACAGTCGACAGAAATGTTGAATGTGAGGGCCTCATCGTGAGCAAGCTCGTTCCCACATTTATTTTGCGGTGTTTGCAACGAAACCGCTTGTATGGACATGTACACCCCCGGCGGCATTGGGTTCTGTCCGTCAGGGACATCATTTCCCGTGTTTTAAGTTTGTCCTTCGCGACCCTATAATGGCTGCCTTTTTCGCCCAATGATTTTGCGGAGCTGGTGATGGCCGAACGTAAGGCGTCCGTCGAGCGCGACACTCTGGAAACCCAGATCAAAGCCTCGATCAACCTGGATGGCACCGGAAAGGCCCGATTTGATATCGGTGTACCTTTTCTTGAGCACATGCTGGACCAGATCGCCCGTCACGGGCTGATCGACCTGGATATCGAGAGCAAGGGCGACCTGCATATCGACGACCACCATACGGTGGAAGACGTCGGCATCACTCTGGGCCAAGCCTTCAGCAAAGCCATCGGCGACAAAAAAGGCATCCGTCGTTACGGCCACGCCTATGTGCCGCTCGATGAAGCGCTGTCGCGCGTGGTGATCGATTTCTCCGGTCGCCCAGGCCTGCAAATGCACGTGCCCTATACCCGCGCCACCGTCGGCGGTTTTGACGTGGACCTGTTCCAGGAGTTCTTCCAGGGCTTCGTCAACCACGCCAATGTCAGCCTGCACATCGACAACCTGCGTGGCACCAACACTCACCACCAGATCGAAACCGTGTTCAAGGCTTTCGGCCGCGCCCTGCGCATGGCCGTCGAGCTGGATGAACGCATGGCCGGGCAAATGCCTTCAACCAAGGGCGTTCTGTAATGCAGACGGTCGCGGTTATCGATTACGGCATGGGCAACCTGCACTCGGTGGCCAAGGCCCTCGAACACGTAGGTGCCGGCAAGGTACTGATCACCAGCGATGCCGACGTGATTCGCGAAGCCGACCGCGTGGTTTTCCCCGGTGTGGGCGCGATTCGCGACTGCATGGCGGAGATCCGTCGGCTGGGCTTCGACTCGCTGGTGCGTGAAGTCAGCCAGGACCGTCCGTTCCTCGGCATCTGCGTGGGCATGCAAGCCTTGCTCGAACGCAGTGAAGAGAACGACGGCGTCGACTGCATCGGCCTGTTTCCTGGCCAGGTGAAGTTCTTCGGCAAAGGTCTGCACGAGGACGGCGAACACTTGAAAGTCCCGCACATGGGCTGGAACGAAGTGAAGCAGACGGTGGATCACCCGCTGTGGCACAACATCCCGGACCTGGCGCGTTTCTACTTCGTGCACAGCTACTACATCGCCGCCGGTAATCCGCGCCAGGTGGTGGGTGGCGGTCACTACGGCGTGGACTTCGCCGCAGCGCTGGCCGAGGGCTCGCGTTTCGCCGTGCAGTTCCACCCGGAGAAGAGCCATACCCATGGCCTGCAATTGCTGCAGAACTTCGCAGCGTGGGACGGTCGCTGGTAATGGCCGTCAAGAAGTCCAAGCCGCCGATCCTGACCCTCACTCCCGAGCAGGAGAACGAGGCCAACCACAAGATCAAGCGTTTCATGGAAGAGCGCTTCGAACTCGACCTGGGCTCGTTCGAGGCGGCTGAGATTCTTGAGCTGTTTACCCGTGAAATTGCTCCGCACTATTACAACAGGGCGATTTTCGATGTGCAGACGCACCTCAAAGAGAGGTTCGAAAGCATCGAAAGCGACTTGTGGGCGCTCGAGAAAAACTGATTTCCGAGCGAAGCTGAATACTCGAATTTGAAGGTTTGCCAGATGCTGATTATTCCCGCTATCGATCTTAAAGACGGTGCCTGCGTACGTCTGCGCCAGGGCCGCATGGAAGATTCCACGGTGTTCTCCGATGACCCGGTGAGCATGGCTGCCAAGTGGGTGGAGGGCGGTTGCCGCCGTCTGCATCTGGTCGACCTGAACGGCGCCTTCGAAGGCCAACCGGTCAACGGCGAAGTGGTCACGGCTATCGCCAAGCGTTACCCAAACCTGCCGATTCAGATCGGTGGCGGCATTCGTTCGCTGGAAACCATCGAGCACTACGTGAAAGCGGGCGTGAGCTACGTGATCATTGGCACCAAAGCCGTGAAAGACCCAGCCTTCGTCGCTGAAGCCTGCCGCGCCTTTCCGGGCAAGGTGATCGTCGGCCCTGGACGCCAAGGACGGTTTTGTCGCCACCGACGGCTGGGCTGAAATCAGCACCGTGCAGGTGATCGACCTGGCCAAGCAGTTCGAAGCTGACGGCGTGTCCGCCATCGTTTACACCGACATCGCCAAAGACGGCATGATGCAGGGCTGCAACGTGTCGTACACCGCTGCACTGGCTGCGGCCACGCGGATTCCGGTGATCGCCTCGGGCGGCATTCACAACCTGGGTGACATCAAGTCGCTGCTCGACGCCAAGGCGCCAGGCATCATCGGCGCCATCACTGGCCGGGCGATCTATGAAGGCACCCTCGACGTCGCCGAAGCGCAAGCCTTCTGCGATTCGTACAAAGGCTGAGGACTCACCATGGCGCTGGCCAAACGCATCATCCCTTGCCTGGACGTGGACAACGGCCGGGTCGTCAAAGGTGTGAAGTTCGAGAACATCCGTGACGCCGGCGACCCGGTGGAAATTGCCCGTCGCTACGACGAGCAAGGTGCCGACGAGATTACTTTTCTCGACATCACCGCCAGCGTCGATGGTCGCGACACTACGTTGCATACCGTTGAGCGCATGGCCAGCCAGGTGTTCATCCCGCTGACCGTGGGCGGCGGCGTGCGGACCGTGCAAGACATCCGCAACCTGCTCAATGCCGGCGCGGACAAGGTTTCGATCAACACGGCGGCGGTGTTCAACCCTGAGTTCGTCGGCGAAGCCGCGCAGCATTTCGGCTCGCAATGCATCGTTGTCGCCATCGACGCCAAGAAGGTTTCACTGCCGGGCGAAACCCCGCGCTGGGAGATCTTTACCCACGGAGGTCGCAAGCCCACCGGGCTGGACGCGGTGGAGTGGGCGAAGAAGATGGAAGGCCTGGGGGCGGGTGAAATCCTGCTGACCAGCATGGACCAGGATGGCATGAAAAACGGTTTCGACCTGGGCGTTACCCGGGCCATCAGCGATGCGCTGGGCATTCCGGTGATCGCCTCTGGCGGTGTCGGCAATTTGCAGCACTTGGCGGACGGCATCCTCGAAGGTCACGCCAGCGCGGTGTTGGCGGCGAGTATTTTCCACTTCGGCGAATACACCGTGCCAGAGGCCAAGGCCTACATGGCTCAACGCGGAATCTGCGTGCGCTAGGTCGATAAAGGCCACTGGACAGCATGGCGGCCTCACGGCACTCTGGGGCACGCCATGGATTCCGGTAACTGTCATGCTCAAACGTCTTCTTCTCGCTCTTGCCAGTGCTTCGGTGTTGCTCGCAGCGAGCGCACACGCCGCAGACAATCCGGGCACCTCCCTGGTGCTGCTGACGGAAAACTTCCCGCCGTACAACATGGCCAAGAACGGCAAGAACTTCGCTCAGGACGAGAACATCAACGGCATCGCCGTGGACATCGTCCGCGAGATGTTCAAGCGTGCCGACATCACCTACAGCCTGACGTTGCGCTTCCCCTGGGAGCGGATCTATAAACTCGCCCTGGAAAAACCGGGATACGGCGTGTTTGTGACGGCGCGCCTGCCGGACCGGGAAAAACTCTTCAAGTGGGTCGGCCCCATCGGCCCGGACGACTGGATCCTGCTGGCCAAGGCGGACAGCAAGATCACCCTCGACTCCCTGGAGCAGGCGCGTAAATACAAGATTGGCGCCTACAAGGGCGACGCGATTGCCGAAACCCTGATCAAGCAAGGGCTCAAGCCCATAGTGGTGCTGCGTGATCAGGACAACGCCAAGAAGCTTGTCAACGGCCAGATCGACCTCTGGGCCACTGGCGATCCGGCCGGTCGTTACCTGGCTCGACAGGACGGCGTGACCGGCCTCAAGACTGTGCTGCGCTTCAACAGCGCCGAGTTGTACCTGGCGCTGAACAAAAACGTGCCGGATGAAATCGTCGCCCGGCTTCAGGCCGCACTGGATCAGTTGCGCAAGGAAGGCGTGGTCGACGACATCATGGCGCGGTATCTCTAGGGATGTTCAGGGGCGCTCAATCAGGTCGGTGCGTATCGATGACGGTTGCCCGGAGCGGTTGCGAACATAGCTGCACAGCATGATCGGCAGTTGTTCTTCGGCAAAGGTGATGCTCTCGGGAACAGGCTTGTAACGAGGGTCATCAATGTCGCCACAGTGCTGACCGTCAGCGGGGGCTGAGTAGAAAAAGTTGTGGATGAAGTCCGCATGCAAGAGGTCCCAAGTGACACGGTAGTCAGGACTGATACGGGGCATCGACTCGGCAGAGGTCAAATACACCGCGTGGGTAAAAGCATTTTTCAGCGATGACCGAGTGAGTGGCTGCGCTGGCGAGGCGACACCCATGATGCAGAGTGCATGCGCGCCAGGTTGAGGGCCTATGCCGTTGTTGATGTAGGCATCTTCGGAGTGGATGGCGTCGCTGTAGTTGCCCGGTGTTTGGCAGTCCCTGGCGTTGCGCACGGCTTTGTAGCGGTAGAACGGGTCATCCAGTGAAAATCCGAAATTCCACGTCGGCCAGGTGATGTGCCCCTCCGTGTTTTTTTGCGTGTGTACATAAGCCTTGATGTTCCAGGGTTGGGTAACCGTAAGGTTCACAGGCTTGAGTGAGCAGTCCGGCGCATTCGCATCGAAAATACCCTCGATAAAGCACAGGTGCAGGAAGTTGGCCGGGTAGCTGTAGTTGAACGTGGCCGCTTGGCAGGCCGCCGTTGCATGGCAGTCGGGCGACGCCTGATTGCTTGACGTGGCAGCGACTTTGCTGACGATGCTGGTGATTTCATTGTTCTGGCGATCAAGCATCGGGCTGCCCGAGCTGCCACCACGCAAATCGCAGAGGTTTCTCATGGCCAGCGAAAAAACGCCTGGGTGATCGATGAAGGTTCCGGCCATTCCCTCCGAGCAGGCACTCAAGCGTAATCCTTTCTCTTTGTAACCTGCGGGTGCGCCCAGGTTGAGCACGTTATGGGCTGTGGAGTGCTGATGGCTGGCGAGTTTGAGTGGGTTGATACCTTTCTTGATAAGCGTTGCCAGTGAAGCCTCAACTTCAAGTATCGCCAGGTCCGTGCCCACGATGCTGGTCCAGCGAGCCATTCGAGTCGGATAAGTCATGTGTTGCTTGGGCGTGTCATGGAAAAAGCTGAAGGTGATGGTCGCGTCAATGGGCTCGTCCAGGTGGGCGGTACCGTAGGCAAAGGCAACACAGTGACCGGCAGTGATCAGGTAGGCCGGGCCCACCGCTTTGCCGTGCCTGTTTCGGGTATCAAGCAGAGCGGCGGTGCAGGACGTGCCGGAGCGGTGAGCCAGGCGGCCGATACCGCTCCAGAGGGCGTATCGGTTGTCAGCGTTTTGAAGGGCTTTTGAAGCCGAGTTGTTGGCGGCGCCTTCTCCCAGGTCGCGCGCGTGTACAGCGGGGCCCGCGACCAAGAGGCCGACAAGCCCCCAGGCTGGCAGGTGACTCATGCATTTCATGGCCATTCCTTGGTGATGAAATTCAGGGTGAGTCCTATCCTGGCACGGCCCTTTGTGTCCTGAGAGATAGATAATTATTGCGTCGAGTGCGCTGATAAGGCTGTGCGGAGCACGTGTTGGCGAGTGACGCTGTGCTTGAGGAATCAGCTACTCGTGAGCGGGGGAGCGATAGTTTCCATCCTTGCCATGCGCTGGCGTCGCTCGGTTGCCACGCAGGCCGATCATCGACTTGATATCGATCCACTCAATGCCCTGAGCCTTGAGCTTGGGCAACTCGCGCTCCAGCACCGCCAGGGTTTGCGGATACGGATGCCCGATCATCACTGCCGAGCCCTGTTTGCGCGCCAGGTTGATGGCCGTCTGGAGCTGGGTGAAGATGGCGGCTTCGGTTCGTTCGTCATCGAGAAACACATCCCGTGAAACACTCGCCAAGCCAATTTTCTGCGCCTCGGCCGCCGCAACGGTCTGCGCGCTGGTGCGGCTGTCGACGAAGAACTTGTGCCGACGTTGCAGCTCACCCATCAACCAGGCCATGGCCGGCTGCTGGGCAGTCATGCGGCTGCCCATGTGGTTGTTGAGGCCGCTGGTGTACGGCACGACCTTGAATGCCGCGTTCAGGCGTTTTTCGAGTTCTTCGATGGGCAGCTCGGGATGCCAGGCGAACGGCCCGGTGGCTGGGTCCATGGGCATGTGCAGGATGACGATTTTGCCGGCGCGATGAGCTTCGCGGGCGAATTCGGTCGCGTGGGGCGTGTCGGGCATGATTGCCGTGGTCACCGGGCCGGGCAACGCCAGCACGCGGCGATCCCGGGGCAGGTTTTGCCCCAGGTCATCGATGATCAGGCTCAGGTAGGCTTTGTGAGGCGAGGTCGCTGTCTCGGCGGGCGCGGCGTGAGCAACACCCGTCAGACAGCACAGCAGACCCAGTAGTCGCGGTAAGCGCATCTCAATGGTTGCGCGTAATGCTCAAGCCTTTGAGCAGGCTCAGGGCCTGGGCCAACTGGTAGTCATCGTCCTGTGGCATTGGCTTGGCTTTGCCGCTTGAGCCGGTTGGCTTGTCGGCACCGCCGTTGCCATTGCCCAGGTGACCTTGCAGGTCGGCTTCCTTGAAGTACTCGCCGTCCTGCTCGCTGGTAATCTTCGCCTTGCGCACTTCGATGTCTGGGACGATGCCCTGGGCCTGGATCGAGCGACCGTTCGGCGTGAAGTACAGCGCCGTGGTGATTTTCAATGCGCGGTCGTTGTTCAGCGGCAACACGGTTTGCACCGAGCCTTTACCGAAACTGGTCGTGCCCATGACCACGGCACGCTTCTGGTCTTGCAGGGCGCCGGCAACAATTTCCGAGGCCGAGGCGCTGCCGCCGTTGAT
This sequence comes from Pseudomonas purpurea, assembly GCF_039908635.1. NCBI lineage: Bacteria > Pseudomonadati > Pseudomonadota > Gammaproteobacteria > Pseudomonadales > Pseudomonadaceae > Pseudomonas > Pseudomonas purpurea. The sequence continues at coordinate 384,596 of NZ_CP150918.1, forward strand.
CAGCACCACCAGTGGCACCGCTTCGCTTTCGTCCTTGCCGGTGGCCGAGAAACGCAGCTCGGAGTTGGCAATCCGGCCCTTGGTGTAAACGATCAGGCCTTTGGTGATGAAGTGATCGACCACTTCCACCGCCGATTGCAGCACGCCGCCCGGGTTGTTGCGCAAATCAAGCACGATGCCGTTGAGCTTCTTGCCGTTGTCCTTGCGCAGCTTGGCCAGGGCCTTGGAGACCTCTTCGCCGGTCTTGACCTGGAACTGGGTGATGCGGATGTAGCCGTAGCCGGACTCCAGCAACTGGCTCTTCACGCTTTTGACCTGAATGACCGCGCGGGCCAGAGTCACGTCGAACGGCGTGCCGCCATCGCGGACCAGGGTCAGGGTGATTTTCTGGCCGATCTTGCCGCGCATCCTGTCGACGGCTTCGGTCAGGCTCTGGCCGCGAGTCGGCTGGCCGTTGATCTTGACGATAAAGTCGCCCGCCTGGATGCCCGCCTTGGATGCCGGGGTGTCATCGATGGGCGAAACGACCTTGATGAAGCCGTCTTCAGCGCCGACTTCGATGCCCAGGCCACCGAACTCACCGCTGGTGCTTTCCTGCAGTTCCGCGAAGTCTTCCGGGCCCAGGTAGGCCGAATGCGGGTCGAGGTTGCTGAGCATGCCCTTGATGGCGTTTTCCAGCAGGGTCTTGTCGTCGACCGGTTCGACATAGGCTGCCTTGATCCGGTCCATGACCTCGGCGAAGGTGCGCAACTCGTCCAGCGGCAATGGCGACTGAGTGGTCGCAGCCGTCGCTGGCGGCGCGGTTTGGGCGGCAAACGCCAGAGGCGCGCCGATCACCAACGCGATCGTCAGGGCCAGCGAGGTGAGGCGGGACAAATGCAGCATGTCGAACGAACTCCTAATTTAGGTCCGGCGCTTATCCTTGCGCACGACACCATTGTGCTGGATCACTCGGGTGACCCTGCTGACGAATAGCGAAATACAGCGCGGGCGTGTCCTGGCCACCACTGTTACCCACAGTGGAGATGGACTCGCCTGCCTTGACCACATCTCCCGCCGCTTTAAGCAGCGTCTGATTGTGGCCGTAAAGACTTAAAAAGCCATTGCCGTGGTCCAGGATCACCAGCAGGGCCGGCGCCACGCAACCAGTCGGCGAACACCACGCGCCCGCCATGCACGGCATGCACCTGGCTGCCAGCGGAGGCGCTGATCATCACGCCATCCCATTTGGTGCGGGCATCGTCGCCACGGGTTTCACCGAAGCGGGCAAGCAGTCGACCATCAACCGGCCATGGAAGTTTTCCACGGGTTGAAGCAAAAGGGCCGCCGAAGGTCTCGCCTGAACTTGAAACCAGGGCGCCGGGTGTCGATTTAACCGGTTTGCGTGGGGCGTCAGTCGCGTTTGCCTGAGCCTCACGTAAACGCTTTTTTTCGGCTTCCTGCTGGGCGATCAACGCTTTCTGTCGCGCCTCTTCTGCCTCTCGGGCCTGACGCGCCAAGGTTTCTTCGATGGTTTTGAGTACTTTAGACAGGTCGGCCTGATCCTGCTCGCGGGCTTGCAGCTTTTGATCGCGGGCCTTCACGTCGTCGCTGAGCTTGGCCAGCACTTGTTGACGTTCCTTGCGGACCTTGTCGAGTTCATTGCGCTGGCTGTCCAGGCTGCTTTTCTGCACCAGCAACTGGGCCTGCTGCATTGCGATGTCCTGCTCGACGTTAGCCAGTTGGCGCAGGGTTTCGTTGAAACTCTTCAACTGTTCCAGGCGTGCCTGGCTCAGGTAGTCGTAGTAGGTCAGGGTGCGGGCGAATTTTTCCGGATTCTGCTGGTTGAGCAGCAGCTTGAGGTACTCCTGACGGCCATTCTGGTAGGCCGCACGGGCCTGGGTGGCGATCAGTTGTTGCTGTTCAGTGCGCGCGCTCTGGAGTTTTTTTTTCTCTGCATCGAGTCGCTGCAGCTCGGATTCGCTTTTCTTGAGCTCTTTTTGCAGCGTGTCGACCTGCTTCTCCAGGTTGCCCATCTCGGTTTCGGTGCCGCGCAATTCTTTCTGCACGCCGGATTTTTCTTCCTGCAATTTGCCCAGCAGCTTTTTCAGCTCGGCAATATCCTGACGCGTGGCGTCCAACTGTTGTTGGGTTTGCGCGCGCTCGTCGGCGAAGGCCGGTAGGAGCAGGCAGGTCAGAGCAAGGGCAATCAGGGCGCGAAGCATAGAGGCGGGCGACACCAGAGGGAAAAAAGACAGCCTAGTATGCCCGCCCAAGGCTGCAAAAAAAACGTCCATTTCGGGCTGTGTGATAACTGGACCGGGTTGTGGAGAAAATTGTTCTATCAAACTACCCACAACCAATGTGGGAGCGAGCCTGCTCGCGATGGCGTCCTAATATTCAACATCGATGTTGGCTATCAGATTGCTATCGCGAGCAGGCTCGCTCCCACAGGGTTTGGTGGTGTTTGGAAGGTTGGGTTACACCAGAATCGAGGTCCCGGTCATTTCCGCCGGTTTTTCCAGCCCCATCAGCATCAGCATCGTCGGGGCCACATCGGCCAGCACGCCGCCTTCGCGGACCTTGAGGTCGCGCTTGCCCACGTAGATGAACGGTACGGGTTCGGTGGTGTGAGCGGTGTGGGCCTGGCCGGTGGACGCGTCGGACATTTGCTCGACGTTACCGTGGTCGGCGGTGATCAGCGCTTCGCCGCCGACTTTTTCCAGTGCCTCGACGATCCGACCGACGCACAGGTCCAGGCATTCAACCGCTTTAACCGCCGCCTCGAACACGCCGCTGTGACCGACCATGTCGCCGTTGGCGTAGTTCACCACGATTACGTCATAGCGTTGGTTTTCGATGGCGTCGACGATCCGGTCAGTGACTTCAGGGGCACTCATCTCGGGCTGCAAGTCATAAGTGGCGACTTTCGGCGACGGGATCAGGATGCGTTCTTCGCCGGGGAACGGTTCTTCACGACCGCCGGAGAAGAAGAAGGTCACGTGGGCGTACTTCTCGGTTTCGGCAATGCGCAGCTGGGTCTTGCCGTTTTTTGCCAGATAATCGCCCAGTACGTTTTCCAGGCTGCCCGGCGCGAAAGCCGACGGTGCAGGAATGCTGGCGGCGTATTGGGTGAGCATGACGAAACCGGCCAGGTTTGGCTGGCGGGCGCGTTCGAAGTCCTTGAAGTCGTCTTCGACGAACACCCGGGTCAGCTCGCGGGCGCGGTCGGCGCGGAAGTTCATGAAGACCACGGCGTCGCCGTCTTCCACTTTGACCGGCTCGCCAATGCTGGTGGCTTTGACGAATTCGTCACTTTCGCCACGCTCGTAGGCCGCTTGCAGGCCCTCCTGAGCGGTGGCGGCGTTGAATTCGCCGTTGCCATCAACGATCAGGTTGTAGGCCTGGGCCACGCGGTCCCAGCGGTTGTCGCGGTCCATGGCGAAGTAACGCCCGATCAGGCTGGCGATCCGGCCTTTGCCCAGGGTCTTGAAGGCTTCGTCCAGCAGCTCGATGGACGACTGTGCGCTTTTTGGCGGTGTGTCGCGGCCGTCGAGGAAGGCGTGCAGGTAGATCTTCTCGGCACCGCGCTTGAAGGCCAGTTCGGCCATGGCGATCAGGTGATCCTGGTGGCTGTGAACGCCACCATCGGACAGTAGGCCCATGAAGTGCACGGCTTTGCCGGCGGCAACGGCTTTGTCCACCGTCGCGCAGATGGTCGGGTTATCGAAGAACTCGCCGTCGCGGATCGCTTTGGTCACGCGGGTGAAGTCCTGGTAAACCACCCGGCCGGCGCCGAGGTTCATGTGGCCGACTTCCGAATTGCCCATCTGGCCGTCCGGCAGACCGACGTCCATGCCCGAGCCCGAGATCAGGCCGTTCGGTACAGTGGCGTACAAACGGTCGAGGACCGGCTTCCTGGCCGCGAAGATGGCGTTGGATTCCTGGCTCTCACTGTGACCGAAGCCGTCGAGAATCATCAGGACCAAAGGTTTAGGCGTCGTAGTCATAGATTCCACTCTGGCTTGAGTTAAAAGGGGCGATGGAAAAGGGAGTGGCAGTTTAAAGGCAAGTTCATTCGGCGTCACCGCCGGACGGGGTTTGGCCCACCATAGTGGCTGTGTATACTGGCCGACATTTTAACGCCCTGGAACCTCCTTGATGGTTGCTCACCTGATTCAATTCGCCACTGAACACTACTTGCTCGTAGGCGCCTTCGTCATCTTGTTGGCGCTGTTGATTGCCCATGAGTTGAGCCGCGGCGGCCGCAGCCTCAGCACCGGTGAGTTGACGGCGCTGGTCAACAAGGACGAGGGCGTAGTGATCGATATCCGTCCAAGCAAGGATTTCGCCGCAGGCCACATCGTTGGCGCGCTGAACATCCCGCAGGACAAACTCATGGCGCGCGTTGGCGAACTGGAAAAGTACAAGGCCAAGACCCTTATTCTGGTCGACGCCATGGGCCAGCACGCCGGTACTCACGCTCGCGAGCTGATGAAGTCCGGTTTCACCGCTGCCAAGCTGTCCGGCGGTGTGTCCAGCTGGAAAGCCGACAATCTGCCGCTGGTGAAGTGAAATGACCAACGTCGTCGTCTATTCCAGCGATTACTGCCCCTACTGCTCGCGCGCCAAGTACCTGCTCGAGAACAAGGGCGTAGCCTTCGAAGAGATCAAGGTCGATGGCAAACCGCAGGTGCGTGCCGAAATGAGTCAGAAAGCGGGGCGCACGTCCGTGCCGCAAATCTGGATCGGCAGCACCCATGTGGGTGGTTGTGATGATTTATTTGCTTTGGACCGCGCTGGCAAGCTTGATGCGTTGCTCAAGGCCTGACTGCCGCAGTTAAGAGCAGCCAAAAACAGCAAACCCTACAAGACCCCAAGATCAAGAAGGATCTGAGATGACTGACCAACAGAACACTGCAGCTAGCGAAGAAGAAACCGCACCGCAATTCTCCTTGCAGCGCATCTACGTGCGTGACCTGTCGTTCGAAGCCCCGAAAAGCCCGGCAATCTTCCGCCAGCAGTGGGAACCGAGCGTCGGTCTGGACCTGAACACCCGTCAGAAAGCCCTGGAAGGCGATTTCCACGAAGTCGTGCTGACCCTGTCGGTGACCGTGAAAAACGGCGACGAAGTGGCGTTCATTGCTGAAGTCCAGCAGGCCGGTATCTTCCTGATCAAGAACCTCGACGACGCGTCGATGAGCCACACCCTGGGTGCGTTCTGCCCGAACATCCTGTTCCCGTACGCTCGCGAGACCCTGGACAGCCTGGTGACCCGCGGTTCGTTCCCGGCCCTGATGCTGGCTCCGGTGAACTTCGACGCACTGTACGCGCAAGAACTGCAACGCATGCAGCAAGACGGCGCACAGACCGTTCAGTAAGCGTTCCTGAGCGTCGCAGCACGTCCAATGTGGGGGCGGGCTTGCTCGCGAAAGCGGTGCATCAGTCAGCATTCATGTTGAAACTGATGACCTCTTCGCGAGCAAGCCCGCTCCCACATTTGTTAGGGGGTGTTACTTAAAGCCGAGCTGGCGCCAGCCTTCGTACACGGCCACCGCCACAGTGTTGGACAGGTTCAGGCTGCGGCAACCTTCGCGCATGGGCAGGCGCAGGCGTTGTTCGGCCGGCAGGGCGTCCAGCACGTCGGCCGGCAGGCCACGGCTTTCCGGGCCGAACAGAAAGGCATCACCCTCGGCGAAGCTGGCGTCGTGGAACGGCCGCGAACCTTTGGTGGTGAAGGCAAACAACCGCGGATGGCCAAGGCTCTCCAGACAGCTGGCAAGGTCTGCGTGGCGTTGCAGGGTGGCATACTCGTGGTAGTCGAGCCCGGCCCGGCGCAGGCGTTTGTCGTCCATCTCGAAGCCCAGCGGTTCGATCAAATGCAGGTGGCAGCCGCTGTTGGCGCACAGCCTGATAACGTTGCCGGTATTCGGCGGAATTTCTGGTTGAAAAAGGATGACGTGAAACATGCACGGCTCCGAAGGTAAAGATGGCCGGCATTCTACGCCGGAAGTGGACCCGCGACCGAAGCTATTCCCTCGGGTGATGGCCTCGTTGGCGATTGTGGGCGTGATGGTCGGCATGATGATCGGTCGCCTGACCACCCCTGATCCCGCCGAGTTACAGCAGGTCGAGGTGAGCGGCGATGGTTTGGTGGTGTGGTTCAACAATGAGCCCAAGACCCATGGCGAACTGATCGACGGCAGCGTTGCTTTGCTGTTCGAGGCCGAAGGCAAGGCGCAGAAAGGCCAATTGAAGCTCAATGACAGGGACGTGAACTGGCGGGTGCGCTTGAGTGACAAGGGTTTGTTGCTGACGCTGGTGGCGGCCCGGCCCCTGAAGGGGGAATGGGGCCGGTAGCGAGGTCGAGGGTCGCTGGCGGTTGGAGGTCCATCTTCAGGCGCAGTAAAAGAGGGAATCCCCGGCCTGCCTGTACCAGGGTTCCCGAAACGGGAGGGCTCTGCTGCGCAGGCGGCTGAGCCTGGTGTAAAGAAGGAACCCCTGACCTGCCTGTATCAGGGACCCCAAAACGGGTGGGGTTCGTTGTGAGCCCTGGGTGTAAAGAGGGGAATCCCCGGCCTGCCTGTACCAAGGTCCCCGAAACTGGGTAGTGCTTGAGCTATTGCAGGGGGCGTGCCAGGTTTTGATAAGTTGAAACAAAAAGCCCGCATGCAGCGTTAAAGCCCCGTAATTCTGGGCTTTGGCGTTTTTGTTGGATGGGATTTTGTGTGGTTGGCGGCGGGTTTTTGCTTCGCGTGGTATGCGCGATTGCGGTTCACGGTGCATTGAGGCGGTGCACGCAGACCCCAAAAGCATCGCGAGCAAGCTCGCTCCCACAGTGGGTTTTCGGTGTTTCACAAGTGTGTGAACACCATAGAACCCTGTGGGAGCGAGCTTGCTCGCGATTGGATCTAGAGATCAGCGAAAAGCTAACCGCTGGTTAGCCCTCCTCCCCCTCATCCTCCTCCCCGCCATCGACCTTCATCCCTAATTCCTTGATCTTGCGGGTCAAGGTGTTACGGCCCCAGCCCAGCAGGACGGCGGCGTCGCGGCGGCGGCCGGCGGTGTGTTTGAGGGCGGTCTCGATCATGATCCGCTCGAAGCTCGGCACTGCGCTGTCGAGCAGGCTCGACTGACCGCGTGCCAGCGCCTGATCGGCCCACTGGCGCAGCGCTTGCTCCCAGTTGGTCACCGGTGCCGAATCCTGCGGCAGGTTCAGCAGCTCTGGCGGCAGGTCACTGATGTGCACTTCGCGACCCGATGCCATCACCGTGATCCAGCGGCAGGTGTTCTCCAGCTGGCGCACGTTGCCTGGCCACGGCAGGTTCTTCAGGTATTCCTCGGTTTCGCTTTTCAGCAGCTTCGGCTCCACCGCCAGCTCTTGCGCGGCGCGGGCGAGGAAGTGCTTGGCCAGGGTCGGAATGTCTTCGCGACGGTCCGACAGGCGCGGAATGTGGATGCGGATCACGTTCAGACGGTGGAACAGGTCTTCACGGAATTTCCCGGCGTGCACCAGGGTTTCCAGGTTCTGGTGAGTCGCGGCAATGATCCGCACATCGACCTTGACCGGCACATGGCCGCCCACGCGATAAAACTCGCCGTCTGCCAGTACGCGCAACAAGCGGGTCTGGGTGTCGGCGGGCATGTCGCCGATTTCATCGAGGAACAACGTGCCGCCGTCCGCCTGTTCAAACCGCCCGCGCCGCAGGTTGGCGGCGCCGGTGAACGCGCCTTTTTCGTGGCCAAACAGCTCGGACTCCATCAGGTCCTTGGGGATCGCCGCCATGTTCAGCGCAATGAACGGCGAGGCTGCCCGTGGGCTGTGACGGTGCAGGGCGTGGGCGACCAGTTCTTTACCGGTGCCGGACTCGCCGTTGATCAGTACGGTGATGTTGGAGTGGCTCAGGCGCCCGATGGCGCGAAACACTTCCTGCATCGCCGGTGCTTCACCGATGATTTCCGGGGTACGGGTCAGTGCAGGTGCGACTTCCAGGCCTTGCTGCTCCTGGGCGTGTTGATTGGCGCGCTTGACCAGTGAAACCGCCTCATCGACGTCGAACGGCTTGGGCAGGTACTCGAACGCGCCGCCCTGATAGGACGCCACGGCGCTGTCCAGGTCGGAGTGCGCGGTCATGATGATCACCGGCAGGCGAGGGTGCTGCTCGCGAATGCGGGCCAGCAGGTCCAGGCCACTGGCACCCGGCATGCGGATGTCGGAGATGATCACGTCCGGCTGTTGCCGTGCCAGGCGGCTCATCACGCCATCAGCGCTGTCGAAGCTTTGCGTGGTCATGCCTTCCTGCTGCAAGGCTTTTTCCAGGACCCAGCGGATAGAACGGTCGTCATCGACGATCCACACGGTTTCACTACGGCTCATGTCGATGGGGCTCCTTGTTCCAGTGGCAGAAAGATCGAGAACGTGGTGTGGCCTGGATGGCTGTCACATTCGATCAGGCCCTGGTGCTGGCTGATGATGTTCTGGGTAATGGCCAGGCCGAGCCCGGTACCGTCCGGGCGACCGCTGACCATGGGAAAGAAGATGGTTTCTTGCAGGTCTGCAGGGATCCCCGGACCGTTGTCGATGATTTCGAGTTTGGTCACCAGGCGATGGCGCACGTGGCCGATGGTGAACTGGCGCATGGCGCGTGAGCGCAGGGTGATGCGGCCCAGGCGCAGTTCGTTCTGGCTGCTGATGGCCTGCATCGCGTTGCGCACGATGTTCAAGACGGCCTGGATCATTTGTTCACGGTCGATCAGTACGTCGGGAATGCTCGGGTCATAGTCGCGCACCAATGTGATGCAGCCCTGGCTTTCGGCCTCGACCAGGTTGCACACGCGCTCCAGCACTTCGTGGACATTGCACATGGCCAGCGACGGCAGCTTGTTTGAACCGAGCATGCGATCCACCAGGTTACGCAGGCGATCGGCCTCCTCGATGATGACGTTGGTGTAGTCCTTGAGGCTTTCTTCCGGCAGTTCGCGGGCCAGCAACTGGGCGGCGCCGCGAATCCCGCCGAGAGGGTTCTTGATTTCGTGAGCGAGGCCGCGCACCAGCATCTTGCTGGTTTCCTGCTTGGACAACTGCGCTTCTTCCTTGGTAATGCGCAGCAAACGGTCACGCGGGTGGACTTCGAGCAGCAGCAGCGTGTCGCCGTTACTCAGGATCGGTGTTACCGCGTAATCGACGGTCAGTGTCTGGCCGGTCAGGGCAGTAAGCATCGCTTCGCGCTTGGTGAACGGATGCGCCTGCTCCACGGCCTGGCGCAGGGAGTTCAGGGCTTCGGTCGACTCGGTGAACAGCTCGCTGATGAATTGCCCGTGGCTGCGCTGGCCGCTGATGGCCAGGAGCATTTCTGCCGCGGGGTTCATGTACTCAAGGCGCAATTGGGCGTCGAGCAGAATGGTAGCGGTGGTCAGGTTGTCGAGTAGCAAGCGGTGCAGTGCGTCGCTGATGGTCATTAGGACCTCTTTTGGAGCAAGCGCGCGCGAGAAGAAGGCGCTGATGCGAGGAAAATGCAAAAACCAAACCAAGGCTCCGAAAAGAAGCAATAAACCCCTGAAACGGGCGTTTGAAGCTCGATTGCGTGGCGTTCTGTCAGCTTCGACGGGTACTTTCGAACCAAAATGGGTTGATAAGTGGGTAGGGTGCAACCTATTGCACCAATATAGTGCGCAAACCTGGGAGGTGTTCAGAAGAAAGGAAAAATCCCGACTTTTTCTTCTTCAGGCTTGTCGGCGAGGGGGCATTCCGGGCGTTTGCCGTAGTCGGTCATTACGCAGGGTGTGACCTGACGCTTCTGCGCCAGGGAAATACGCAGCATGTGAAATGGCTGGTTGGCCGTGCGTTCGACGATGCGTCCCTGCTCGTCGAGTATTTCCACCGCGAGGTGGTGGCTGCCGCGATCAACATTGCTCAGGGCGAACACCGGGCTGGGGCCCGGCTCGGCGGTCGCTTTGCCATCCAGCAACAGCCGGTAACGGTGCCCGCGTTGCAGGCTGGGTTCGCTGGTGACGCTGACGATCAGTTCGCCCGCGCTGCTGCGCACGGAGGCATCCGGGTCCGGCACCAGCACTCGAAGCATTTCGTAGCGAAACAGCGGTGTTTCTTCAGTTTTCCTGGGCGAGGCGTTTGGCGTGGTGCCGACGGGATGGGCCGCCATGCGATTGCCCGGTGCCAGCGGCACCCGTTTCGCATTGCCGGGTTGCGGCTGGTCGGTGAACACCCGGTTGCCCTGAGCGTCGAGGTAGGTGTAAACCTCGGCCAGCGCCGGGAGGCTGATCAGCCACAGGCTGGTGATGATGAGCCAGCGCTTCACGGCGTATGCACGCGTTGAACGGTGAAAGTCACCGTCGGGCTTTGCTGGACCACGCGTTCTGCGGCGAGTACCTGCACCGCGAGGCTGTGTTCACCGCGATCAATATTGACCAATTGCAGGCGCGGTACGTTGCTCGGCTGGCCATAAGGCTGGCCGTCCAGCAGCAGTCGCAACAGATGCGGCCCTTGCAGGCGGGGCTGGATCTGCACGCCGACGGTGAAGGTGCCGTTGTTGGCGCGCAGGGCTTCTTCGGTGGGCAGACCAGTCAGTTCCAGCACGGCATACGCGGCGCTGCTGTCATTGCGCGGGGCGGAGGGTTGTTCTGCTGCCGGTTGCTGGCGTTCAACCTGGTTGAGCGGTGGCAGCTCGACCGCTTGGCTCTTCACGCCATCGGGCGGCTGATTGCTGTAGGCAGCGTTGCCGTCGGCGTCGGTGTACTTGTAGATCTGCGCGACGGCAGGCAGGGCAATCAGAGGCAGTATCAGCAGAAAACCACGACCCATAAAAATCGACCGATAAACGAAGACGTTGGGTGCAGCATAGGTCAACGGCGGGGGTTGGCCCAAGGTGCTTACATGCCGTCATGAAATGGATCGCTGGTGCAAACAAAAGCCTCCCGAAGGAGGCTCGATGTCAGGGGGCTCCAGGTGACCAGGGGCCGCTGGGTTCATCGTTCTCATAGTGGCCGCTGCCATCCTTTGTGAGCCAGGGACCTTGGCGTTTGCCGTTCAGGTAGTTGCCGCGTTCCACTGTTTTGTCGCCGACACGGCGTTCGCTCGGACCATTGAGCTGGTCATGGACGTAGGTGTCGAAGCCGCGAATGTCGTTATCGGCAGGTTCATCGTTCTCGGAGGGCAGGATGTCCCAGCGGCCTTCGCGCTGGTCGTTTTCATAAAGGCCGGTCTGGGTATTTTCAGGGGTGGTGACATACCATTGGCCCTGACGCTTGCCCTCGACATAAGGGCCGCTCTGGTGCTCTTCCCAGCCTTTGCTGAAGTGCCATTCACCCGTGCGCAGGCCGTGACTGTACTTGCCTTGGGCGCCGATGAAACCATGGCCGTACACAACACTGTCGCCGTCTTCGCTGCCGCGGTAGCGGGTCGGATCGGTTTCCCAGGCGATCTGGCTGACCTGATAGTTGTAGACCGTACGCGAGCCCTCATGCAGGGGTTTGCCGTAGCCGCGCCAGTAGGTGACGGTCAGGAAGCGGCCATCCTTTTTCTGGAAGGTTTTCTTGTAGGCCAGTTGTTCCTCACCCGGCGGGGTGTGGCGGATCAGTTGCTGGCTATCGTCGAAGTAGCCGACCAGCGTGCCTTGGGTGTGGTCGATCTGATCGAATTCGGCAATGTCCGAATTTTCAAAGAAGAAGCGGTGGTTGAGTTGCGTCAGTTGGGCCAGGGCCTTTTTGACCGTGAGGGCGTCGAGGGTTTTCTTGCCGTCGACGATGCGGTCGAGGGCTTTTTGCAGCGAGCCGACCTGGCTATAAAGATGATCGTTGGCGTCGTAGCGGTAGGCATGTACCTGGTAACGACCCTGCTGCTTGAACAGGACGAAGCGGGTCGGCCTCTCGCTGTCCAGTGACATGGCGAAGACGGACTCGATCGAGGCGTCGCCGAAGTTATCGAGCAGTTGCGGTGACTGGTCGGGTGCCTGGCTGGGGCTGTAATAGCCTTTGACGCCATCGGCCTCCTTGAAGAATGCGAGGGTCATCGCGCTTTCCGGCAGGTTGCCGAGCAGCGGATGAGCCAACGGTTTGCCGTCATAGAAGGGTGCAGCGTGGGCGGTGCCCCATGCGAGGCAGCCGATCACGACCAGGTGTGTCCACTTCATGCGAATCCCTTCGTCTGGTGCACCGATGTCGGTGCGCGAAAATTGCCGATTATCCATGGATGTACAAACGCGGGAAATCAGCGCCCATAAAAAAGACCTCCCGAAGGAGGCCTCTTTTGAGTCACGCCGCTTGCGCGAGCGCTACCGGATCAGCAGCTGTAGTACAGCTCGTATTCCAGTGGGTGTACGAAGGTACGAACCTTGATCTCTTCTTCGCTTTTCAGGGCGATGTAGGCGTCGATGAAGTCGTCGCTGAACACGCCGCCTTTGGTCAGGAACGCACGACCTTTGTCCAGCTCTTCCAGGGCTTCTTTCAGGCTGCCGCACACTTGCGGGATCTCTTTCGCCTCTTCAGGCGGCAGGTCGTACAGGTTTTTGTCAGCGGCGTCGCCAGGGTGGATCTTGTTCTGGATGCCGTCCAGGCCAGCCATCAATAGTGCAGCGAAGCCCAGGTACGGGTTGGCTGCCGGGTCCGGGAAGCGTGCTTCGATGCGGCGAGCGCGAGGGCTGGACACGTAAGGAATACGGATCGACGCGGAACGGTTGCGAGCCGAGTAGGCCAGCATTACCGGAGCTTCGAAGCCCGGGACCAGACGCTTGTAGGAGTTGGTCGACGGGTTGGTGAAGCCGTTCAGGGCTTTACCGTGCTTGATGATGCCGCCGATGAAGTACAGAGCGGTGTCGGACAGGCCGGCATAGCCTTCGCCTGCGAAGGTGTTCTTGCCATCTTTGGCGATGGACAGGTGAACGTGCATACCCGAACCGTTGTCGCCGTACAGAGGCTTGGGCATGAAGGTCGCGGTGCGGCCGTAAGCATCGGCAACGTTGTGTACGCAGTACTTGAGGGTCTGAACTTCGTCAGCCTTGGCAACCAGGGTGTTGAACTTGACGCCGATTTCGTTCTGGCCGGCAGTCGCCACTTCGTGGTGGTGAACTTCGATGACCAGGCCCATTTCTTCCATGGCGTTGCACATGGAGGTACGGATTTCGTGGTCGTGGTCGAACGGCGGAACCGGGAAGTAGCCACCTTTGACGCCTGGACGGTGGCCTTTGTTGCCGCCTTCCACGTCCTGGTCGGACATCCACGAACCTTGTTCGGAGAAGATTTTGAACATGGAGCCGGAAATGTCGGACTTGAACTTCACTTCGTCGAAGATGAAGAACTCAGGCTCTGGACCTACGAATACGGTGTCGCCGATACCGGTGGACTTCAGGTATTCCTCGGCGCGCTTGGCGATGGCGCGTGGGTCGCGGTCATAGCCTTGCATGGTCGAAGGCTCGATGACGTCGCACACCAGGATCAGGGTCGGCTCTTCGGTGAACGGATCCAGGACGGCAGTGGTGTCGTCCGGCATCAGGATCATGTCGGAGGCTTCGATGCCTTTCCAGCCAGCGATGGAGGAACCGTCGAACATTTTACCTTCTTCGAAGAAGGCGTCATCCAGCGCGTCACGGGCCGGCATGGTCACGTGGTGCTGAGTGCCTTTGGTATCAGTGAAGCGCAGATCAATCCACTTGACGTCATGATCTTTGATGAGTTGAACCGACTTCGACATAGTGTCCTCCGGGTGGCTTCGGGCAGGTAGTGGAGTGCCCTTAGAATGTGGGTGATGCCGGCGCGAATACTCTGCCAAGGCAACCTGCCTCACAAGGGAGCAAATTGCATGCCAGTGCCCCGACTTGGGTTTTTCGCCCCAATCCCACGCATATAAAGGTGAAAGCGCAGGGTTTGCGCAAAATATCGCCCTTTAATGTAGCGCTTTAAGTGATAAATGACCTGTTTTGGTGCATCGAAAACCTTCTGCACATTAACTGGTTAAACCTTGAGCAATTTCCGCTATAATCCGCGCCCCCCTTTTTCGGCTGGCCCAGCGCGCGCTGTTTTCATGAAACTAATCGTAAAAGTCTTCCCCGAGATCACCATCAAGAGCCGCCCGGTACGGATGCGTTTCATCCGTCAATTGGCCAAGAACATCCGTGCCGTGCTCCGCGATCTGGACCCGGCTGTGGTGGTGAACGGCGTATGGGACAACCTCGAGCTGGAAACGCACGTCACTGACCCCAAAGCCCTGAAGGACATGACCGAGCGCCTGAGCTGCATGCCGGGCATCGCGCATTTCCTGCAGGTTGACGAGTACCCGCTGGGCGACTTCGACGACGTCGTCGCCAAGTGCAAGCTGCACTTCGGCGATTCGTTGGCCGGGAAGATTTTTTCGGTGCGCTGCAAGCGTGCCGGCAAGCACGAATTCAGCTCCATGGACGTCGAGAAGTACGTCGGCAGCCAACTGCGTCGTCAGTGCGGTGCTGCCGGTATTTCCCTGAAAGAGCCTGAAATCGAAGTTCGCATCGAAATTCGCGACAAACGGTTGTTCGTGATCCACAACCAGCACAACAGCATCGGCGGTTACCCGCTGGGCGCGCTGGAACAGACCCTGGTGCTGATGTCCGGCGGTTTCGATTCCACCGTCGCCGCCTACCAGATCATGCGCCGCGGGCTGATGGCGCACTTCTGCTTCTTCAATCTCGGCGGGCGTGCCCACGAATTGGGCGTGATGGAAGTCGCGCACTTCATCTGGAAGAAGTACGGCAGCTCTCAGCGCGTGTTATTTGTCAGTGTGCCGTTCGAGGAAGTGCTGGGCGAAATTCTCGGGAAAGTCGATAACAGTCATATGGGCGTAGTATTGAAGCGTATGATGTTGCGCGCTGCGTCCCGAATCGCTGATCGACTGGACATCGAGGCACTGGTCACCGGTGAAGCGATTTCCCAGGTGTCGAGCCAGACATTGCCGAACCTGTCCGTGATCGACTGCGTGACCGACAAGCTGGTCTTGCGTCCGCTGATCGCCAGTCACAAGCAGGACATCATCGACCTGGCCAACGAAATCGGCACCGCCGACTTCGCCAAGCACATGCCGGAATACTGCGGGGTCATCTCGGTGAACCCCAAGACCCACGCCAAGCGTCCGCGTGTGGAGCATGAAGAGAAAGAATTCGACATGGCGGTGCTCGAGCGTGCGCTCGAGAACGCCAAACTGGTGCCGATCGATCGCGTAATCGATGAATTGGGCCAGGACGTGCAGATTGAAGAAGTCAGTGAAGCGCTGGCCGGTCAGATCGTCATCGACATCCGTCACCCGGATGCCGCTGAAGACGACCCGTTACAGCTTGCTGGCGTCGAGGTACAAGCGATGCCGTTTTATGCACTGAACGCTCGTTTCAAGGAACTGGACCCTACTCGCCAGTACCTGCTGTATTGCGACAAAGGCGTGATGAGTCGCCTGCATGCCCACCATTTGCTCAGTGAGGGGCATGCCAATGTGCGCGTTTATCGACCGAGCTAAGAGCCCGGGGCTGTTTGCCTGTGGCCTGCGTCACCGGCCCCCCGACGCCGCCGTCAAGCTGTAACGGCTTTGCGGACGCAACGTTAATCGCTGCCAAGACTTGTCAGCACACCGAATCCTCTGATCGAGATACACAAGTGATCGAAAATCTACGCAACATCGCCATCATTGCTCACGTTGACCATGGTAAAACCACCCTGGTAGACAAACTCTTGCGTCAATCCGGCACCCTGGAGCGCAACGAGCTCAACGACGAGCGCGTGATGGACTCCAACGACCAGGAGAAAGAGCGCGGTATTACCATTCTGGCGAAAAACACCGCCATCAACTGGAACGGCTACCACATCAACATCGTGGACACCCCGGGCCACGCCGACTTCGGCGGCGAAGTTGAACGCGTAATGTCGATGGTTGACTCCGTTCTGCTGCTGGTTGACGCTCAAGACGGCCCTATGCCGCAAACCCGTTTCGTGACCAAGAAGGCGTTCGAAGCCGGCCTGCGTCCAATCGTGGTCATCAACAAGGTTGACCGTCCAGGCGCGCGTCCGGACTGGGTTCTGGACCAGATCTTCGACCTGTTCGACAACCTGGGTGCTACCGAAGAACAGCTGGACTTCAAAGTCGTCTACGCCTCGGCCCTGAACGGTATTGCCGGTCTGGAACACACCGACATGGCTGAAGACATGACCCCGCTGTACCAGTCGATCGTCGACAACGTACCTGCGCCGAAAGTCGACCGTGACGGTCCGTTCCAGATGCAAATCTCCGCACTGGACTACAACAGCTTCCTGGGTGTTATCGGCGTTGGCCGTATCGCTCGTGGTCGCGTCAAGCCGAACACTCAAGTTGTGGCTATCGACGCTGACGGCAAGCGCCGCAACGGCCGTATCCTGAAGTTGATGGGTCACCACGGTCTGCACCGTATCGACGTTGAAGAAGCAGCTGCCGGCGACATCGTCTGCATCAGCGGCTTCGACCAGCTGTTCATCTCCGACACTCTGTGCGACCCACTGAACGTCGAAGCGATGAAGCCGCTGACCGTTGACGAGCCAACCGTTTCCATGACTTTCCAGGTAAACGACTCGCCTTTCTGCGGTAAAGAAGGCAAGTTCGTGACCAGCCGTAACATCAAGGAACGTCTGGACAAGGAACTGCTCTACAACGTTGCCCTGCGCGTTGAAGAAGGCGACTCGGCTGACAAGTTCAAAGTCTCCGGCCGTGGTGAGCTGCACCTCTCGGTACTGATCGAAACCATGCGTCGCGAAGGCTTCGAAATGGGTGTTGGTCGTCCGGAAGTGATCATCCGCATGGTTGACGGCGTCAAGCACGAACCGTACGAAAACGTGACCATCGACCTGCCGGAAGAATCGCAAGGTTCGATCATGGAACAGATCGGTATCCGTAAGGGCGACCTGACCAACATGGTTCCGGATGGCAAGGGCCGTGTGCGCCTTGAGTACAACATCCCGGCACGTGGCCTGATCGGTTTCCGTAACGAGTTCCTGACCCTGACCTCCGGTGCAGGCATCCTGACCTCGATCTTCGACCGTTACGACGTGATGAAGTCCGGCGACATGTCCGGCCGTCAGAACGGCGTGCTGGTTTCGGTTGCCACCGGTAAGGCTCTGACTTACTCGCTGGAAACCCTGCAAGCTCGCGGCAAACTGTTCCTGGGTCACGGTGAAGACGTGTACGAAGGTCAAATCGTCGGCATCAACAGCCGCGACAACGACCTGGGCGTCAACCCAACCAAAGGCAAGAAGCTCGACAACATGCGTGCTTCGGGTAAAGACGAAACCATCGCTCTGGTTCCGCCTATCCGCTTCACTCTGGAGCAGGCTCTGGAATTCGTTCAAGAAGACGAATTGTGTGAAGTCACTCCTAAGTCCATCCGTCTTCGCAAGAAGATCCTGGGCGAAAGCGAGCGTACCCGCGCTGCCAAGAAAAGCGGCAACTGAGTTTCGACTTAGTTAACGCTTAAAAAAACGCCCCCGACCGCAAGGTCGGGGGCGTTTTTGTTTGTCTGGGGTTTGTGCGATGTCTGTGGCGAGCGAGCTTGCTCGCGCTGGGCTGCGTAGCGGCCCCAGGATATTTGCAGCTAACGTCGATTTTGTGAGTGCTGCGCACTCAAGCGGGAGCAAGCTCCCTCGCCACAGGTAACAGGTTTCGGATCAGAACTTCTGCCTGATCAGAACTTTTCGAGCGTGCGACGGCTACTGCTGCTCTCGCGCACCACTTCTTTGGGCTTGTAAGCGCAATACCCCGGCCGCGGGCCTATTTTCGGGTGGTTGCGGCAGGTGTCCGGGCGCTTTTCATAAATAGTGCACAAACGGCTTTTGCGGTCCAGGTACAGGCAATCGTTGTTGCTCATGCGCTGGAGCGTGAAGATCTCGGACTTCTGGTTGTAACGCTCGACGATCCCTTCCTTTTGCAGGCGCTTGGCGATGTTCTTCGGCGGGTCGCCGCGTTCGAACTCATCGACGATGCCGATGCGGATCAGATCCTTGATCTTGACCTCCACCGGCAGCGTGCAGCAACTGGACACGCAGGAGCCACACATGGGGGCGGAGTACTTGGCCCAGGTATCGAGACGGTCGATCTCCGCGGCGGCGATCAGGTTGGGCTTCATCATGTGGGATTACCAGCGTGCATCAGGGCGCGCGATCATACCGGGACTGGTGATTTTTTGAACGACCATTTGCCGGTTTTTTCTTGTCGGCGTGCATTTTTTGAGGCAGCGGCACGGCATCTGCATCTTTTCACGGCGTACCGGCAAGGACGAAGGCCTGAGGGCGGCGTTTGCAGAAAACGCCGAACCCCTGCTTTTGCCTCGTGTCAGACCGACTAGGCTCAGACCATTCCATGCTCGATCGAGGTCCTACCCATGACTCAGGAACCGCTTGTTCGTGACGCTGAGGTGGCCGCTTTTCGCGACGCCGTGTTGACCAAACTCACCTACGCCGTAGGCAAGGATCCGGATCACGCCTTTGACCATGACTGGTTCGAAGCCATCGCCCTGGCGGCGCGCGATCACATGGTCGAACGCTGGATGGACCACACGCGGCATATCTACCGCAAGGGCCAGAAGCGCGTTTACTACCTCTCTCTGGAATTCCTCATCGGCCGCCTGCTCTACGACAGCCTGAGCAACCTTGGCTTGCTGGACGTGGCGCGCGAGGCGCTGACCGAACTCGGTGTCGACCTGGAGTGCATCCGCCTGCTGGAGCCGGACGCGGCCCTGGGCAATGGGGGCCTCGGACGGCTGGCCGCGTGCTTCATGGAAAGCATGTCGACCCTCGGTATCGCCGGCCACGGCTACGGGATTCGATATGAACACGGCCTGTTCCGCCAGGCGATTGTCGACGGATGGCAGCAGGAGCAGACCGAACACTGGCTGGATTTCGGCAACCCGTGGGAGTTCGAGCGCCCGGAGGTGATCTACCCGATCGGTTTCGGCGGCGGCGTCGAAACGGTCACCGACGAGAGCGGCAAGAGCAAGCAAGTCTGGACGCCGTCCGAAACCGTGCGTGCGGTGGCGTATGACACACCGGTGGTGGGGTGGCGCGGGGCGAGCGTCAACACGCTGCGCTTGTGGCGGGCGCGGGCCATGGAAGACCTGCACCTGGAGCGCTTCAATGCCGGTGACCATTTGGGCGCGGTGGCCGAAGTGGCTCGCGCCGAAAGCATCTCACGGGTGCTTTACCCTGCCGACAGCACCGAGGGCCGGTCAGGAGCTGCGGCTGCGCCAGGAATATTTCTTCGTGGCTGCGTCGTTGCAAGACTTGCTGCGTCGCCATCGCAACATGCACGGCTCGGTGCTGACGTTGGGCGAACACGCGGCGATCCAGCTTAACGACACTCACCCCTCGATTGCCGTGGCCGAGTTGATGCGCCAACTGCTCGATGTGTATGACGTGGCGTGGGACGCTGCCTGGCAGATCACCGTCGACACGCTGTCATACACCAACCACACGTTGTTGCCCGAGGCGCTGGAAACCTGGCCGGTGGGGCTGATGGAGCGGATGCTGCCACGGCACATGCAGATCATTTACCTGATCAACGCCCAACACATCGACTCGCTGCGGGCCAAGGGCATTCATGATTTCGACGTGCTGCGCGCGGTGTCGCTGATCGAAGAAGACAACGGCCGCCGTGTGCGCATGGGCAACCTGGCGTTCCTCG
This sequence comes from Pseudomonas purpurea, assembly GCF_039908635.1. Classification (NCBI taxonomy): domain Bacteria; kingdom Pseudomonadati; phylum Pseudomonadota; class Gammaproteobacteria; order Pseudomonadales; family Pseudomonadaceae; genus Pseudomonas; species Pseudomonas purpurea. Next base: position 404,244 of record NZ_CP150918.1, read on the forward strand.
GCTCCCACAGCGTCAACGGCGTGTCCGGGTTGCACACGCAATTGATGCGCAGCACGGTGTTTTCCGAACTGCACAAGTTGTACCCGGACCGGATCAACAACAAGACCAACGGCATCACCTTCCGCCGCTGGTTGTACCAGGCCAACCCGGAGCTGACGTCGATGATGGTCGATGCGCTGGGGCCGGGCCTGCTGGACGATCCCGAGCAGAAGCTGATCGAACTGGAACCGTTTGCCGAGAAAGCGGCGTTCCGCAAGCAATTCGCCGAGCAGCGGCTGCACAGCAAAAGGGCGTTGGCCAGCCTGATTCATGAGCGCCTGGGCATTGCGGTGAACCCGGCGGCGCTGTTCGATGTGCAGGTCAAACGCATTCACGAGTACAAACGCCAGTTGCTCAATCTGTTTCATACGGTGGCGCTGTATCAGGCGATTCGCGCCGAGCCGGAAACCGATTGGGTGCCACGGGTGAAGATTTTCGCGGGTAAGGCGGCGGCCAGTTATCACCAGGCCAAGCTGATCATCAAACTGACCAACGACATTGCCCGCACGATCAACAACGACCCGACCGTGCGTGGGTTGCTGAAGGTGGTGTTCCTGCCCAACTACAACGTCAGCCTGGCCGAAAGCATCATTCCGGCGGCCGACCTGTCGGAGCAGATTTCCACCGCCGGTTTCGAGGCGTCGGGCACCAGCAACATGAAGTTCGGCCTCAATGGCGCGCTGACCATCGGCACGCTGGACGGTGCCAACGTGGAGATGTGCGAGCGCATTGGTGCCGAGCACATGTTCATCTTCGGTTTGAGCGCCCAGCAAGTCGGGGCGCGCAAGCGCAATGGCGAGTTCCACGCAGGGCCTGATATTGCGGCGTCTCACCGGCTCAGTGATGTGCTGCAAGCGATTCGCGGCGGTGTGTTCTCGCCCGATGACCCGTCGCGTTACGCAGGGCTGATCGACTCATTGGTCGACTATGATCGCTTCCTGGTCTGCGCCGACTTTGATTCCTATTGGCATGCCCAGGGGCGGGTTGAAGCGCATTGGCACGATTCGAAGCAGTGGTGGCGCTCGGCGGTGCTCAATACCGCGCGGATGGGCTGGTTCTCATCCGACCGGACCATTCGCGAGTACGCCACGGATATCTGGAAAGCGCTGGGGTAACTTTTAGCAATAATTGCGAGCAAGGCCCAGCGGTTGTTAGGTCGGACCGATATACTAAGCACCAACTTCAACCCTGTGGGAGCGAGCTTGCTCGCGAAAGCGGACTGACATTCGACATCAATGTTGAACGTTACGCCCTATTCGCGAGCAAGCCCGCTCCCACAGTGGATGTGTGGTGCAGACGCAATCTGTTCCCACACTGGATTCCGGGTGTCTGGTTACTAGACTGAGCCAGACGCTGTTGTGCCCGGATTCGCCCGGCAATGGGCCGCTTAGGGATATCGACCATGCAATGGATTTTCATGCTGATGGGGCTGGTGCTGGGCTGGGTGCTCGATGAGTCCTTCAGCGATGCACTGATTGGCGCACTGATGGGGCTGGGTATTGGCCAGACCATCGCGCTTGGCCGGCTCAATGCGCAAGCCGCCGAGCAGTCTCGTCTGTTGCAGTTGGCCCAGACTGCCCTCGGCGCGGTCGAGCAGCGGCTGGCGTTGCTGGAGCGCAGTGGCGGCCACGTTGCGCCAACCACTGAACCGATCACGGCCAGCGAGCCGCTCCTTGCGCCTGACATTATCTTCGACGAAGCCCCCGAGCCTGAGTCGGCGCCGTTGCCTGCGGCCCAGGAACTGGTCTGGGAATTGCCGCCCGAATTCGAACCGGTGCAGGCGAGCATCACCCCGCCCGTCGATCTTTGGGCGCCGCAGCCTCGCGAGCCGCAACCCCCTGCCGAACCCCGTGGCCCCAACCTGATCGAGCGCGCCATCGCAGGCGCACGCACGTGGTTGTTTGGCGGTAACACGGTGCTGCGCATTGGCGTGGTGCTGCTGTTCTTCGGTCTGGCGTTCCTGTTGCGTTACGCCACTGAAGGCATGGTGGTGCCGATCGAGATGCGCTACGCCGGGGTTGCGGCGGCGGCATTGGCGTTATTGGGGCTGGGTTGGTGGTTGCGCCTGCGCAACACAAACTACGCATTGATCCTTCAGGGCACCGGCATTGCCGTGCTGTACCTGACCGTGTTTGCCGCCATGCGCCTGCACCCGTTGCTCGATCCGAGCGCAGCGCTGGGTTTGCTGGTGGCGGTGACGGTGTTCTCGGCGATTCTGGCGATCACCCAGGACTCCCTGGCGCTCGCCTGTGCGGCGGCGCTGGGCGGGTTTGCCGCGCCGATCCTGACCTCCACCGGCGCCGGTAACCATGTCGCACTGTTCAGCTACTTCGCCTTGCTCAACGCCGGCATTCTCGCCATCGCCTGGTTCAAGGCCTGGCGCCTGCTCAACCTGATCGGCTTTGCCGGCACCTTCGGCATCGGATTCGCCTGGGGCGTGCGTTCCTATGCGCCGCAGTTGCTAGGGAGCACCGAGCCGTTCCTGATTCTGTTCTTCCTGATGTACCTGGCGATTGGCTTGCTGTTCACCCGACGCAAGTTGCTGGAGATGAGCGACGCGCCAGAGGACGACAGCCGTGACGCGCTGCTGCGCTGGTCGGCGCGCAAGGGCGATTATGTTGACGGCACGATGCTGTTCGGGCCGCCGCTGCTGGGTTTTGGCTTGCAGTTCGCGCTGGTTCAGCATCTGGAATTTGCCGCCGCGTTCAGTGCGTTGGCGTTGGGCGTCATCTACATGGGGCTGGCGCGTTTTCTCAGCGGTGGCCGTGCCTTGTTGCTGGCGGAAACCTGCCTGGCGCTGGGAGTGATTTTTGCGTCGCTGGCGATTCCGTTAGGGTTGGATGCGCGCTGGACGGCAGCGGCCTGGGCCGTGGAGGGCGCGGGGATTTTCTGGCTCGGCCTGCGTCAGCATCGGCCCTTGGCGCGAGCCTTTGCCTTGTTGCTGCAACTGGGGTCGGCGCTGGCGTTCCTCAGTGAGCTGCGTCTGGGTGACAGCAGCCTGCTCGACGCGGCACCGCTGGGTGCGCTGATGCTCGGCGTGGCGCTGCTGTTCAGTTTCTATCAATTGCGCAACGCGTCCCCTGAGCAGACGTCGGCCTGGGAACGCAAGGGCTTGCCGGTGCTGGCGTGCCTGGGGTTGACCTTCCTCTACCTGCTGGCGCCGCTGTTTTTCTTCACTCATGGCACGGCGATCAGTTGGGCGCTGGCCGGGCTGGCGACGTTGTTCGTTGGGCTGCGCCTGCAATCGCGGACTTTCCTGTTCACCGCGTTTGCCGTGCAATTGCTCGGCGGTGCGTTGTTCCTGTTGCGCCTGCAAGGCGCCAGCGGTGATGCAACGGCGGTGTTCAGCGCCGGCTGGAGCGGTTTGCTGACGGCGTCGTTGATTGGCCTGGCGTTGATCGGTGCCATGCTGTTCGCCGCTCGCGATGACATGGTGCGCAGCGACGTGCGCCTGCTGCGCGGCCTGTCGCTGGTGTTGCTGGCGGGGTTGGTGCTGATCAACCTGGCGGTGCTGTTCGTGTTGCCGTGGCAAACGGCGAGCGGGGTGTGGGCGGCGAGCGGTTTGTTGATCATCTGGCTGAGTCTGTATCTCCAGCAACGGGTCAGTTTTGTGTTTGGCCTGTTGTTGCAGGTGATTGGCGGTGCAGCGTTCCTGATCGCCGGGCCTGAGTTGTTCGGGCCGCTGAGCAGTGAAGGTCTGCGGCCGCTGGGTCATAGCGGCTTCTGGACGCCGATGGTGCTGGGGCTGGCGGCGCTGGTCGGTGCCTGGCGCTTGCAACTCGGTCATCAGGCGAGCGCGTTCGATGCCTTGAGTTTGCAGCGCCTGTCCAACGTGCTGCTGGTGTGGGGCGCCGGATGGTGGCTGTTCGGGTTGTTCAGCGAAGCGCAGCGTTTTGTCGCACAGCCTCTGGAAGCCGCAGCGATGCTCGGGATTCTGGCCACGAGTGCGGCACTTTGGTCGGTACTGGCCCTGCGCTTGAAATGGCCGGCACTGGGGCAGGTGGGTACTGGGCTGACGCCAGCCGCCGCGCTGGTGTTGGGGGTGTTCTGGCATGGGTCCTATCACCCGGCGGCCAACTTCGGCTGGCTGGCGTGGACGGCCGTGTTCGTGGTGCATTTCATCTCGTTGCGGCGCCTGGTATCAATGCTTTCGGCGCGAGCGGTGAGCGTGGCGCACGTGATCGGTTGCTGGTTGCTGATACTGGTGTTGGCGCTTGAGTTGCGCTACGGCTTGCTGGTGTTGGCGGAACAATACAACGCCTGGCGCTGGCTGGGCTGGGCGGTCCTGCCAAGCCTGTACCTGGTGCTGATGGCCGCGCCACGGACCTGGCCATGGCCGGTCTCGGCGTACGCCCGCGAGTACCGGATTTACGCCGCGCTGCCGCTGGCGGTGTTGATGTTGGCGTGGTTCTGGCTGGCCAACCTGTTCAGTGACGGCACGGCTGAACCGCTGCCTTATCTGCCACTGGTCAATCCGCTGGAAGTGGGGCTGCTGTTCGCGTTGGGCGGGGTGTATGTGTGGTCCCGCAGTGCGGTCAGCCACTGGGCGATCCGCGCCGATTACGCCACCAAGGTTGCGGAAGTGATTGCCGGGGTGTCGCTGTTTGCCTTCTTCACCGCGCTGGTGATGCGCACCGCCTATCACTGGGGCGGTGTGCCGTTTGAGTTAGTGGCGCAGTTGGATTCGATGCTGGTGCAAGCGGGGCTGTCGATCGTCTGGACCTTGATTGCCCTGGGGCTGATGATCGGCGGGCATGTGCGTCACCGTCGCGAGGTCTGGCTGGTGGGCGCGGGGTTGATTGCGCTGGTGGTCGCCAAGTTGGTGTTTGTCGAACTGAGCAACCGTGGCGGACTGGCGCGGATCGTGTCGTTTATCGGGGTCGGCGTGTTGCTGCTGGTGGTGGGCTATTTTGCGCCGCTACCGCCAAAACGCGTCGAAGCAACACCTGAGCCGGACAAGCCGGCCAGTGAATCTGAGGGAGTGTCATCGTGAGTGCGAAGTTGAGCCTGGTCTGTCTGTGGGCTGTGGGGATCTGTGTGGCGTGGTCGGCCCAGGCCCAGGAAAAACCGTCGGACTTCAGCACGCAGTTGCCGTTGAGCTTGAGTGGTGAAGGCCCCTGGTATCGGCTCGACATGCCACTGGCGGTGCAGTTGAGCGCACGCCAGACCGATCTCGGTGACGTGCGAGTGTTCAATACGGCGGGTGAGGCACAGGCTTATTCGCTGGTGCGCGCGCAGGCGCAGAATCCCGATAACCCGGTGGTGCACGACGTTAAATGGTTCCCGCTCTACGACTCGGCCGAGGCTCGCGAGTCGGTACCGAGCGTGCGAGTGCAGTCGAATGCCAACGGCACGCTGGTGGAGGTTCAGCCGTCCACGCACCTTGAAGCGGGCGAAGAAGTGTTGCGCGGCTGGTTGCTGGATGCCAGTGCGATCAAGACGCCGTTGCAGCAGTTGACCCTCGACTGGACCAGTGACCGCGATGGCTTCCAGTATTTCAGCATCGAGGCCAGTGACGACTTGCAGCATTGGCAGTCGTGGGGCGATGGGCAGGTGGCGCGTTTGTCGTATGCCGACGAGCGGGTTGAACAACATGAAGTGGGCTTGCCGGGGCAGCGCGCCCGTTACTTGCGGCTGTTGTGGAAGAACCCGCAGTCGGCACCGGCCCTGACCCTGGCACAGTTGCAGAGCCTGAGCGTCGGCAGCGTGGCGCAGCCGTTGATCTGGTCGCAGCCGGTAGCGGGCAGCAATCCAAAACCTGGCCTGTACACCTGGAAACTGCCCATGGGGTTGAACGTCGAACGGGTGAAAATTGAACTGAGCCAGGCCAACAGCCTGGCACCGGTGACGTTATCTACCCGCCGCGAAAGCAGTCAGCCCTGGCAGCCAGCGGGTGGTGGTCTGCTGTATCGGCTGACCCAGAATGGCCAGGATGTGCTGCAAAATGAACTGCAGCTGTACGGGCAGGTGGTTCGAGAGCTGAAGCTTACCGTCGATGAGCGTGGTGGCGGTCTGGGTACGCAAACACCGGATTTGCGGTTTGCCGTACGTTCGACCCAACTGGTGTTTCTGGCGCGCGGTGCCGGGCCATACACCCTGGCACTGGGCAGTGCCACGGCGGGCGCAAGCCAATTGCCCTTGTCGACATTGATCCCCGATTACAGTGCCACGCGCATGGCTGAGCTGGGGCAGGCCCGGGTCGAGGACGGGGGCAAGGTCTTGCAGACGGGGGCGGTGACGCAGGTTGACGGTGGCCTGGACTGGAAGAAGATCGGTTTGTGGGCGGTGTTGCTGCTCGGGGTGCTGGGGCTGGCGGCGATGGCGTTAAGTTTGCTGCGCAAGCCGTCGGTGAAGAATTAAGACTGGCGCAGCTTTTGTGGCGAGGGAGCTTGCTCCCGCTCGGCTGCGAAGCAGTCGCAAGATTTCCGGGCACCGCTCGATTGCCTGTTTAGGGCCGCTTCGCACCCCCAGCGGGAGCAAGCTCCCTCGCCACAGCTGCACGCATTTGCAACTACGCTAAACCCCGTGCATGAACTCCATTGCGTGAATCTCGTCTGATAGGAGGAATTGCGCCCCGACTCGCGTTAAACTGCGCGGGTTTTTAGCCCCCCATTCCTCCGGAGCCTTCCATGTCCCGCGTTACCCTGAGTCGCTATTTGATTGAGCAGACCCGTAGCAACAACACCCCTGCCGATCTGCGTTTCCTGATCGAAGTGGTGGCGCGTGCTTGCAAGGAAATCAGCCACGCCGTTTCCAAAGGCGCCCTGGGCGGTGTTCTGGGCAGCATGGGCACTGAGAACGTACAGGGCGAAGTGCAGAAGAAGCTCGACGTGATCTCCAACGAGATCCTGCTCGAAGCCAACGAATGGGGCGGTCACCTGGCCGGCATGGCATCCGAAGAAATGGACAATGCCTACCAGATCCCGGGCAAGTACCCGAAAGGCGCGTACCTGCTGGTATTCGACCCACTGGACGGCTCGTCGAACATCGATATCAACGCACCGGTCGGTACTATTTTCTCGGTGCTGCGTTGCCCGAACGAATACCTGAGCCAGAACGAAGCCTTGAACGAAAAGGCCTTCCTGCAGCCGGGTACCGAGCAGGTAGCCGCCGGTTATGCCATCTACGGCCCACAGACCATGCTGGTGCTGACCCTGGGTGATGGCGTGAAAGGCTTTACCCTGGACCGTGAAATGGGCAGCTTCGTGCTGACCCATGAAGACATCAAGATCCCGACCTCCACTCAGGAATTCGCGATCAACATGTCCAACCAGCGTCACTGGGAAGCGCCGGTACAGCGCTACGTCGGCGAATTGCTGGCTGGCGAAGAAGGCCCGCTGAAAAAGAACTACAACATGCGCTGGGTCGCCGCGATGGTAGCCGACGTACACCGCATCCTGACCCGTGGCGGCCTGTTCATGTACCCACGCGACAGCCGCGAGCCGTCGAAGCCGGGCAAACTGCGCCTGATGTACGAAGCCAACCCGATGTCGTTCCTGGTCGAGCAGGCGGGTGGTGCGTCGACCAACGGTCACCAGCGCATCCTCGACATCAAGCCAGAAGGCCTGCACCAGCGTGTTGCAGTGTTCCTGGGTTCGAAAGAAGAAGTTGAACGCGTAACGGCTTACCACAAGGAATAAACCATGACCGCGCCCTGGCAGCCGTTGCTCGAATGGTGGTTCGGTTCAGCCGACAGCCCTGACGATGTGGCGGCGCAGAAGGGCAAGTTATGGTTTGGTAAGCGTGACAGCCAGGACCTCGAAGCGCGCACGCGTTTCGGGGACTTGGTGGAACAGGCACTGGCCGGCGGATTGACCGAGTGGACGCAACGTCCCGAAGGTTGGCTGGCCCTGGTGTTGCTGCTCGATCAGTTACCGCGAATGATCTTTCGCCAGACCCCCAAATCCTTTGCAGGCGACCTGCGTGCTCAAGCGCTGGTGGCTCAAGGCATTGCCGCGGATTTCGACCGGCAGCTGCCGCCGATCCGGCGCGTCTTCATCTACCTGGTGTTCGAGCATTGCGAGCATCTGGCGGTGCAGAACGAGGCGGTTTCACGCTTTGCCGACTTGCTGGCCCAACAGCCCGAGGTGGATCGGTCGGTGTTTGCCGATAACCTGGATTACGCCGAACGGCATCAGAAAATCATCGCCCGGTTTGGACGGTTTCCCCATCGCAATGCGGTGTTGGGAAGGGAGTCTACGGCTGAGGAACTGGAGTTTCTTGCAGGACCTGGATCACGGTTCTAGCTATTTGTTGTTGCTGATACCGCTATCGCGAGCAAGCTCGCTCCCACATTTGATCTTCAGCGGACACAAATTTTGTGTTCAGCCGAGATCCACTGTGGGAGCGAGCTTGCTCGCGATGGGGCCTTCAAGGACGCGTCAGATCCGGAAGCTACCCACCAACTGCTTCAACCGCGCCGCTTGCTGTTCAAGGTCGGCACACGCGCGCAAGGTCGATTGCAGGTTCTCCACGCCTTCCTGGTTCAGCGTGTTGATTTCGGTGATGTCGATGTTGAGCGACTCGACCACGGACGTCTGTTCTTCGGTCGCGGCGGCGACGGACTGGTTCATGCCGTCGATTTCGCCGATGCGCTGGGTCACGCTGCCCAGGCGTTCGCCCGCCTGATTGGCGATGCCGACGCTGCCTTCGCTCTGGCGTTGGCTGTCGGTCATGATCGCCACCGCTTCGCGGGCACCGACCTGCAGTTCTTCAATCATCTTCTGCACTTGCTGCGCCGAATCCTGGGTGCGGTGAGCGAGGTTGCGCACTTCGTCAGCCACCACCGCGAAACCGCGCCCGGCTTCACCGGCGCGGGCCGCTTCGATGGCCGCGTTGAGGGCCAGCAGGTTGGTCTGTTGCGAGATGCTGGTGATCACTTCCAGGATCTGGCCGATGTTCACCGTGTTGCTGTTGAGCGTTTCGATGTTGGCGCACGAGTCGCTGATTTTGGTCGACAGTTGTTGCATCGCCGTGATGGTTTTTTCCACCACGTGCTGACCGTCTTCGGCCAGGCTGCGAGCATCGCTGGAGTGCTGCGAGGCGAGGGCCGCGTTCTGGGCGATTTCCTGGGCGGCAGCGCCGAGCTGGTTGATCGCCGCCGCCACGCTGCTGGTGCGCGAGGCTTGCTGGTCGGAATTGAACATCGACGAGTTGGAAGCGCTGACCACGCGCAAGGCGACTTCGTTGACCTGGCCGGTGGCCGAGGCCACTTCGCGGATCGAAGTGTGGATGCGCTCCACAAAACGGTTGAACGCGGTGCCCAGGGCGCCAAATTCGTCATGGTTGTGGATGGCCAGGCGTTTGGTCAGGTCGCCTTCACCTTCGGCGATGTCCTGCATGGCGCGGCCCATGGTCAGCAGCGGCTGCATCAGCACGCTGATCAGCATGCCGAGCAGGCTGATGATGATCACCACCGCGATCACCATGGCGATGATGGCCGAGGTGCGGAATTCGCTGAGCATCGAGAACGCGGTGTCCTGGTCGAGCACCAGCGCCACGTACCAGTCGGCCGACGGCACGCCGTTGACGTGGGTGAAGGAGATGAACTGGGTCTTGCCGTTCACCTCGACTTCTTTCATGCCCGGGCTGACGCTGGGTGCACCATTTGGAAAGGCATCGGCGAGGCTTTTGAGCACCAGTTTGCTGTCCGGGTGGATCAGGATCTTGCCTTCGCTGCTGACGATGAACGCGTGGCCGTGGCCGCCGAAATTCAGCGAGTTGATGATTGCGCTGACGTTTGTCAGGTCGATGTCCGCGCCAGCGACGCCGATCATCTGGTTGTGATGCTGCACCGGGGTGGCGACGGTGATCACCAGTTTGCCCGAGGACGCGGCGATGTACGGTTCGGTGACGATGGTCTGCTGTGCGCTGTTGGCAGCTTTGTACCAGCCACGGGCGCGGGGATCATAGTCGGCGGCGCGGTTGCCGGCCGGCACCGAGAACATCACACCGTCGGCACCACCGAAGTAGCTCAGCTGAAAGTTGCTGGTATAGGCGGGCAGGCCCACGGCGCGCTTGAGGTTGTCCAGCGCGGGGCCGTCGACGGCGACTTGTTGCGCCAGCGATTGCAGCAATTGAATGCGGCTTTCCAGCCAGGTCTGGATGTTGCTGGTGGTCAGGCTGCCCAGTTCCTGCATCGAGGCTTCGGTGCTGCTGCGCAGCGTCTGGCGCTGGCGGTAGTCGTTGAACATGATGAAACAGGCGAACGCAACGGCGACCACAAGGGCGGCTGCAAGCAGGATCTTGTGGCTGAACTTCATGTTTCTGGTCATTAAGTGAACTACCGCGAGGGGGCTGGTCAACGAGGGGCGTCAATTTGCCACAGTAGAGGGCTTTGCGCTGCTCCTATGTCGACAGGCCAGCGCCAAAGATTAGGCGGCTTTGGCGAAAACCGACGAAATACCCGCTGACCCTGCAAAGTCGCTGATTTCAGGGCGAAATGGCGATTTCTGCCGTTCAAGAAATACCCCGCGCCCACGGGAACCACATGGGGGTTTTCTCTTCTAAGCTTCTGGTTGGCAGCCAGGCCTTCCACTTCCGTCCAGGAGTTACACCATGTCGCTGCGATCTATCGCTCTATTGTCGTTCTGCGTGCTGTTGGTCGCGTGCAGCAAGATCAACCAGGAAAACTATTCAAAGATCTCGACGGGCATGCCCAAGGCTGACGTCGAAAAGCTGTTGGGCAGTCCGTCCGACTGTTCCGGCGCACTGGGCATGTCCAGTTGCACCTGGGGCAACAAGAACAGCTTTATCAGCGTGCAGTATGCCGGTGACAAAGTGTTGATGTTTTCCGGGCAAGGCCTGAAGTAAACCGGGGCCGCGCGCCCACGGGAGAAGAATAATGATGCGGTTTGTAATAGCTCTTTTTGCCGGTCTGTTGTTGGCCGGCTGCGCCACTTCTGGCGATGATTCGCTGGCGCCGAAAACGGTCAACAGCGTGAACCTCAAGCGTTACCAGGGTAAATGGTACGAGTTGGCACGCATGCCGATGTACTTCCAGCGTAACTGCGCGCAATCCGAAGCCCACTACACCTTGCGGACTGACGGTGACATGGAAGTGCTGAACCGCTGCCTGACCCCTGAGTGGAAGTGGGAAGAGGCCAAGGGCACGGCGACGCCGCAGGTGCCCGGCAAGTTCGACAAGCTGTGGGTGAATTTCGACAACTGGTTTACCCGACTGCTGCCAAGCGTGACCAAGGGCAACTATTGGGTGCTCTATGTCAGCGATGATTACCAGACCGCGATTGTCGGTCACCCGAATCGACGCTACCTCTGGCTGCTGTCGCGCAAGCCGGAAGTCAACGCCGATACCCGCGAAGAATTGCTGAGCAGGGCGCGTCAGCAGGGCTATGACACCACACGCCTGATCTGGCGGGTGTCGGACACCAAGATGGCCCAGACCTCGAAGTAAGCGGTTGCGGTTGAACCCTGTGGCGAGGGAGCTTGCTCCCGCTCGGCTGCGCAGCAGTCGTAATTCTGCTGGCGAGTTCCTACTGAAAGAACTCGTCAGTTGATCATAGGGTTGCTTCGCAACCCAACGGGAGCAAGCTCCCTCGCCACAAAAGCGGTGATCAGCCCAGGAGATCGCGCAGCACCTGGGTGAACGCGCGGTTGCTTTCCTCTTCGCCCGCGTGGTGCCCATTGCGCACCACCCATTTGCCGTTCACCAGCACATCGCGCACCTGGCGATCGCCGCCGGCGAACAACCAACGATTGAGAATCCCGTCGCCACTGGCGGTCGCCAGGTATGGATCGTTGCCGTCGAGCACCAGCCAGTCGGCACGCTTGCCCACTTGCAGAGCGCCAATCGGCTGGCCCAGTGCCTGGGCACCACCATCGAGAGCGGCGTCGTACAGGGTGCGGCCGACCATCGGTTGATCGGCGCCATACAAGCGGTTGCGGCGCTGATCGCGCAGGCGCTGGCCGTATTCCAACCAACGCAATTCTTCCACCACGCTCAGCGACACATGGCTGTCGGAACCAATGCCCATGTGCCCGCCTTGAGCGAGGAAGTCCACGGCCGGGAAAATCCCGTCGCCCAGGTTGGCCTCGGTGGTCAGGCACAGGCCTGCGATGGCGCGACTCTTGGCCATCAAGGTGACTTCTTCCGGGTTGGCGTGGGTCGCGTGGACCAGGCACCAGCGCTGATCGACCTCGGTGTTTTCATACAGCCATTGCAACGGACGGCGGCCGCTCCAGCTCAGGCAGTCGTCGACTTCCTTTTGCTGTTCGGCGATGTGGATGTGCACCGGGCATTGCTTGTCGCTGGCCGCCAGCACTTCGCTGATTTGCTGCGGCGTGACCGCCCGCAACGAGTGAAAGCACAGGCCCAGTTGCTGCGCCGGTTGCTGCGCCAGAATCGGTTGCAAGCGTGCTTGCAGGTTCAAGTAATTTTCAGTGCTGTTGATGAAGCGGCGCTGCCCTTCATTGGGCGCCAGGCCACCGAAACCGGAGTGGCTGTAGAGCACCGGCAGCAGCGTCAAACCAATGCCGGAAGCGCTGGCCGCCTGACTGATTTGCAGCGACAACTCGGCCGGGTCCGCGTACGGATGGCCGTTATTGTCGTGGTGCACGTAATGGAATTCCGCGACCGAGGTGTAACCGGCCTTGAGCATTTCGATGTACAACTGGCGGGCAATGATCCCGAGTTGTTCCGGGCTGATTTTTCCGACGAGGCGATACATCAAATCGCGCCAGGTCCAGAAACTGTCGTTCGGATTGCCGGCAACTTCGGCCAGTCCGGCCATCGCTCGCTGGAACGCATGCGAGTGCAAATTCGGCATGCCCGGCAGCAGCGGACCGCTCAACCGTTCGGCGCCTTCAGCGCTCGCATCGGCCTGGATGTGGGTCAGCAGGCCATCGGCGCTGACCTCAAGACGTACGTTGTTGGCCCATCCATTAGGCAGTAGCGCGCGTTCGGCAAAGAAGGCGGACATGGTTCAGCACCCCATCGTGTGTTATTTGTATATACATATACAGACGTTTGCCTGCTCGGTAAACTCCGGCAAGCTAGTCACCTCTATCCATGAACAAGGAATTCCCGTGCCGACTCCGCCTGCCGTATCCACGCTGGCTGCCAATCTGGGCGACAGTCCGGCGCCCTTGTACGCCCGCGTCAAACAGATGATCACCCAGCAAATCGACAGTGGAAACTGGCCGCCGCACTACCGTGTGCCGTCGGAAAGCGAACTGGTCAGCCAACTGGGTTTCAGCCGCATGACCATCAACCGCGCCCTGCGCGAGATGACCGCCGACGGCCTGTTGGTGCGCATGCAGGGCGTCGGCACGTTCGTCGCCGAACCCAAGAGCCAGTCTGCGTTGTTTGAAGTGCACAACATTGCCGACGAGATTGCCTCCCGTGGCCATCGTCACACCTGCACCGTCATCACTCTGGAAGAAGAAGCGGCCGGTTCCGAACGCGCCCTGGCGCTGGACATGCGTGAAGGCCAGCGAGTCTTCCACTCGCTGATCGTGCATTACGAAAACGACATCCCGGTGCAGATCGAGGACCGTTTCGTCAATGCCCTGGTAGCGCCGGAGTACCTCAAGCAGGACTTCACCTTGCAAACGCCTTACGCCTACTTGAACCAGGTTGCCCCGCTGACTGAAGGCGAGCATGTGGTCGAGGCGATCCTGGCCGAGCCTTCCGAATGCAAATTGCTGCAGATTGAAAAAGGCGAGCCGTGCCTGCTGATTCGCCGTCGGACCTGGTCCGGCCGTCAGCCGGTGACGGCGGCTCGCCTGATCCACCCCGGTTCCCGCCATCGTCTGGAAGGGCGGTTCCATAAATAAAGAGCCATAAATAATAAGAGGCACCCATGAGTCAGCTGAACATTTTGCGCGCGGCGAATTACCCGCGCATGCCGTGGAAGAATGGCGGCGGCAGTACCGAAGAAATCACTCGCGATGCCGGTGTGGGCCTGGACGGGTTTGGCTGGCGCCTGTCGATCGCCGATATCGGTGAGTCGGGCGGGTTTTCTACCTTCGCCGGTTATGAGCGAGTGATCACTGTGCTGCAAGGCGACGGCATGACCTTGACCGTCGACGGTCAGCACACTCGGCCACTGTTACCGCTGGAGCCATTTGCGTTCAGCGGCGAGAGCCAGGTGTCCTGCACTTTGCTGGGCGGCGCGATTCGCGACTTCAACCTGATTTATTCCCCGCAGCGGTACAGCGCCCGGTTGCAGTGGCTGGACGGCGAGCAGCGGTTTTTCAGTTCGGCCGGCACCCTGCTGGTGTTCAGCGTGGCCGACACACTCGACGTGCAGATCGATGGCAGCGGTGTCCATGTTCTGGGGCGTCATGATTGCCTGCAACTGAACGGTAACACCGGGCTGCTGGATGTTTCTGTCGGCGGCCAGTGCTGTGTGATTGAACTGGCTACACATAGTTAACTGTGGCGAGGGAGCTTGCTCCCGTTCGGCTGCGTAGCAGTCGTAAATCCGGCAAACACGTTTTATCTGACACACCACTTGCTCTGGCTTTGGGGCTGCTTCGCAGACCAGCGGGAGCAAGCTCCCTCGCCACAGAAAACATCTCTCGCCGTTTCCCTGCGCGCACTAATTTGTTACCGAACGCCCCAGCGTGGCTAAAAACCGCGCTTAGGTAACAATTGTCACTCCTCGAAAAAATCCCGCCCCAAAAAATCGTTCCCTGCCAAACCCTTGTCCCAAGGGCTTTTCAGCCAGATTCAGCACTTTATTGAATGCCCCTCCAGCAAGTTGGCCGCTTGATTGCATATGCTTGTATGTACAAGTAAAGACGTATGCGTATGAGTCACGGAGACTCGACCATCGTCCACTGATTCGCCGGTGTGCATTTGTTGCCTGCTGGCTTGCTCGCCCACTGCCTGGGCTGGTTTGGATTGATTGCTGAGGAGTCTTTTTCGTGACTGATAAACCTACTAAGTTTCGTGACGTTGAAATCCGTGCCGCACGCGGTAACAAGCTGACCGCCAAGAGCTGGCTGACCGAAGCGCCGCTGCGCATGTTGATGAACAACCTCGACCCGGAAGTTGCCGAGAACCCTAAAGAACTGGTGGTTTACGGCGGTATCGGTCGTGCAGCGCGTAACTGGGAGTGCTACGACAAAATCGTCGAGAGCCTGACCAACCTGAACGACGACGAAACCCTGCTGGTGCAATCCGGCAAGCCGGTCGGCGTATTCAAGACCCACAGCAACGCGCCACGTGTACTGATCGCCAACTCCAACCTGGTGCCACACTGGGCGAGCTGGGAACACTTCAACGAACTGGACGCCAAAGGCCTGGCCATGTACGGCCAGATGACCGCCGGCAGCTGGATCTACATCGGCAGCCAAGGCATCGTTCAAGGCACCTACGAAACCTTCGTCGAGGCCGGTCGCCAGCACTATAACGACAACCTCACCGGTCGCTGGGTCCTGACCGCAGGCCTGGGCGGCATGGGCGGCGCTCAACCACTGGCCGCCACCCTGGCCGGCGCTTGCTCGCTGAACATCGAATGCCAACAGGTGAGCATCGATTTCCGCTTGAACAGCCGTTATGTCGACGAGCAAGCTACCGACCTCGACGACGCTCTGGCGCGTATCGCCAAGTACACCAAGGAAGGCAAGGCCATTTCCATCGCGCTGCTGGGCAACGCGGCTGAGATCCTGCCAGAACTGGTCAAGCGCGGCGTGCGCCCGGACATGGTCACCGACCAGACCAGCGCCCACGACCCGCTCAACGGCTACCTGCCAGCCGGCTGGACCTGGGAAGAGTACCGCGCTCGCGCCAAGACCGAGCCTGCCGCGGTGGTGAAAGCCGCCAAGCAATCGATGGCCGTGCACGTTAAAGCCATGCTCGACTTCCAGAAAATGGGCATCCCGACCTTCGACTACGGCAACAACATCCGTCAGATGGCGCAAGAAGAAGGCGTGGAAAACGCATTCGACTTCCCAGGCTTCGTACCGGCTTACATCCGTCCGTTGTTCTGCCGTGGCATCGGTCCGTTCCGCTGGGCAGCACTGTCGGGCAACGCCGAAGACATCTACAAAACCGACGCCAAGGTCAAAGAGCTGATCCCGGACGACGCCCACCTGCACAACTGGCTGGACATGGCGCGCGAGCGTATCAGCTTCCAGGGTCTGCCGGCACGTATCTGCTGGGTTGGCCTGGGCCTGCGCGCCAAGCTGGGCCTGGCGTTCAACGAAATGGTGCGCAGCGGCGAGCTGTCGGCACCGATCGTGATCGGCCGCGACCACCTGGACTCCGGTTCGGTGTCCAGCCCTAACCGCGAAACCGAATCCATGCAGGACGGTTCCGACGCTGTGTCCGACTGGCCACTGCTCAACGCCTTGCTCAACACCGCAAGCGGCGCGACCTGGGTTTCCCTGCACCACGGCGGCGGCGTCGGCATGGGCTTCTCCCAGCACTCGGGCATGGTGATTGTCTGCGACGGTACGGATGAAGCGGCCGAGCGTATCGCTCGCGTACTGCACAACGACCCGGCCACCGGCGTTATGCGTCACGCCGATGCGGGTTACCAGATCGCTATCGACTGCGCCAAGGAACAAGGCCTGAACCTGCCGATGATTACCGGTAAGTAATGCATGACTTGTGGGAGCGAGCTTGCTCGCGATGAGGCCAGCACATTCAACACTCGTGTTGGCTGATACATCGCTA
The DNA here is from genome assembly GCF_039908635.1 of Pseudomonas purpurea. Lineage (NCBI taxonomy): Bacteria > Pseudomonadati > Pseudomonadota > Gammaproteobacteria > Pseudomonadales > Pseudomonadaceae > Pseudomonas > Pseudomonas purpurea. Next base: position 420,928 of record NZ_CP150918.1, read on the forward strand.
TCGCGAGCAAGCTCGCTCCCACAAAAGCAGAGCCCCAATACAGCGGCTTCACAGTGATTTCCCAGAACAATCCACAGAGGTTGAATCATGGCTGTTAATGACGATCGTGCAGGCAGTAAACCGTTGATCGAGAAACGTTCGATCGACTACATCCCGGAAGCGGAGAGACACGGTCGTCTATTGAGTCAGTTCACCCTGTGGCTGGGTGCCAACCTGCAAATCACCGCGATTGTGACCGGTGCCCTGGCGGTGGTCCTCGGCGGGGATGTGTTCTGGTCGTTGATCGGTTTGCTGGTCGGACAATTGCTCGGCGGTGGCGTCATGGCGCTGCACGCCGCGCAAGGTCCGCAACTGGGCTTGCCGCAAATGATCTCCAGCCGCGTGCAGTTTGGTGTGTATGGGGCGGTGATTCCGCTGGTGCTGGTGTGCCTGATGTACATCGGCTTCTCGGCCAGCGGCTCCTTGCTGGCGGGGCAGGCGGTGGCGCAATTGCTGCACGTCGAAGACTGGGTCGGCATCGTGCTGTTCGCAGGCTCCATCATGGTCTTCACCATCTTCGGTTACCGGGTGATCCACGGCATTGGCCGGATCGCCAGCGTGCTGGGCGTGGTGGCGTTCATCTACCTGTTTTACAAACTCCTGGCCGGTAACGACATCAGTGCGTTGCTGGGCAACAAGCATTTTTCCCTGAGCAGTTTCCTGTTGGCGATTTCGCTGTCGGCCTCCTGGCAGATCGCGTTCGGCCCTTACGTGGCGGACTACTCGCGTTACCTGCCGCGCAGCACCTGTGCGGCAAAAACCTTCTGGGCCGTGGGCCTGGGTTCGGTGATCGGTGCGCAGGCGTCGATGGTCTTCGGTGTGTTCGCCGCAGCCCTGGCCGGTTCCCAGTTCGCTCACCATGAGGTGTCGTTCATCGTCAGCCTGGGCGGCACGGGGATCGTCGCGGCGCTGCTGTACTTCGCGGTCGCATTCGGCAAGGTCACCGTGACCACGCTGAATGCCTACGGCAGCTTCATGTCGATTGCCACCATCATCAGCGGTTTCCGTGGCAGCCGGCATATCTCCAGCGGCGTGCGCCTGCTGTACATCTTCATCATGGTGTCGCTGGCCGCTGCCCTGGCCTTGCTCGGCAAGGACTCGTTCCTCAAGGAATTCTCCGCGTTCATCCTGTTCCTGCTGGCGTTTTTCACGCCGTGGAGCGCGATCAACCTGGTGGACTTCTACTGCATCACCAAAGAGCGTTATGACATTCCGGCCCTGTCCAACCCCGAGGGGCGCTACGGTCGCTGGAACATCATGGGCATCAGCATTTACGTGTTCGGCGTGTTGATTCAAATGCCGTTCATCTCCACGCACTTCTACACCGGCCCGCTGGTCGCGAGCCTCGGTGATACCGACATCTCGTGGATCATCGGCCTGGTGGTACCGGCCGCGCTGTACTACCTGGCGGCGAAGAAGTGGCATGGCGCCGTACCCGATCACCTGATCTTGCCGGTAGAGCAGGGCGACGCTTCAGAGGCGAAAACAAGCGACACGGATCGCGTTGCTGCGATCTGACGAAAACAGACAGGGTCGGGTGTTTTTTGACCGGCTCAAGCCAAATCTTGATTGGAAGCGTCACGCCATGAACACAAACAAGACCCTGTCGAGCGGTTCACTCAATCAAAAACGGGGACGCATGACCACAGAGCACATCGAGTCGCGGGAACTGGCGAAGATCCTACTGAAGGAACATCCTGAGACCTGGCAGGCGTGGGTCAGCACCGACACGGCCAGGAGAATCAACGCGGCACTGTAGGTCGAACCTCCCGGCTAACCGAGAGGCTGGCCGGGACGTTCGCTGCATCCACTTGATTGAGAGTCTCTTATGTTTCCCGAAAGCTTTACCTTTTCCATCGCCGACCGGGTCAACGTTTGGGTTGATGGGTTGGTCGCCAACTACGGTGATGTGTTCCGCCACGTCTCCGACACCTTGCTCTGGGCCATCGTCAATCTCGAAGGCCTGCTGCGGGCGGCACCGTGGTGGCTGATGCTGGTGATCGTTGCCGGCATTGCCTGGCACGCCACCCGCAAGTGGCTGACGACCGTGGTGATCGTGGGTTTGCTGTTCCTGGTGGGGGCTGTCGGCCTCTGGGAGAAACTGATGCAGACGTTGGCGCTGATGATGGTGGCGACGGTCATCTCGGTGTTGATCGGCATTCCGCTGGGCATTCTGTCGGCGCGCAGCAATCGTCTGCGTGCGGTGCTGATGCCGTTGCTCGACATCATGCAAACCATGCCGAGCTTCGTGTACCTGATCCCGGTGCTGATGCTGTTCGGTCTGGGCAAAGTGCCGGCGATTTTCGCCACGGTGATCTACGCCGTGCCGCCGCTGATTCGCCTGACCGATCTGGGCATTCGCCAGGTGGACCGTGAAGTGATGGAGGCTATCAATGCTTTCGGGGCCAACCGTTGGCAGCAACTGTTCGGCGTGCAACTGCCGCTGGCCCTGCCGAGCATCATGGCCGGGATCAACCAGACGACCATGATGGCCCTGTCGATGGTGGTGATCGCCTCGATGATCGGTGCCCGTGGCTTGGGTGAAGACGTGCTGGTGGGTATTCAGACCCTCAACGTCGGACGTGGCCTTGAAGCCGGTCTGGCGATCGTGATTCTTGCCGTGGTCATCGACCGCATTACCCAGGCCTACGGCCGGCCACGGCATGAGGTGAGCCAATGAACAGCGCCGCCAAGATCGAAGTCAAAAACGTTTTCAAGATTTTCGGTAACCGTTCGGCCGATGCGCTGAACATGATCCGTCAGAACAAAAGCAAGGATCAGGTGCTGGCCGAGACGGGCTGTGTGATCGGCGTGAACGACTTGTCGCTGAGCATCGATACCGGCGAGATCTTCGTGATCATGGGCCTGTCGGGTTCTGGCAAGTCGACCCTGGTGCGTCACTTCAACCGCCTGATCGACCCGACCAGCGGCGTGATCCTGGTGGACGGCGTGGACATCCTGCAATACGACATGCCGGCCCTGCGCGAATTTCGCCGGCACAAGATCAGCATGGTGTTCCAGAGCTTCGGTTTGTTGCCTCACAAGAACGTGCTGGACAACGTCGCCTACGGTTTGAACGTGCGCGGTGAGAGCAAACAGGTGTGTGCCGAACGCGCGCAGCACTGGATCAACACCGTGGGTCTCAAAGGCTACGAAAACAAATACCCGGATCAGCTCTCGGGTGGCATGCGCCAGCGTGTCGGCCTGGCCCGTGCGTTGGCGGCGGATACCGACATCATCCTGATGGACGAAGCTTTCAGCGCCCTCGACCCGCTGATTCGTGCCGAGATGCAGGACCAATTGCTGGAGCTGCAACAGACTTTGCACAAGACCATCGTGTTTATCACCCACGACCTCGATGAGGCTGTGCGCATCGGCAACCGCATCGCGATCCTCAAGGATGGCCGGTTGATCCAGGTCGGCACGCCGAAAGAGATCCTCCACTCGCCAGCCGATGAATACGTCGACCGATTTGTTCAACGTCGCGCGGCGACGGTTTAAGAGAATTGAATGATTTTGAAACACCCGAAACTGCTGCAAAACGTTTTACCGAATCTGCACTGATATCAACCAAAGCCAGCGTGCCAAGGCGCCTCCCGCTCAAAAATGCGGACGGCGACGGACAACGGAAATCTCCGGAGCGACTGGTTAGTACCTGTAAATAAACAGATAAAAAACTCTCAAAAGGAGAATGAATGTGACTGTACTCAACCTCGTTCCTGGCCAACTGAGCCTTGCCCAACTGCGTGCCGTGTACCAGCAACCGGTCAAACTGAGCCTGGACGACAGTGCATCGGCCCAGATCGAAGCCAGCGTTGCTTGCGTGGAACAGATCCTCGCGGAAAACCGCACCGCCTATGGCATCAACACCGGTTTCGGCCTGCTGGCTTCGACGCGCATTGCCAGCGAAGACCTGGAAAACCTCCAGCGCTCGCTGGTGCTGTCCCACGCGGCGGGCGTCGGCGAGCCGATCAGCGACGCGCTGGTGCGCCTGGTCATGGTGCTCAAGGTCAACAGCCTGAGCCGTGGTTTCTCCGGCATTCGCCGGGTGGTGATCGACGCGCTGATCGCCCTGATCAACGCCGAGGTGTACCCGCACATCCCGTTGAAAGGTTCGGTCGGTGCTTCCGGTGACCTGGCGCCGCTGGCCCACATGTCGCTGGTGCTGCTGGGCGAAGGCAAGGCCCGTTACAAAGGCGAATGGCTGTCTGCGACCGACGCACTGAAAGTCGCCGGCCTGACCCCGCTGACCCTGGCCGCCAAAGAAGGCCTGGCGCTGCTCAACGGCACTCAGGTGTCGACGGCTTACGCCCTGCGCGGTCTGTTTGAAGGCGAAGACCTGTTCGCCGGTGCACTGGCACTGGGTGGCCTGACCGTTGAAGCGGTGCTGGGCTCGCGCTCGCCGTTCGATGCACGCATTCACGCGGCTCGTGGTCAGAAAGGCCAGATCGACGCCGCTGCTGCGTACCGCGACCTGCTGGGTGAGCGCAGTGAAGTGTCCGATTCGCACCAGAACTGCGAAAAGGTCCAGGACCCGTACTCCCTGCGTTGCCAGCCACAAGTCATGGGCGCCTGCCTGACTCAGTTCCGTCAGGCCGCTGAAGTGCTGGCCATCGAAGCCAACGCCGTGTCGGACAACCCGCTGGTGTTCGCGGCCGAAGGTGACGTGATCTCCGGCGGTAACTTCCACGCCGAACCGGTGGCCATGGCTGCCGATAACATGGCGTTGGCCATCGCTGAAATCGGCTCCCTGAGCGAACGCCGCATCTCGCTGATGATGGACAAGCACATGTCCCAACTGCCGCCGTTCCTGGTGGCCAACGGTGGCGTGAACTCCGGCTTCATGATCGCCCAGGTGACAGCGGCCGCTCTGGCCAGCGAAAACAAGGCACTGGCGCATCCGCATTCGGTGGACAGCCTGCCAACCTCCGCCAACCAGGAAGACCACGTTTCCATGGCGCCCGCCGCTGGCAAGCGTCTGTGGGAAATGGCCGAAAACACTCGCGGCGTTCTGGCGGTCGAGTGGCTGGCCGCGTGCCAGGGCCTGGACCTGCGTGACGGTCTGAAAACTTCGTCGAAACTGGAGAAGGCACGCGGCATCCTGCGTGGCAAAGTACCGTTCTACGAGAAGGACCGTTTCTTCGCACCGGACATCAACGCGGCAAGTGAACTGCTGGCTTCGCGCTGCCTGAATGAGCTGGTGACGGCGAAGTTGCTGCCGAGTTTGTGATGGCTTGAGGGGGGCAGGGCTGAGATTTCTTCGCCCTCCAAAACCACCCCTCACCCCAGCCCTCTCCCCAAGGGGGAGAGGGGGAAGGGAGCCGATTTTCGTGGTGTCCGGAGCCTGAGTTCGACTCATAATCTCAGGTCGCAGTACCTCGAAAGCAACTCGCGGTCAGTCCCCTCGCCCCTTTGGGGAGAGGGTTAGGGTGAGGGGTGGATCTTGAGGCAAGTACAACTACCAAGTCTGTCCAAGACCCTTTGCTCCCTATCAACATTCTCCGACAAAAATAATTAAGGACGAGAAATGCAACAGCCAGCAAAAACTCTGAAACGCGGGCTCTCCGCCCGACATATTCGCTTCATGGCACTGGGGTCGGCGATCGGCACCGGGCTGTTTTACGGTTCTGCCTCGGCCATCCAGATGGCCGGTCCTGCGGTGCTGCTCGCGTACCTGATCGGTGGCGCGGCGGTGTTCATGGTCATGCGCGCCCTCGGTGAGATGGCGGTGCACAACCCGGTTGCAGGTTCCTTCGGTCAATACGCCAGCACGTACCTGGGGCCGATGGCAGGCTTCATCCTCGGTTGGACCTATGCCTTTGAAATGGTCATCGTCGGCCTGGCCGACGTCACCGCGTTCGGCATTTACATGGGCTTCTGGTTTCCCGAAGTCGCGCGCTGGATCTGGGTACTCGGCATCGTTTCGGTGATCGGCGGCCTGAACCTGTGCAACGTCAAAGTCTTCGGTGAAATGGAGTTCTGGCTGTCCCTGCTCAAAGTGGCGGCCATCGTCGCGATGATCCTCGGCGGCTTCGGCATCATGCTGTTCGGCATCAGCAGCGCACCGAGCACCCAGGTGACCAGCATCAGCAACCTCTGGACCCAGGGCGGCTTCATGCCCAACGGCGTGGGCGGTTTGATCGCGTCGTTCGCCGTGGTGATGTTTGCCTTTGGCGGCATTGAAATCATCGGCGTCACCGCCGGTGAAGCCAAAGACCCACAACGCGTACTGCCCAAGGCGATCAACGCGGTGCCGCTGCGAATTCTGCTGTTCTACGTGCTGACCCTGTTCGTGCTGATGTCGATTTTCCCATGGCAGCAGATCGGTACTCAGGGCAGCCCGTTCGTACAGATCTTCGACAGCCTGGGCATCAGCTCGGCGGCGACTGTCCTCAACATCGTGGTGATTTCAGCCGCCGTTTCGGCGATCAACAGTGACATCTTCGGCGCTGGCCGCATGATGTACGGCCTGGCCGAGCAAGGTCATGCGCCGAAGGGTTTTGCCCAGTTGTCGCGTCACGGGGTGCCGTGGATGACCGTGGTGGTAATGAGCGTTGCGCTGCTGTTGGGCGTGTTGCTGAACTACCTGATCCCGGAAAACGTGTTCCTGCTGATCGCCTCCATCGCAACCTTCGCTACCGTTTGGGTCTGGCTGATGATTCTGTTCACTCAAGTGGCGATGCGTCGCTCCATGACCGCCGAACAGGTGAAGCAGTTGAAGTTCCCGGTGCCGTTCTGGCCGTATGCGCCGATGGCGGCAATTGCCTTCATGCTGTTTATCTTCGGCGTGCTGGGTTACTTCCCGGACACTCAGGCAGCGCTGATCGTCGGCGTGGTCTGGATCGTGCTGTTGGTGCTGGCCTACCTGACCTGGGTCAAACCCGCGGCAGGGCAGGTGGCGAAGGTGGCACGCGACCCTTCTTTTACTCATCAATAACCTAACGGAGGCCACGGATGAAAACTCTCTGGCAACACTGCCACGTTGCAAGCATGGCGCAGGGCACTTACTCGATCATCGAGGATGCCGCCATCGTGACGTCAGGAGCGCACATTGAGTGGATCGGCCCACGCCGCGAACTGCCGCCCGGCGAGTACCTCGAGCTGCATGACCTCGCGGGGGCCTGGGTCACCCCGGGCCTGATCGACTGCCACACCCACACGGTGTTCGGTGGCAACCGCAGCGGCGAGTTCGAACAGCGCTTGCAAGGTGTGAGCTACGCCGAAATTGCCGCGGCCGGTGGTGGCATTGCCAGCACCGTGCGCGCGACCCGCGCAGCGACTGAGGACGAGTTGTTCGCCAGTGCGAAAAAACGCCTGAAGAGCCTGATGCGTGACGGCGTGACCAGCATCGAGATGAAGTCCGGTTATGGCCTGGACCTGGCCAGCGAACGAAAAATCCTGCGGGTGATCCGCCGCCTCGGCGCCGAACTGCCGGTCAGTGTGCGCAGCACCTGCCTGGCCGCTCACGCCTTGCCACCGGAGTACGCCGATCGCGCTGACGACTACATCGAGCACATCTGCGCCGAAATGCTTCCGGCGCTGGCCGCCGAAGGCCTGGTGGATGCGGTGGATGCGTTCTGCGAATACCTGGCGTTCTCGCCGGCGCAGGTCGAGCGGGTGTTCGTGGCCGCGCAGAAACTCGGCTTGCCGGTGAAGTTGCACGCCGAGCAGTTGTCGTCGTTGCACGGCTCCAGCCTGGCGGCGCGTTATCACGCGTTGTCGGCCGATCATCTGGAATTCATGACCGAAGAAGACGCCATTGCCATGGCCGCCTCCGGCACCGTCGCCGTGTTACTGCCGGGCGCTTTCTACTTTTTGCGTGAAACCCAATTGCCGCCGATGGACGCCTTGCGCAAGCACGGGGTGAAAATCGCCATTGCCAGTGACCTCAACCCCGGCACCTCGCCGGCGTTGTCGGTTCGGCTGATGTTGAACATGGCCTGCACGTGTTTCCGCATGACCCCGGAAGAGGCACTGGCCGGCGCAACGATTCATGCGGCCACGGCGCTGGGCATGGGCGACACCCATGGCTCGCTGGAAGTCGGCAAAGTCGCCGACTTCGTGGCGTGGCAGATCGACCGGCCAGCGGATCTTTCGTACTGGCTGGGCGGTGATCTGGAAAAACGCGTCGTGCGTCACGGCGTAGAAGTCGATTTATAGGAGAGCAGCTGTGGATAAGGTTCTGAACTTCAAACAAGGCCGGGTGCCGCTGCTGATCAGCATGCCTCACGCGGGTTTGCGCCTGACGCCGGTGGTGGAAGCCGGTTTGATCCCCGAGGCGCAAAGCCTGCCGGACACTGACTGGCATATTCCCGCGCTGTACGACTTTGCCACTGAGCTTGGCGCCAGCACCCTGGCGGCCGAGTATTCGCGGTTTGTCATCGACCTGAACCGTCCGTCGGATGACAAGCCGATGTATGTCGGTGCGACCACCGGTCTGTACCCGAAGACGTTGTTCGACGGCGTGCCGTTGTTTCGTGAAGGGCTGGAGCCGTCGGCGCAAGAGCGCGCCACCTATCTGGAGCAGATCTGGGCGCCGTACCACAGCACCTTGCAGCAGGAGCTGGCGCGGCTCAAAGCCGAGTTCGGCTATGCGTTGCTGTTCGATGCGCACTCGATCCGTTCGGTGATCCCGCACCTGTTCGACGGCAAACTGCCGGACTTCAACCTTGGCACCTTCAACGGCGTCAGTTGCGATCCGCAATTGGCCAGCCAACTGGAAGCCATCTGCGCGCAGCACACGGCCTACAGCCACGTCCTCAACGGGCGTTTCAAGGGCGGCCACATCACCCGTCATTACGGCAACCCGGCCGAAAACATCCACGCGGTGCAGTTGGAATTGGGGCAATGCACTTACATGGAAGAGTTCGAGCCGTTCCGTTACCGGCCTGACCTGGCGGCACCGACCCAGGTGGTGCTCAAGCAATTGCTGCAAGCGCTGGTGGCGTGGGGGCAACAGCGTTACGGAGCCTGAGGCGGTAACTGTGGTGAGGGAGCTTGCTCCCGCTGAGGTGCGCAGCGGTCGCAATCCGGCCAATGTGTTTTTCCTGATGACGCGCGGCTGTCTGTTTTACGACGGCTGCGCAGCCGAGTGGCAGCAAGCTCCCTCGCCACAATGGTTTACTTGGGTCGACGAAACACTGATATCCCCCCAGTTGCTCCAAGGACATGCTCATTGCACCATTCGGGTTTATGATGCCCAACGGCAGATTAATAGAAGTCCCCCCAGGGATGACCTCGACCCCTTACGGAGCGCGCAATGCAGACTTTGTACCCGCAGATCAAACCCCACGCCCGGCACGATCTGGCCGTCGATGAAACGCACACGCTGTACGTCGACGAAAGCGGTTCACCGGAGGGTTTGCCGGTGGTATTTATCCATGGTGGCCCGGGGGCCGGGTGTGATGCGCAGAGCCGCTGCTACTTCGATCCAAACCTGTATCGCATTGTTACCTTCGATCAGCGCGGCTGCGGTCGTTCGACCCCGCACGCCAGCCTGGAAAACAACACCACCTGGGATCTGGTCGCCGACCTTGAGCGGATTCGCCAGCATCTGGGCATCGAAAAATGGGTGCTGTTCGGCGGTTCCTGGGGCTCGACCCTGGCCCTGGCCTACGCACAAACCCACCCGGAACGTGTACACGGTCTGATCCTGCGCGGGATCTTTCTCTGCCGCCCGCAGGAAATCGAGTGGTTCTACCAGGCCGGTGCCAGCCGCCTGTTTCCCGACTACTGGCAGGACTACATCGCGCCGATCCCGCTGGACGAGCGCCACGACTTGCTCAGCGCTTTCCACAAACGCCTGACCGGCAACGACCAGATTGCCCAGATGCATGCGGCCAAGGCCTGGTCGACCTGGGAAGGGCGCACCGCGACCCTGCGCCCGAACCCGATGGTGGTCGACCGCTTCTCCGAGCCACAGCGTGCGCTGTCGATTGCCCGCATCGAATGCCATTACTTCACCAACAACGCGTTCCTGGAGCCAAACCAGTTGATCCGCGACATGGGCAAGATCGCCCATTTGCCGGGGGTCATCGTCCATGGTCGTTACGACGTGATCTGCCCGCTGGACAACGCCTGGGAACTGCATCAAGCCTGGCCGAACAGCGAATTGCAGGTGATCCGCGACGCTGGTCACGCCGCTTCCGAGCCAGGTATTACCGATGCCCTGGTCCGGGCCGCCAGCCAAATGGCTCGGCGTCTGCTTGACCTGCCGCCCGAAGAAGCATGAAGGGCCTGTTGCAGCGCGTGCGTGGCGCGCGCGTCGAAGTTGCCGGCGAGATTGTGGGGGCGGTAGACCAGGGTTTGCTGGTGCTGGTGGCGGTCGAACCCGAGGACACTCGGGCCAGCGCCGACAAACTGCTGCATAAGCTGCTTAACTATCGGGTATTCAGCGACGCCGAGGGCAAGATGAACCTGTCCTTGGCAGACGTCGGAGGTGGCTTGCTGCTGGTTTCGCAGTTCACCCTCGCCGCGGACACCAAAAACGGCTTGCGCCCAAGCTTTTCAACCGCCGCACCACCTGCGCTGGGAGAGGCGTTGTTTGACTATCTATTAGGCAAGGCGCAACAGTTGCACGGCACTGTGGCATCAGGGAGATTTGGCGCGGACATGCAGGTGCATTTGGTCAATGATGGCCCTGTGACGTTCCTGTTACAGACCTGAAAGCGCTTGAAACAAGTTTTTAGGCGTGTTTCGGTCAAAAACAGGGGTTTTTCGCGATAAATACTTTGTTACCCCTGATGCGTTGTAACGCGGGCTACTAGATAATCCCGCGCTACGGGGATCAGCGTTCGTTGGCCCATTTTTGACTTAGGTAGAGACTTGTTCGGAGCCGTTTGGGGAATCATTTACCCCCATCGGAGTCGGAACAATGCTCGCCAACCTGGCATGAGTGGTCTGTACGGTTGGTTTTGTGAGCATTATTTCGGACCTGACGCCGAAGTAAGCTGACAAAACCAACCACACGGGCCGCCTGGTCTGGCCGTTGGTTTTTTGATCTGTTTTCGGCGAGGGTTGCTCGTGATTGTTAGTCCCTGTAATGCACCAAAATTGTCTGCCAAGCGGTTGCGAAACGTACTGGTGACGGGCTCTGCCTTGCTTTGCCTGCTCAGCGCCGGCCAGCTTTGGGCATTCAATCTGGATGATGTGTCGGCCAAGGCAAAAGAAATGGCCGGGCAGAAGTACGAAGCTCCGCGCAGCAATCTGCCGAACGAATTCCGTGAAATGAAATTCGCGGACTATCAGAAAATCCGTTTCCTGACCGAAAAAGCCGAGTGGGCCGATCAGAAGACCCCGTTCAAGCTGTCGTTCTATCACCAGGGCATGCACTTCGATACGCCGGTGAAAATCAACGAAATCACTGCCAACGCCGTGCAAGAGATCAAATATGATCCGGCGCGTTTCGATTTCGGCGACGTCAAATTCGATCCTAAAGCCACCGAACAACTGGGCTACGCCGGTTTCCGTGTGCTGTACCCGATCAACAAGGCTGACAAGCAAGACGAAATCATGACCATGCTGGGCGCGAGTTACTTCCGCGTGATCGGCAAGGGTCACACCTATGGTTTGTCTGCCCGTGGCCTGGCCATCGACACCGCGCTGCCGTCCGGCGAAGAGTTCCCGCGCTTCACCGAGTTCTGGATCCAGCAACCGAAGCCGACCGACAAACACCTGGTGATCTTTGCCCTGCTCGACTCACCGCGTGCCACCGGTGCCTATCGCCTGACCCTGCGTCCGGGCAGCGACACCATTGTCGACGTCAAGGCGCAAATGTTCCTGCGTGAAAAAGTCAGCAAGCTGGGCATTGCCCCGCTGACCAGCATGTTCCTGTTTGGCGCCAACCAGCCGTCGAAAGTTCTGAACTATCGTCGTGAACTGCACGATTCCAGCGGCCTGTCGATCCATGCCGGTAACGGCGAGTGGATCTGGCGCCCACTGAACAACCCGAAACACCTGGCCGTGAGCAACTTCTCCGTTGAGAACCCGCGTGGTTTCGGCTTGCTGCAACGTGGCCGTGACTTCAGCCATTACGAAGACCTCGACGACCGCTACGACAAGCGCCCAAGCGCCTGGATCGAGCCAAAAGGCGACTGGGGCAAAGGCACCGTCGACCTCGTAGAGATCCCGACCGCCGACGAAACCAACGACAACATCGTTGCCTTCTGGAGCCCGGAAAAACTGCCGGAACCTGGCCAGCCGCTGGACTTCGCCTACCGCCTGCACTGGACCACCGACGAAGCGGCCCTGCATTCGCCGGACAGCGCCTGGGTTGAACAGACCCTGCGTTCCACGGGTGACGTGAAGCAGTCCAACCTGATCCGTCAGCCGGATGGCAGCGTTGCCTACCTGGTGGACTTCGAAGGCCCGTCCCTCAAGGCGTTGCCGGAAAATGCACCGGTTCGCAGCCAGGTGAGTGTTGGCGACAACGCCGAACTGGTCGAGAACAGCGTGCGCTACAACCCTGAAACCCAGGGCTGGCGCCTGACCTTGCGCATGAAGATCAAGGACGCGAGCAAGTCCACCGAGATGCGTGCCGCGCTGGTCAAGGACATTGTCGTGCCTGAGCCCGTCAAGGCCTCGGCGCCGACGGCCAATTCTTCCGTAGCCAAGGCAGACAAAGTCGCAGCCAAACAGCACGAGAAGAAAGAAAAAGAAGCCAAAGACAAAGACGCCAAGCAGCCTGCCGCTGCCGAAGCAGCCTCCGCCACACCACTCTCCACCTTAGAGTCAGCGGTTAAAACTGAACAAGTCTTGACCGAGACCTGGAGCTACCAGTTGCCTGCCGATGAGTAATTCACACGCACAGCCAGAGACTCTCAGCGAGTACCTGGCTCATCTGCCGATGACCGATGAGCAGCGCGCCACACTCGCGGGCTGCAAGTCCTTCAGCGAGCTGCATGAACGACTGTCGTCTTCCACCTTCGACGCACCGAGCGAGGCCGCCCAGGCCTCGGTTGGCCGCCGGCTGACCCTCAACTCCGCCGAAGAACTGGAAGAAGCCGAAATGCTGGTGCTCGACGCCAGCGGTCGGGTTTGCCTCAAGGCCACGCCACCGATCCGTCGGACCAAGGTCGTGCCGGAGCCATGGCGCACCAACATTCTGGTGCGTGGCTGGCGTCGCCTGACCGGTCGCACCAATCCGCCGGCGCCACCCAAGGATGAACGTGTGTTGCCGGCCGCTCGCTGGCGCACCGTCGGTTCGATCCGCCGCTACATTCTGCTGGTGCTGATGCTCGGCCAGACCATCGTCGCGGGCTGGTACATGAAAGGCATCATGCCGTACCAGGGCTGGGCGTTCGTCGACCTTGAAGAAGTCCTGCATCAGCCGTTGATGCAAACCGCCACGCAAGTGCTGCCGTATGCGCTGCAAACCAGCATCCTGATTCTGTTCGGGATTCTGTTCTGCTGGGTCTCGGCCGGTTTCTGGACGGCGCTGATGGGCTTCCTCGAGTTGCTGACCGGCCACGACAAGTACCGCATCTCCGGTAAAAGCGCCGGCAATGAGCCGATCCCGAAAGACGCGCGTACAGCGTTGGTAATGCCGATCTGCAACGAAGACGTGCCGCGGGTGTTCGCCGGTTTGCGTGCGACGTTCGAGTCGGTTGCCGCCACCGGTGACCTGGATCGCTTCGACTTCTTCGTCCTCAGTGACAGTAACGACACCGACATCTGTGTGGCCGAGCAGCAAGCCTGGCTGGACGTTTGCCGTGAGGCCAAGGGCTTCGGCAAGATTTTCTATCGCCGCCGTCGCCGCCGCGTTAAACGCAAAAGCGGCAACCTCGACGACTTCTGCCGTCGCTGGGGCGGCGACTACAAGTACATGGTTGTGCTCGACGCTGACAGCGTAATGAGCGGCGAATGCCTGACCAGTCTGGTGCGCTTGATGGAAGCCACGCCGGACGCCGGGATCATCCAGACCGCGCCACGAGCTTCGGGCATGGACACGTTGTATGCGCGCATGCAGCAGTTCGCTACCCGCGTGTACGGTCCGTTGTTCACCGCCGGCCTGCACTTCTGGCAGTTGGGCGAATCCCACTACTGGGGCCACAACGCGATCATCCGCATGAAGCCGTTCATCGAGCACTGCGCCCTGGCGCCGTTGCCCGGTAAAGGCGCGTTTGCCGGTGCGATTCTGTCCCACGACTTCGTTGAAGCGGCGCTGATGCGCCGTGCCGGCTGGGGCGTGTGGATCGCCTACGATCTGCCGGGCAGCTACGAAGAACTGCCACCGAACCTGCTGGATGAACTCAAGCGTGACCGTCGCTGGTGTCACGGCAACCTGATGAACTTCCGACTGTTCCTGGTCAAGGGCATGCACCCGGTGCACCGTGCGGTGTTTCTGACCGGCGTGATGTCCTACCTGTCGGCGCCGCTGTGGTTCTTCTTCCTGGTGCTGTCGACAGCCTTGCTGGCGGTCAACACGCTGATGGAGCCGCAGTACTTCCTGGAACCGCGCCAGCTGTATCCGTTGTGGCCACAATGGCACCCGGACAAGGCCATCGCGTTGTTCTCGACGACCATCGTGCTGTTGTTCCTGCCAAAATTGCTGAGCATCATCCTGATCTGGGCCAAGGGCGCGAAAGAGTTCGGCGGCAAGTTCAAGGTGACCTTGTCGATGCTGCTGGAGATGCTGTTCTCCATGCTGCTGGCGCCGGTGCGGATGATTTTCCACACCCGCTTCGTGCTCGCTGCGTTCCTCGGCTGGGCCGCGACCTGGAACTCGCCACAGCGTGACGACGACTCCACGCCGTGGAGCGAGGCGGTAAAACGCCACGGTCCGCAAACCCTGCTGGGCTTCTTCTGGGCGCTGCTGGTGATCTGGCTGAACCCGAGCTTCCTGTGGTGGCTGGTGCCGATTGTCGGGTCGCTGATGCTGTCGATCCCGGTGTCGGTGATTTCCAGCCGCGTGAAGCTGGGTCTCAAGTCCCGTGACGAGAGCCTGTTCCTGATTCCCGAGGAATACAATCCGCCACAGGCCTTGCTGGCAACCGATCAGTACACTCACGAAAACCGTTGGCACGCGCTGAACGACGGCTTCATCCGGGCCGTGGTCGACCCTCAGCAGAACGCCCTGGCGTGTGCTCTGGCGACGTCGCGTCACGGTCAGGCGGAGCCGATTGAATGGCTGCGTACCGAGCGGGTGCGTCACGCGCTCAAGGTCGGTCCGGCGGCGCTCAACAATGGCGAGCGTCTGGCGCTGTTGAGTGACCCGGTAGCTTTGGGCCGCTTGCATGAGCACGTCTGGAACGAAGGTCACGCCGAGTGGCTGGATGCGTGGCGAGCCTCGGTGAAAGCCGATCCTCATGCCCCGTTGTTGCCGCTCAGACCGGCAGTTGTGCAGGCGCTACCAGCCTGATGAAAAAGCCCCGCTGACCCAGCGGGGTTTTTTTTGCCTGATTGTCGGCAACCAAATTGCTGCTCGCCCCCTTGTGCAAACGGCCGAGTGCGTTAGCATCGCTGCCTCCTTGGTGTGCCCGGACAACGTTTTGTCCGTATCTGTCGGTTTTCCAAGGCAAACCGGCATTTTGCTCGCCTCACAATAAAATAAGGTTGGGGACTGGATGATGAAGAAGTATCTCTCGATGCTGCTGCTCGGCGTCACGGCATGCGTGGCGGTCAACGCGGCGCAGGCTGGCGCCATCGACGACGCGGTCAAGCGCGGTACGCTCAAAGTCGGCATGGACCCGACCTACATGCCGTTTGAGATGACCAACAAGCGCGGCGAGATCATCGGCTTCGAAGTCGACATTCTCAAAGCCATGGCCAAGGCCATGGGCGTCAAGCTGGAGATGATTTCCACCGGCTACGACGGCATCATCCCGGCCCTGCTGACCGACAAGTTCGACATGATCGGCAGCGGCATGACCCTGACCCAGGAACGCAACCTGCGCCTGAACTTCAGCGAACCCTTCATCGTGGTCGGTCAGACCCTGCTGATCCGCAAGGAGCTGGAAGGCACCATCAAGTCCTACAAAGACCTGAACACCGCCGAGTACCGCATCACCTCCAAGCTGGGCACCACCGGCGAGATGGTTGCCAGGAAGCTGATCTCCAAAGCCAAATACCACGGTTACGATAACGAGCAGGAAGCCGTGCTCGACGTGGTCAATGGCAAGGCTGATGCCTTCATCTATGACGCGCCGTACAACGTTGTGGCGGTGAACAAGGTCGGCAACGGCAAACTGGTGTTCCTCGACAAGCCGTTCACCTACGAGCCGCTGGCTTTTGGTCTGAAGAAGGGTGATTACGACAGCATCAACTTCATCAACAACTTCCTGCACCAGATCCACGAAGACGGCACCTACGATCGCATCCATGACAAGTGGTTCAAAGACACCGCTTGGCAGAAGGACATGGAGTAACACCTTTAACGGCGGGGTGTCAGTTGATCCGCGCCGCTGCCATCGCGAGCAAGCTCGCTCCCACATTGGACCACGTACTTGCAAACGACTCGGTCAACTGTGGGAGCGAGCTTGCTCGCGATGAGGCCCTCCCTGGCGACACAAATTTCGGAATCTGCTGACAGATGAAACATAAAAAAGCCCAATGGCCCTGGCACGTCTTGACCGTGCTGGTGCTGGTCGGCCTGGCTGGCGCGTTGTATTACGCCACCTCGCTGATGTCTTACGAATGGCGCTGGAACCGCGTGCCGCAGTACTTCGCCTATCAGGCCGAAGAAACCCAGCGCGCAGCGGACATTTCTACAGTCAGCGAACTGGTACGCAAAGGCGACAAGGCGCAAGTAACCCTGCGCAACGACGCGGGAGACGAGCAGCACCTGACCGTCGACGACAATAGCCTGCAAGTGGCTCAAGGCGATGATGTGGCCGAAGGCGACGTGGTCGGCGTGACCCGGCATTGGGCCGCAGGTCCATTGATGTGGGGGCTGTGGACAACCTTGTGGCTGTCGGTGGTGTCGGGTGTGCTCGGTCTGCTGATCGGGCTGGCAACCGGCCTGTGCCGGCTGTCGAACAACCCGACCCTGCGCGACCTGTCGATTGTGTACATCGAGCTGGTGCGCGGTACGCCGCTGCTGGTGCAGATCTTCATTTTCTACTTCTTCATCGGCACGGTGCTCAACCTGTCCCGCGAGTTCGCCGGGATCGCCGCGCTGTCGCTGTTCACTGGCGCCTACGTGGCGGAGATCATTCGTTCCGGTGTGCAGTCGATTGCCCGTGGGCAGAACGAGGCCGCCCGTTCGTTGGGCCTGAATGCCAGCCAGTCGATGCGTCACGTGGTATTGCCGCAGGCGTTCAAGCGTGTGCTGCCGCCGCTGGCGGGGCAATTTATCAGCCTGGTGAAAGACACCTCGCTGGTGTCGGTGATTGCTATCACCGAGCTGCTCAAAAGCGGCCGGGAAGTCATCACCACCTCGTTTTCGCCGTTTGAAATCCTGTTCTGCGTGGCAGGCCTGTACCTGTTGATCAACCTGCCGCTGTCGAAAATCGCCAGCCGGCTTGAGCGGAGGCTCGCGCAAAGTGATTGAAGTCCGCGATCTGATAAAAGTCTTCGACACCCGTGGCCAGGTGGTTCGCGCGGTGGATAACGTCACCACCCAGGTCGCCAAGGGCGAAGTGCTGGTGGTGATCGGCCCTTCGGGTTCCGGCAAGTCGACCTTCCTGCGCTGCCTCAATGGCCTGGAGGCATTCGATTCCGGCTCGGTGAGCATTGACGGTTTGCAACTGGCCGACCCGAAAACCGACGTGAATGCCTATCGGCGGGAAGTCGGCATGGTGTTCCAGCATTTCAACCTGTTTCCGCACATGACCGTGCTGGAGAACCTCTGTCTGGCGCAGAAAGTCGTGCGCAAGCGCGGCAAGAAAGAGCGCGAGGCCAAGGCCATGGAGTTGCTGAAAAAGGTTGGTATCGCGCAGAAGGCCAACGAGTTTCCGTCACGCCTTTCCGGCGGTCAGCAACAGCGCGTGGCGATTGCCCGGGCGCTGGCCATGGAACCGAAGGTCATGCTGTTTGACGAGCCCACTTCGGCGCTGGACCCGGAAATGGTCGGCGAAGTGCTGGACGTCATGAAGACCCTGGCGGTGGAAGGCATGACCATGGTCTGCGTCACCCACGAAATGGGTTTTGCGCGGGAAGTGGCGGACCGGGTGCTGTTCTTCGATCACGGCAAGTTGCTGGAAGATGCCGCACCGGCCGAGTTTTTCGACGCACCGAAGGACCCGCGGGCGCAGGCGTTTTTGCGTCAGGTTTTGTAGCCCTGAAATTCCCTGTGGCGAGGGAGCTTGCTCCCGCTGGGCCGCGAAGCGGCCCCAAAACCATGTAATCGAGTGTTGTCAGACGAATCCAGTAAGCCGGATTTACGACGGCTTCGCCGCCGAGCGGGAGCAAGCTCCCTCGCCACAGTGATAGGCGGTGCTTCCTAGGCTCTGTACGAGAACTGCCTGCGTGTCGATCATGCTGCGTTAAAAACAGGCTCGGAATGCTCATTTACAACCCGTAAACTCCGCTTCCTCGCCTGTTTTTGCCTTGCCTGATCGCCACTCGGCGACTTTTCGTACAGGCCCTAAACCTTGAACTTGCCCACCAGCATCTGCAAATGGGTGCCCAGCCGCGCCAGTTCGACGCTGGACGCCGCGGTTTCTTCGCTGGCGGCCGAGGTCTGTTCGGAGACGTCACGTACGTTCAGCACGCTGCGGTTGATCTCTTCGGCCACGGCGCTTTGCTGTTCGGCTGCGGCAGCGATCTGTTGGTTCATCGACTGAATCGCCGACACGGTGCGGGTGATGTTGGTCAGCGAGCCACCGGCGCGACGGGTCAGTTCGACACTGCTGTCGGTCAGGCTGCGGCTGTTGTCCATGATGGTCGCGACTTGCTGGGTGCCGCTTTGCAGGCCGACGATCAATTCTTCGATTTCTTCGGTCGACTTCTGGGTGCGCTGGGCCAGGCTGCGGACCTCGTCGGCCACCACCGCGAAACCGCGACCGGCTTCACCGGCCCGGGCCGCTTCGATGGCGGCGTTGAGCGCCAGCAGGTTGGTCTGTTGAGCCACGGACTTGATCACGTCGAGCACGCTGCCGATCTTGTCGCTTTCGCGCTTGAGGTGGCCCATGGCTTCGGTGGAGTTGCCCACTTCGGTGGCCAGGCGTTCGATCTGGGCAATGGCTTCACCGACCACTTTGTCACCTTCGCGAGCCTGCTGGTCGGCGGCGACTGCCGCTTCCGAGGCCTCTTCGGCGTTTCGCGCGACTTCCTGCACGGTGGCGGCCATTTCGTGCATGGCGGTGGCCACCTGGTCGGTCTCGACCTTTTGGCTGTTGACCCCGGCGCTGGTTTGCTCGGTCACGGCGGACAGCTCTTCGGCTGCGCTGGCGATTTGCGTGACGCCGTCGCTGATCCCGCCGATAAGCTCGCGCAGGCCCACGGTCATGCCTTGCATGGCGCGTTGCAGCTGGCCGAGTTCATCGCGACGTTTCGAGTTGAGGTTCTGGGTCAGGTCGCCAGCGGCAATGCGCTCGGCCACTTTGAGGGTCTGGTTCAGCGGGATGATGATCTGCCGGGTGATGGCCCAGGAGGCGAACAGGCCAAACACCAGTGCCAGGGCGGTCACCAGAATCAGTGTGCTTTTGGCTTGCGCGGCTTCGGCGTCACGCACCTTGGTTTGGGAGGCGGTCAGTTGGTCGCTCAGTTCCATCAGGTGGTCGCCCTGCGCGGACATGCGCTTGAGTGCGTCGGCGCTGGCAACCTGGGAGTCACGGAACTGGCTGACGGCTGCGCGGTAGCCAATGAGCGAGTCGGTGGCCTGCTGGAGGTTGGCGATGTGCTGTTCCGGGAGTTTGCCCGGCAGGCTTTCGAGGTTTTTCAGGGCGTCGTCGATGGCGTCCAGCGCAGGTTGCTGGGCTTCGACCTTGCCGCTGTAGGTGTAGCCGCGTACCTGGAAGCGTGCTTGCTGGATCAGTTTGCTCAGGTCGATCACGCTGTTGAACTGGGCAACGCTGTCGCCTTGCAGAACCGACTTCTCGACTTCCGCCACACGGGCCACGGCGTTGTCGGCGGTGGCGCCCAGCCTGGCACGTGCGGCCTCGCGGTTAGAGGTGGCCTGGGTCATGTCGTTGAACGCGTGCTTGTACTCGCCGACGGCGTCGATTTGCTGGTTGAGCATCGCTACATCAGCCGGTTGCACGATCATCTTGAGGGCGCTTTGCAGGCCTGCATCGAGCTTGTCGAGCAGGCCGCTGACCGCCGCCGGGCCTTGCTCGCCACGGCGCATTTCATAGTCCAGACGCGCGTTGCGCAGGTCTTTGGTCAGCTCGTTGAGGGTGGAAATGTAGCCGAGCTTGTCGCCGCGCTCGATCACTTTGCCCAGGCCCATCCATCCGCTCACGGTGATCAACAGGGTCAGCAGGAGCACCAGGCCGAAGCCGACGCCGAGTTTACGGTTGACGCTCACATTCCCCAGCTTTTCTGCTAACCAACGGTACATGCTGTGAACTCCCTGTTATCGCGGGTTGGACTTATAGGCAGGGTATCGGCAGGCAGCCGGAAATCTGTAGGATCGCCGCAATGTCTGGGTGGGTATTCATCTGTGGCGAGGGAGCTTGCTCCCGTTCGGCGGCGCAGCCGTCGTGAAACCGGTGGATGCGTTTTCACTGGAGAAGAGCGGTGGCCGCTGCGCGCCCAAGCGGGAGCAAGCTCCCTCGCCACAGGAACGGTGTTTGACGTTAGAACAGTCGGGAAAGCAGCGCGGTGACGGCTGTTTCGACCCGCAGGATGCGATCACCCAGTTGCACCGGTTGCAGGCCGGCCTTGGCCAGCAGGTCGATCTCGTAGGGAATCCAGCCACCTTCCGGGCCGATGGCCAGGGTAACCGGTTCGTCCAGGCCTCGGGGGCAGGGCGGGTAGTTGCCAGGATGGCCGACCAGGCCGAGCGTGCCGTCGACGAGGGCCGGGAGGCGGTCTTCGACGAAGGGTTTGAAGCGCTTCTCGATGACTATCTCGGGCAGGACGGTGTCCCGCGCCTGTTCAAGGCCAAGGATCAGTTGTTCGCGAATGGCAGCAGGTTCAAGAAACGGTGTTTGCCAGAAGCTTTTTTCAACCCGATAGCTGTTCACCAGCACCACCCGTGGCACGCCCATGGTGGCAACGGTCTGGAACACCCGGCGGAGCATTTTCGGGCGCGGCAGGGCCAGCACCAGGGTCAGCGGCAGTTTGGCCGGTGGCGGCTGGTCGAGGGTCACCTGAAGCTCGGCTTCGTGGGGTTCAAGGCGCAACAGTTGCGCCGAGCCCATCAAACCGCCGATCCGCCCGACCCGCAGGCTGTCGCCGACCGCCGAGCGATGCACTTCCTGCATATGGGTCAGGCGCCGATCGCGCAGGATGACCCGGTCGGCCGCAATGAAATCGGCCTCTTCAAGGAGCAGCAGGTTCACGGTTGAGTCGCTGGCGGCTGGTCGTTGTGATCGTCAGCCGGTTGATCGTCCGGATGCTCGCCACGTTTGGTGATCAGGCTGCTGAACAGGATGCCGATTTCGAACAACAGCCACATCGGCACGGCCAGCAGGGTCTGCGAGAAGATGTCCGGCGGGGTCAGGATCATGCCGACCACGAAGCAGCCGATGATCACGTACGGACGGATTTTCTTCAGGTAGCTGACGTTGACCACGCCGATCCACACCAGCAGCACCACGGCCACCGGGATCTCGAACGCGACGCCGAAGGCGAAGAACAGCGTCATCACGAAGTCGAGGTAACTGGTGATGTCGGTCATCATTTCCACGCCGGCCGGGGTGGCGGAGGCGAAGAACTTGAAGATCAGCGGGAACACCAGGAAGTAGGCAAAAGCCATCCCGGTGTAGAACAGCACGATGCTAGACACCAGCAGCGGCACGGCGATGCGTTTTTCATGCTTGTACAGGCCTGGCGCGATAAAGCCCCAGATCTGGTGCAGGATCACCGGGATCGCCAGGAACAGCGACACCATCATGGTCAGCTTCAGCGGCGTGAGGAACGGCGACGACACGTCGGTGGCGATCATCGTCGCGCCGGCCGGCAGGTACTGGCGCAACGGCGTGGAAACGAAGGTGTAGATCTGCTGGGTGAAGGCAAACAGCCCGGCGAAGATGATGAAAATCGCCGCTACACAGCGCAGCAGGCGGGTGCGCAACTCGGTGAGGTGCGAAACCAGCGGCATGTGCTGGTCGTTTTCAGGAAGATCGCTCATGGGGCTCGCGGCGGCAGTGTTGGGTCATGAGGGGCTGGCACAACAGGCGCAGCCGCAGGCGTAACAGGTTCAACCGGTGTCGCGGCAACAACAGGGGCGGGTTCGGCAGTCGCTGCAACAGGCGCAGCTTCAGCGACCGGTGTCGGCGCATGAATCGTCTGCTCGACCACGGGTTCAACCGGTGTCGGCTGTGCCTGGGTCGGGTTGAGGATTTTTCGCGCTTCCTGCTCCAGCGACAGAATGTGTTCGTTGTGCAGTTGCCGACGGATCTCGTCGGCACCGATTTCACGTTCAACTTCCTGTTTGATCGCGTTGAAGCTGCGCTTCAGGCGCCCGACCCACAGGCCGGCGGTGCGCGCAGCGCCCGGCAGACGCTCGGGGCCCAGCACCAGCAGGGCAACGAGGCCGACAAGCAGCAGTTCAGAGAAGCTGATACCGAACATTAGTCTGTGCTCACGAGTCTTTGCGGATCGGCTCTTCGACTTTCTGGGCCTGCACGTCGATCGTGTGCGGCTCATTCAGGGTCGAGGCCTGAGGTTGTGCGGGCGGCGTAGCGGCCGGTGGCACGACAGGCTCGGCAGGCTTTTCGTCGTCGTTCATGGCTTTGCGAAAGCCCTTGATCGACTCGCCCACGTCGGTGCCGAGGTTTTTCAGCTTTTTGGTGCCGAACACCAGTACCACGACGACCAGGATGACGACCCAGTGTTTCCAGTCAAAAATGCCCATGTTGCGTTCCTCTCTAAAAATGGTTCAGTCGGACGGGCGCGAGGCTTTCTCGACGTGTCCAGACAGCCCGAAGCGACGGTCCAGTTCATCCAGCACGGCCTGCGGGTGCTGCCCCAGTTGGGCGAGCATTACCATGCTATGGAACCACAGGTCGGCGGTTTCGTAGATTACATCGCTGCAATCTCCGCTGATGGCGGCGTCTTTGGCGGCGATGATGGTTTCCACCGACTCTTCGCCGACTTTCTCCAGGATCTTGTTCAAGCCCTTGTGGTACAGGCTGGCGACGTAGGAGCTGTCGGCGGCGGCGCCTTTGCGCTCTTCCAGCACCTGGGCCAGGCGTGTCAGGGTGTCGCTCATGTTCAGTCCTTGTAAATGGCGTGCGGGTCTTTGAGTACCGGGTCGACTGTCTTCCAGTCGCCGTTTTCATAGACGCGGTAGAAGCAGCTTTGACGGCCGGTATGGCAGGCGATGTCGCCGATCTGTTCGACCATCAGGATGATCACATCGGCGTCACAGTCCAGGCGCATTTCATGCAGGGTTTGCACGTGTCCGGACTCTTCGCCCTTGCGCCAGAGCTTGCCACGCGAACGTGACCAATAGATGGCACGGTTCTCGGCAGCTGTCAGTTCCAACGCTTCACGGTTCATCCAGGCCATCATCAGCACGCGCCCGGTCTTGTGATCCTGGGCAATCGCCGGCACCAGGCCATCTGCGTCCCATTTGATCTCGTCCAGCCAGTTTTTCATCTTCGACTCCGACAACCGGGCCCAACGCTCTCGTTGAGCCTCGACGATGTGAAACAGTGTGCCAGCCGACAACCCGGCTGGCTATCGGCGAACGACCAGATACAAGCCCACGGCCACCATGATCCCGCCCGGCCAGTGGCCCAGTTCGCTCAGTGGACCGCCCGCCAGCAATATTGTCCCACCCGCCAGGTGCGCGGTGCCAAGCAGGCGCAGGAACCAGTCGTCCTTGCGCCGGTGCCACGGTGGTGACGCATCGGCGGCATGAGGTTGGGACATGCGTTCGAGCAGGTCGCGGGTCATGTTGGCCAGGTGCGGCAGCTGTTCGAACTGGCTGTGCAGGTTGCCCAGCAAGGCTTTCGGGCTGACGCGCTCGCGCATCCAGCGTTCAAGGAACGGCTGGGCGGTGTTCCACAGGTCCAGGTCCGGGTACAACTGGCGGCCCAGGCCTTCGATGTTCAGCAGGGTTTTTTGCAACAGCACAAGCTGCGGCTGGACTTCCATGTTGAAGCGTCGAGCGGTCTGGAACAGGCGCATCAGCACCTGGCCGAATGAAATATCTTTTAACGGTTTTTCGAAGATCGGCTCGCAAACCGTGCGAATCGCCGCTTCGAATTCATTGAGTTTGGTTTCCGCCGGCACCCAGCCCGAATCGATGTGCAATTGGGCGACGCGGCGGTAATCACGCTTGAAGAACGCAAACAGGTTGCGCGCCAGGTAGTCCTGGTCTTCGGGGGTCAGGCTGCCGACGATCCCGCAGTCGATCGCAATGTACTGCGGGCTCCACGGGTTCACGGTGCTGACGAAAATGTTGCCCGGGTGCATGTCCGCATGGAAGAAGCTGTCGCGGAACACCTGGGTGAAGAAGATCTCCACGCCGCGCTCGGCGAGCATTTTCATGTCGGTGCGCTGGTCGGCGAGGGTTGTGAGGTCAGTGACCTGAATCCCGTAGATGCGCTCCATCACCAGCACTTTTGGCCGGCACCAGTCCCAGTAGACCTGTGGCACGTAGAGCAGCGGCGAACCTTCGAAGTTGCGCTTCAACTGGCTGGCGTTGGCCGCCTCGCGCAACAGGTCGAGTTCGTCGTAGATGGTTTTTTCGTAGTCCTGGACCACGTCCACCGGGTGCAGCAGGCGGGCATCCGAGGAGAGTTTTTCGGCGGTGCGGGCGAGGATGAACAGCCACGCCAGGTCCTGGGCGATGATCGGCTTCAGGCCCGGGCGGATGACCTTGACCACCACTTCTTCGCCGGTCTTGAGCTGGGCGGCGTGAACCTGGGCCACTGAGGCCGAGGCCAGCGGTTCGACGTCGAAGCGGCTGAAGACTTCACTGATCTTCTTGCCCAGCTGTTCTTCGATCAGCTTGATCGACACCTGCGAATCGAATGGCGGCACCCGGTCCTGCAGCAACATCAGTTCGTCGGCGATGTCCTCGGGCAGCAGGTCGCGTCGGGTGGACAGGATCTGGCCGAACTTGATGAAAATCGGCCCCAGGTCCTGCAAGGCCAGGCGCAGGCGTGCGCCACGGCTCAGGTCCAGGGTTTTGCGTGGAAACCAGCGCCACGGCAGCGCATAACGCAATGCCAGCAGGAACCACGGCAATGGCAGGGCGAACAGCAGGTCATCGAGGCGGTAGCGGATCACGACGCGCTGGATGCGCAACAAACGGCGGACGGCAAGCAGCTTCATGCGTTATCGCTTGAATCAAGGGATCGGGAAAGACGCTCGAAGCGCGCCTCAAGACGTTCCAGATCGAGTTTGATCTGGTCCAGTTCGCTGAACCGCGCTTCGGCTTCGTGCTGACCGACAAGGGCCCGCGACTCTTCAGCGAGGTATTCGGCAAGGTTCTGGTTCAGGCTGGCGAAACCTTGCTGATACCAGCGTGCGCGGCTGCGCAGGTGCCCGCCAATCAGTTGGGTGGCGACCGGCCCGAGCCAGCGCGAGAGTTCGTACTCCCAGTCCAGCTCCAGGTCCTGAAGGACCGCCACCAGTTCCAGCAGCACGCCGCTGTCGCCATCGAGTTCAACCTCGGGGCCATGCAGGATCGCGGTCTTGTCCTTGCTCATGGCCAGCTTCAGCAGGCTTGCGGCAGGTGCACGCAAGGTGCAATCGGCCTCGCTGGCCCATTGCGACGCCAGCATCAGGCCCTCAATGCTGGGCAGGATAAACAGCTGCAAGGCCGGGCTGCGGCAGTCAACGGCAATGACCTTGCCGCTCAAGTGCGCCAGGCGCGGCAACGCCGTACTGTCGAGACGCAGCACCCGGTTGAGGCCGAGTTCGACACTGGCGAGCAGGCCGGCGAGCAGCATCAGGGCTTGATGCCGCGGTGCAGGGCGACGATGCCTGCGGTCATGTTGTGGTAGGTCACGCGGTCGAAACCGGCCTCGACCATCATCGACTTCAGGGTTTCCTGGTTCGGGTGCATGCGGATCGATTCGGCCAGGTAGCGATAGCTTTCCGGGTCATTGAGGATCAGCTTGCCGACCATCGGCATAAAGGCGAACGAATAGGCGTCGTAGGCCTTGGACATCAGTGCGTTGGTCGGCTTGGAGAATTCCAGCACCAGCAAGCGGCCGCCCGGCTTGAGCACACGCAGCATGGAGCGCAGGGCGTCTTCCTTGTGGGTGACGTTGCGCAGGCCGAAGGCGATGGTCACGCAGTCGAAATGGTTGTCCGGGAACGGCAGCTTTTCAGCGTCGGCCTGAACGAATTCGATGTTGCCGGCCACGCCCTTGTCGAGCAGGCGGTCACGACCGACCTTGAGCATGGATTCGTTGATGTCGGCCAGCACGACCTGGCCGGTCGGGCCTACCAGGTGCGAGAACTTGGCTGCCAGATCACCGGTGCCACCCGCGATGTCCAGCACGCGATTGCCGGCACGCACGCCCGACAGCTCAATGGTGAAGCGCTTCCACAACCGGTGCATGCCACCGGACAGGACGTCGTTCATCAAGTCGTACTTGGCGGCTACCGAATGGAAGACCTCAGCGACTTTTTCCGCTTTCTGGCTTTCCGGAACGTTTTTGAAGCCGAAGTGAGTGGTGGGTTCGGCATCGCTGCCTTTGCGCTGATCAGTCATATCGCTGTCACCAAAAGAGAATGCGCGACATTCTAATCCCCAAGGCATGCTTTGTCTTGGAGTGGCTAAAGGTAAGATACGCAACCGCCGGGACGTTTTGACGCAGCACGGGTCAGAATGTTTGAGGCAAGTCCCGATAAAACAGGAGTCATCCAATGGCCCGTATTAGTGTTGAGCGTGCCCATGGCCTGGGTAAGGAAGCAGCTCGCGAGAAAGCCGACCAGTTGGCCGAGAAACTGGCTGCGCAGTATGGGCTGGAGCCGCAATGGTCGGGCGACACCCTGAACCTCAAGCGCCCAGGGGTAAAAGGTGCGGTGCATGTGGGCGACCATTCGATCAAGGTCGATGTAGAGCTGGGCCTGTTGATGTCGGCCATGAGTGGCACCATCAAATCGGAAATCGAAAAAGCCCTCGATAAAGCCCTGGTTTGAGGCCCCACTCATACCTGTGGTGAGGGAGCTTGCTCCCGCTGGGGTGCAAAGCGCCCCCAAAGCCGGCACCGCATATTCTCAGGGATATCCGGCTGACTGTTTTGCGACTGCTGCGCAGTCGAGCGGGAGCAAGCGCCCTCGCCACAATAAATCTCGGACAATCCCAAGAACTTGTGTCAGTTGTTAGGGTGCCGTTTCTAATTTTTCTCACTAATTTGTGCCTGAGCCCGACGCTTTCGCGGGCAGTTCCTCAAACCTTCTGCGCGTGAGGTGAACCATGGCCAAAGTACTTTTAAAGAAAAAAAGCGATGTTCAGACAACAACGCTGGGCGACGTGAAATCGTATGCCCGCAAGATCTGGCTGGCTGGCCTTGGGGCCTACACCAAGGTCGGTCATGAAGGCAGCGAATACTTTCAAGAGTTGATCAAGGCTGGTCAAACTGTTGAAAAGAAAGGCAAAAAAGTTGTGACTGAACAACTTGAAGCGGCCAACACTCAGCTTGATGAAGCCAAGAGTGAAGTCAGCACTTTCAAAGGCAAAGTAGAAGTGCAACTCGACAGGGTCGAGAAGGCGTTTGATACGCGTGTCGCCAGTGCCTTGAATCGCATCGGTATTCCGTCTAAACATGACGTTGAGACACTCTCTGCTAAGCTCGATGAGCTGACGGCATTGCTCGAACGTGTCGCGCGTAAACATTAAGGAGAACGGGATGGCTGGTAAAAAGAATACTGAAAAAGAAGGCAGCTCGTGGATCGGGAAGGTCGAAGACTACTCCCGCAAGATCTGGCTTGCTGGTTTAGGCGTGTACTCGAAGATCGACACTGACGGCAGCAAACTCTTCGATACATTGGTTAAAGATGGCGAGAAAGCCGAAAAGCTCACCAAGAGCGCAGTTGGCAAGAAAGTCGACGCTGCCAAGGACACCGCTTCTTCGGCCAAGTCGCGTATCAGTGGCGTCAAAGAGCGCGCACTGGGCAAGTGGGATGAGCTGGAAGGGGCTTTCGACAAGCGTCTGAACAGCGCGATTTCCCGTCTGGGCGTGCCGAGCCGCAATGAAGTCAAGGCACTGCACAGTAAGGTCGATACCCTGACCAAACAGATCGAAAAACTCACCGGCGCCAAGGTTGCACCTGTTGCGGCCAAAACCGCAGCGGCCAAGCCAGCAGCAAAAACAGCGGCCAAACCGCTGGTCAAGGCTGCGGCGAAACCAGCAGCCAAAACCGCAGCGGCCAAACCTGCCGCAAAAGCAGCTGCCAAACCGGTAGCGGCCAAAGCAGCAGCAAAACCTGCGGCCAAACCGGCTGCGGCGAAAAAACCGGCAGTCAAGAAACCTGTCGCTGCCAAACCCGCAGCAGCAGCAGCAGCGGCCGCACCGGTCAGCCCAGCGAACTCTGCCTCGGCCCCCGAGCCCTGCGGTAACCCCGACTGTTGCGCCGACTCAATCGACGCCATCCAGTCAGTCCTGATCAACCCGGGACATGTAAAAAACGCCCGGCCTGCAAAGGTCGGGCGTTTTTGTTCGTACTGAATGCAGGTTGGAAAACACCACGGCTCCTATCGGGTTACTCGTGCTCTTCCAGGTATTGCAACGCCAACTGCTCGGTCGCGATTTTAGTCGGCGGCAGCAAGTGCGGCGCCACCAGCATCATGATCTGGTAAACCACCACCCGCACCTCGCCCTCGCGATCGAGAATTCGCTGGTAGTCCAATGAAAACAGCAAGGTCATGGTGATCTGCTCCACCAGTTGCCCGAGTGCCTGGGTGTCGCTGACCAATTGCCCTTGAGCCTTTAACCGCGCCAGCAATGAGGCCAGTGTGCGCTTCAAGGCATTGAGCAGGTTGCGGATACCTTTGGCCAGTTTGGGCAGGCGCCCGGCCAGGTTCGACAGGTCCTGGAACAGAAAGCGGTAATGCGCCAGACGTTCGACGATCAGGTGCAGAAACAGCCAGTAGTCTTCCGGGGCCAGTTGCACATCGGCGGGCGGATCGAGCAACGGGGTCAGTTCATTCTGGAAACGTTCGAACAGACCGAGAATCAGCGGTTCCTTGCCGTGGAAGTGGTAATACAGGTTGCCGGGGCTGATCCCCATCTCATTGGCCACTTCCATGGTGGAGACGTTCGGTTCACCTTTCTGGTTGAACAACAGCAGTGCACATTCGAGGATCCGGTCGCGGGTTTTCATCCAGTCTTCTTAATGGTCAAGTCGTGCCACAGTCAGGGTTCCGGCTGTGGCTCAGTTAAGTCAGCGAACGCGCACATACGTGCCTGGCGCCGCCTCCATCGGTGGATAGTTCTGGTTGCCGAGGGTCATCAGGGTTTCATGCTGGGCGCCCGAACGCTCCTGGATCCAGCCCAGCCATTGGGGCCACCAACTGCCGTCCACATGCTTGCCGTCGTAGTACCAGGCCCGTGGGTCGCTGGTTAGTTTCGGGTTGTCGATGTAGTTGGCCTTGGGGTTGCTCGGCGGGTTGAGGATGCTCTGCACGTGGCCGCTGTTGGACAGCACGAAGCGCCGCTCGCCGCCTAGCAGCAGGGTCGAACGGTAGACCGCGTCCCACGGAGTGATGTGGTCGTTGATGCCGGCCACGCTGAAGCTGTCCACGGTGACTTTCTGTAAGTCGATGGGCGTGCCGCAAACCTCCAGTCCGCCAGGGTGGCCCATTGGGTTGTGCTTGAAGAAGTCCAGCAGGTCGCCATGAAACGCCGCCGGCAGCCGGGTGTTGTCGTTGTTCCAGTAAAGGATGTCGAAGGCCGGTGGCTCCTTGCCCAGCAGGTAGTTGTTGACCCAGTAGTTCCAGATCAGGTCGTTGGGGCGCATCCAGGCGAAGACCTTGGCCATGTCGCGACCGTCCAGCACACCTTGCTGGTAGGAGCGACGCTTGGCGGCTTCGAGGGTTTGTTCGTCGGCAAACAATGTCGCCGGGCTGTCGAGTTGGCTGTCGAGCAGGCTGACCAGGTAGGTCGCGCTGGAGATGCGCCGCAGTTGCCGTTTGGCTTGCAGGTGGCCTTGCAGCGCGGCGATGGTCAGGCCGCCGGCGCAGGCGCCCATCAGGTTGACCTCGCGGCTGCCGGTGATCGCCCGGCAGACATTCATGGCTTCTTCCGCGGCTTCAACGTAACTCGACAGGCCCCATTCGCGGTGGCGAACGTCCGGGTTGCGCCAGCTGACCATGAACACTTGCAGGCCGTTTTTCAGCGCATATTGCACAAAACTGTTCGAAGGGCTGAGGTCGAAGATGTAGTACTTGTTGACCTGCGGTGGAACGATCAGAAGCGGTTTGGCGTACTGCTTTTCGCTCATCGGCTTGTACTGCATCAGCTCCAGCAGCTCGTTGCGAAACACCACCGAACCGGCTGTCGTGGCGACGGTTTTTCCGACCTCAAAGGAATGTTTGGTGACCTGGCTCGGCAAGCCGTTGTTGTGCAGCAGGTCATCGACCAAATGGCTGATCCCGCGCACCAGGCTGTGGCCGCCGGAGTTGAACAGCTCCTTGACGGCCAACGGGTTGAGCAGAGTGTTGGACGGCGATACCGCATCGTTGAGCAGGGCGAAGGCGAAGTGCGCGCGGGCCCGGTCGTCCTCGCTCATGGCGCTTTCGTCGATCCAGCTTTTGACTTGTTTCTGCCAGCTCAGATAGGCCTGCAAGCCGCGACGGTAAAACGGATTCTGGCTCCAGCTCGGGTCGGCGAAACGGCTGTCGTTCGGGTTGGGTTTGTGCAGGGTTTCTCCCAGCAGTACGCGACCCAACTGGCCGCCGAGGGCCAGGGCGTGACGGGCGCTGTGGACCGGATGACGCAATCCATGGGCCGCCACGTGTCGCAGGGTAGAGAGCAGGTCCCGGCCGCGCAGGCCGGTGACCGCACTCTGGGCATTGATGAATGCGGCGGGTGTAGGCAGGGTGCCCGGCGCTGGTTTTTCTCGCATGAGTCAACACTCCTTCGTCAAGCCATCAGGACATCAATCCAAGACAGACAACATAGTCGGTCCCGGCCTCTCTTGCGTAATCAACGATCCTGTCGACCGGCGCAAGGTGTCAGGTTCTGCCGAACGGTGTCGGGTGCGGGTGCATCACTGCCCGCTGACGCTCTTCCTCAAGAAAACTCATGATGATCGGGGCGACCGCTTCGGCTCGGGTAATCAGAAACAAATGCCCGTCGTCGATTATGTGTAGCTGGGCGTTGGGAATTCGCCAGGCAAGCAGGCGCATATTGATCAGGGGGATCAGCGGGTCGTCGTCGCCAGCCAGTACCAGGGTCGGTTGATGGATTTTGTGCAGCCAGTGAATACTGGTCCAGCCAAGGCCTGCGAACAGCTGCCAGTAGTAACCGAGTTTGCCTGCCGAACGAACCTTGCTGGCGTGTTCGGCGGCCAGAGTCGGGTCGCGGCGAAAGGAGCCGCCGTAGATCATCGGTGCAATGCGAATCACGTGGGAGGGCTGAATGTAGCGCCGCGGACTGGCCATCATCCACAGCACTTTCGGCTTGCCCGGCACCATCACCGTGCCAGCGGCCGTGGCAGCAAGCACCAGTTTTTTGCAACGTTCGGGGTAGTCGTAGGCGAACTGCTGGGCCAGCGCGCCGCCCCACGAAACACCCACCACGTTGACTCGGCCATAGTCGAGGTAGTCGAGCATTCGCGCGGTCAGTTTTGCCAGGCCGGGAAAGCGATACGGGTGACTGGGCGTGGACGAACCGCCGACCCCGGGCACGTCGAAGGCGATCACTTCCAGGTCCGGGTCCAGCGCCTGGACGAACGGAAACACCAGCTCCAGGTTGGCGCCGATGCCGTTGAAAATCAGCAAGGGCGTCAAGTGAGGCTTGCCGGGGCGTACCGCGGTTCGGATGGTTTGGCCATCCAGGTCGATGGTACGAAATACGAACGGTTGCGGCATGCTTCAGGCCCTGTGGGGTGGTATCGCTATCTCATCTTTACTGTGGGAGCGGGCTTGCTCGCGAAGGGGCCATAACATCCAACACATTCATTGACTGTCAGACCGCTTTCGCGAGCAAGCCCGCTCCCACAGGTGTCAGTTACCGCTCATGCACATAAGTGCCGGGTGCCGCTTCGCCTGAGACATAGGTCTTGTTGCCAAGGACGGCCGGGGCCTTTTTCAGTTTACCCGAGCGCTCGGCCTGCCAGGCCTGCCAGTGCAGCCACCAGGAGTCGGTGTGTTTGGTCGAGTTTTCCTGCCAGTCGTCTGCCTTGGCCGGCATCTCGGTGCTGGTCATGTAGCGTGACTTCGGGTTGCCCGGCGGGTTCAGAATGCTCTGGATATGGCCGCTGCTGGACAGCACGAATTCGACTTTGCCACCGAACAGTTGCGCCGACTTGTAGCAGGACTTCCAGGGTGTGATGTGGTCGTTGGTGCCGGCCAGGGAAAAGATGTCGGCGGTGACCTGCTTGAGGTCGATTGGCGTGCCGCACACTTCCAGTGCATTCGGGCGGACCAGCGGGTTACTTTTGAACATTTCGATCAGGTCGCCGTGGAACGCGGCGGGCAGTCGTGTGGTGTCGTTGTTCCAGAACAGGATGTCGAACACCGGTGGCTCGTTGCCCAGCAGGTAGTTGTTGACCCAGTAGTTCCAGATCAGGTCGTTGGGGCGCATCCAGGCGAAGACTTTCGCCATGTCGCGGCCTTCCAGTACGCCCGCCTGATAGGAATGGCGCTTGGCGGCTTCCAGGGTTTGCTCGTCGACAAACAACGCCACGTCACTGTCCAGGGTGGTGTCGAGCACACTCACCAGCAGGGTCAGGGCGTTGACCTTGTTCTCGCCAAGGGCTGCGTAGTGGCCCAGCAGCGCGGTGCAGGTGATGCCACCAGAGCAGGCACCGAGCATGTTCACATCTTTGCTGCCGGTGATCGCCGTGACCACATCCACCGCTTCCTTGAGCGCTTCGATGTAGGTCGACAGGCCCCATTCGCGTTGTGCCTTGGTCGGGTTTCGCCAGCTGACAATGAACGTCTGCACGTTACCGCGCAGGCAGAAACGCGCCAGGCTTTTGTCCGGGCTCAGGTCGAATACGTAGAATTTGTTGATCTGGGGCGGTACGACCAGCAACGGGCGCTCATACACTTGTTCGGTGATTGGCCGGTACTGGATCAGTTCCAGCACGTCGTTGCGAAACACCACGGCGCCTTCGGTGACGCCCAGGCTCTTGCCGACTTCGAACGCGCCCATGTTGACCTGGCTCGGCATGCCGCCGTTGTGCACGATGTCCTTGGCCAGATGGGAGAGGCCGTCGAGCAGGCTTTTGCCGCCGGTCTCGAAGAAGCGTTTGACCGCTGCCGGGTTGGCCGCCGTGTTGGTCGGGGCCATGGCTTCGGTCATCAGGTTGATCACGAAGTGTCCGCGGCTGATGTCCTGGGCCGAGAGGTTGCTCTCACCGATCCAGTCGTGGAGTTCCTTGCGCCATGCCAGGTAGGTTTGCAGATAACGTTTATAGAGCGGGTTCTGGCTCCAGGCCGGATCGCTGAAACGACGATCGTCGCCCTGGGGTTGCAGCTCGGATTTTCCGAGCAGCACATTCTTGAGCTCCAGGCCGAAATGCGCGACATGCTTGACGCTGTGAATGGGTTGTTTGATGGCCTGGGTTAGCACCATTCGAGCAGAGCCCAGCAGATCCTTTCTGCGCAAGCCGATAACTGGATTAAGCCCCAGGGTGTTTTCCGAGGCTTGGCGTTTCAGGTCATCGTTGTTCTTGTTACTCATCTACGACGCTCCATTGTCCTGAGACGAGTACCGGACCTGCTGTGTAGTCACACAGCAAATGCCAGGTACTACTGCTCGGGTGACCGTTGATTCTGCATAGCTGCTTTTTGATACACAGAGCACTGCAGGGAACTTGCCAGCTCCATTGGTTACCCGAGTTTAATTTTTTTCGCAAGCAGGCCGATCCTCGGCACCGCAGCGGAGCATTCAAACAGATGAAATTAGAAAATGCCCTCTAAAAGGCGTGAGGCTTGAGCTAGAGCATCAGCTTGACGACAGACTCGTTCGGATCGCGGGATTTTCCGGCCGCTTTGAGCTCGGCAAGATAATCGCTCCAGAGTGCGTCATAACGTCGCGCCAACTGGTAGAGGTATTCCCAGGTGAACAGGCCGCTGTCGTGGCCGTCGTCGAAGGTCAATTTCAGTGCGTACTGACCGGCCGGCTCGACCTTGTTCAGGCCTACGCCGATCTTGCCAAATTGCAGGATGGGTTTGCCGTGGCCCTGGACCTCGGCGGAAGGAGAGTGCACGCGAAGGAACTCGGCGCTCAGGTGATATTCCTCGCCGGACGCGTACTTGAGCGTCAGGGTTTTCGAGGCTTTGTGCAGTTTGATGTCGGTGGGGATTTGGGTGGTCATGGGGCCGGTCGTCCGTCTTAATGAGGCCCTGTGTAGGCGGGTGATCCTGTGGCGAGGGGGCTTGCTCCCGCTCGGCTGCGCAGCAGCCGTAAATCCGACGAATGCGGTCTTGCTGATAAACCGCATTCGCCGATTTTGGGGCCGCTTCGCGACCCAGCGGGAGCAAGCTCCCTCGCCACAGAAGCCCGCTCACACAGAATATGACCTACAGGATATAACGGGACAGGTCTTCGTTCT
Source organism: Pseudomonas purpurea (assembly GCF_039908635.1). Lineage (NCBI taxonomy): Bacteria > Pseudomonadati > Pseudomonadota > Gammaproteobacteria > Pseudomonadales > Pseudomonadaceae > Pseudomonas > Pseudomonas purpurea. The sequence goes on from NZ_CP150918.1 coordinate 455,710, forward strand.
GCGCCAATTCGCCGAGGTGGCTGTTGACGTAATCGGCGTCGATACGGATCGGCTGGTCGGTGTGGGCGCTGGCCAGGTCGGCGGCGCTGAACGACACTTCTTCGAGCAAGCGCTCAAGCAAGGTGTGCAGGCGACGGGCACCGATGTTCTCGGTCTTCTCGTTGACCTGCCAGGCGATCTCGGCCAGACGCTTGATGCCGTCAGGCAGGAACTCGATGGCCAGGCCTTCGGTTTTCAGCAGCTCGCGATACTGCTCGGTCAGGGACGCGTGCGGCTCGCTGAGAATGCGTTCGAAGTCCTGCGGCGTGAGGGCCTTGAGCTCGACACGAATCGGCAGGCGACCTTGCAGCTCGGGCACCAGGTCGCTTGGCTTGCTCAGGTGGAACGCGCCGGAGGCGATGAACAGGATGTGGTCGGTCTTGACCATGCCCAGTTTGGTGTTGACGGTGCAGCCTTCGATCAGCGGCAGCAGGTCGCGCTGGACACCCTCGCGGGAGACGTCGACGCCACCGGAGTTACCGCGCTTGGCGACCTTGTCGATTTCGTCGATGAACACGATGCCGTGCTGCTCGACCGCTTCCAGGGCCTTGGCCTTGAGTTCTTCCTCGTTGACCAGGCGGCTGGCTTCTTCATCGCGCACCAGTTTGAGCGCTTCCTTGACCTTGAGCTTGCGGTTTTTGCGCTTGCCTTTGCCCATGTTGGCGAACAGGTTCTGCAACTGGTTGGTCATTTCTTCCATGCCCGGTGGCGCGGAGATGTCGACGCCGGCCATTTCGGCGACTTCGATTTCGATATCCTTGTCATCCAGCTGACCTTCGCGCAGACGCTTGCGGAACAGTTGGCGGGTGTTGGAATCCTGGGCGGGGGCTTCGTCGTTGTTGAAGCCCATGCGTGCCGGCGGCAGCAGTGCGTCGAGGATACGATCTTCGGCGGCGTCTTCGGCGCGGTGGCGAACCTTGGTCATTTCCTGTTCGCGCAGCAGTTTGATTGCCGCGTCAGCCAGGTCACGGATGATCGATTCGACGTCACGGCCGACATAGCCGACTTCGGTGAATTTGGTCGCTTCGACCTTGATGAACGGCGCGTTGGCGAGCTTGGCCAGGCGACGGGCGATTTCGGTCTTGCCGACACCGGTCGGGCCGATCATCAGGATGTTTTTGGGGGTTACTTCAACGCGCAGCTCTTCAGGCAACTGCATCCGGCGCCAGCGGTTCCGCAGGGCGATGGCGACGGCGCGCTTGGCATCGTCCTGGCCGATGATATGGCGACTGAGTTCATGGACGATTTCGCGGGGAGTCATTGGCATGATAATGGGTGGTCCTCAAGCAAGAATGAATGCCGTGGCGTGATGGCCTACACAGGCTTACTCGTTGAGGTCCTGCTCCTCAATGGTGATGTTGTGGTTGGTGAATACACAGATGTCGCCGGCGATGCCGAGTGCGGTCTCGACGATTTCCCGGGCCGACAGATCGGTTTTCTTCAACAGGGCGCTGGCGGCCGCTTGTGCGTAACCGCCACCGGAACCCATGGCGATCAGGCCTTCTTCGGGCTCAACCACGTCACCGTTGCCGGTGATGATCAGGGAAGCGTCTTTGTTGGCGACCGCGAGCATGGCTTCGAGGCGGCTGAGGGAGCGGTCGGTGCGCCATTCTTTGGCGAGTTCGACGGCAGCGCGGACCAGGTGACCCTGGTGTTTCTCGAGCTGGCCTTCGAAACGTTCGAACAGGGTGAAGGCGTCAGCCGTGGCCCCGGCGAAGCCGGCGATGACTTCGCCGTGGTACAGGCGACGAACTTTTTTCGCGTTGCCTTTCATCACGGTGTTGCCGAGAGAAACCTGGCCGTCGCCGCCCATGACGACTTTGCCGTGGCGGCGAACTGAAACGATGGTGGTCAAGGGAAGAGTCTCCACGCAGCGGGGCGAAAATGCCTTATGCCAACTCATATGGGGGTGGTGAGGCGTTTTTCAACTGTAGGGCGCGGCGGGGGACGAGCGGTGTGGGTTGCACAACCTGTGGGCAGGGCGAGAGCCTGTGGCGAGGGAGCTTGCTCCCGCTCGGCTGCGCAGCAGTCGTAAACCCGGCCAATGCGCTTTATCTAGCGTGCCGCGGTTGCCGATCTTAGGAGCGCTGCGCACTCCAGCGGGAGCAAGCTCCCTCGCCACAAAAGCAGATTGCTCCCATAGATAGGGAGCAATCATCAGGGGTCAGCGGCTCTGGCGTTGTTGTAACAACAGATTGCTGAAACCGCTGCCAGCCAGTTGTTTCTGGGCGGTGGTCAGTTGTTCGCGGTTGCTGAACGGGCCGACCAACACTCGATACCAGGTCTCGTCCTTCACGGTGCCGGACTCCACCGATACCGCCTGGCCCAGCAGAATGATCTGCGCCCGGACCTTGTCGGCATCGGCTTCCTTGCGGAACGAACCGGCCCTGCAGGAAGAACTTGGTCACCGGTGCGGCTTTCGCCACAGGAGGCGCTGGCGGCGGGGTGACGCCGCTCAGGGCTGCCTGGGCGCGGGCGGTGTCGATCTTCGCCGCTTCGGCCGGCGTGACCGGTGCTACGGGCGCAGTCTGCGGCGTCGGCAGGGTTTTTTCAGGCACCGCCTCCGGTGGCACGATGACCTCCGATTCCGGCAGCAACGTGTAGAAGTCGTATTTGGGCTTCACCGGTTGCGTCGGGCTCGGCGGGGTCTTGTTGGCCTCGGCGATCTTGGTGGCTTTCTGTTGCTCGATTTTTTCGCGCTTGACGCTCTCGCTGCCCTTGCCCGGTTCCAGCTTCATCAAAAATACGATGAACGCGCCCACCGTCAGGCCGATGGCCATCCACAGCCAGCCCGGGATCGGTTGCTTTGCAGGAGCTTGGTAACGGCTGGCGCCACGCTTGGGTGCAGGTTTTTTCTTGGCAGCCAACTTACATACGCTCCAGAGTTTCCAGGCCCAAGAGTTCCAGGCCTTGCTTGAGAGTGCGGCCAGTCAGCGCGGCGAGGCGCAAACGGCTCTGCATTTGCTCCGGTGTTTCGGCGCTGAGGATCGGGCAGTTCTCGTAGAAACTGGAGAACAGGCCGGCCACGTCATACAGGTAAGTGCACAGCGTGTGCGGCGTACCCTTGTCGGCCACGTTGTTCAGCACTTCACCGAACTGCGCCAGTTTGGCTGCCAGTTCCTGTTCGTGAGCGGCGTCGAGCACGATCTGCCCTTCGACTTCGCTGAAGTCTTTGCCGAGTTTGCGGAACACGCCCGCGACACGAGTGTAGGCGTACAGCAGGTACGGCGCGGTGTTGCCTTCGAAATTGAGCATCAGGTCGAAGTTGAAGCTGTAGTCACTGGTGCGGTGCTTGGACAGGTCGGCGTATTTCACCGCGCCAATGCCCACGACTTTGCCGATGTTGCGCAGTTCGGCTTCGGCAAGTGTAGGGTTCTTTTCCTTCACCAGTGTGTAGGCACGCTCTTCGGCTTCGGTCAGCAAGTCGATCAGCTTCACGGTGCCGCCGTCACGGGTCTTGAACGGACGGCCATCGGGGCCGTTCATGGTGCCGAAGCCCATGTGTTCCATTTCCATCGGATGGGTCACGAAACCAGCCAGGCGTGCTACCTGGAATACTTGCTGGAAGTGCAGGGCCTGACGCTGGTCGACGAAGTACAGCGCACGATCAGCCTTCAGCACGCCGCTGCGGTAGCGCACGGCCGCGAGGTCGGTGGTGGCGTAGAGGTAGCCGCCATCGGCCTTGACGATGATCACGGGCAGCGGCTCGCCGTCGGCGGTCTTGAACTCATCGAGGAACACACACTGTGCGCCCTTGCTCTCGACCAGCATGCCCTTGGCCTTGAGGTCGTTGACCACGTTGATCAGGTCGTCGTTGTAGGCACTTTCGCCCATGACGTCGGCCATGGTCAGTTTGACGTTCAGCAGTTCGTAGATTTTCTGGCAGTGGGACAGGGAGATGTCCTTGAACTTCGTCCACAGCGCCAGGCAATCCGGGTCGCCGGCTTGCAGCTTGACCACCAGGCCACGGGCGCGGTCGGCGAATTCTGCGGATTCGTCGAAGCGCTGCTTGGCGGCGCGGTAGAAGTTTTCCAGGTCCGACAGCTCGTCGCTGGTAATCGGGTTTTCTTGCAGGTAGGCCATCAGCATGCCGAACTGGGTGCCCCAGTCGCCCACGTGGTTCTGACGGATCACGGTGTCGCCGAGGAACTCCAGCACCCGCGCCACGCCGTCACCGATGATGGTCGAACGCAGGTGGCCGACGTGCATCTCTTTGGCCAGGTTCGGGGCCGACAGGTCGATCACGGTGCGCTGCACCGGGCCGGCCTTGCGCACGCCGATGCGGGAGTCGGCCAGGGCGGCGTCCAGGCGCGAGGCCAGGGCCTGGGTGTTCTGGAAGAAATTGAGAAAGCCCGGCCCGGCGATTTCGGTCTTGGTGACGTTTTCGTCGGCAGGCAGCGCGGCGATGATTTTTTCCGCCAGGTCGCGGGGTTTCAGGCCGGCAGGTTTGGCCAGCATCATGGCAATGTTGCTGGCGAAGTCACCGTGCGTCTTGTCGCGGGAGTTCTCCACCTGAATCGCCGGCGTCAGGCCTTCAGGCAACACACCGTCGGTAACGAGTTGGGTGAGGGCTTGCTGGATCAACTGGCGAATGGTGTCTTTCATGGTCTTCTCTTTCAACCGCAGAGCGGCGGCGCATGGATGCGCAGGTGGAAAAACTGGGCATTATCCGTTGCCAGGTCTGGCTTGCCAACCATTGTAGGTTCATTGCGGACTTATGGTGATTGATTACCTTGTGGCGAGGGAGCTTGCTCCCGCTGGGGCGCGAAGCGGCCCTGAAATCAGCAGCCGCGTTCTTTCTGCCGAGACAGGGTTCGCCTTGTTTGCGGCTGCTGCGCACCCGAGCGGGAGCAAGCTCCCTCGCCACATAGTTGATTCAATACAAATCGACCGGGTCGACATCCAAAGACCAACGCACCGCCCGCCCGCTCGGCATCTGTTCCAGCACCAGCAACCACGCGCTCAACAGCCGATGCAGCGGCGCCCGGGCCGTGGCTTGCAGCAACAACTGCGCACGATAACGCCCGGCCCGACGCTCCATCGGTGCCGGCACCGGGCCGAGCAACTCGATCCCGGTCAGATTCTGCTCCGCCAATAAACGCTCGGCCTCACTGCACGCCTCATCGAGGAAACCTTCGGCTTGCCCCGGCTTGTGGGCTTCGGCCCGCAGCAGCGCCAAATGCGCAAAGGGTGGCAGCCCGGCGGCGCGACGCTCGCTCAAGGCTTGCTCGGCGAAGGCGAAATAGCCTTGCTCGGTCAGTTGTATCAATAGCGGATGGTCGGCCAAGTGGGTCTGAATGATCACTTTGCCGGGCTCTTCGGCGCGGCCGGCACGCCCGGCAACCTGCACGATCAACTGCGCCATGCGCTCGCTGGCGCGGAAGTCGCCGGAGAACAATCCACCGTCTGCATCGAGGATCGACACCAGAGTCACCCGGGGAAAGTGATGGCCCTTGGCGAGCATCTGAGTGCCCACCAGAATGCACGGCTGCCCTTTCTGTATGGTCGCGAACAACTGATTCATCGCGTCTTTTCGCGAAGTGCTGTCGCGGTCGACGCGCAGCACCGGGTAGCCCGGGAACAGAATCCCCAGCCGTTCCTCGGCGCGTTCGGTGCCGGCGCCCACCGGTCGTAGATCGACTTTGCCGCAGCTCGGGCAATGCCGCGGCACGCGTTCGACATAACCGCAATGGTGGCAGCGCAGCTCGCCGGAGCGCTGGTGCACGGTCATCCGCGCGTCGCAACGCTGGCACTCGGACATCCAGCCGCAATCGTGGCAGAGCAGGGTCGGCGCAAAACCGCGACGGTTGAGGAACACCAGGACTTGCTGGCCAGCGGCGAGTGTCTGGCCGATGGCTTGTTGCATCGGCCCGGAGATGCCGCTGTCCAGCGGACGGCTTTTCACGTCCAGGCGCAGGAAGCGCGGTTGTTTCGCCCCGCCGGCCCGTTCATTCAGGTGCAGCAGGCCGTAACGCCCGGTGTAGGCGTTGTGCAGGCTTTCCAGGGAGGGCGTGGCCGAGCCGAGCACAATCGGGATGTTTTCCTGCCGTGCGCGTACCAACGCCAGGTCGCGGGCGTGATAACGCAAACCTTCCTGCTGTTTATAAGAGCCGTCGTGCTCTTCGTCGATGATGATCAGCCCGGGGTTCTTCATGGGCGTGAACAGCGCCGAGCGGGTGCCGATAATAATGTCGGCGTCACCATCGCGCGCGGCGAGCCAGGATTCCAGGCGTTCGCGGTCGTTGACCGCCGAATGCACCAGGGCAATGCGTGCATTGAAGCGTTGCTCGAAGCGCGCCAGGGTTTGCGGCCCCAGGTTGATTTCGGGGATCAGCACCAGCGCTTGCTTGCCGGCTTCGAGGGTTTCGCGGATCAGTTGCAAATAGACTTCGGTCTTGCCGCTGCCGGTAACACCGGCCAGCAGAAATGCATGGAAGCTGTCGAGATCGGCGCGGATCGCTTCAAATGCGCTGCGTTGTTCCGGGTTCAGCGGCAGCTCCGGCTGCGCCAGCCAGTGTTCATGACGCTCGCCGGGGGCGTGTTTGCGGATGTCCACCTGCACGAGGTCTTTGGCCAGCAGCAGGTCGAGGCTGTCTTTGCTCAGCATCAGCTTGCTCAGCAACTGATGGGCGACACCATGGGGGTGCTGAGCCAGGGTCGCGAGCGCCTCACGTTGACGAGGTGCGCGGGCGATGCGCGGGTCGTCGAGCCTGGCGCCCGGCGTGACGGACCAGAAGCGTTCCTGGCGTGCTTCGGCCAGTTCGCCCTGACGCAACAACACCGGCAGCGCCCAGCTCAGCGTGTCGCCGAGACTGTGCTGGTAATACTGGGAGGTCCACAGGCACAGCTTGAACAATGCGGGCGGCAGTGGCGGCGTGGCGTCGAGCAGGGCCAGCGCCGGTTTGAGCTTGTCGGCCGGGACTTCGCTGTGGTCGGTGACTTCCACCAGAATTCCGATCATCTCGCGTCGGCCGAACGGTACCCGCAGTCGCATGCCAGGATGCAGCTGGGCGCGCAGGACACCGGCAGGGGCGCGGTAATCGAAGAGGCGGCGCAGGGGCGAAGGCAAGGCAAGGCGCAAAATGGCGTCGGGCACGCGGGGGGATCTCATTGAACGGGCAATAAATGAAAGGCTGTGCGCCTGACCTGTGGGAGCGGGCTTGCTCGCGAAGAGGGCCTCTCAATCAGCATTTATGTTGTCTGACACAACGCTTTCGCGCTCCCACAGGGATGGTACTGAGTGCCGGGAGCCTAGCAGACAGCCGGAACGAGCGACAGCTTGCGTGATCGCAAAGGTCTGGTAGAATCCGCGGCCTAATTACGTGCGGTATTCAACAATAGTGTTGAGTGGCGGCACGCTAGCCCGAGGAAGACACCATGAAAGCCGATATCCATCCAACATACGAAATCACCGCAGTTACCTGCAGCTGTGGCAACAAGTTCGAAACTCGTTCGAACCTGGCCAAGCCTCTGGCGATCGACGTATGCAACGAGTGCCACCCGTTCTACACCGGTAAGCAGAAGACTCTGGATACTGGCGGTCGTGTACAGAAGTTCGCCGATCGTTTCGGTGCTTTTGGCAAAAAGGCCTAAGGCTGATCATTTTGAGAAGCCGTTTCGGCTTCTCAAGATTGATAAAAAAAGGCGTCCCTGGTGGACGCCTTTTTTATGCCTGCGATTTGGCTTTGCAGCGTGCACGGGAGCGCGGCTTGCCGGCGATAGTGATTTCATTGGCGCCATCGCAGGCAGCGGGTGCCGAGGCACGCGATCACCCGATCAGGTGATGCGCCGAGCGTCGACTTGATCATTGGCCAATTGTTTCCTGACTTTGTGTGGGGCCAGCCTGGCTGGGGTTTTGTGACCCTTTTCCTGTACTGAAAACAGTGCAGATCGGCTCCACGGGTTTTGCCGTGCCCGGCAGCCGTGTGAGCAAGGTTCAATGCAATTCGGGTGAGGGTTTTGACGGTATCGCCCGGCACGTTTGTATTGAGTGTTGCACCCAAAATGGCCGGTGGGTGCGAGCGGTCCTGGCGTGATCCGCTCAAAGGCCCGCAGATTTGAGTGCTTGGCTGAGCGGCTCGCTGGTCGTGAGTGACGACCCGGGTCTTGGCTTGAATGAGTTGATCGTCGCCATGGGGTGATCGGTAGAGGCTGAAAATCCAGTGACAATAAAAAATTGTAGACATTTTTATTATTGATTGTGAACAGTTGAGCCCTTGTGTTCCGTGGCTCTTGGCCCAAAGTCGTAGGACAGGGCCCTTGACAGGGGTGGCCGGTCAGTCTTGTAGGGACTTTGCGACACGCGTATCCTCGGCGATCCGTCTGTCCAACAGTAAAAGCGGAATGCCCACATGTCTGATTTGAAAACTGCCGCTCTCGAATATCACGCCCATCCTCGTCCAGGGAAGCTGAGTGTCGAGCTCACCAAGGCCACCGCTACCGCCCGCGATCTGTCGCTGGCCTACAGCCCCGGCGTAGCCGAACCAGTACGCGAAATTGCCCGCGATCCTGAACTGGCCTACAAATACACCGGCAAAGGCAACCTGGTTGCAGTCATTTCCGATGGCACCGCGATTCTCGGCCTGGGTAACCTCGGCCCATTGGCTTCCAAGCCTGTGATGGAAGGCAAAGGCGTGCTGTTCAAGCGCTTCGCCGGTATCGACGTTTTCGACATCGAAGTCGATTCCGAAAGCCCGCAAGCCTTCATCGACACCGTCAAGCGTATCTCCATCACCTTCGGTGGCATCAACCTGGAAGACATCAAGGCACCTGAGTGCTTTGAGATCGAACGTGCGCTGATCGAACAGTGCGACATCCCGGTGTTCCACGATGACCAGCACGGCACCGCCATCGTGACCGCTGCCGGCATGATCAACGCCCTGGAAATCGCTGGCAAAACCCTGCCGGACGCCAAGATCGTCTGCCTGGGTGCCGGTGCAGCCGCCATCTCCTGCATGAAGTTGCTGGTGAGCATGGGCGCCAACATCGAAAACATCTTTATGGTTGACCGTACCGGCGTGATCCACTCCGGCCGTGACGACTTGAACCAGTACAAGGCTGTCTTCGCTCACGCGACCGACAAGCGCACCCTGAGCGACGCCCTGAAAGGCGCAGACGTGTTCGTCGGCCTGTCCGGTCCGAACCTGCTGAGCGCTGAAAACCTGCTGCTGATGGCGGCCAACCCGATCGTGTTCGCGTGCTCGAACCCTGATCCGGAAATCGCTCCGGAACTGGCTCACGCCACCCGTAACGACGTGATCATGGCCACCGGTCGTTCGGACTACCCGAACCAGGTCAACAACGTACTGGGCTTCCCGTTCATCTTCCGTGGTGCCCTGGACGTTCGCGCCAAGCGCATCAACGAAGAAATGAAAGTGGCTGCTGCCAACGCCCTGCGTGAACTGGCCAAGCTGCCAGTGCCACAGGAAGTGTGCGATGCCTACGGCGGCATCAAGCTGGAATTCGGTCGTGAGTACATCATCCCGAAACCAATGGATGCGCGCCTGATCACCGTGATCTCCGATGCTGTGGCTAAAGCTGCAATCGAGACCGGCGTGGCGACCCTGCCGTATCCGAAGAACTACCCGCTCAAAAGCGTGGATGACGTGTTCAACGGCTAAGCCGTTGTAGCGCTTCAACCGAAAGCCCCGGCTCGTTGAGTCGGGGCTTTTTTATGTCTGCTGGTTTGTGGGTGACGGTGATGGCCTCATCGCGAGCAAGCTCGCGATGAGGCCATCACTGGCGAATGTTTTTTCAGCTTGTGTAGGGGGTGAAGGCACAAAAAAGCCCCGCACTTCTCTCGAAGGCGGGGCTTTTTGAATTGGCCATGCGATCAGAACAAATCGATCGGCGCCGCTTCATCCGCTGGCAGCGGGCTGCCCGGTGCGTTGCCGTTGCCCAGTTCGTTGACCGATGGCGGCGTGTCTTCGCTTTTGAACAGCTCGAAGTATGCGTTCGGCGTGCCCGGCGTCGCGGCACGGCCGCTGATCGGGTCGACCCGCAGGCTGAGAATGCCTTCAGGCTCGGACTGGGTGTGAGCCGGTTTGTCCTTGAGGGCGGCGCCCATGTAGCTCATCCAGATCGGCAGCGCGACCGTGCCACCGTACTCGCGGCGACCGAGGCTTTCAGGCTGGTCGAAACCGGTCCAGACCGTGGTCACGTAATCGGCGTTGTAGCCGGAGAACCAGGCGTCCTTCGATTCGTTGGTGGTGCCGGTCTTGCCCGCCAGGTCAGTGCGACCCAGTGCCAGGGCGCGGCGCCCGGTGCCCAGTTTGATCACGTCCTGCAACATGCTGGTCAGGATGTATGAGGTACGACCATCGATGATCCGCTCGGCCACGGCCGGAGTTTGTACCGCCGCCTGCGTGCCTGGCGCTTCGCCTGGCGTCGCGTTGACCGTGAAGGTGTCGGCGGCAGGCGCGGCGATTCCGCTGCTGGCAGCGTCGCCCTTGGGCACGCTGGCCGGGTTGGCGGTAAACAGCGTGTCACCGTTGCGGCTTTCGATCTTGTCGATGATGTACGGGGTGATCTTGTAACCGCCGTTGGCGAAGGTGCTCCAGCCGGTGGCAATTTCCATCGGCGTCAGCGTGGCGGTGCCCAGGGCCAGCGACAGGTTGCGCGGCAGGTCCTGCTTGTTGAAGCCGAACTTGCTGATGTAGTCGATGGTGTGATCGACGCCCATCGCTTGCAGCAGGCGGATCGACACCAGGTTGCGCGACTTGTAGAGCGCTTCACGCATGCGGATCGGGCCGAGGAAGGTGTTGGTGTCGTTCTTCGGACGCCAGACCTTGTCCAGGTACTCGTCGACGAACACGATCGGCGCATCGTTGACCAGGCTCGCCGGGGTATAGCCATTGTCCAGCGCAGCGCTGTAGACGAATGGCTTGAAGCTTGAGCCCGGTTGACGCTTGGCCTGCATCGCGCGGTTGTAGTTGCTCTGCTCGAAGGCAAAACCGCCGACCAGCGCCCGGATGGCGCCGTTGTCCGGGTCCAGCGACACCAGTGCGCCCTGGGCGACCGGGATCTGGTTGAACTTCAGCGAGTTGTCAGCCTGGCGCTGAACGCGGATCAGGTCACCGACCTGTGCCACGTCGGACGGCTGCTTGGGGTTAGCCCCCATGCTGTTGGTGTTCAGGAACGGGCGGGCCCACTTCATGCTGTCCCAGCCGACATGTTCTTCGCCGTTGCGGGTCAGGACCTGCACGCCATTCTTCTCGACCTGGGTGACGATGGCCGGTTCAAGGCCGCTGATCGTGCGTTGCTTGGTCAGCTCCGCCGCCCAGGCTTCGCGGGTCTTGCCTGGCAGACGGGACTCGGGGCCGCGATAGCCGTGGCGCTGATCGTAGGTCATCAGGCCTTCATGCACGGCGGTGTTGGCGATTTCCTGCAGGTTGCTCGGCACTGTGGTGGTGACGCGGAAACCTTCGGTGTAAGCATCGCTGCCATAGCGGCCGACCATTTCGGCACGGGCCATCTCAGCGATGTACGGCGCGTTCACTTCCGGCGTCGGCACATGGTAGCTGGCGTTCAGCGGCTCGTTGATCGCAGTCTGGTAAGACGCTTCGTCGATTTTCCCAAGCTTGTACATCCGCCCCAGGATCCAGTCGCGGCGCTCTTTGCTGCGCGCCGGGTTGGCCAGCGGGTTGAAGCGCGACGGTGCCTTGGGCAGGCCGGCAATCATCGCCATCTGCGCCAGGCTGACATCGCGAATCGACTTGCCGTAGTAAACCTGCGCGGCGGCTTCGATGCCGTAGGCGCGGTTGCCCAGGTAGATCTTGTTGACGTACAGCTCAAGGATCTCGTCCTTGGTCAGCTGACGTTCGATCTGCAAGGCCAGGAGAATCTCGGTGGTCTTGCGCGAAAAGCTGCGTTCGCTGCTCAGGAAGAAGTTCTTCGCCACCTGCATGGTGATGGTGCTGCCGCCGGACTGAATGTGTCCGCTTTTGACCAATTGTGTCGCGGCACGCATCAGGCTGCTGGGGTCGACGCCGTAGTGATTGGCGAAATTATCGTCTTCAGCACTGAGTAGCGCATTGATGAAATTGGGTGGAATGTCGGCGAAACGGATCGGAGTACGGCGCATTTCGCCAAATTCTGCGATCAGTTTTCCGTCGCTGCTGTAGACCCGCAAAGGAATCTGCAACTGAATACTTCTCAGGGCCTCCACGGATGGCAAACCCGGACTAAGGTAAAGAAAAGCGCCACTCAGACCCAGAAGCAGTCCGCAGAAAACGGCGACGATGGACCACCCGAAAAATTTCAGCAGACGAATCAAGGCTTTTGGATATCCACAGCAAAGAATGAGTTTGGCGTCAGGGCTTCACGGTAAACGGCGATCACCCGCGCTTGGGGAAAGCGGAAAAAAAACGCTGGGCATTATAAGCATTTTTCCGGGGCAAGCGTCATTGGCGCTGCTGTCAAGGCTCGGTCAGTGAACGCAATGAACAATAAAGAGTCCGTAACTCACGGATAGTCATAGGGAATTGCTAGTGCTGGGACTCTTCAATAAAAAAAACCGGACACTTCTGGGGATCGACATCAGCTCGACGTCGGTGAAGCTCCTGGAGCTGAGCCGCTCAGGCACCCGTTACCGGGTCGAGGCCTACGCCGTAGAGCCGTTGCCGGCCAACGCGGTCGTGGAAAAAAACATCGCTGAACTCGAAGGGGTAGGCCAGGCGCTCACGCGTGTCCTGCTCAAGGCCAGGAGCAGCGTGCGCACGGTTGCCGTCGCGGTGGCCGGGTCTGCGGTGATCACCAAGACCCTTGAGATGGATGCAGGGCTCTCTGCCGACGAACTCGAAAACCAGCTGAAGATCGAAGCCGATCAGTACATTCCCTATCCACTGGAAGAAGTCGCCATCGATTTCGAAGTCCAGGGCCCGTCCCTGCGTAACCCCGAACGCATCGACGTGCTGCTGGCCGCATGTCGCAAGGAAAACGTCGAGGTGCGTGAAGCGGCGCTGGCGCTGGCCGGGCTGACCGCACGGGTGGTCGATGTCGAGGCCTACGCACTGGAGCGCTCTTTCGGGTTGCTGGCGACTCAACTGGCCAGTTCCCAGGAGCGCCTGACGGTAGCGGTGGTCGACATCGGTGCCACCATGACCACCCTGAGCGTGCTGCTCAACGGCAAGATCATCTACACCCGCGAGCAGCTCTTTGGCGGTCGCCAGCTCACCGAAGAGATCCAGCGTCGTTATGGCCTGACCGTCGAACAGGCCGGGCTGGCAAAAAAACAGGGCGGCCTGCCCGACGATTACGTCAGCGAAGTCCTGCAACCTTTCAGGGAAGCGCTGGTGCAGCAGGTGTCCCGATCCCTTCAGTTCTTTTTCGCTTCCGGCCAGTACAACACGGTCGACCACATCCTGTTGGCGGGGGGGACGGCCTCGATTGCCGGGCTGGACCGGCTGATCGAGCAGCGCCTCGGCACGCCGACCCAGGTAGCCAACCCTTTCTCGGACATGGCCCTGAGCGCCAAGGTCAATGCCGGCGCCCTGGCCAGTGATGCACCAGCGCTGATGATTGCCTGCGGCCTGGCCCTCAGGAGTTTTGACTGATGGCACGGATCAATCTTCTCCCCTGGCGCGAAGAACTTCGTGAGGAACGGCGCAAGCGCTTCCTGACCGCGATGGTCGCTGTACTGGTGGTGACCGTCGGCGTGGTCCTGTTCGCCGACCAGTACATCAGCGGCGCGATTGACCGACAGACGGCGCGTAATGACTACGTCAGCAAACAAATTGCCGTACTTGATGAGCGAATCAAGCAAATCAGCGATTTGAAGGCCCGGCGTCAGGAGTTGGTGGAGCGGATGCGAATCATCCAGGACCTGCAAGGCAATCGGCCGATCAGCGGGCGGATTTTCGATCAGTTGGCCCGCACACTGCCGGACGGGGTGTATTTCACCGATGTGAAGATGTTCGACAAGACCCTGTCCATCAGTGGCGCGGCGGAGTCGAACAATCGCGTCTCGGACCTGATGCGTAACCTTGATGCTTCGGACTGGTTCGATGCACCAAGCCTGACCGAGGTCAAGGCGACGACCGCCGGCGCCGTGGACCAGGCCAACGTCTTTCAACTGACTGTGCGCCAGACCCAGCCGGCAGACCCGGAGGGCGCGAAATGAAGACGCCTGAATGGTTCGACAGCCTGCGCAGGATCGATTTCAGCGACCTGGACCTGAACAACATTGGCTCCTGGCCCACGGCGGTCAAAGGCCTGGCCGGGAGTCTGCTCGCGGTCCTGGTTCTGGTGTTGGGCTACAACTTCTACCTTCAGGACCTTGAAGCGCAGCTTGAGCAGGCGCGGGGGAAGGAAATCACCCTCAAGGAGCAGTTCGCCGACAAGGCGCACATGGCCGCTAACCTGGAACTCTACAGCGCGCAAATGAAGGAGATGGAGAACTCCTTTGGCGCGCTCCTGCGGCAACTGCCCAGCGTCACCGAGGTGCCCGGACTGCTGGAGGACATCACCCGCACAGGGCTGGGCAGCGGCCTGGAGTTTGAAGAAATCAAACTGCTGCCGGAAGTCACTCAGCCGTTCTACATCGAACTGCCGATCCAGATCACCGTCACGGGTGCCTATCACGACCTGGCGACTTTCGTCAGCGGCGTGGCAGGGCTGCCACGGATCGTCACGCTGCATGACTTCGAGGTTGTCCCCGTGACACCCGGCAGCGGGTCGAAGCTGCGCATGAGCATTCTCGCCAAGACTTACCGCTACAACGACAAGGGGCTGGATAAATGAGCGCGGCCCGTACCTGGTTAACGCTTGTGCTGCTGACGGGGCTGGCCGGTTGCGGCGCCAGCAATGACTTCAGCGATCTGGATGCCTACATGAATGAGGTCCGCCTGCGCCCGCCCGGCAAGATCGAGCCCACGCCGACATTCAGGTCCTACGAGACGTTTACCTATCACGCGTCGACCTTGCGCAGCCCCTTTTCACCACAAATCAGGGTCGACTTGGCGGGGCATCAGCGCGGCTCGCGCAACGTCAAGCCGGACCCGAGTCGGGTGAAACAGTTTCTCGAGGGTTTCAACATCGAGCAGTTCGAGATGGTCGGCACGCTCTCCAACGCTTCGGGCGCATTTGCCTTATTGCGCGGGGCGGGCGGGGTGCATCGGTTGAAAGTCGGTGATTACCTGGGCCGCAACGATGGCCGGATCGTTGCGATCAGTGATTCGCAGGTCGAAGTGGTCGAAATCGTTCCCGATGGCGAGGGCGCCTGGCTGGAGCGACCACGGACCATTCCTTTGAAAGAGCATTCATAGTGGAATTCGAACAATGAACAGGACCCTTTCATCCCTCGGTTTTTCGCTATGGATAGCGCTGTTGTCACCGATGGTCCACGCGACCAGTCTCAAAGCGCTGGACGTCGCGGCGCTGCCGGGCGATCGCGTCGAGTTGAAGCTCACGTTCGACGGACCGCCGCCTGCGGCTCACGGCTACACCACCGAGCAACCCGCGCGGATTGCCCTCGATCTGCCGGGCGTGACCAATCAATTGGCCAGCAAGAATCGCGAATTGGGCAGCGGCAACGCCCGCAGTGCGACAGTGGTCGAAGCCAAGGACCGTACCCGGTTGATCATTAACCTGGCGCAATCGGCGCCGTACAACACGCGGGTCGAAGGCAACAATCTGTTCGTGGTGGTCGGGCAGGGGGTTGCTGCTGCGCCGAAACCTCGCGTCGCGGCCGCGCCGCGAGTGGCCAGTGCCACACCCGCTCCAGCCAAGGCTTATGTCCCGGTGAGCAAGGCCATTCGTGGCGTGGACTTCCAGCGTGGCGAGCAAGGCGAAGGTAACGTTGTGATCGACCTGTCGGACCCCGGCATCAGCCCGGATATCCAGGAGCGTGACGGCAAAATCATCCTCAGCTTTGCCAACACCCAATTGCCGGAGCCGTTGCGGGTGCGCCTGGACGTGAAGGATTTCGCCACGCCGGTGCAATATGTCAACGCCAGTGCCTCCCCGGGCAAGGCCAGCATCAGCATCGAACCCAGCGGTACGTTCGATTACTCGACCTTCCAGACCGATAACAAGCTGACGGTCAGCGTCCGCCCAATGACCGTCGACGATCTGCAAAAGCGCAATGCCGATCGTCATGCCTACACCGGCGAGAAGCTGTCGTTGAATTTCCAGGACATCGACGTGCGCTCGGTGCTGCAGCTGATTGCCGACTTCACCAATCTCAATCTGGTGGCCAGCGATACGGTGCAGGGCGGCATTACCTTGCGTCTGCAAAACGTACCCTGGGATCAGGCGCTGGACCTGGTGCTGAAAACCAAGGGCCTGGACAAGCGCAAGATCGGCAACGTGTTGCTGGTGGCGCCGGCGGATGAAATTGCCGCCCGTGAGCGTCAGGAACTGGAGTCGCAGAAGCAGATCGCCGAACTCGCTCCGCTACGCCGGGAGCTGTTGCAGGTCAACTACGCCAAGGCTGCGGACATCGCCAAGCTGTTCCAGTCGGTCACCAGCGCCGAAGCAAAAATCGACGAACGCGGTTCGATCACCGTCGATGACCGGACCAACAACATCATTGCCTACCAGACCCAGGATCGCCTCGATGAGCTGCGCCGAATTGTGGCGCAACTGGATATTCCGGTGCGCCAGGTGATGATCGAGGCACGGATCGTCGAAGCCAACGTCGATTACGACAAGAGCCTGGGGGTCCGTTGGGGTGGTTCGGTGCGCAACAAGGGCAACTGGAACACCTCCGGCGTCAGCAATAACGGGGCGAACACTTCCTCGACCATCGGTACGCCGGGCAGCACGAGTACCAACTCGCCGTTCGTCGACATGGGCGCGGCGGGCAATACCTCGGGCATCGGCATCGCCTTTATCACGGACAACGTGTTGCTGGACCTCGAACTGACGGCGATGGAGAAAACCGGCAACGGCGAAGTGGTCTCCCAGCCCAAGGTGGTCACCTCGGACAAGGAAACCGCCAAGATCCTCAAGGGCACAGAGATTCCCTACCAGGAAGCCAGCTCCAGCGGCGCCACTTCGGTGTCCTTCAAGGAGGCTTCGCTGTCGTTGGAAGTGACCCCGCAGATCACCCCCGACAACCGCATCATCATGGAGGTGAAGGTCACCAAGGATGAGCCGGACTACCTGAACAAGGTGCAGGACGTACCGCCAATCAAGAAGAACGAGGTCAACGCCAAGGTGTTGGTCAATGATGGCGAGACGATCGTCATCGGCGGGGTTTTCTCAAATACTCAGAGCAAGGTTGTAGATAAGGTGCCATTTCTCGGCGATGTGCCGTATCTTGGCCGCCTTTTCCGGCGTGACGTGGTTTCGGAGAAAAAATCCGAGCTGTTGGTGTTTCTCACTCCGCGTATCATGAACAACCAGGCGATTGCTGTGAGTCGTTGATTCTGTGCGAAATTTGATTCTTGTTGGGCCGATGGGTGCTGGAAAAAGCACCATCGGTCGCTTGCTGGCCAAAGAGCTGCGCCTGCCGTTCAAAGATTCCGATAAGGAAATTGAATTGCGCACGGGCGCCAATATTCCGTGGATCTTCGATAAGGAAGGCGAACCGGGCTTTCGTGACCGCGAACAGGCGATGATCGCCGAGTTGTGCAGGCTCGATGGCGTGGTGCTGGCGACCGGCGGCGGCGCGGTCATGCGCGAAGCCAATCGGCGGGCCTTGCATGCGGGCGGGCGAGTGGTCTATCTGCACGCTTCGGTCGAACAGCAGGTCGGCCGCACCTCGCGCGACCGCAATCGTCCGTTGTTGCGCACCGCTGATCCTGCCAAAACCCTGCGGGACTTGTTGACGCTGCGTGACCCGCTTTATCGGGAAATTGCCGACCTGGTGGTGGAAACCGATGAGCGGCCGCCACGAATGGTGGTTCTGGACATCCTGGAACGCTTGCAGCAACTGCCTCCCCGTTAATCCACGCAGCGAAATGCGCTATCCTCGGCGTCGCGTCACGACCGCTTGAGGGTGTGGCGTATGGCTGGTGGGCAACGTCATACACGCAGATGTTGCCAGTCGTTAATGTAAGGCAGGACGCCTGATTTCATCTTCACTGTGGGGACACATGCAGACACTTAAGGTCGATTTAGGCGAGCGCAGCTACCCGATCCATATTGGCGAAGGTTTGTTGGACCAGCCCGAACTGCTGGCGCCGCATATCGCCGGGCGGCAAGTGGCAATCATCTCCAACGAGACTGTCGCGCCGCTGTATCTCGAGCGTCTGACCCGCAGTCTTGCGCAGTTCTCGGTTATCTCCGTGGTTTTGCCCGATGGCGAAGCCTTCAAGAACTGGGAAACCCTGCAAACCATCTTCGATGGCCTGCTGACGGCACGGCATGATCGGCGTACCACGGTGATCGCTCTCGGCGGCGGCGTGATTGGCGACATGGCCGGTTTTGCGGCTGCCTGCTACCAGCGCGGCGTGGATTTCATCCAGGTCCCGACCACCTTGCTGTCGCAAGTCGACTCCTCGGTAGGCGGCAAGACCGGAATCAACCATCCGCTGGGCAAGAACATGGTCGGCGCGTTCTATCAGCCGAACGTTGTGCTGATCGACACCGCGACACTCAACACCTTGCCGGCCCGTGAGTTGTCTGCGGGCCTGGCGGAAGTCATCAAGTACGGTTTGATCTGCGACGAGCCGTTCCTCACCTGGCTCGAAGAAAACGTCGATCGCCTGCGGGCGCTGGACCAGACGGCCCTGACCTACGCGATTCAGCGCTCCTGCGCGGCCAAGGCTGCCGTGGTCGGTGCCGACGAGCGCGAGTCGGGTGTCCGGGCCACGCTTAACCTGGGGCACACCTTCGGCCACGCCATCGAGACCCACATGGGCTATGGTGTCTGGTTACATGGTGAAGCGGTGGCTGCTGGCACCGTAATGGCTCTGGAGATGTCCGCGCAACTGGGCTGGATCAGCGCCCAGGAGCGCGATCGCGGTATTCGCCTGTTCCAGCGCGCCGGTTTGCCGGTCATCCCGCCTGAAGAGATGACCGAAGCCGATTTTCTCGAACACATGGCAATAGACAAGAAAGTGATCGACGGTCGTTTGCGTCTGGTGCTGTTGCGCCGAATGGGCGAAGCAGTCGTGACCGACGATTATCCGAAAGAGGTTTTACAGGCCACGCTGGGAGCGGATTACCGCGCCCTGGCTCAGCTTAAAGGTTAATAAGATCCCGATGACTAGTTTGCATGCCGACGAGGCTTTCCTCGGCCATTACCAGTTGAGTCATGACCCTTTCGCACCACGGGTACCTGGCTTCAAGTTTTTCCCCGCCCAGCGCAAGCCGGTCCTGGGGCAGTTGCACCACCTGGCCCGTTACAGCCAGTTGCTGCTTGTGGTCACTGGGCCACAAGGCAGCGGCAAGACCCTGCTGCGTCAGGCGCTGGTGGCCAGTACCAACAAGCAATCGGTGCAAAGCGTGGTGGTTTCCGCCCGTGGCGCCGGTGATGCGACTGGCGTGCTGCGCCAGGTGGCGCAGGCACTGAATGTCGCCCAGGCTGAAGTCGACGCGATTCTCAAGCAGGTGGTGCAACTTGCATTGACCGGCCAGGAAGTCTATTTGCTGGTGGACGACGCCGAGCAGCTCGACGAGTCCGCGCTTGAGGTCCTGCTCGAACTGGCTGCCGGGGCGCCGGAAGGCCGGCCTCACGTGTTCCTGTTCGGTGAGCCATTGCTGATTGCTTCGCTGGAGCAATTGCATGCCGAGGAAGAACGCTTCCACGTCATCGAACTGGCGCCTTACGCCGAAGAAGAAACCCGTGAATACCTGGCCCTGCGACTTGAAGGCGCGGGCCAGGGAATCGAACTTTTCTCCGCAGATCAGATCTCTGAGATTCACGAAAGCTCCGAAGGCTGGCCTGGCAACATCAACCAGGCTGCCCGCGATGCGATGATCGAAGCCATGATAGCTAGCCGCTCAGCGGTCAAGCGTCCAAGTATGGGGTTCAATATGCCGAAGAAACACGTATTGGCGATATCCGCCGTAGTCGTGGTCGCGGTAGCCGCCGCCTGGTTGATGCCGGGTCGCAGCAAGGCACCGACCACCGGCGCGCCCGCCAGTGAGCAAGCGCAACTGCCGTTGGGTCAAGGTTCGCCGACGCCGAACGGCAGCGGTTCTCCGGCAGTGGAATTCGCCGGTAATACCCAGCCGATGCCATTGCCATTGGTCGGACAGTCGCAACCGGTGATGCGCGGACCGCTGGCCGAAGCGGCGGGTGGCATTACCGAGGGCGACGACGGCGTGCCAGTCGAAGGCTCCAGCGCCACACCGCCGACCGTCACCACCACGGCGCCGCCTGCGGGCATTCCGGCCGGTCCTGCGCCAACACCAACGCCAGCGGCCAAACCCGTCCCTGCGCCGACTCAGGTCGCTGCAGCCAAGCCTGCGCCAGTTCCGGTAGCGCCGGTTGCCAAACCTGCCCCGGCTCCAGCGGCCAAGCCGGCACCGGTCGCCAAGGCTGCCGAAAAACCGGTCACCCTGGCCAAGGCCGCTACTGGCGGTAGCTGGTACGCCGGTCAGGCGCCGGGTAACTACGTGCTGCAAATCCTCGGCACCAGCTCTGAAGCGACGGCGCAGAACTTCGTCAAAGAGCAGGGCGGCGAGTACCGCTATTTCAAGAAAGTCCTCAACGGCAAGCCGCTTTATGTCATCACCTACGGTAACTTCGCCAATCGCGATGCTGCCGCTTCCGCCATCAAGGCCTTGCCAGCGAAGGTTCAGGCTGGTAAACCTTGGCCTCGCTCTGTCGCCAGCGTCCAACAGGAACTGGCTACAACCCGCTGAAGATTCGGCGGCCTTACCCAGGCCGCCTCTCCCGGCGCCTCAAAATTTCTGCAAGTGCATGCTGCCTCAGGGGCTGTTGACGCTTGCTGACGAACGCGACGCAGACCCATTTGGGTTGCGCGCCAACGTGTGCGAGGCTGCGTTGCGGGATTTGCCAAGGGAACAACCATTGGCGGCATCCCGCGCCTTGCCTCGCACACGCTGGCATCGCAACGCGGCTCGTCAGCAAGCATCAACAGACCCTGGGCCGCGTGCCTTGTGGTGTCTGCATTCCAGTAGTCTTTGAGTCGTTGCGGTCAGAATTAAAAAAGTTTTGACTAGCACAGCATATCGCTTTAAACCTTTCACAAATGCGACATAGATTTGCGACATTTCGTCGTCGAATTTGTGAGCCTCTGTGTCGCTGTGTACAATGACCTCCCATTTGCCCCCGCTAAGCCGGCGTACGTTCGGCGCGGAAGGTAAGAGGTTGAATTGAAAAGAAATTTGCCTCTAAAAAGAGGCAGCCTGGTGAGAAAGTGTCTATGAAAGCAGGTCTGTACCAACCCGATGAGTTCAAGGATAACTGTGGTTTCGGCCTGATAGCCCATATGCAGGGCGAACCCAGTCATACCCTGTTGCAAACGGCCATTGAGGCCCTGACCTGCATGACCCACCGCGGTGGGATCAACGCAGACGGCAAAACCGGTGACGGTTGCGGTCTGCTGATGCAAAAGCCCGACGTGTTCCTTCGCGCCATCGCCCAGGAAACGTTCGGTATTGAATTGCCCAGGCAATATGCCGTGGGCATGGTGTTCTTCAATCAGGACCCGGTAAAAGCCGAGGCGGCTCGCGAGAACATGAACCGCGAGATCCTGGCCGCTGGCTTGCAGTTGGTCGGCTGGCGCAAAGTGCCCATCGACACCAGCGTTCTCGGCCAACTGGCCCTTGAACGCCTGCCGCAGATCGAGCAAGTGTTCATCGCAGGCGATGGCCTGAGCGATCAGGACATGGCCATCAAGCTGTTCACGTCGCGTCGTCGCTCGTCCGTGGCCAACGCCGCCGACACCGACCACTACATCTGCAGCTTTTCCCACAAAACCATTATTTACAAAGGCCTGATGATGCCGGCGGACCTCACCGCCTTCTATCCGGACCTGAGTGACCAGCGCCTGCAAACCGCGATCTGCGTGTTCCACCAGCGCTTTTCCACCAACACCCTGCCGAAATGGCCGCTGGCTCAACCGTTCCGCTTCCTGGCGCACAACGGCGAGATCAACACCATCACCGGCAACCGCAACTGGGCCCAGGCCCGTCGCACCAAGTTCACCAACGACTTGATGGACCTGGAAGAACTCGGCCCATTGGTCAACCGCGTGGGCTCCGACTCTTCGAGCATGGACAACATGCTGGAGCTGATGGTCACCGGCGGCATCGACCTGTTCCGTGGCGTGCGGATGATCATTCCGCCTGCGTGGCAGAACGTCGAGACCATGGACCCGGACCTGCGGGCGTTCTACGAATACAACTCGATGCACATGGAACCGTGGGACGGCCCGGCTGGCGTAGTCATGACCGACGGTCGTTACGCGGTGTGCCTGCTCGACCGTAACGGCCTGCGCCCGGCGCGTTGGGTCACCACCAAGAACGGCTTCATCACCCTGGCCTCGGAAATCGGTGTCTGGAACTACCAGCCTGAAGACGTGATTGCCAAGGGCCGCGTCGGGCCGGGTCAGATCTTCGCCGTGGACACCGAAACCGGTCAGATCCTCGACACCGACGCCATCGACAACCGTTTGAAGTCCCGTCATCCGTACAAGCAATGGCTGCGCAAGAATGCCCTGCGCATCCAGGCGACCATGGAAGACAACGACCACGGTTCGGCGTTTTACGATGTCGATCAGCTCAAGCAATACATGAAGATGTATCAGGTCACGTTTGAGGAGCGTGACCAGGTGCTGCGCCCGTTGGGCGAGCAGGGCTATGAAGCGGTCGGCTCCATGGGCGATGACACGCCGATGGCCGTGCTGTCCCAGCGTGTACGCACGCCGTACGACTATTTCCGCCAGCAGTTCGCGCAGGTCACCAACCCGCCGATCGACCCGCTGCGCGAAGCCATCGTCATGTCGCTGGAAGTCTGCCTCGGCGCCGAGCGCAATATCTTTCAGGAGTCGCCGGAACACGCCTCGCGCGTGATCCTCAGCTCACCGGTCATTTCCCCGGCCAAGTGGCGCTCGCTGATGAACCTCGACCGCCCGGGTTTCGAGCGTCAGGTCATCGACCTCAACTACGACGAGGCGCTGGGCCTGGAAGCCGCGGTGCGCAACATCGCCGATCAGGCTGAAGAAGCCGTGCGTTCCGGTCGTACCCAGATCGTACTGAGCGACCGTCACATCGCACCGGGCAAGCTGCCGGTCCACGCTTCCCTGGCCACCGGTGCGGTGCACCACCGCCTGACCGAAAAGGGCCTGCGTTGCGACTCCAACATCCTGGTCGAGACCGCCACTGCGCGTGATCCGCACCACTTCGCCGTGCTGATCGGCTTCGGCGCTTCTGCCGTTTATCCGTTCCTGGCCTACGAAGTGCTGGGTGACCTGATTCGTACCGGTGAAGTGCTGGGCGACCTCTACGAGGTGTTCAAGAACTACCGCAAAGGCATCACCAAGGGCCTGCTCAAGATCCTCTCGAAGATGGGTATCTCGACCGTTACTTCGTACCGCGGTGCGCAGTTGTTCGAAGCCATCGGCCTGTCCGAAGAAGTCTGCGAACTGAGCTTCCGTGGCGTGCCGAGCCGCATCAAGGGTGCGCGTTTTGTCGACATCGAAGCCGAA
Organism: Pseudomonas purpurea; assembly: GCF_039908635.1. NCBI lineage: Bacteria > Pseudomonadati > Pseudomonadota > Gammaproteobacteria > Pseudomonadales > Pseudomonadaceae > Pseudomonas > Pseudomonas purpurea. The sequence goes on from NZ_CP150918.1 coordinate 479,316, forward strand.
CAGAAAGCGTTGGCCGCCGAAGCCTGGAGCCCGCGCAAGCCGATCCAGCAGGGTGGTTTGCTGAAGTTCGTCCACGGTGGCGAATATCACGCGTACAACCCGGACGTGGTCAGCACCCTGCAAGCCGCAGTGCAGCAGGGCGACTACAGCAAGTTCAAGGAGTACACGGCGCTGGTGGACAACCGTCCGGTGTCGATGATCCGCGATCTGTTCAAGGTCAAAACCCTTGAGCAGGCGCTGGACATCAGCGAGATCGAACCGCTGGAATCGGTGCTCAAGCGCTTCGACTCCGCCGGCATCTCCCTCGGCGCGTTGTCGCCGGAAGCTCACGAAGCCCTGGCCGAAGCCATGAACCGCCTCGGTGCGCGTTCCAACTCCGGCGAAGGCGGCGAAGACCCGGCGCGTTACGGCACCATCAAGAGCTCGAAAATCAAGCAAGTCGCGACGGGCCGTTTCGGGGTGACCCCGGAATACCTGGTCAACGCTGAAGTGCTGCAGATCAAGGTCGCGCAGGGCGCCAAGCCCGGCGAAGGCGGTCAGTTACCAGGGGGCAAGGTCAACGGTCTGATTGCCAAACTGCGTTATGCAGTGCCGGGCGTGACCCTGATTTCGCCACCGCCGCACCACGACATCTACTCGATTGAAGACTTGTCGCAGCTGATTTTCGACCTGAAGCAAGTCAACCCGAAAGCGTTGGTCTCGGTGAAACTGGTGGCAGAAGCGGGCGTTGGCACCATCGCCGCTGGCGTGGCCAAGGCTTACGCCGACCTGATCACCATCTCCGGCTACGACGGCGGCACCGGCGCGTCGCCGCTGACCTCCATCAAGTACGCGGGCGCACCGTGGGAACTCGGCCTGGCCGAAACCCACCAGACCCTGCGCGGTAACGACCTGCGCGGCAAGGTGCGGGTGCAGACCGACGGCGGCCTGAAAACCGGCCTCGACGTGATCAAGGCGGCGATTCTTGGCGCTGAAAGCTTCGGCTTCGGCACCGCGCCGATGATCGCCCTGGGCTGCAAATACCTGCGTATCTGTCACCTGAACAACTGCGCCACTGGCGTGGCGACGCAGAACGAAAAACTGCGCAAGGATCACTACATCGGTACGGTCGACATGGTGGTGAACTTCTTCACCTACGTCGCCGAAGAAACCCGTGAATGGCTGGCGAAACTGGGCGTGCGTTCCCTCGAAGAGCTGATCGGTCGTACCGACCTGCTGGAAATTCTCGAAGGGCAGACCGCCAAGCAGAACCACCTGGACCTGACCCCGTTGCTGGGCAGCGATCATATCCCGGCGGACAAGCCACAGTTCTGCCAGGTAGACCGCAACCCGCCGTTCGACAAAGGCCTGCTGGCCGAGAAAATGGTCGACATGGCCACTTCGGCGATCAACGACCTGTGCGGTGCTGATTTCGCCCTGGATATCTGCAACTGCGACCGCTCCATCGGCGCACGGATCTCCGGTGAAATCGCGCGCAAGCACGGCAATCAGGGCATGGCCAAGGCGCCGATCACCTTCCGCTTCAAGGGCACTGCCGGTCAGAGCTTTGGTGTGTGGAACGCCGGCGGCCTGAACATGTACCTCGAAGGCGACGCCAACGACTACGTGGGCAAAGGCATGACTGGCGGCAAACTGGTCATCGTTCCGCCAAAAGGCAGCCTCTACAAGACTCAAGACAGCGCGATTATCGGCAACACCTGCCTCTACGGCGCCACGGGCGGCAAGCTGTTCGCCGCGGGTACCGCGGGCGAGCGTTTTGCGGTGCGTAACTCCGGTGCTCACACCGTGGTGGAAGGCACCGGCGATCACTGCTGCGAGTACATGACCGGTGGTTTCGTCTGCGTACTGGGCAAGACCGGTTACAACTTCGGTTCAGGCATGACCGGCGGTTTCGCCTACGTGCTCGACCAGGACAACACCTTCGTTGACCGGGTCAACCACGAACTGGTGGAAATCCAGCGGATCAGCGGTGAGGCGATGGAAGCCTATCGCAGCCACCTGCAACGCGTGCTGAACGAATACGTCGAGGAAACCGACAGCGAATGGGGTCGTAACCTCGCTGAAAACCTCGATGATTACTTGCGTCGTTTCTGGCTGGTCAAGCCCAAGGCTGCCAACCTGAAATCGTTGCTTTCCAGCACCCGTGCCAACCCGCAGTGATATGCGCCTGAAGAGTTTGATGAGGTTTTAACATGGCTGAACGTCTGAATAACGACTTCCAGTTCATCGATGTCGGGCGCAAGGATCCGAAGAAGAAACTGTTGCGTCAACGTAAGAAAGAGTTCGTGGAAATCTACGAACCGTTCAAACCCCAGCACTCGGCCGACCAGGCCCACCGCTGCCTGGGTTGCGGTAACCCGTATTGCGAATGGAAGTGCCCGGTGCACAACTTCATTCCCAACTGGCTGAAACTGGTGGCCGAGGGCAACATCCTCGCCGCCGCCGAGCTGTCGCACCAGACCAACACCCTGCCGGAAGTCTGCGGCCGCGTGTGCCCGCAGGACCGTCTGTGCGAGGGTGCTTGCACCCTGAACGACGGCTTCGGCGCGGTGACCATCGGTTCGGTCGAAAAATACATCACCGACACCGCGTTCGCCATGGGCTGGCGTCCAGACATGTCCAAGGTCAAACCGACCGGCAAGCGTGTCGCGGTGATCGGCGCCGGGCCTGCGGGCCTGGGGTGTGCCGACGTACTGGTACGCGGCGGCGTGACGCCGGTGGTGTTCGACAAGAACCCGGAAATCGGCGGTCTGCTGACCTTCGGCATCCCCGAGTTCAAGCTGGAAAAGACCGTGTTGAGCAATCGTCGCGAAGTCTTCACCGGCATGGGCATCGAGTTCCGCCTGAACACCGAGGTAGGCAAGGACGTGACCATCGAGCAATTGCTCGAAGAATACGATGCGGTGTTCATGGGCATGGGCACCTACACCTACATGAAGGGCGGCTTTGCCGGTGAGGACCTGCCGGGCGTGCACGACGCCTTGGACTTCCTGATCGCCAACGTCAACCGCAACCTGGGCTTTGAAAAGTCGCCGGAAGATTTCGTCGACATGAAAGGCAAGAAGGTGGTGGTGCTGGGCGGCGGCGACACGGCGATGGACTGCAACCGGACGTCGATCCGCCAGGGCGCCAAGTCGGTGACCTGTGCGTATCGTCGTGACGAAGCGAACATGCCGGGCTCGCGCAAAGAGGTGAAAAACGCCAAGGAAGAAGGCGTGAAATTCCTCTACAACCGCCAGCCGATTGCCATTGTTGGTGAAGACCGCGTCGAAGGCGTGAAGGTGGTCGAGACCCGTCTCGGCGAACCGGACGCCCGTGGCCGTCGCAGTCCCGAGCCGATCCCGGGCTCCGAAGAGATCATCCCGGCCGATGCCGTGGTCATCGCGTTCGGTTTCCGCCCGAGCCCGGCAACCTGGTTCGAGCAATTCAGCATCCAGACCGACAGCCAGGGCCGCGTTGTGGCCCCAGAACTTGGTCAGTTCAAGCACCAGACCAGCAACCCGAAAATCTTCGCCGGTGGCGACATGGTGCGCGGTTCCGACCTGGTGGTGACGGCGATCTTCGAAGGCCGTAATGCGGCGGAAGGGATCCTGGATTACCTGGGCGTGTAACCACTTTCCAGAAATGGAATGCGGTCCAAATGTGGGAGCGAGCTTGCTCGCGATAGCGGTGGATCAGTCGACAGAAATGTTGAATGTGACGCCGCCATCGCGAGCAAGCTCGCTCCCACAGTTGTTTCGCGGTGTTGTAGAAGGCGCATTCCACCGCGACAAATTGACCCGATAGACAAAAGGCTGACCTGCAACCGTGCCTTTTACGTCGCGCTCTGAGAAAATGCCCGCACTTTTTTTCCGGATGCCGACATGACTGCCCTGAAGAACGACCGTTTCCTTCGCGCCCTGCTCAAGCAACCCGTAGACGTCACGCCTGTGTGGATGATGCGTCAGGCCGGTCGCTACTTGCCTGAATACCGCGCCAGCCGTGCCAAGGCCGGTGATTTCATGAGCCTGTGCATGAACCCGGAGTTCGCTTGCGAAGTCACGATGCAGCCGCTCGACCGTTATCCACAACTGGATGCGGCGATCCTATTCTCCGACATCCTGACCATTCCCGATGCCATGGGCCAAGGCCTGTACTTCGAAACCGGTGAAGGCCCGCGCTTCAAGAAAGTCGTCAGCACGATGGCCGATATCGAAGCCCTGCCGATTCCTGATCCACAAAAGGACCTCGGCTATGTGATGGACGCGGTCAGCACCATTCGCCGCGAGCTGAACGGCCGCGTGCCGCTGATCGGCTTTGCTGGCAGCCCATGGACACTGGCCACCTACATGGTCGAAGGCGGCTCGTCGAAAGACTACCGCAAGACCAAAACCATGCTCTACGATAACCCGCAAGCCTTGCACCTGCTGCTGGACAAGCTCGCGCAGACGGTCACCAGCTACCTCAACGGCCAGATCATGGCCGGCGCGCAAGCGGTGCAGATCTTCGACAGCTGGGGCGGCAGCCTCTCGGCGGCGGCGTACCAGGAATTCTCCCTGGCCTACATGCGCAAAATCGTCAGCGGCCTGATCCGCGAACACGAAGGCCGCAAAGTGCCGGTCATCCTCTTCACCAAAAACGGCGGCCTCTGGCTGGAAAGCATCGCCGACGCTGGCGCGGATGCCTTGGGCCTGGACTGGACCTGCGACATCGGCAGTGCCCGTGACCGCGTCGGCAGCAAAGTCGCCCTGCAAGGCAACATGGACCCGACCGTGCTCTACGCCAAACCAGAAGCCATCCGCACCGAAGTCGGGCGCATTCTCGCCAGCTACGGCAAAGGCAGCGGTCACGTATTCAACCTCGGCCACGGCATCACCCCGGAAGTCGACCCGGAACACGCCGGTGCCTTCCTGCGCGCCGTGCACGAGCTTTCTGCGCAATACCATCAGTAATTCGTAGCAGCCTGCCTGGCCTCGGTGCCAGGCAGGTTTCACACCTTCGATAACCCACGCTCATTTCCTCAGGCCGTCCTGGCCATTGGCGTTCGCTTGCCTGTCATCGTGATGTTTTTCTTTGGCGGCGAACGTGCGAGTTGTTTACTTTTGTGCAGCCTTTACGCGCTGAATCTTTAAGAAATATCTCAACACTATGTAAGGCGATATTACCTTTCTTGTCTGATTAGTTGGATTGCTGACATTCCCTGCCTGAGTACAAGATTTATCCTACATAGAATTAAAATCTCTGGCGGTAAAGTGCCCTCCTCAATTCTGCCAACACCCTGTGTGTGGCGAGCATGTCATAAATAATAATCACGGCATTGTTGTTGTGTAAGTGCTGGTTGCTGGCGTTCAGTAATGTTGTGATTAAAAGATGCTTTCTTAAATATCAGGTAAGTGTTGGATGTGTTGAGCGTGTAGTAAGGGGGTGCAAGTCTCTGCCAGATAGAAGTCGGCTTGCGAATAATTCTTAATAATCAGTCTGGAACTAATAATATGAAAAACACTATTTCCACAGGAGGTGCATTTACAGGATGTACGTTCTCGTTAACGCTGCTGGCAACCCTGCTGGCTTCACAGAATGCCGTGGCGCACGGTTACTTGAATGAGCCGCCATCCCGAGCCTTCCAGTGCCAGAAAGGTTTGAACAAAGACTGTGGTGGTGCGCAGTACGAACCGCAAAGCGTGGGTGAAACCTTCAAGGGCTTCCCGAACGGTGTGGGTGGCGCGCCGCTACAAGGTCCCGTAGACGGCAAGATTGCCAGTGGCGGCATTGCTATGTTTTCCGCGGTTGATGCTCAGTCCGCCACTCGCTGGCATCTGACTGAAATCAAGGACCGCTCCCTCGATTTCGATTGGAAGTACACCGCCGCTCACCCCGCGACCAAGCATGAATACTTCATTACCAAGAATGGCTGGAATCCGAATGAGCCGCTCAAGCGCGCCTCGTTCGATACCACGCCATTTTGCTTTGTGGACGGCGGTAACGTCTTGCCGGTCTCGGGGGACAAACACGCGTGCGTGATTCCTGAAGACAAGACCGGTCATCATGTGATTCTGGGTCTGTGGACCGTCGGTGACACTGATGCGGCCTTCCACAATGTCGTCGACGTCAACATTCTGGCCGAGGCGGCATTGCCTGGCGGCTGGAACTCCGTGGGTGCGATCACCCCGGCGGCAACGTTGCTGCCCGGCGACAAGGTCAAGGCGCGTGCCTTCACCGCCAGCGGTGAAAGTGCGCAATATAGCGTCGAAATCTCGATCAAAAACGCAGAAGAAGGCAAGCCTGAGAGCTGGTCGTTCGCCTTGGCGGAGCAGATCAACAAGACCCAGACGTTGGTCCGCGCTGGTATTCGCGACGAGCACGACAACATCGAACCGGTCAAAGGCGTGAACAAGCTCTACGCCCAGAAGGAAAGTGGTGTCACGCGTTATGAAGTGGCGCTGCAGATGCAAGAGGACACTGACGCCCGCATGGAGTTCGGTGGCCTGGCGCCAGAGCATGAGTTGGTGAAAGGCGTCGGCAAGGTTGCAGTTCCCGTGTTCAGCAATCGTGCAATGACGGTTGAAGCGACGATCTTCGATGCGAACAACAAACCCGTCGGGTCCAACCGGCAAGCGGTCGCGGCGCAAAGCAACACCGTGCTGAATGTCGATGTTCGTTCTGCTCCGGGCACACACGGCGTGAAACTGGTCGGTACCACTGAAGACGGTCGGACTACTCGTCAGGCCTTCGAGCAAACCGAACTGACCGGTGAAGGCGGTGCGCAAGAGTACGATTTCGAGTTCCCGAACAATCTCGGCGAATACACCGCAGGCACCAAGGTGCTGCAACCCAAGGACGGCCTGGTTTATGAGTGCAAGCCATTCCCTTTCTCGGGTTATTGCAAGCAATACAGCCAGACGGCAACAGGTTTCGAACCGGGTGTCGGCAGTGACTGGGCAATGGCTTGGGACCAGAAATAAGTTGATCTGAAAAACCTCCGGGCAATCAGGGTTGTTTGATTGCCCGGAGTGATCAGTGTTCTTGTTGGCTGGCGTTGGTAATGAGTAGTTATAACTAAATGAAGACTTCCTCGTATACAGGAGTACAAGTTTTTCTGCATTGGCTTTCGGCCATTATTATTGTCTGGGCACTCGCCAGTGGGTTTTATGTGTCGTTGTTTGATGTGGCGTTACCGGTCAAGGAGTGGGTGGCATTTATCAATGTGTCGCTGACGACAGTATTTATCCCCTTCTTTGTGGTGAGGCTTTATATCGCGCTACGTCGAGGTCGTAGTGCTGAAAAGACAGATCGCTCAAAGACCGAACGTCTGGCGTCATTCGCCCACGGGCTTATCTATCTGGTTGTCAGTGGGGTATTGGTGACGGGCATTTTGATGATGGACCGAGCGATCAATGTCTTTGATGTTTTTTTTATTCCACAGCCCCTGCATGACCCTTACTGGATTCAACTGTTTCTGACGATTCATGTGTGGACGTGTCTCGTACTGGCAGCGTTGATTGCCTTGCATGTGAGTGCGGTCATCAAACATGAGGTGTCGGGACGTCGTGTGCTTGCAAGCATGGGGTTTCACCGCTAACGGGCAGGCGATTGATCAATGACTTCTTCATTAACGACGGTCATCGCGCGCTGGCCAACGCTGCTCGGGGTCGTCCTCTGGGTGTTACCGCTGGGCTATGGCGCTTATCTGTTCGCCAACGAAGGGCAGCTGCGCGAGGGACGGGTGATGCGAGACGAACGACCGACGCTACCCGCCCCCGTGGCTCAACCGTTACCTGAATTCAATCCCGACGCCATCGCGACGGTGATGGGGCTGGTTGCGCAAACGGCAGCGGTGAGCAGTGCCGAGCCGCTGACGCTACGTGCCAGTTTTGTCTCAAACACCGGGCTTTCGCGGGCGCTGCTCGCGGGGGCTGACGGTGAGCGCCTGTATCAGGTCGGCGACAGCCTGCCGGGCGGCAGCGTGCTACGGCGGGTGGAAGTGTCCCGGATAGTGCTGTGGCGCAAAGGCCGCGAGGAGTTGCTGGCGCTTCAACCCCAGGCCGAACGCAGCGTGCTGACGATCCCGCCAACAGACCGTGGGCCTGCTCCCGCGCCTGTTCTTCTTCACCTTCGGCCAACCGCTGATCTGCCACCGAGTCTTTGAATGAACCGCTCACATCGCTTCGGCACCTCTGGCGCATTGCTGCGTTCACTGTTCTTCATGGTCCTGTTGATCCCGGGGTGGGCGACTGCCGAGCAGCAGCGCTGGCAACTGGCGATGAACAACGCCGAGCTGCGGGACATCATTGATGAGATGTCATCGATCCTGGGCACGACCGTGATCCTCGATCCCAGGGTTCAAGGGCGCATCACCGTGATGTCCAGGCAGGCGCTGGATCGCGAGGGTGTGCGACGGCTGTTCTATTCGGTGCTCGATGCCCACAACTTCACGGTGATCGATCAAGGTGACCGGATCCTCATCACCCCCGTGGCGGAAGCCAAGACCCGTGCCAGCCAGGGCGATCCGCGCACGTCCCGGGATGGGCAGTTCGTGACCGAAGTCATCGCGCTCGGCGCCAGCAGCGCCTCCGATCTGGCGGGGTTGGTGCGGCCGCTGGTGTCGACCAACGGTTATGTCGGCCCGTCCGTCTCGGCCAATGCGCTGGTAGTCACCGATACCGCGAGCAACGTTCGGCGGATCGGGCAGGTGGTGCGTCAACTCGATTCCGGGACGAAAAATGCCCACACCCTCGTTACGTTGCGCCATGGCCTGGCGGCGGACATCGCCAAGGTGCTGGAGGCCTCTTTGGGCAAGTCGGGTGCCGAAGCCGGAAGCCTGGTGATTGCCGACCCGCGGGCTAACCGCCTGGTGGTGGTCGGCCCCGCGGCAGCGCGCCAACGTCTGGTTCAACTGGCCGGTTCCCTGGATGTTCCGGCGACGAGCAAACTCGATAACGCGCGGGTCATCCGTTTGCACCACAGTGATGCCAAGCAATTGGCCGAGGTGCTGGATGCGCTGGGGCAGGGCTTCAACGTGCAGTCGGGCGGCAGCGGCTCAAAAGACGCGATGCCGGCGACACCGGTGATGGTCAAGGCTGACGAGCGGCAGAATGCGTTGGTGGTGTTTGCCGATCCGGCGCAACTGCGGACCCTGGAAAACATCGTCCGCGAGCTCGATCAACCGCGCGCCCAGGTATTGATTCACGCCGCCATCGTGGAGATCTCCGGCGACATCGTCGAAGCACTGGGTGTGCAGTGGGGGCTGGACAGTGGCAACGCGAAAGGGCTCATCAACTTCCCCGGTACCGGCGTGCCGGTCCTTGGCGGATTGAATTTCGATGACAAGAATCCGGCCCCGGAGGGTTCGTTGTTGCGCCTGGGTGGCGGCAATTTTGGTGCCCTGATTTCAGCACTGGCGAGCAACAGTCGCAGCAACCTGTTGTCGACTCCCAGCCTGCTGACCCTGGACAACCAGGAAGCGGAAATCATCGTTGGCCAGAACGTGCCCTTCAAGACCGGCTCCTACGCCACCAACAGCAGCGGTGCGGACAATCCGTTCACTACCGTGGAGCGCAAGGATGTCGGGATCAGCCTGAAGATCCGCCCGCACATCAACGAAGGCTCGATTCTGCGCCTGGAGGTCGAGCAGGAAATCTCCGACATCGCACCGTCGGTGTCGGGCGTGGATTCCTCCGACCTGATTACCAACAAGCGTGCCCTCAAAAGCACGATCCTCGCCAACGATGGCGAAATCATCGTGATCGGCGGCCTGATCAAGGACAGCGTCCGGACTCAGGAAAGCGGCGTGCCGTTGTTACGCAGCATTCCGTACCTCGGCGCGCTGTTTCGCTGGACCAAGGACACCCAGACCAAAAGCAACCTGATGGTGTTTCTGCGCCCGACCATTGTGCGCTCCCGTCAGGACGTTGCCGATATCAGCGAGGACCGCTACAAGGCCCTGCGTGAGCTGAGTCAACCCACCGGGCGACAGAGCAATTCGTTGCGGCTGCCAGTGGACCCCCATGAACTGTTCGATGACAACCGCGAGCGTCGCGCCCCATGACGAATCAGGCGTGGGGCTGCGAGCAACTGCCGTTTGGTTTCGCCCGACGCCTGGGCGTGTTGCTTGAAGGCTCGGGCGAGGCGTTGAGTTTGTCGATCCGCAGCGATACGCCGCTGACGGCATTGGCGGAAGTCCGACGGGTGACGGGGCGTGAGCTGCCGGTTCAGGTCCTTGAGCCTGCGTTGTTTGCAACACGCCTGGCGAGCGCTTACCGCGAAGGTCAGAGCGCCGCCGAACAGGTCGCTCAAGGGCTGGATGAAGAGCTCGACCTGTTGAGCCTGGCCGACCAGCTCCCGCAGACCGCCGACCTGCTGGAACAGGAAGGCGACGCGCCGATCATCCGCCTGATCAACGCGTTGCTCAGTGAAGCGGTGCGCGAAAAAGCCTCGGATGTTCACCTGGAAACCTTCGAGCAGTACCTGTCGGTGCGCATGCGGGTGGATGGGCAACTGCGCGAAGTGCTCCGGCCCCGGCGTGAGTTGGCCAACCTGTTGGTGTCGCGGATCAAGGTCATGGCCCGCCTCGATATAGCTGAAAAGCGCGTGCCGCAGGACGGCCGCATTGCGTTGCGCCTGGCCGGGCACGAAGTGGATGTGCGGGTTTCGACCCTGCCGTCGGCCCATGGCGAGCGCGTGGTGTTGCGCCTGCTCGACAAACAGGCCGGGCGCCTCGACTTGCAGCGCCTGGGCATGCCGCCCGACACCCTGGCGTGCTTTGAGCGGATTCTCGGCAGGCCCCACGGGATTTTCCTGGTGACGGGCCCCACCGGCTCCGGCAAGACCACCAGCCTGTACGCGGCGCTGGCCAGCCTGAATGACCAGACCCGCAACATCCTCACGGTGGAAGACCCGATCGAATACCACTTGCCGGGGATTGGCCAGACGCCGGTCAACCCTAAGGTCGAGATGACGTTTGCCCGTGGCTTGCGGGCCATTCTGCGACAGGACCCGGACGTGGTGATGGTCGGTGAGATCCGTGATCGGGAAACCGCCGAAATCGCCGTGCAGGCGTCGTTGACCGGGCATCTGGTGTTGTCGACCTTGCACACCAACAGCGCGGTCGGCGCGGTCACCCGGTTGCTGGACATGGGCGTCGACGCGTACTTGCTGGCGTCGTCGCTGGTCGGCGTGCTCGCGCAACGCTTGTTGCGCACCCTTTGCCCGCATTGCAAGGAAGCCTGCGAGGCGGACCCGGTGGCGTGTCGGCGACTGGGCGTCGAGGGCGCGGCAAGGCTGTTCAAGGCCCGAGGATGCGCGCAGTGCCAGCAAGGCTATCGCGGGCGGATGGGTATCTATGAGCTGGTGAGCATCACGCCGGCCTTTTCGACGTTGATTCATCAGGGTGCCAGTGAGCAAGCCTTGGCAGAGGCCGCGCGCGCGCATTCGCGCAGCTTGTTCCAGGATGGCCAGCGGCTGGTGCTCGAGGGCCTCACCAGTCTCGATGAACTGCTGCGCGTCAGTCAGGAGGACTAGCCCATGCCGGGATTCGAGTACCGCGCCCAGGACCGTAAAGGTCGCCCGTGCAAAGGCGTGCAGGAAGCCGACAGCCCACGGCACGCCCGGCAATTGCTGCGCGAGAAGGGCTTGTTGCCGAGCCACGTGGGGGCGGCAAAACACCTGCGTGTCAAAGGGGCGGTGTTTGCCCTCGGGACGAAGCTGGCGCCCGGCGAACTGGCGCTGTTGACCTTGCAGTTGTCGACGCTGATTCAGGCCGGTCTGCCCTTGGAGGAGTCCTTGCGGGCCGTCGCGGCGCAGAGCGAAAAGAACCGGGTCAGCGCGTTGCTGGCGGCAGTGCGGGCGCGGGTGATGGAAGGTCATGCCTTGGCCACGGCGTTAGGCGGATTTCCTCGGGCGTTTCCCGAGTTGTTTCGCGCCACCATCGCGGCAGGTGAGCGCTCTGGGCATCTGGGGCATGTGCTTGAGCAACTGGCGGTCTATACCGAGGCCCGCCAGGCATCGCGCCAACGGATTCAACTGGCGCTGGTGTATCCGATGATCCTGATGTGTGCGTCGCTGGCTATCGTCGGTTTCCTGCTCGGCTATGTGGTGCCGGATGTGGTGAAGATTTTCGTCGACAGCGGTCAGCCGTTACCGCCGCTGACCCGCGGCATGATCCTGATCAGTGACGGCGTGCGTAGCCATGGCGTGATTATGCTGGGGGTGTTGTCGGTCCTGGTGCTGCTGGGGCGTTGGGCTCTGGTTCAGCCTCGATTGCGCCTGCGCTGGCATGCGCTGGTGTTGCGGTTGCCGCTGTTGGGCGGGGTGCTGCGCGCCATGGAGGCGGCGCGGTTTGCCAGCACCCTGGCGATTCTTGGCAAGAGTGCGGTGCCTTTGGTCGATGCGCTGGAAATCGCGGCGGCGGTGATCGGCAACCTGACGATTCGCCACCGCATGCACGACGTTGCACGGTCGGTGCGCGAGGGCGGCACCCTGACGCAAGGCCTGGAACAGGGGGGGGATATCCCGCCCATGATGCTGCACATGATTGCCAGCGGCGAACGGGCGGGCGAGCTCGACCGCCTGCTGGCGCGGGCCGCCGAGCAGCAGGAAAAGACCCTCGCGGCGCGGATCGCGCTTGTCGTGAGCCTGTTTGAACCGGTCATGCTGGTGCTGATGGGCGGCGTCGTGCTGCTGATCGTCATGGCCATTCTTCTACCCATTCTTAGCCTGAACCAACTGGTGAGTTGAACGATGAATCCTGCCCGTAACACAACCCTGCGCGGCCAACGTGGCTTTACCCTGATCGAAATCATGGTGGTGGTGGTCATCATTGGCGTGCTCGGTGCGATCGTCGTGCCGCAGTTCATGAGCCGCCCCGACCAGGCCAAGGTCACGGCGGCGCGCACCGACATTCTGGCGATCTCCACGAGCCTGGAAATGTACCGCCTCGACAACTTCAACTACCCCTCCACCCAGCAAGGGTTGGAAGCCTTGGTCAAACGCCCGTCGGGCACACCGGTGCCACGCAACTGGAGCCCTCAGGGGTATCTCAAAGGCTTGCCGGTGGACCCTTGGGGAACGCCGTATCAGTACCTCAATCCCGGGGTGAATTCGGCCGATGGCAGTTATGACCTGTATTCCCTCGGCGCCGACGGCGTGTCCGGCGGCGAAGGTCATGCTGCCGACATCGGCAACTGGGGAGATTGAAGGGTGCGCCAGGCATGCCGGGGTTTTACCTTGCTGGAGCTGATGGTCGTCATGGTGCTGATCGGCGTGCTGCTGGGCATGGTGGGGCTGGCCACCGGCAACCATTCCGCCAGCCTGGCTCGCCAGGAGGCCAACGGGTTGATCCAGCTGTTGCAGACGCTGCGCGAGCACGCCGTGCTTGAAGGTCGCGAGTACGGTCTGCGGCTGGAGCCCGAGGGTTATCAGGTGCTGAGGCTCGAGGGTCAGGCGTGGCGGCCGGCCGGCAGCGCTTATCGATTGCCGCAGGGCCTTCAACTGCGTCTGGCGCAAACCGGTCAGGCTTCGGCGCTCGGGGAGCGCCCCGGTCAGCCACACCTGTTGATACTCAGCAGCGACGAAAACACCGCGTTCACCTTGCACCTGCAAACCGATCAACACGTGCTGATCAGCCTCTCCAGCGATGGCCTGAGTGAGGCGGCCCTCGATGAGTAAGCGCAAGCCCGGGAAGTCGCGTCCGTCACGCCGTCGGCATCGGGGTTTTACCTTGCTGGAAATCATGATTGCACTGGTGGTGTTTGCCGCGCTGGCGGCCGCCGTGATGGCGGCGGGGCAATACGCCCTCAAGCAGAACGCACGCCTGGAAGAGCAAATGTGCGGTGCCTGGATTGCCGACAATCACTTGAGCGAATTGCAGTTGGGGGCCGCTCCGGCTCAGGGGGTGGAACACCTGAACCGACATTTCGATCGGCGTGACTGGAGCCTGAGCCAGACGATCAGCCCGGCAGCCGACCCGCGCCTGCTCAAGGTCGAACTCAGTGTCAGCCGTTCGGGCAGTGACCGGGTTGTGCATCACACCACCGGTTGGATTGATGCCCGTGAGCAATAGACAGCACGGTTTCACCTTGCTTGAACTGGTGATCGCCATGGCGATTTTCGCGGTGCTGGGCCTGGCCTGCTGGCGGCTGTTCGATGGGGTGATCAGGGCCGAGCGTATTAGCTCATCCCATGAGCGCGACATGCGCACCTTGCAGCGAGCCATCGCGGTGATCGAGCGCGATGTCTTGCAGGTGACGACACAGCCGATGGTGCTCAGCGAAGGTGTCTTGCAGTTGCAGCGCGGTAACTGGCGCAACCCGCTGGATGAGGCGCGCAGCGAGGTGCTGAACGTCACCTATCGTCTGGACAAGGGCACGCTCTGGCGTGAGAGCCTGAGCGCGGAGCTGCTTGGGCGGCAGCGGCAAAAACTGTTGAGCGACGTCCGCGAGTTGCAGTGGCGGTTGTACGACGACAAGCAAGGCTGGCGCAGCGAATGGCCAGTGAGCCGTGGCCATCCGGTGTATGGGCCGAAGGCCCTGGAAATCACGTTTTCGACACAGCGCTTCGAACCGATTCGTCGGGTCTTGCTGTTACCGGGGAGCGGCTCATGAGTCGGCAACAGGGTGTGGCGCTGATCAGCGTGCTGTTGGTCATGAGCCTGGCGTTGCTGCTCACGGGCGCGATGTTGCGCAACCATCGGCTGGTGGTCAAAAGCACCGCGCAACAGTTGCATCAAGTGCAACTGCGGCAGTTGGGTTTTGCCGGCGAGCGCTGGGCCTTGCACCTGTTGCGCAGCCCCGAGATGCAAGCGTCCAGAAGCGTCAACCTGGCACAAGCGTGGGCGCGGGCAACGCCGCCATTCGAGGTCGACGGCGGGACGCTGGACATTCGTGTGGAAGACCTGGCTGCGCGCTTCAACCTTTCTGCGCTGTTGACCGGCGGCCAAGTCGACGCACTGACACAACAGCGTTGGGTGCGATTGCTGGCCCTGTTGCCAATCCACAGTGCCGACCTTGAGAACCTCTCTGCTTCCCATCCGGGCGGGTTGACCGATCTTAGCCAATTGCGCGCAGTGCCGGGTGTCGACGCCGAGGTGTTGCGACGGTTGCGGCCGATGGTGGCGCTGTTGCCCAAGGACGCGAGCCTGAACATCAACACCGCATCGTTGCCGCAACTGATGACACTCGACGGCATGACCGACGCGATGGCCCGGGCGCTGGTGCAACAGCGCCCGCACACCGGTTATCGCTCGGTTCAGGCGTTCGTCGAGGACCCTTTACTCGCCGGGCTTGAACTGGGCAGTCATGGCCTGGGGCTGAGCAGCCGCTGGTTTCGGATCACGGTGGACGTGGCCTTCGGGCAAAGCCGTGTGCAACTGGTCAGCGACGTGGCGCTCGACGCCAAAACCCGGCAGGTGAGCGTCTTGCAACGACGGTTCCTGAGCTCACCGACAAGCGAGGCCTTGTGATGAACCATTGGCTTTACCTCAGCGCCGAGGGGCTCGCCGAACCCTCGGCGCAGTGGTCCTGTTGCCTGGTGTCAGCAGCGGGCGAACGGACCGTCCTCACGCTCGCCGATGCAGGCCGACGGTTGCAAGGGCAGGCCGTTCACCTGGTGTTGCCGATGGAGATGTGCGGCTGGCTCCAGACCGAAAAATGGCCCTCGCGACGTCGGCCCACCGTGCAGGCCATAGCCTTTGCCATCGAAGACCAATTGAGCGAAGACCTGGACGCATTGCACCTGACTGTCGGCCCGCGAGACCCGCAGGGGCGCTATCCGCTGTGGGTGATCAACCGGCAGCGTTTTGCAGCGCTGCTGGCGTTGGCCACCGGGTTGGGGATCACGCCTGGCACCGTGCAGGTGGATGCTGACCGCTTGCCGGGCGATCAGGCCTATGGCGTGTGGTGGTTGGGGCGCTGGCTGCTGGGCGGCACACTGGAGGCGCGCCTTGCCGTGTCGGCGGATGGATTGGCCGCCCTCAAGCCTGGCCTGCCTGAGACCCTCTGCTGGCGGGAAGACGGGTATGCAACGCTCCATGGTCACGCCGCTGCGAGGCCGCCGATCAACGTGCTGCAGGGTGAGTTTCGTCGGGGCCGCCGACGTTTCCCGTGGTCGACGGCGCTGGTCTCGGCCACGTTGCTGTTCACCCTGGGGTGGGGATTCATGCACGCACGCAGCGATTTTTTCGAGGGTCAGGCGCAACGTTTGTATGCACAGAGCGAACAGCAGTTCAGGGCTTTGTATCCACAGCAGACCCGCATCGTCGATCTGTCGGCACAACTCAAGGCGTTGCAAAAACAGACTCGCGTCAGTGCACAGGACACGCAGGTCGCACGGTTGCTGAAACTGACCGAACAGGTGATCGGCGCGAGCAGCGTCGAAGTGCAGCGCATCGAGTATCGTGTTGGCGACGGGTGGAAGCTGCAACTCACCGCTGGCAGTTTTGCGGAACTGGAACAACTGCGCGAACGCGGTCAGAGCAGCGGCTTGCCGATCCGGCTGGGCAGCGCGAGCAAAGTGCAGGACCGTGTTCAGGCACTGCTGACACTGGAGAACCAACCATGACACTGCGCTCACCGAAGCCGCCAGCCATCGTGACACAGACCTGGAATCGACTGACGCTGCGCGACCGACAGGCGCTGAGTGTTCTGGGAGGCTTACTGGTTGCGGTGCTGGCTTTTGTCGGGTTATGGCAACCGGCCCAACAGCGTCTTGCAGTGGCTGAGCGTGTGTATCAGCAGCGTCAGGTTCTGGCCGCCGAGGTCAGCCGCGCCCAGGCACCGAGTGCCGGGGCCGTCGATGCACAACCGCTGTCGACCCGGCTCAGTGAGCGCGCATTGGCCGACGGCCTCGACCTGCAACAACTGGAGGTGCAAGGCGAGGTCTTGCGCCTGACCCTGAGTGGCGATGCGCGGGCACTGCTGGTCTGGTTGCACCAGACCGAACTGGACGGCGCCGTGCTGCAATCGCTGACCCTGAACAAACGGGGGGAGCGGTTGGAGGCACAACTGGTGGTCCAGGGTCACACCGGCTGATTACCCGGCAATAACGGCAACCGGGCGAGCTTCAACGCCACCAGCAACGCAATCAGCAGCAAGCCGATGATGAATGCGCCGATGCCGTTCCAGCCGCCGTAGTGCCAGAACACCCCGCCCGCCGTGCCGGCGATGCTGGAGCCGGCGTAATAGCTGAACAGGTACAACGAAGAAGCCTGGCCCTTGGCCTTGGTGGCGCGGCGGCCGATCCAACTGCTGGCCACCGAGTGCGCGCCGAAGAAGCCGAAGGTGAACACCAGCATGCCGATAATCACCACCGGCAACGGCGTGAACAAGGTCATGCCGATGCCGGCGAGCATCAACACAATGGTGGCCCAGAGCATTTTGCGGCGCCCCAGTTTGTCGGCCAGCGAGCCGATTTTCGCCGAGCTGTAGATGCCTGACAGGTACACCACCGAAAGCATGCCGACGAGCGCTTGATCCATGTGGTACGGCGCGGCGAGCAAGCGATAGCCGATGTAGTTGAACAGGGTGACGAAGGCGCCCATGACCAGGAACGCTTCCAGAAACAGCAACGGCAGGCCCGCATCGCGAAAGTGCAGGGTGAAGCCGTCGAGCAGGCTGCGCGGGTGCAGCGAGCGGGCGCGGAAGTTGCGTGATTCGGGGAGGATTCTCCAGAACACCGCAGCGGCGATCAGCGCCAGGCCACCGATCACCAGCATCGCCGTGTGCCAGCTCACGAAGTCGATCAGCACGCCGGTAATCAAGCGCCCGCACATCCCGCCAATGGCGTTGCCGCCGATGTACAGACCCATCGCCAGGCCGATGTGCTGCGGGTGAATCTCTTCACTCAAATACGTCATGGCCACCGCCGCCAGCCCGCTCAGCGACAACCCCACCAGCGCACGCATCACCAGCACGCCTTGCCAGGTTGGCATCATTGCGCTGGCCAGGGTGCACATGGCCGCGGCGAACAGCGCGGCAACCATCACCGGTTTGCGACCGATGCGGTCGGAGATCGGCCCGGTGATCAACAAGCCAATGGCGAGCATCCCGGTGGCCACCGAGAGAATCAGGCTGCTCTGCGCCGCGTTGATCGAAAACTCGCGGGACAGCAGCGGCATCATCGGCTGCACGCAGTAGAGCAGGGCGAACGTCGCGAAGCCGCCGCTGAACAGTGCCAGTACGGTGCGCATGAACATCGGCGTGCCTTTTTCGATGTAGATGTCGTTCAGTTGAGCGACCACCTCGTCCAGCGCAGCGGGCGGTATTTCATGGGCGAGTGGGGCGACGGCGGTTTTCACTTCGGACCTCGGGAGAGCACGGCCAGGCAGGCAATGAAAAAATCATATAGCTGGCTAATGTTTCTATCCAATATATTGTTCGACCTGTTTGATAGGTTTAACGACCTAATGGGGTTTTCATGGAATTGCGTCATCTGCGCTACTTCATTGCGGTGGCCGAAGAACTGCACTTTGGTCGCGCCGCACAGGTGCTGGGCATCTCTCAACCGCCGCTGAGCCAGCAGATTCAGGCGCTGGAGCAGGAAGTCGGCGCACGGTTGTTCGAGCGCACCAATCGTCGGGTCGAGCTCAGCGAGGCCGGTCGACTGTTTCTGGAGGAAGCGCGGCTGGTGCTGGCGCAGGTCGACAAAGCCGCCGATGTCGCCCGCCGTGCGCAATTGGGCGAGCTGGGTGAATTGAAGATCGGCTTCACTTCGTCGGCGCCGTTCAACTCGACCATCCCGCAAGCCATTTTTGCCTTTCGCCAGCGTTTCCCGGCGGTGCATTTGAACCTGCGGGAGATGAGCAGCACCCAGGTCGCCGAGGCGCTGGTGGATGAGTCGATTCAGGTCGGGATCATGCGGCCGTTGCCGCTGCCGGATTCGCTGGCCGTGGTCGAGCTGACCCGTGAGCCGCTGGTGGCGGTGCTCAGCTCCAAGGACCCGCTGGTGGTGGGCAGCGAGGAGGGGCTGTTTCTATCGGCGCTGGCCCTTGAGCCGTTCGTGTTTTTTCCGCGCAGCTACGGCAGTGGTCTGTACGCGCAACTGTTGAGCCTGGCGCGTGACGCCGGGTTCAGTCCGCACTTCAGCCAGGAAGCCGGGGAGGCCATGACCATCATCGGCCTGGTGGCGGCCGGGCTGGGGGTTTCGGTGCTGCCGGCCTCCTACCAGCGCATGCGCATCGACGGCGTGGTCTACCGCCCGTTGCTGGACCCTGAAGCCGTGTCCGCCGTGTGGCTGGTACAGCGAAAAGACCAGGCCTCGCCGATGGCCAAGGCGTTTGTCGAGTTGCTGACGCGCAAGGTTGAACCGGTAAAGGCGTAACTACGTTGCCTGAACGCGGGCGACCTCACAGAGGTCGCCGGTTTTTTCTACGCCGAAATCTGTGCCTGCAATCGTCGCCCGACGACATCCATCAAATCGCAGCCGTCGCGCAATGAAGTCACTAGCACCCGCGCCAGCTCACTGTAAATGCCCTCGCTCGACGCGAAATTCTCCAGCAATTGGGTCGCGGTGCGGATGCGGTAGGCCGCCGTTTCGTGCAACACGTCCAAGGGCGCCTCGGTGTCGATCAACAATGATGCGATGGTGCAGTCGATACCGGTGATAGGCATGTACCGTTCCATGACAAAACCTCCATTCGGTAAAAGAGCGCGACCCTCAGTGATTGCAGTTGGGCTGAACCTCAGGCAACCCGTCGGGCGGGTCCAGGTTGTCCAGCGCCCGGTTTACCAACAACTCGGCCAGCATGGCCAACTGTTGAATGGCCAGCGCTACATTGCGGCGCGAGCCTTCAAGTTCGCAGGCGAAGTCGGTGGTCATGACATTGAGCGAGGCCAGTGTTTCACAGGCGTGACAGAGCAGGGATTCGGTGTCGACATTCGGGATGATCGTGAAAACGTGGCTGACCGGGTCGGGGCGGCCCGGATTGCGCAGGCGAGCGCTGACGGTGCGTTCGGCGGCGGAGAGTTTGGATAAATCGACGGTGTCGACGGGTGAATTCGAGGAATTGGGAGTGATCTTTTTCATGATGGAACTCCTTGCGCGGTTTAATTAAAGTGCAAGTTCCCTGCGCTCAGTTGGGAACTTGGTCGACCACTGTACGCGGGTTGCTGGAGTGGTAAAGTGATTAATAAAAATTTGTCTTGTTTAATCAGGTAAGTGAACAATTGCATAATTAATTGATTAATATATGAATGTCTGTGGGCTGCCTGGATCGATCCATAGCATATAAAAACATGCGGTGCTGGTCATCAGCAGACTGCACGTCCATAAACCATCCGGGCTTCCTTGTTTCTGTAGGAAGTTTCATTAAATAAACAATTTTCAGGGCTGTGAAACATCATCTAACGGTTGCTCGGGATGGCTGCAGTATTATTTTTGTGCAAAATCTACAGGTGTAGGATGCTTACCTCGCAAGGACGCGCCATCATAGGTATTCAGCTCTGGTGTGCAGTTTGTTGAAGCTGTCAGCAAATGGTAAATGTGTAATGCATAAAAAAGAGAAAGCAGAAAATCTGAAAAATAACATTAAGTATTTAATAAAAAGTCGTGGAGAGACGCAACTGTCCTTGTGTAACTCTAGTGGTTTGACCAGAACGACTATCTACAACATCCTGGAAGGAAGGGTCATCAATGTACAACAATCCACCATCCGCAAAATATCCGATTTTTTTGGTGTGTCCTATAAAGAAATAGAGACGGTTGATTTTGAAGAGAAAGAAATAATAGAGAGTAGTGTTTCCCTGCAGGGGAATATGAATCCAGCTGCGGTCCCTATTATTAAAGAGAGTTTGCTGATTCAGAGCCTGGATAAAAGAATTGGCGAGTTATCCACGATCTATCCTCTGACCTATTATTTTGGCCTGGCCTGCAATTTAATAGCGGTGCTGCTAGAAAATGAAATGAGTGGGGTGAATGAGCCAGGAGACCTATTGATAGTGAAAAAAGGTTTGTCGCTTAGCGATAAAGAAAAGCTGGCGTACGACAAAACAACAAAAAAACTATTTGTAACCAATGAGTCTTTATTTGATTCTGATGTTGTTTGTGTTGTGGGGGAAATAATAGAGGAAAGATTTAATGGTCAATAGTGGCGAGGTTGAAAATAGTAAGTACAAGCTATTGGGGTTTGAGAATAGTAAAAGCCTTGCCGTAATCATGGTCATTTCCACAGGAAAAATTATTAAAGTAAAGCTAAGTGAGCTGTTGAGAAGCGAGATATTAGATGATTTAAATAAGGCAGAAATAAAGGATGTGTACAGGAAGTTTTATTCTCGTGGAACTGCGGTGACCGCGTACGAAATAAATGATCGTCATGAGCGGCCATGGATGATTTATGTTGTACTCAATTTGCTGTTGTTTGTGCTGTACATTTTTGCAAATGTTGCTGCGACAAAACCTATTTATATAGAATATTTTGATGTTGTTGTTACTTCTGGTGTTTTTCTTTATTCGTTGACGTTTTTAATTGTTGATTTGTTGAATGAGTTTTATGGTCTCAGGCTTGCAAGGAGAGCCATATTATTTGTTTTTTTGGGTAATGTTCTCATTACTGTTTTGCTCGGCATCTCGACCTATCTTCCAGGGTTGCCTGGCTGGAAACTTGATGCGCCCTATAATGAGATTATTGGTCATGTATCGTCTGTATTGGTAGCCTCATCTGTCTCTTTTCTTTTTTCTGAATATGTTAATTCTTATTTGTTGTGCAAGATAAGGGAGCTTACAAGTTCTAGATTTCTGTTTTTGCGGGTATTTTTCAGCACTTGTTTTGCGGTGATCATAGATAGCTTTCTTTTTTGCTATATTGCTTTTTATGGCATTATGCAAAGCAGCGATATCCTTAATATGGTTTATCTTCAGATAGCTATAAAAATGTGTTTCGCAGTTTTTAATATTTTTCCTGCCTACGGAGCAAGGTCATTATTTAAAAAATATATAGTTGGAGCACAAGCTGCATAGGGCTAGGGGTGGCTTGCTGTTAATCGCCAATTCCCCCGCTGGTAGAGTGTATTTTATAATTCGAGTTTGAATTGTAGCCTGTTCATAACCTCTATTTTGTTCTCCAAGAACTCAGCCAATCCTTTTGCACGAAGATGACAAGCATCGCACTCAGCGCACCCACTGCCCTTTATGCCGTTGTAGCAAGTCAGTGTTTGGTAGCGAATCAAGTCCAGTTGTTTGTGGTAGTCGGCCAAGGCCCAGGTCTCTGCCTTATCCAGCCGCATAAGCGGCGTTTCAATGCGCAACTTATAGTCCATGCCCAATTCGACAGCGTTATTCAGTACTTTAGTGAACTCATCGCCGCAATCAGGATAGCCAGAGCACTCTGTTTCAGAAATGCCGGTGATGATAGTTTTAGCGCGCACTTGATAGGCATAAATAGAAGCCAAGGTCAAAAACAGAATGTTTCTGCCGGGGACGAAAGTGTTTGGCACACCTTCACCGGAACTATTCGTGCTGGGGACTGGAATGTTGTCGCGGGTCAAGCTGCTGATGGCCAACTCGTTTAGCAATGAAGTGTCCAGTACCTTGTGCACGTTCACGCCCAGTTGTTTGGAAAGCTGTTGTGCCACTTCAATTTCCGCGCGATGGCGCTGACCATAGTCAAACGTAATGCAGTGGATTTCATCGTAGAGCGGTAATGCATGGATCAAACAGGTGGTCGAGTCTTGTCCGCCACTGAAAACGATCACGGCTTTGTTATGCATTTTTCTGCTCCGGCATTAATAGAGTCAACACAGCGCTTGAAGCAAAAGACCGAGACCCGGCCATCGCTTCCACCTCTTGGGGAATCCCGCATGAAGCAGGGCTGCATTGACCCTACCGGGTCGCTAAAACTCTGGCTGTGGGACGTTTCCGAAATGCCATGGTCCGTTTTCCCTATGCTCCCTGTCTTTACTTGGGGAGTGCAGCCTGCGGACGCTTTCCGGCTCCCGACGAAGCTCACAGCAAGGCGCACCGGTTCGTAAAGATGGCGAGTGGGAGGAATGTCAGTCCGTTAAGGAAAGCTTGAACGCGCAGAAGCCCGGCTTGCTGGCGATAGCGTTGTTAAGAACGCCATCGCCGGCAAGCCGGGCTCTTACGAAAAGCGATATGGGGAGCGTCGTTTTTCTTCCACGGGAGTGTGGTCGCGTCACAGACGTCTTCGCGTGCGGGCCTTGATGCCCGTCAGGTCAGACGATGCCGCCGTTACTGAACCTTCGACAGGTTCCCGCGCAACGCAACACCGGCCATCACCGCACCTGCGTGGCATTCATAGGTCTTGGCATCCTTGCGCTCGTTGCTTTTGTAGAAGCTGGCGATGTCGGTCACCGCGTTGGCACCGACTTTTTTCGCGGCTTGATGCAGGGTGATCAGGGCCGACTGCAAGGCCCATTCGCAGGCCACTTCATCGGATTTGTTGAAGGCGTTGGTTTTCTTGTTGGTCACCGCGTTCGGGCTGATCACGGTCATGTTGCCGGCCGGTTTGGTGCCGGCCAGGTAGAACTTCACGCTACCGTCGATTTTGCCGGTGCTGATGGCTTCAGCCACGACTTTGTCGAACGGCAGAAACAGTTGGGTATCACGGGCCTGGCTGACGCTTGGCAGGGTGCAAAGCAACAGGGTGGCGGCAGCAGCGAGTTTCTTGAAGGGCATGCGGGTCTCCTTGACGACGATAAACAGCGAAAATTATTGGGCCGCCGCTGGGGCTGTGGATAACTGTTGGGCAGTCTGCTCAATTTGAGTGTTTTTCAACCGGCTCAGGATCCCGCGGTCCAGCAGGCGCACCCAGCGGATGTAGTTCTTGTGGATCTTGCCGTCCTTGTAATCAAGCTCACGGCTGTCGCGGTAGACGATCTTGTAGTGCGTCGGGGCGTACTCGATGTCGATCTCGGCGTGGTACTTGTTGCGCACGGTAATCTCGGCCTGGATCACGTCCGGGCTGACCCGCTGCACGGTCCACTTGCGTGCGACCAGGGTCTTGAGGATTGCCTGTTTCATGTGCTCCTGATCGACCTGCACGGTCGCCGGAACGATGCGGGTCGGGGAGTACATGCGTTTGCTGGTGCATGAAACGGTGGTCAGCAGAGCCAGGACAATCAGTGTTGCGCGAAGCAGGGAAGACATTCCTTTTTCTCCAGAGGGGTTGAAAGCGCTTACGGCCAGCGGCGGAAAATCAGCGAGGTGTTGACGCCGCCAAAGGCAAAGTTGTTGTTCATCACGTACTGGTTGCTCATCTGGCGGAACTCGCCGCGCAGGTAGTCCAGTTCACCGCAACGCGGGTCGACTTCGTCGAGGTTGAAGGTGTGCACGTACAGGTCGCTGTTCAGCATTTCGATGCTGAACCAGGACTCCAGCGCTTCTGGTGCCGAGAGCTGCACTCAGATTTTACGAGGTAATGAATCCCGCAGCGTGGCATCCGTCAGGATATCTTTTTAGCGGCTCACGCGCATGCCCGCCGGATCTTGTGCGGTTCTTGGCCTCCATAGTTGAAAGCTTCGGCTCCATACCACTGACTCAGCAGTCAGTGCTTTAAAGGCTTCGAGTATTGGCTTCTTTACGGCCCAGTTTCCATGGCGATTTTGGTACACATGAGCTTCGCCGAACATCAGACGGATCTCCCGTGCGGCGAGAGCTTGCGGCAAATAGTCTTGTTTGCGGTATTCGGCCACCATCCATTGGGCGATGCACATGTCTTCATCTGTCCAAGTCATGGCGTGGATTCCTGCTGAAGCCCCTTGGTTCACAATTGCTGGTCGGGGTGGAAGAGGTGTTGATCGATAATGTGTTCAACCTGTTGTGGCGTCTCGCACGAGAACCACAGGTTAGCTGGGTAAATCACCATGACCGGGCCGTGGTCGCAGCGACCTAGGCAGTCCGATGCGTTGGCGCGCGATGTTCCCGGTTCCCCCAATTTGGCGATCTTGCGTTTTGCGGCGCTGAGCAGTTCGTGAGCGCCTGAGCCCGAGCAACTACGGCGACCATCGGGGCGCAGGTTTGTGCAAATCAGCACATGGAGTTCGTAGGCCAGGGTCGGATTTTCTACGTCATTCATAGGTGGTCACGACCTCTGTTCAAACTTTGTCGGCAGGAACTGCGGCTTTCGATGGTTCCAGATTGAGCGCGAGTACGCTTGTCAGCACGATGCCTGTTCCTACGATGACCATGGCAGAAGGGCGTTCACTCAGAACCAACGAGGCCATCAACATTGCTGTGGGGGGGATCAGGTAAAGCGAAATGGACGCGCGACTCACGTTGCTCTGCGCCAGCACGTATGCCCAAGCGAGATACGCAAGGGCGCTGGGAAAAATGCCCAGAATGAGCACCGCAAGGTTGACCGAAGTTGAGGCATTTTGCACTTCGCTCCAAAGGCCCGGGGCATATACAAGCAGCAGTAACGTGCCCGACCAAATGGTGTAACACACCATCGTCAGCCCGTCGTAACGATGGGCATGGTGTTTTTGCAAGGCGAAATACAGACTCCATGAAAATGCAGCCAGCAGGATCAGCAGCCCGTGCGCGTCCAGCTCACCCAACCCACGGTCCCCGGTGACTACCACAGCGGCGCCGAGTAGGGCCGCATAGCACACAGATCCATTGCCAGCCGTTGACCCGATCCTTGAACGCGAAATGTGCCAATAACGTGCTGAACAGCGGCGTGGATTGTGCCAGTACGCTGGCGGCCCCAGCGCTAACACCTCGTTGACCGTAGTTGAGGGCTATGTGATGCAGGCTGACGGCAAAGAGTCCCAGCACCACCAGCAGCGGCAGGTCTTCCAGGCGAGGCAAGGAAATTCGCATCACCAATGCAATCCCGGCCATGAACGTTGAGGCGATGAGAAATCGCATCAGCGCAAGATGACCAGGCTCATAAGCCTTTAGCCCGATGTGGATTCCAATGGGGGAATAGGCCCAGCAGAGAATTACAAAAATCGCCGCCAAAGCGATTTTTACGCTGGGCCTTGTATTCATCAAATCGTCGTCCTGGACGTAGCACGATTTTGTACGCTGGGCATGGCATGGGCTATGCCGTTCCAGTACTGCTCGGTGATGGCCAGGAAGCGGTTGAACGAAGTGCTGACTTCCTCTATGTGCTGGTCAGTTGTGCATTCCTGGGTGGCAGCTTTCACTGCCTGGATCTTGTGTTCTTTTTCCGCATCGCCGATGTGGATGTAGAAATACTCGCAGTGTTCATGAAAGTCGTCGTTATTGGCATACAAGTGCTTATAGTTGCGGGCCCCTTCGTACAAGCGGGTGAGCATCGAATAGGCCAGCCACTCCTGAGCCAACAACGTACCGAGCACATGGCGCGGATTGTTGTTGTGGCCACCGTCGGTGTAAAGACTCAATTGTTCGCGACTAAACGTGTGGGTACTTTCCAACACAGGCAAAGCCATGAGTTCGTCCATGCTGTATGGCCGATCAGCGAGCCGGCTGAGAAGGTCGATCAGATAACTTTCCAGAAGGGCGAGGTGGGCCTTTTCCGGGTTGCCGTAGCCCATTTCGGAGTACAGGTTTTTGACGATTTCGACTTGAGCGTATAGGTCTTCAGTGCCCACAAATGACAGGGCAACCATACGAGAGGTTTGCGTGGTACGGGCTAGGTAATTTCGAGCAAACACCTCAACGTCGGCTAGGGGGAGTGGGTCAGCCATCCACCGTCGGTAGAACTCGTTATTCAAGGCTTTATGGGGGAACACACTTTCGGCGAGGTAATGTATTTTTCGCTCAACTAACTCCATAAAAACTCCTACTCATCGAGGGATATGAAAGGGCGACGGCGTCACTGCAATGTGCGCGGGTTGAAGTATCAAAAACATGCAGGTTCACTACAAGTGACTTAAACTGATCCGAGAATTCACTCTGGGTGAACAATGGAATTGTCTCAACTGCGCATGTTCAAGACGGTTTACGACTTCGGCAGCATCGCGCGCGCCGCTGAGTTGTTGCACTGCGTGCCGTCCAATATCACAGCACGCCTCAAGTCCCTGGAGCGGGAGCTCGGCACACCGCTGTTTTTCCGTGACGGTCGAGGGTTGCGGATCACTCCTGCTGGGGAGGTATTTCTTGATTACGCAGCGAGAATCCTGGGTTTGGCTGATGAAGCCAAGCGTGCGGTAGCGCCCAGCGATACGCCTGGCGGCCCTCTGCGCATTGGCGCTATCGAGTCTAGTGCTACGGGGCGACTGCCTCGGCTATTGGCCAAGTACCATGCGCTGTACCCGCAGGTGTCTCTGGAGTTGAGCACTGGCACTTGGGCTCAGTTGCTGGACGATACTCAGGGTCACCGACTTGATGGAGTGATCGTGGCGGTGAACATTGAACGCCCCGGTCTCAAGAGCGCAGTGGTGTACCGGGAAGATTTAATTCTCATCGCGTCCTCGTCCCATGGGCCTTTACGCAAGGCAGCGGATCTGCAAGGTAAGGATATTTTCATGTGGCCATCGGGCTGTCCGTACCGCTTCGCGCTGGAGCAGTGGCTATTGCGCCATGACCAAGTGCTGCCGATCGTCAGCATCGCAAGTTACGGCACCATAGTTGGTTGTGTCAGTGCCGGTGCCGGCGTTTCGCTGGTGCCCCGTGGTATCTATGAGCAATACCGCCACAGTGCGGGTTGGCAGGGGTATGAATTCCCGGAGCTGACGAGTATCGACAACCTGTTTTACTGGCATGAAAACTCAGGTCGACACCCAGCTCGGGAAGCGTTTTTGGCGCTACTGCAGACAGAGTTCGAGGGCTCAGCGGCGTTGGAAGGAGGCGCTCGTGCGCCTCAGGTAGAACCAGACTGATTACTGCACTTTTCACCAGATTCCCTTCAACGCAACGTGGCCATAATCGTCCAATATCCTTGACCTTGAAGTTTTAAGTTACGGCCAGCGGCGGAAAATCAGCGAGGTGTTGACGCCGCCAAAGGCAAAGTTGTTGTTC
Source organism: Pseudomonas purpurea (assembly GCF_039908635.1). Taxonomy (NCBI): domain Bacteria; kingdom Pseudomonadati; phylum Pseudomonadota; class Gammaproteobacteria; order Pseudomonadales; family Pseudomonadaceae; genus Pseudomonas; species Pseudomonas purpurea. The sequence continues at coordinate 507,186 of NZ_CP150918.1, forward strand.
ATCACGTACTGGTTGCTCATCTGGCGGAACTCGCCGCGCAGGTAGTCCAGTTCACCGCAACGCGGGTCGACTTCGTCGAGGTTGAAGGTGTGCACGTACAGGTCGCTGTTCAGCATTTCGATGCTGAACCAGGACTCCAGCGCACCACAGGCGCCGAGGGTATGGCCCAGGAAACTCTTCTGCGAACTGATGGGCATGCGGCTGCCGAACAGGCTGCTGGTGGCCAGGGTTTCAGCGATATCGCCCTGCTCGGTGGCGGTGCCGTGACCGTTCACGTAGCCGATGGCCGAGGCTTCAATACCGGCGTCTTCGAGCGCCAGCTCCATGGCCCGGCGCATGGTGACCTGCTCCGGACGGGTGGTGTGCTGGCCGTCGGCGTTGCTGCCGAAACCGACGATTTCGGCGTGGATGTGCGCACCGCGTGCCAGGGCGTGTTCGAGTTCTTCGAGCACCAGCATGCCGCCGCCTTCACCGATCACCAGGCCATCGCGGCCACTGTCGTAAGGGCGCGGGCTGGTTTGCGGGGCGTCGTTTTTCAGGCTGGTGGCGTAGAGCGCGTCGAACACCATGGCTTCGGTCGGGCACAGCTCTTCGGCGCCGCCTGCGAGCATCAACGGTAGGCGCCCGAACTTGATCGCTTCATAGGCGTAACCGATGCCCTGACTGCCGCTGGTGCAGGCGCTGGACGTCGGGATCAGCCGCCCGGTAAGGCCAAAGAAAATGCTGATGTTGGCCGCGGTGGTGTGGGGCATCATCCGCACATAGGAGTTGGCGTTCAGGCCCTCGGCCACCGAGTTGAGCAGCATGTTGCCGAAGGCTTTGATCTCGTCGGTGCTACCGGTGGAGGAGCCGCACGCAACGCCCATCCGGCCATCCTTGATCGACTCGTCGCCCAGCAGGCCGGCGTCGGCCAGGGCTTGCTCCGCCGCCGCCACGGCCAGACGGGAAACCCGGCCCATGCTGCGCAATTGCTTGCGGGTCCAGTGGCTGGGGACCTTGAAGTCATCGATGGGGCCGGCCAGCCGAGTGTTCAACTCGGTGAAGCGGTCCCACTCGTCCATGCGCCGGATGCCGCTGCGATTGGCCTTGAAATTGCCCGAGATGGTTTCCCAGTCGCTGCCCAGCGAGGTGATGCCGGCCATGCCGGTGACGACGACGCGCTTCATCAGCACAGGCCTCCATTAACGGCCAATACCTGGCGGGTGATATAGGCCGCTTCCGCGGACATCAGGAAATTCACGGCGCCGGCCACCTCTTCAGGGGTGCCCATGCGTTGTGCGGGGATCATTTTCATCAGCTCTTCCACCGGCACGTTTTCGTCGAGCATCGCTGTGTCGATCAACCCTGGCGCGACGCAGTTGACGGTGATCTTGCGTTTGCCCAGTTCGATGGCCAGGGCCTTGGCGGCGCCGATCAGCCCGGCCTTGGAAGCGCTGTAGTTGACCTGCCCACGGTTGCCGATCAGCCCGGACACCGAGGTGATGCACACGATCCGCCCGGCGGCGCGACGCCGAATCATCGGCATCATCACCGGGTGCAGCACGTTGTAGAAACCGTCCAGATTAGTGCGCATCACCACGTCCCAATCATCCTCGCTCAGGGCCGGAAAAGCACCGTCGCGGGTCAGGCCGGCGTTGAGCACCACGCCGTAATAGGCGCCGTTGGTTTCAACGTCGGCCTCAAGGATGGCCTTGCAACTGGCGCGATCCGACACGTCGAATTGCAGGATGCGAGCACTGCGGCCCAGCACCTGAACCTCGGCCTGCACGGCTTCGGCGTCGCTGCGGCCGCTGCGGCAGTGCAGCACCAGGTCAAACCCGGCCTGGGCCAGACGTAAAGCGATGGCGCGGCCGATACCACGGCTGGAGCCGGTGACCAGTACGGATTCAGTCATGACTGGACTCCTGAGATTCTTGAAGGTAGTGAGCCGCCTGGGGCGGGCAGAACACGTTCAGCCGCGCGGTGGCGTGAATGCCTGGCGCGGTGAGATGGCACTCGAACACACCCATGCCGTTCTCGTCTTCGAGGGAACGCAAGGCGTGGATCGTCAGTTCGGTGCCCGCGGGGAAGTGCTCCACGTTGCATTCGAATTTACGGGTGCCGAGCAGAAAACCCAGCTCGACGGGGTCGCCTTGCAGCCGTGCGCGACAGCCGGCATAGGCGGCCACGCTCTGGGCCATCAGTTCGACGCCGACCCAGGCCGGCAGGCTGCCGTCGGGCCGGTTGAACAGGCCACCGGGCTTGACGGTCAGGCGAGTGTGGATCTGCTCTTCATCGAACGCCAGCACTTGATCGATGAGGATCATGTCGCCGGCGTGGGGCAGCAATTCGGCGAGCGGCCAGTCAATCATGGGGCGTCTCCGATAATCAGGCTGACGTTGTTGCCGCCGAAGGCAAAGGAATTGCTCATCAGGTGGCACGCAAAAGTGTGTTTGAGGCGATCAGCGGCCGTGACCCAGTGCAGCGCCGGCAGGTCGGGGTCGGGTTGACCGTCCCAGAGATGCGGCGGCAAGGCTTGCGCGGTGTTCTCGGCGCTCAGGCTCAGCCAGCAAAATGCGGCTTCCAGTGCGCCGGCGGCGCCGAGGGTGTGGCCGCTCATGGGTTTGGTCGAAGAGCACGGCACGCCGTCCGGGAACACGGCGGCCACGGCCAGGCTTTCCATGGCGTCGTTGTGTTGCGTCGCGGTGCCGTGCAGGTTCAGGTAGTCGATCTGCCCAGGCTGCAAGCCGGCGCTGCGCAAGGCTTTGCTCATGGCTTCCCGGGCGCCGCGGCCGGTTGGCTCCGGCGCTGAAATATGGTGCGCATCGCAACTCGCGCCGCTGCCCAGCAGGGCAATCGGTCGAGGGCTGCGGGTGCTGTTGCTCATCAGGAACAGCACGGCGGCTTCGCCGATGTTGATGCCGTCACGGTTGGCCGAAAACGGGTTGCAACGCTCGCCGGACACCGCGTCGAGAGCCGAAAAACCATTGAGCGTGAGCTTGCACAGGCTGTCGACGCCGCCACACAGCACCGCGTCGCACAGGCCCATGTCCAACAACCGTTGGGCGCTCATCAGCGCACGGGCGCTGGAGGTGCAGGCCGTGGAGATGACGTAGGCCGGGCCGCTCAGTTGCAGCCAGTCGGCGAGGAAGTTCGCCGGGGCGCTGAGCTCTTGTTGCTGATAGTCGTAGTCGCTGGGGAACTGGTGGTCGCGCAGGTAACGGGCGATACCGCGGCTGGCTTCATCGATGCCCGACGTGCTGGTGCCCAGCACGATGCCGATGCGGCCGCGCCCGTAGGTGTGAATCGCCTGCTCGATGTCGTCCTGGATCTGCAACGCGGCTTCCAGCAGCAACTGGTTGTTGCGGCTGCTTTGCTGGCGCAGTTCGACCGGAATCGGTGCCAGTTCGCCATGCACGGCGGCCACCGGCAACACACGTTCCGGCACCCATCCGGCTTCGGTGCGCATGCCCGAGACGTCACCGGCAAACAGGCTGCGGGCCACCTCGTGTTTGTTACGGCCCAGGGCGCAAATCACCCCGAGGGCGTTCAGATAAGCGGTCATGGCGCGGTCTCGGCGCTGAGCGGCGTGACGTGGTAGTTGAGTTGTTTGGGCAACTCCATCACGAAGTCCGAGGGTGTCTGGTACTTCACCACCCAGCGTGGTGCAAGGCCACGTATGCCGATGGCGTAACGGGCGCGGGGATAGTTGCGTGGCAATTCGGCTTCGGGTGTCAGGGCAAACAGCAATGCAGCGAACAACTCGCGAGCCTCGGGGTTGGGCGGCAGCAAGCCGTCGGCTTGCCACTGGCCATCGACCAGGCGCTGACGGGCCAGCGGAATCCCCAGCGGGTCCATCATCGACCAGCGAATGCCGGCGTCTTCGCGCTGCATCACCAGCAGCCAGTCCTGGCGTTGCCCGGCCTGTTCACGCTCGATGTGCAGTTGCAGCGGCAGGGGCAATGTCGGATTTGCTGCGGGCAGCGGCAAACGGCTGGCGCAGGCGCTGAGCAACAGGGCACAACACACAAGCAGGGTACGGATCATCAACGCGGACCTTCGAGCGGTTTGCGGGCCACGACGTTGACCAGGGTTTCTTCCCGTTCACCGACCGGTTTCGGACGGCGCAAGCCGAAGCGTTCGAGCAGCCCGAAATCCTTCGAACGGCTCCACCATAGATAAGGGTAGGACACGTTTTGCGGGCCGAACTCGAAACCCTGCTCGCGCAGCATCTGCAAGTAACCGGCGGCACTTTTTTGCACGTGCATCGGGTGGCGAAACAGCCAGCGGATGACCCAGGTGTCGATGTACGCTTCGGTGGACTCGGCGAACAGCAAATAGCCGCCCGGCTTGAGTACCCGGAAGAACTCGGCCAGGGCCTGCTCCTGTTCCACCAGGTGGTGGAATGTCTGGTGACAGAACAGCAGGTCGACGCTGGCATCGGGCACCGCGAGGGTGGCGCAGTCGCTGCCGATCAACTCCACGCTCATGCCCTGGCGGTGAGCCTCTTCACCGCTGAGGGTCAGGCTGTGAGGGTCGGCGTCCAGGCCGATCAGGCGCTGCGGGGCGAACACCTGGCGCAGGTACTGGAACGACTTGCCCTGGCCGCACCCGGCGTCCAGCAGCACCGGATGGCTCGGCGGCGTTTCGCTGAACAGGCTGCGCAGGTCGTTGATCGCCACGCGCAACACGTGGTGTTGCCAGGTGTGGCTGCGCAGGAACCAGAAGCCGAAGCGGGTTTCCTCGACGTAGCTGTCGCTGAGGTAGGGCTGCTCGCCGGGACTCATTGGGCATCGCTCGCGCAGATTTCCGAAAGCATGCGCAGGCGCCGCTTGGGTTCGCTGACAAACGGGTTGCGCTCATCCCAGGCGTAACCGGCGAGGATCGAGCTGATCATCCGACGGATTTCCGGTGAGCTGCCCGGGTGGAAGATTACGTCCTGGAAGGTTCCGGCGTACCAGCCTTCGACGTAGCAACGGAAGGTGTCGACGCCACGCTTCAGCGGCTCGGCAAACTCGCGCTGCCAGTCGACGCTTTCGCCGCTCAACTGACGGTGCAAAACGCCAGCGGCCATGCTCGCCGAACGCATGGCGATGGTCACACCGGAGGAGAACACCGGGTCGAGGAATTCGGCGGCATTGCCAAGCAGGGCAAAGCCCGGGCCGTGCAGGGTTTTGACGTTGGCCGAGTAACCGCCGATGGTCCGAGCAGGGGTGTCCCACACGGCGTTTTCCAGCACACCGGCCAGGCTCGGCGTTTCAGCGATGAAGCCGCGCAGGCATTCGTCGAGGTTCTCGGTGCGGCCTTCAAAATGTTCCGCCGCCGCGACCACGCCCACCGAGCAGCGCCCGTTGCTGAACGGGATGGTCCAGAACCAGATATCGCGGTGCAGCGGGTGAGTGGTGACGAGGATCTTTTCACGCTCGAAATGCGTGCAGTCGATGCGGTCTTCGACGTGGGTGAATACGGCTTGGCGCACCGGGAAATTCGAAGGCGCTTCAAGGTCCAGCAGGCGCGGCAGAACCCGCCCGTAACCGCTGGCGTCGAGCACGAAGTCGGCTTCGACGCGGTACTCGCTGCCGTCTTCACGACGGGCGCTGAGCTGCGGTTTCGGCAGATCGAAATCGGCCCCGATGATTTCTTCGCCGTAGCGGATTTCCACGCCTTGCAGCGCCGCTTGATCGGCCAGCAGTTTGTCGAAATCGCCGCGCTGCACCTGGAAAGTGGTCGGCTTGCCATTGCTGAACGTGTCACCGAAATCGAAGGCGCTGTAACGCTCGCCCCAGGCGAAGGCAGCACCGGTTTTCAACTGGAACCCGGCGGCGTTCACCGCGTCGAGCATGCCGGCTTCTTCAACGAAATCCAGGCAATGGGACAGCAGGCTTTCGCCGATGGAAAACCGTGGGAAATGTTGGCGCTCGAGGATGAGCACGTCATGACCTTTGCGCTTGAGCAACGCGGCCGCAATGGCCCCCGATGGGCCGGCGCCGACGACGATAACCTGGCGACGTTCCACTTCAACTGTTGGCACTGGGGCTCCTTGCCGGGGCGGCGATGTGTAAGGGGGTTCGGTGGATGCCGGCCAATGCCGGCAGCAAAGTGGCGATCAGGCCCATCAGCATCAGCGCGAAGTACAGCGCGGGGCTGATCAGCCCTTGTTGCAGCAGCAGGTTGAGAAAGACGATCTCGCTCAACCCGCGAATGTTCAGCAGCAGGCTTTCGCGCCAGCGGCTGGCGCCGGTAAACGACGCACCGGCCCAGCCCAGGCCCAGCCAGTTGCCCAGCAGTTTGCTGGCCACCGGCAATAACAACAGTGAGGCCAGTTGCACCCAACTGAGGCTGCTCATGGCGCTGTGCACATTGATCTGCACAATGCCGAACGTCAGGATCAGCGGGATGGCGACGCCGGTCTGCAAACGGTTCATCCAGGCTGCCTGTAACGGCAGCACCAGCGGCAGCTTGAGGGCGGCCATGCACAGCAGATAGCCGATACCGAAAATCAGGGCATTGAGTTTGTAATGCTCGGCCACTACCAGCAGCCCGAAAAAGCCCAGGCTGTGCAGCAACGGTTGGCGCAACCCCAGCAGGCGCAGCAGCATCGGTAGACAGGCACCGGCCAGCGGCAACAGCAGGCTGCTCAGGTGCAGGCTGCCCTGGGCGATGGCGAACAGGCTCCAGCAGGTCAGGTCGATAAGGATCGCGGTTTGTACCAGTCGCCGGGTTGCAGCAGGTGGGTAGTCGATATGCCGCAGGTACAGGTAGAGCACCGGAATCGCGGTGATCGCGAACAACAATCCCACTGCCAGCGAACTCAGCCACGGCTGGCTCGGCAGCAGCCACACCGCCGTGGCGAGCCCGCAGGCGAACGGAATACAGAAGCTCGGCACGGCGATTTTCAGGCTCTGGCGGTCCAGTTCCAGGTCGATCACATCGCTGAGAATATGCCCCAGCAGCAGGGCAAAACTCAGGCTGTAGAGGTTTTTCAGCCACTGGGGCGAAACCAGCTCGGCCCCGCTCAACTGCCACTGCGGCTCGATCCAGAAGTACATCAGCAACGGCAGGCCGAAGGTTGCCAGCAGCAACTGGCTGACAATCGGGATCAAGCCAACGTAACGGCCAACCCGTGTCGCCAGGGCGAACAACGCCAGGGCCAGCAGCCAAAACAGCGCGATCATCATGCTGCGGGCTCCGCAACTGGTGCGGCGTGCACCTGACGCCCGGCCCATGGTGCGAGGATGAAGCTGAAGGCCAGCCCCAGGCTCACCGACAGGCCGAAGTTACTCACCGCCGGGGTGCTGGAAATCGCCAGCAGACCGAACGACAGCCAGGTGGTCAGCGCCGCCAGCAACGTACCGAGCAGGCTCACCGCCGCGCCCCCGATCTGCTCACGCATGAGGATGGCGTAGTCGACGCTGATGGCCGTCACCAGCAGCAGGCCGAACAGGCTGAACAGCGTCAATGGCTGACCCAGCCAGCCGAGGCTGGCCAGGCTGCACAGCGCGGCCAGCAACGGCAGGGCGACGATGCGCAGTGCACCGCCGAAACCGAACGGCAGAATCAGCAACAGGACGATCAGCACGCAGGACGCCAGTTTCAGTTCGGCGGCGCTGATTTGCGTGGCGGCAAACACCGCGTTCAGGTCTCCGAGGCGGTCGACCAATTGCACACCCGGCAGGTCCAGCGCCTGAATTCGCAGAAGGGCAGCGTCGTTCAAGCCTTGCAGGCTGACCATCGCGGCCACGCCTTCGTCGGTGGCGCCCAGCCACAACGGGCGCCAGGGTTCGGCCAACGGACCGACCAGCGCGGCGTCGATGTCTTCGGTCGGCAGCGCTTGCAGGTGCGCCAGCTCGGCGTCCAGCGCCGCTTGCGGGACGCCGAGGTCCAGCAGCGGCTGCCAGAACTGCGGCAGCGTGCTCAGCGCATCGCGCACCTGTTGTTGCTGGGTGGGCAGGTTGACCAGTTGATTGAGCGCCAGGTAACCCTGGAGTTTGTCCAGGCTGACCAGTTGGTCCAGGCGTTCGCTCAGGGCAATCTGACGTTCCAGCAGTTGTTGCTGGTTGGCCGCGCGCACCAGGAAGAATTGGCTGGTGGGCTGATAGCCGGTGATCCGCGCAATCGTCTGGGCTTCGTTCATCAGTTGCGGCGGTGCGCCGACCCACTGGCGAATGTCGTTTTTGGTGGTGAGCTGCCACAGGCCGCCCGCGCAGAAAGCAATGAGCAGCGCCAGCAGGATCGGGCTGCGCACGTGCTTGAGCAGTGCCTCGCGCACGTTCAGCAAAAACTCTGCGACCCGCAGCGGCCATTGCGCCGGTTGCAGGTTCGCGCCCTTGAGCAGCGCTGGCAGCAGGCACACCGCCGACAGGTACGCGCCGAGCAGTCCGGCAGCGGAGAACACCGCGATTTGGGTCAGCGCCGGGAACGGTGTCCAGGCCAGGGCCAGGTAGCCGATGCAACTGGTGGCCAGGCTCAGGGTCAGCCCCGGCAAGGTCAGGCGCAACGCCGGCCAGCTGTGCCAGGGTTTCAGGCTCCAGCTCTTGGACAGGTAATGCAGCGGGTAATCGACCGCCACCCCAATCAGACTCGACCCCAGTACCAGGGTCATCACGTGCATGTGGCCGAACAGCGCGACGCAGGCCACGGCGCCAAACAGCATGCCGACCAGCACCGGAACGAAGGCCAGCAGCACCCGCATACGGCGGAACGCCAGCAACAGCAGCAACAGAATGCCGACGGTGGCGCCACCGCCCACCCAGGTGATTTCCCGGGTCGCTTGCTGCTGACCGTTGGCCGCGTACAGCAGGCCGCTGGCCGCGAGCAATTGCACGTCGCTGTGGGCGGCTTGTTCGCGGTTGTGCTTGAGCAACTCGGCGACTTGCAGCGGCAGTTGCATGTCGAAAGCGTTGCCTTGCGTGCGCGCTCGCAGCAGCACCCAGCTCTTGCCGTCGGCGTCGGCGATCAATGCGCCGCTGCCGATGTCCAGTTGCACCGAGCCGCGTTGCGGCTGGCTGTTCTGGATACGTCCGGTCAGACCAAGCCAGTCGTCCTGGCTTGGCACCAGGCTGAAACCGGTGAAGGGGTCGAACAGCGCTTGTACGCGCTGCTGGATGAACGCCTGGGGATGCTCGATCAGTTGCTGTCGGTCGGTTGCCGACAACATCGCCAGTCGCCCCTTGAGCAACTGTGTGCGCAACGCCGGCAAGTCGGCGTGCAGGTTCCACTGGACCTTCTCGAACAAGCCGCTGGCCTGCCATTGCTCGCCCAGTGCCTGGGCCATGGCGATGGCTTGCTGGCGGTCGGCATGGCCGACCAGCACCAGCATTTCGCGGTTCAGCGGTTCCTGCATGCGTTGTTCGGCGCGCAGTTCCAGCGGGTCGGGCGCGGTGCCGGGCACCAGCTCCATCAGGTTGGCCGACAGCGGTGCGCCGTCACGCCATTGCCAGCCAGCGAGCGCGAGCACCGCTACCAGCAGGATCAGGAACAGCCGTGGAAGCATCCGTTCACTCGGCAAAGTCATGTTGCTCCGCATCACTCAAAGGTTGGGCGCTGGTGCTGTCCTGCATGCGCAGCACGGTGCTGTCGCCCTGGGTTTCCAGCAGTTCGATGCGTTGCACCAGTTCGCCGCCGTCGATGTTGATCTGGTTGAAGACCTGCTTGAGCAGCAACGAGCGCGGCGTCAGCGTGAGCTTCCAGTTCTGGGCGTCGCCACTTAGCGACAGCTCGAAATCTCGTTGCAGGCCGCTGCTGTCACCTTGCAGCACGGCGAGGAACAAACGGTTCTGTTCGGCCCCGGCACTCTTGTTCGGCACCGCTTGCCAGTGATCGCCGTCACGCCGGGCGATACCTTTGGCGCTGATGCGGTAGTCCTGTTGCAACGGTGTCTTGAGCAGCCAGAGCAAGCCGTGGTCCTTGGCCAGCACGAACGTGCCCTTGCTGGTCAGCGGTTGCGGCAGGGCTCGCAGGTGTTTTTCCTGAATGAAACTGCCGTGGATCACGCTGGGCCTGGCCAACTGATCGCTCAGTTGTTGCAGGTCAAAGGCGTTTGCCAGGGATGAAAAGCCCAGCAACGCGAACAACATTCCCACGACTCTGTAGCGGCTGCGTGTGGCGAGGGAGCTTGCTCCCTGCCTTGGGCGGCGGTGTTCTCTCGGGGGGATCGAGTCACCAGGTTTACCGGCGCTATGCGCCGGAGCGGGAGCAAGCTCCCTCGCCACAGAGTAGCGGTCCAGTCGGCATTTTTGAGTCATGGCAGCATCCTTTCAACGGCATCGACAAACACCTTCGGTGACGCCAGTTGCATCTCGCGGCTGGCGATTTCCACGGCGACTTGCACCGAGCAGGCGCGGGTCAGGCGTTCGCCGGTGGCCAGGTCGCTGATCAGGTAATTGATCTTCAGACGGTTCTCCCATTCCACCAGGCTGGCGCGCACGTTGAGCGTCTGGCCGAACACTGCGCCGCGCACGTAGCGCAATTGCAGGTCGATCACCGGCCACGCGTAGCCGGACTCGAGCATCGCGTTGTAGTTGTGGCCGAGTTTGTCGAGCAGGGCGCAACGCGCGACTTCCAGGTACTTCACGTAGTGGCCGTGCCAAACCACATGCATCGTGTCGACGTCGAAGAACGGCACGAGGATTTGCGTGTCGGCGTGCAGCACTCCCTTGCTACGCATGCAGCCTCCAGTGTTGCTCGGCGATGCGTTGCAGGCACAGGCGCAGTTCGCCTTCCAGGGCGCGGTCTTCGATGACCGGCGGGAAGTCCTTGGCGAGCGCTGTGTGCATCTGCGCCAGGGCCGGTGGCAGTGGGCGGGCGTCTTCTGCCTGACTGCGCAACCAGACACCTTGATTGGCGGCCAGCAGGGTAGCGGCGGCGACTTGTTCGGTCAGCTCCAGCACACGGATCGCATCGCGGGCGGCGATGGTGCCCATGCTCACTTTGTCCTGGTTATGGCATTCGGTGGAGCGCGAGAACACGCTGGCCGGCATGGTGTTTTTCAGGGCTTCGGCGGTCCAGGCGCTGGTGCCGATCTGCACAGCCTTGAAGCCGTGGTTGAGCATCGCCCGCTCGGCGGTTGCGCCCGACAGGTTGCTTGGCAAACCGTGGTTGTAACGCTCGTCCACCAGCAGTGCGAGTTGCCGATCGAGCAGGTCGGCGACGTTGGCCACAAGGTTCTTCAGGCTGTCCATGGCGAAGGCAATGTGCCCGCCGTAGAAATGCCCGCCGTGCAGCACACGTTCGGCTTCGGCGTCGATGATCGGGTTGTCGTTGGCGCTGTTGAGTTCGATCTCGATGAACGAACGCAGCCAGTTCAGGCTGTCGGCCAACACGCCGAGCACATGGGGCGCGCAGCGCAGGGAATAACGGTCTTGCAGACGATGCAGCGGCGCGGTCGGCGCGTCGATCGCCAGGTCCTTGCGCAGCCAGGCCGCCACTTGCATCTGGCCCGGGTGCGGTTTGGCGGCGAACAGGCGCTCGTCGAAATGCTCCGGGTTGCCTTGCAGTGCCACCACGTTCAGCGCGGTGATGCGCGTGGCCAGTTGCAGCAGGTAATCGGCGCGGGCGAAGGCCAGGCAGGCGAGGCCGGTCATCACGGCGGTGCCGTTCATCAACGCCAGCGCTTCCTTGGGACGCAGCACCAACGGAGCCCAGCCGAGTTCGCGGTGCACATCGGCCGACAGGCGACGTTCGCCCTTGAACAACACTTCACGTTCGCCGGACAAGGTCGCGGCCACGTACGACAGCGGCGTCAGATCACCGCTGGCGCCCACCGAACCTTCTTCGGGGATCAGCGGCAGGATGTCGTGTTCGAGGAATGCCTGCAGGCGCTCCAGCAACTCCACGCGCACGCCGGACACGCCGTGGCACAGCGACTGCAAACGCGCCGCCAGCACCGCACGGGTGGCCTGGGCGTCGAGCAGTTTGCCCAGGCCGCAACCGTGGAACGTGTAGAGATGACGCGGCAGCGCCTCGACGTGGTGCAGCGGCACCGCGACCACGCAGGAATCGCCGTAACCGGTGGTCACGCCGTAGATCACGCCTTCCTTGTCCAGCAAGGAGTCGAGGAAGCGTGCGCCCTTGGCGATACGCTCGCGGTACTCGCTGTCGTTTTGCAGCTGCACAGGCACCTGACGGTTGGCCAGGGCCAGCACGTCTTCGATGCGCAGAGGGAGTTCGCCGAAGGTTACCGGCTCAAGCAGATGCGTCGTCATCGGTCTTCCAGAAAGGGTAAAAATTGAACCATTGTTGGGGCGCTTCAAGGCAGTACTGGCCCAGGCGTTCGGCGTAGCGTGCGGTCCACTGGGCAATGACGTGCTCGCGGTCGCTGCGCTTCCATACCACCGCGTCGGTGAACGGTTCCAGGATCACGCGATAGCGGCCGTTGTTTTTCAGGCACAGCAGCAGGTTGACCGGGCATTTCAGCAGGCCGGCCAACAGCCACGGCCCTTGGGGAAACGCTGCCGGGTGGCCGAGGAAGTCCACCCGCACATTGCGCCCGCCATGCAGCGGCACGCGGTCGCCGGCAATCGCCAGCCACTCGCCACGGTCCAGCCGTTGGCTGAGTTGCAGCATGATCGCCGGGTCCAGCTCGCTGACCTGGATCAGTCGCAGATTGGTTGCGCCTGCCTCGCCCAGCAGACGGTTGAAACGTTCGGCGTGCTTGGTGTGCACCAGCACGTTCATCGTCACTTGCTCGCCGAGTTCGGCCAGCGCCCGGCACACTTCAAGGTTGCCCAAGTGCGCGCCCACCAACATCTGCCCGCGTTCGCCGCGCAGTTGATGGCGCAGCAGCGCCGGGTCGACGATTTCGATTTGCTCGATGCTCAGCTTGCCGTTCCACACGTCGAGCTTGTCCAGCAGCGCGTCGGCAAACGCCATGAACTGGCCGAACACGCGCCAGCGAGTCGGGCGCAAATCGCTACGGCCACTCCAGTCGGCGAGGCGTTGCTGGTACTGCCAGGCACTGCGGCGGGCGGTGCGGCCGAACAGGAAAAAGTACAGAACGATGCCGTGCAGCACCGGGCTCAGCACTCGACGGCCGAGGACCTTGACGCCGAACGCGGTGAGCTTCATCAACCAGAAACTGCCGCGCTCCTCATGCTTGGCCCAGTGTTTTGACTCCTGCTCGCGACTCATGCCTGCCACCGTCGCCAAAGGATCATCGGCAGGCGCAGCAACATGCCGAAGAACAGGCGCGTGTGCATGCTCGAGATCAGTGCGTTGTCGTGAAACAGGCGGAAGTGCGACAGGCCATCCTGCGGGTAGTGAACCTGGGTCGGCAGCCAGCGCATCGGCTGATTGCGCCAGGACAGGCGCACCAGAATCTCCGGGTCGAAGTCCATGCGTTTGCCGAGTTTTACCGAGTTGATCAGCGCCAGGGTCGGCGGCAGCGGGTACACGCGAAAGCCGCACATCGAATCGGGGATCTGCAACGACAGGCTGTTGATCCAGACCCACACGTGGGTCAGGTAGCGGGCGTACAAACGGCCCTTCGGCACGCTGGCATCGTATTGCGGATAACCGCAGATCAGCGCTTCGGGATTGACCTTCGAGGCGTCGATAAAGGCCTCGACGTCACGCAGGTCATGCTGGCCGTCGGCGTCTACTTGCAGCGCGTGGCTGAAGCCCAGGCGCGACGCTTCGCGCAGGCCGGCCATGACCGCTCCGCCCTTGCCCTGATTGACCGCGAGCTTCACCAAGTAGATGTTTTCACGCGTAGCCAGTTGTTCCAGTACCGCCGCGCATGCCGGGCTGCTGGCGTCATCCACCAGCACGCACGGCAAGCCGCTGGCGAGCAGCGCTTCGACCACGGCAGGCACGGCGGTTTCGTGGTTGTAGACTGGAATGACGGCGCAGGGGTTATGCATGATCTGAAGCCTCGCTTGACCCCATGTGGCGAGGGAGCTTGCTCCCGTTCGAGTGCGTAGCGCTCGCCATTATGTTTTTTAGGGCTGCTGCGCAGCCCAGCGGGAGCAAGCTCCCTCGCCACAGGTTATGCATCGCTCAGTGCCTCCAGCAAAATCCGTCCGCTGGAGCAGGCAGCGGTGTCGTTGCGATAGGCGAAGTACAACTTGCCGCGTTCGCGGTCGAAGCGCAGGTGCAGTTGAACCTGATCGCCGGGACGCACCAGTTGCTGGAATTTCAGCACTTCCATGCCGGCAAACCGGGCAGGCAGATCGAGCAACTGTTGCCCCAGGTTCAGCGCCCAGTCGACCTGCACCACGCCCGGCAGCACCGGGGTCTGCGGGAAGTGACCGCTGAAGTAGGCCAGGTCCGGCGGGATCGACAGGTGTAGGTTCCATTCGCCGTCGGCCTCGGCTTGCTCCAGCACCTCGGGCGCTTGTGGGCGCGGCGCCAGCAGCAGGGCTTCGACTTCGGCTTGCGGCAACTTGCCCTGGGCGTTCAACGGCAGTTGTCGCAGCAAGCGCCAGCGCCGTGGCAGGGCGAGGGCTTCGCAATGCTGGCTCAGGTGCTGACGCAGTTCCTGGGTCAGTGTCCGTCGGCCCTGATTGCGCAGCGCATGCAGGCCTTGTTCGCTGAGCACCAGCAAGGCACCCAGCGACGCACGGTTTTCCTGCACCACGCCGAGGCGCGCTTCGGCGACCCAGTCGTGAGCCATCAACGCCTGTTCGAGCATTGGCAGCGAGATACGTTTTTCTTCCAGTTTGACGATCCGGTCCAGCCGCCCGAGCAGTTCGAAACGGCCATCGGCAGCGATGCGCGCCGCGTCGGCGGTGTGTTCGATGTGACCGCTGGGCAAGTACGGAGAAGCGATGCACAAGGCGCCGTCGCTGTCCTGAGTCAGCACGACGTCGGCAAACGGTTGCCAGAGGTTGTCGCCCTGACGCCAGGCGATGCCACCGGTTTCCGAGCTGCCGAGAATCTCGGTCGGCCACTGCGCCAAACGCTGATGCAGGCTCTGTGCGGCCTCGGCCGGCAATGCGCCGCCCGAGGAAAACACGCGGCGTACGCGGCGCATGGCCGGCCAGTCGAGGTTATCGCCCATGCGCTTGAGCAACGCGGGGCTGGCGACCCAGGCGAATTGCGGGTACTCGCGGCTGGCACGTTGCAGGTCTTCCGGGAACGCCAGTTGTTTGCGGACAAACACACGCCCGGCGCACAGCGGCCACAGCACCCGGAACAGCAGGCCGTAGATGTGTTGGGTGGCGACGCTGCCGATGATGCAGGCTTCGCCCAGGTCGGCGCCCCACAGTTGCTCCAGCGCTTGAACCTCGTTGGCCATCTGGCGCAGGGTTTTCTCGATCCGCTTGGGTTCGCCGCTGGAGCCCGAAGTGCACAGGCTCAGGCGGCATTGATCCAGGTCCAGCTCGGCGGCCGCGAGCGGCGCATGCTGGAAGTCGGCCAGGTGCGCGTCATCGGCTTGATCGGTCAGCCACAGATCGACGTGGCTCGACCAGCGCTGGCGGGTCTGGCTTTGCAGGTCGGCGGGCAGCAGCACGCTGACCCCGGCACGCCAGGCACCAAGCAGGGCAATCGCCAGTTCTGCGGCGTCTTCCAGGTGCACGGCGATGCGTGTCACACCTTGGGCTTGCAGGCCGGCGGCGAGGCGCAGGGCCTGCTCACACAGGCCGACGTGATTGAGCGCCGGGTCCGCCGTAACGGTGCGATCCGGTTGAGCCTCGAGCAACAGATGCTCAAGTGATATCCAATTCATGGGCGGCCTCGTACCCTTTGTCGTAAGAGCCATTCAATGGCAAACAGCAGACCCATCAACCCGTAGGCGATCAGGCCGTTGTACAACGTCCACCAGCTCAGCGGTGCCCAAAGGGTCAGGGCGGCGGCGAGCAAGCCGTTACAGAAGAAAAAAATACTCCAGGCAATCGTCACCTGGCGGGTGTAGCGAATGGCTTTTTCCGGCAGCTCCGGTTCGCTAAGACGCGCCAGCCGTTCGGCCACCGGCGGGCCGTATTTCAGGCTCAGGCCAAACAGCCCGAGCATGAAGCTGCTGATCAGCACCGGGTACCAGCGCAACAACAGCGGGTTATCGAACAGCGCCAGCAACAGGCAAAACCCGATGGCCGCGACCGCCATCCACAGGCTGCCGGGGCGACGCTGGCCGGTCAGTGCGCGGGCCAGCCACAGCCCGCCCAGCAGCAGGCCGAACTGCCACGGTGCAAAGTGCTCCATGCCGAAATACACCGCGAAGGGGTACAACAGGCCCGCCAGCAGCAGGCCGAGGCCGATCAAACGGCTCATGCGGCCGGCTGGACCAGACGGTAGACCGCCTCGACCACGTCGTTGACGGTGCGCACCGACTTGAATTCTTCGGCGGCGATTTTCTTGCCGGTCTGGCGTTTGATGTGGTCGATCAGGTCGACGGCATCGATGCTGTCGATTTCCAGGTCCTGGTACAGGTTGGACTCAAGGCTCACACGCTCTGGCTCCAACTCGAAGAGTTCGACCAGGGCATCGCGCAGGGTGTTGAAAATGTCGTCACGAGTTTGCATGGTCCGGTCTCAAGCTGCCTGTTTTGCAATGACGAATGCCGCAAGGCTCGCCACGTTACTGAAGTGATTGCGCGTGTCCTTGGCGTCGGCGTCGATCTTGATGCCGTACTTCTTTTGAATCGCCAGGCCCAGTTCCAGGGCGTCTACGGAGTCCAGGCCCAGGCCTTCCCCGAAGAGCGTCTGCTCGTTGCCGATGTCGTGTTCGGTGATGTCTTCGAGGCCCAGGGCATCGATGATCAGCAGTTTGATGTCCCGCTCCAGGCTAACAGTGTTCAGATCGCTCATCTTCGGCGAGCTCCTTAATGAAGTAAGTGTGCAAATAGTCGTTGAGCTTGCGCGAGGCTTGGGGTGGCGGGCCCTGCGTGGCAAAGGTGTGTGGGTCTATATCGGCCCCCACGCGAAAACTGAAGTGAACGCGTCGAAAGGGAATGCGATACCAGGGCTCGGCCTTCGTCAGGGTGCTTGGGCTGACCTTGATTACCACGGGTGTAATTATTTTGGCACCGCGCAACGCAATCGCCGCGCCACCCCGATGAAAGGCCGGCGCCTGGCCCGGTTGGGTGCGGGTGCCTTCCGGGAAAATGATCAGTGTCTGGCCCTCTTTCAGCGCCGTGGCGGCGGCATCGAGCATCTCCATGCTGCCGTCGTTGCTGATGTATTGGGTGGAGCGCACCGGGCCGCGGGTGAAGGGGTTTTCCCACAGGCTTTTCTTGACCACGCAGTTGGCGTTGCGCACCAGGCCAATGAGAAACACCACGTCGATCAGTGACGGGTGGTTGGCAACAATCATCTGGCCCGGGCGCCCGAGTTTTTCCGCGCCTTCGACGTCGTAGGTCAGCACGCCGGTGCGGGTCATGAAGCGGATAAACAGCCAGAACAACCGGCTGACGGTCCGCCGCGCCCGTTGTCGATGCGTGTGCGCGTCACCCGGCAGGCAGCTGAGCAGCGGAAAAATTACCAGCCGCAGGCACAGCCCGCTGACGCCAAACAGCGCAAAGCTCATGGCAGTGGCGAACAAGCGCCAGTAGTAGGCGTCGCGGGGTTTGCCGGTCACTGGTTGCGTTGCCAGTTCCATACTCGGTTCTTCCAGGCGTGTTGGCAGGTGGTCTGCTCACTGAGTAGCGTACGCAACAGACTCAGGGCATGGGGCCACTGGGCCTTGGGTGTCTCGGCACTGGTGCTGGTCAAGGACAGTTGCCAATCGTCGCCCGGTGTCAGCAACAACCCGACGGCGTAGGGGAACGGCACGTCATCGATCCAGGTGGCATAGGCTTCTGGCGGCTGCTCTTCGGTGACCACCAGCAACACCGCTGGCGCACCCTCATTCAGGAGCGCCGCGGCCTCTAGCATGCCGTGTTCAAGGCCGTCGCCGGTTGCGGCGAGGGCAGTCATTTCACTGGTTTCGCCGCGCATGATCGACCATAGGCCGATCACCGCGTTATGCACCGACAGGCTGAACTGGGTCGGCGACAACGGCTGTTCGGCCGCCAGGTCACTGAGGATTTCCAGGGTGCGCGGGGTTTCGCCGTGGCGTGAAATAAAGACCAACGGTAGGTGTTCGCGACCATCGGCTAACGGCCAGCCGACGCAAAACGCCATCCGCGCGAGGCGGCTGAGGCGGCGGCGCTGCATGGCCGGTAAAAAAGACACATCGGGGGCGGCATCGCTGCGGTCGGGCACGACCGGTTGTCGGCTCCAGGCCTGCCAATCGTCCACGCTTTCGAGCCCAGGGGCCCAGGCGCGCCATTGGGCGATGTTGAAGTTGATCACAGATTTATCCCGCCCCTGCGGGCTTCCTTGAGGTGGCGAACCGCGTCGAATGGCGGCTGGCACTACACGCGGCGCGATGGCCGAGTGACGCGCATTATCCCGCTGCGGCTGGCTTGTAGCAAACACTGGTTACATTTTGTGCAGCGATTTCTGCCATTTTTCAGCAAAAAAGCTGTCGTTTGGCCATTATCCAGATTCTGATAAGGCCGTCTGCCAGTGGATTCACCTGTCAGCGCAAGAAGGGCGCCACGTTTTCTCAGTGATTGCCGCTAACGGCGTAGTCCGTTCGCCATCGAGGTAGCTAACCGGCGTCATCGACTACTACACTCGGTCATTCTTTGATACACGGAGGTTTCGACATGCGGCGCGTGGTGTTCAATCAGAAAGGTGGCGTGGGCAAATCCAGTATTGCCTGCAATCTGGCGGCGGTCAGCGCCAGCGAGGGCTATCGCACCCTGCTGGTGGACCTCGATGCCCAGGCCAATTCCACTCAGTACCTGACGGGCCTGACCGGCGACGATATCCCCATGGGCATCGCCGATTTCTTCAAGCAAACCCTGTCTTCGGGACCGTTTTCGAAGAAAACCCAGGTCGACATCTACGAAACCCCGTTCGACAACCTCCACGTGGTCACCGCCACGGCGGAACTGGCGGACTTGCAGCCCAAGCTTGAGGCCAAACACAAGATCAACAAGCTGCGCAAACTGCTCGATGAGTTGGCCGAGGATTACGACCGGATCTACCTCGACACCCCGCCGGCGCTGAACTTCTATGCGGTCTCGGCGTTGATCGCGGCAGACCGGGTGTTGATCCCGTTCGACTGCGACAGCTTCTCCCGTCAGGCGCTGTACGGCCTGCTGGCAGAAATCGAAGAACTCAAGGACGACCACAACGAAGGCCTGCAAGTCGAAGGCATCGTGGTCAATCAGTTCCAGGGCCCGGGCGAGCCTGCCGCAGCAAATGCTCGACGAACTGATCAGCGAAGGCCTGCCGGTGCTGCCGGTGTACCTGGGCAGCTCGGTGCGCATGCGCGAATCGCACCAGGCCAACATGCCGCTGATCCACCTTGACCCACGGCACAAGTTGACCCGGCAATTCGTCGAGCTGCACAACCTGCTCGAAAGCGCCTGAGCGGCGGTCAAATCCCTTGGCTGCGCAACCAGCTCAGCAACTGCGGTAACGGGAAGGCGCCGCTCTGGCGTGCCACTTCCCGGCCGTTCTTGAACAGAATCAGGCTGGGAATCGAGCGAATCCCCAACTGTGCCGACAACTGCTGATTGGTCTCGCTGTCCAGCTTGGCCAAACGGCATTGACCGGCCAGTTGCTGCGCCGCTTGTTCGAACACCGGCGCGAACGATTTGCACGGCCCGCACCACTCCGCCCACACGTCCACCAGCAACGGCAGGTCGCCCTTGATCTGGCTGGCGTAGTCGCCTTGCTTCAGGTCGAACGGTTTGCTCAGCAACACCTCGGCTTTGCAGCGCCCGCACTTGGGCTGATCGCCCAGGCGTTCGGCGGGAATACGGTTGAGGCCGTTGCAATGAGGGCAGGGGATGAGAAGAGGATCGGTCATGGACGGGCTCCGGAATTCAGGCAATGCAACCAATCTGGAGCCTGCAACGTTGTTTATCAAGGTGTGCAGGGTGACTCAAGGTTGCCGGTTTTCCTGCTGGTCAAAGGTCTTCAATGTTTTCGGGGCCGCCATCCCTGACCAGTCTTGCGAGCTTCACGTTGAAAAACTGCAGCGCTTGAGGGGTGGCGGTTGTCGTCATTTCGTTGCGTAAAAACCTTATCAATCTGGACAGGGTCTGCTTTTCTTCATCCGTCATGTCCCTGACCAGATCAAACCCGTTCGAGGATAACGCGGGCGACTTTTTTCTCATGTAGTAGTAACAACCGATGTTCTCCAGAAGGGAGCTGGCATCCTCTTGTGTTGCTTCTACCGTACCCAGGTACTCACTGAAGGCCTGTTTGAGTGTAGGGCCCGGGGTGGCATGGGTTTTCAGAAAAGCGCACAGCTCTTGCCAGTTGATGATGTGCAACTGGGTGCCCCAGTCAGGGTCTCGGGTGAAATACTGTCCGGTGCCTCTGAAGTACTCAGGGAATTCGTTGTTGCTTGCTGCGATTTCGAAGCTGGTGGTCATCGGCGGTGTTCCTGTTTTGCACCTTGCTGTGGCGTTCTTGAGCTCGGTGATCGCTAGGCTCTGTACGAAAACTGCCTGCGTGTCGATCATGTTGCGTTAAAAACAGGCTCGGAATGCTCATTTACAACCCGTAAACTCCGCTTCCTCGCCTGTTTTTGCCTTGCCTGATCGCCACTCGGCGACTTTTCGTACAGTCCCTAGGACAAATACCAGGTTAAAAACGCAAAGAAACTCTTCCACCTCAACGCTGTTTCCCCCGCCAGAAACGCATCGCGTTGTGCAAGATCGAAGTCCACTACCTCGCCACTGTGTTTGTCGTATACGTAGCAACCTTCACCCTGAACGCCCGTCAGGCAGATGAAGTTTTCCGGCAGTTCCCACACCTCGTGAATGAACCCGGTGGCCATCTCTATTTCATGGCTTGGGCCACCAAGGTTGGAGAGTTCGATGTACGAAGAATTGCTCTCGTAGAAGGTGACTTGGTAGCGGAGAAAAAACGCTGCAAATTCACTGTTCACAGGAATATCGAGCCGGTTGAGTGCCTCGGTGACTGAGGCCTTGTCTACCGTGTGAATATCGCCGGTCTGCTTCTCGATAAGGCGGACCAAACGTTCAGGAATCATTTATCGGTCTGCGTTTTATCGAGCGGTGTTTTTGCGGCGGATTTTCGGCGCAGCAGGAAGATGCCAGCCTGCACGAGGTGCAAAATGACGCTCAAGAACAGGAGGAGTTTGAAGGTGGGGGAGCGGGTTGCGATGGCCGCAGCGGCCAGAATACCCATCAGCCATTTGGTGTAGAGGCCGAATGTATTGCGTTTGCTCGGTGAAGCCTGTTGCTGATCGTCCATGTTCACTGCCAGAAGTTAAAATCACTGCCGTTTCAGGGCCACGCTAGGGTACTTCATCGAGGGTGTGGCTGAAACCTGCGGGTGGCAGTCGCGAGGTCGACTGCTTAGTGTTGTTGAATGCCGAGTGGGCCAACTTTTTCCTCTAACGCCTGGACAAACACGGCCTCGGAGGTGAATGGCGATGCCTCCAGAAAGTCGATAAACCACTCCAGGTCCAGCGCGCTAAACAGGTATCGCCATTTGGGTTCTTTGGCTTCGCTGGCCGGTACGGTACAGCCACCGAGGCCATGCCCTTTACCTTCATAAAACATGAAGTAGTCATCGCTGTAGCAATAGCCGATCGACTTGGGCCATTCAGCGCTGTGGGGTTGGTGCGGGACCAGGTCCTTCTCGGCAATCATGTAATAACTTCGGACTTTGTGTTCGTGTCGCGCGGGGTTGCAGTTGGAGAGCCAGCCCAGGCAACAAGCGGCTCTGTCGGCGCTGTCCATCCAGTCCGATTGCTTTCTCTCCAGTTCCGTAAACGTACCGTCGGCACTTGCGCGGTAGAACAGCAGCCAACCGTCTCGTCCTTCGTGGACGATCAAGCAGGTACAACCATGGCCTTCGACCGTCAGTGACCAACAGCCGAAGAACTCCCGGCAGTCTTCGAATTCAACGACGTGGAACCCGGTGCGTTTAACAGCATCTTGCAGTTCGGGGTAGTTCAAACGGTGACTCCTGTCCTGTCAAAAGTGCACATCCCGCTAGCTGGCGACGCCCCGGTCACGGCCGGGTTTGAGCATCAGCAACTCGTCCCGCTCACGGTTGCGGCAGCCCTGTAAAAACGCCAGTGCCAAAGCAGGGTTTGCCCTGTAGGCGTCAAAGCAGGCCTGGTCGATTTGGTAATATTCCTCGTAATCAACCAGGCGGTTGCTGACCGGTATCGAGAGGTAAAACCGCCCCGACTCTTGTTCGATGCCCAGGGAGAAGCGTTCTACCCGGTCCACAAAAACGTCGTTGAACTTCATGGTGAGGGGGGCCTGATGGTTAGTTGAAATCAGCATCTCAGTTCTACATATTCCTTGAAGAACATGAAAAAGCTGTTTGCCAGGGTGTTTTCGATGCGTCTTTGGAAAACGTTGTAACTGACGACGGCTCCGCCCCCGGCTGAATGACAGTCCACCGCCCAACACACCTCGTCATCGTGTAAGTAGATAACCGCCAAGTGAGAGGGCAACTGGAACTCGGCTCGGCAGTAAACGGTGTTGTAGTGGATCGTGCCCCCAATGGCTATCGACGCATCATCGTCTGCGATCCCGCCGATTGCCGACTCGACAACACCGCCGCCACCGCATGTCATGAGGAATTTGATCAGGTCGTCAGGGAACCTCAGGTCGAGCAGTGTTTCAAGCGTGATGACTTCTTGACGACTGGCGGGTGGAAACCAGCATGTTTCTTCACCAGAGCCATCCAGTTGTCTGGCCAGTGCCGGGTAGTCATGCATAAGCGGTCTCCGGCCGAGTACACCGATTCAAAAGGACGGTGCCCGGTTTGGCTCGATCCTGATAAAAGCGTCATTTTCCAGGTAAAAAATGAATGCCCTGTACGCCAGGTGCAAGTCGAATGCCGGGCATTGTTCCCGTAGGTTGAGTACTACGGATTGCACATCGTCACACTGGACGACGTAGCGGTAATGGAGCTTTGAAATCGCCACCGGATTATCGTCGCCATCATAATCATCGAAGCCATCGGGGTTTTCCACAATCGCTACGCAATCGAGGCCCCAGCGGCTTTTATCCACAGGCAAATAGAGGGCTGTTTGCCAGTCCAGCGTGTCTGCGTTTGCGAGCAGAGCCGACAATGTCTTGTAGTTCATGTGTAAACGCTCCCTGAGCCAGACATCACGGGTTCCTGGTAAATACTTCTCCCGTTAGAGTGATCGCGCTGTGCTCGATCTTTACGGAGTGCAAGTTGTTGATGATGTGCCGCGGGTCATTTCCAGCCCCGAACAGGTAGTCAACGATATCAATGAACAGATAGTCCAGAATCAATGCTTCGGCGATTGCAGCGTGCTCCCGAACGAGTGTGATGAAATCCGGGTACCCAATGGCCGCCAGTTCGGGGAGGTCTTCGTAGCCTTGCTGTTGGTCATCGGTGACGCAGTCATCGATGAACGAGTTTGCTTTGCTTTCGAAGCCGGGTTGTAGATCGTTTAGATCGACGCAAAGCTCGAACGGTTTAGTCGCAAGCGTCGTGCTATGCCCAAAACCCATGCTCCTGTAGCTGACTGAGGATGAGTCGATGGCTTTTCCTTCCAAACGAAAAATCACCCGTAATTCTCCTTGAGTGGCACTGAGGCGAGCCCCTGCGTCTTTAATCGTCGGTATTTTTCAAGCTGAAGCAGAGCTTTTCCAGCTTTTTTGTTACCTGCTCAATGGCCGATGGGCTGGGCCTTTTGGTGCTGACAGCCGCGTAGATGTCGTTAAGGACCACGTCCGAGTCTTTGGGGGTGAGGTTCGAAATCAGGTTCGCCAGATTCCGGTCAGAAAAATGCTCGTATAACACGGCAAGTAACGGGAGGTAATCGGCTTCGTCAATCCCTGTGGGGTACATGCCTTTAAGTAGGTCGAGTGCACCGACGGATGACGCATGTAATTCAGGGGGCATCTTTTTACCTTGGTATCAGGCTTGATTCGATTCTGAAGTTCAATAAGTGGGGCCAGACCGGTGTTTTCGAAGTGTAAATTCGTTAATGGTCTATTTCTCGCTGTATTTGAATTTTCCGACATGCAAGAACTGTTTGTCTCTAATGGTGTTTGTTTCTAGAGTGACAGGCGCCTCATGATCATAAATCAAGACTATTGTGTCTATGGTGACTGGGTGCAAATGAGCCGGTCTGCTATTAATCGCGCTCAAAAGCGCTGTGTCATAGGAACAGCCTGTAATGGCTTCTGCCAATGAGTACGTTGGTTTGATAATGTCTATTTCAATCAAGTCATCGTCTATGAAACCCAGCGAAAACGCACGAGTGAACGCTGAGCCCAGAGAATCCCCGTCTTCGGAATAGGACGGACTCACGACTTCCTGCAGGGTTGTTATGTCCCAGTGTGTATTCGCAATCCAGATCGAGACGGTCTTGGTCACATTCATTTAACTCTCGGAGCGTCATTTGCTGTTTTGTATTCAGTCATGGTGATTACTTCTTAATCGTCCGCACCAATGGCTGGCAGATAAGGATGATTAGCTAGCGGATAGATCGTTTGATTGTTGAGGGTTTACTTGTGTTGGTTCTATATCAATGAGCCGGGTTGTCGGGCCGTCCGGCCGCAGGCGCTCTGTTACCAATGTTGGCCAGCGCTTGCGGTTTCGGAGTTTTACAACGCTATAGGTGAAGTCATGGATGCTATTCATGGGTTGGAGAAAGACCGCGCAAATCAACATGATTGCGCTGCCTAAATCCAGAAAGTTTTTTCCATCAGCGGCTTTATATTCGCTGGCGACAAAGTTCCATGTATTACGTAATACTTTTCCTGCGCTGTCAGCTATTTCTAGCTGGCCTTTAACAAAGGTATCTGACTCGCTATGGTGCCCGTTTTCATCGAACCATGGTCCGTTGTTCATGTAGGAACGCAAATACTCCCAAAAACTCTCCTGTAATTTCAGGCTTTTAGCCATCGGCAATCCAAGGCTGATCAGTAGTTGTTTTTCAGGATGGCCAAAGCATTGAACCAGCACCTCAAGAGATGCGTGACGAGTGCCGCCCGTATAAGGTCCTACCATTTCAAACTCGTAAGCAGCTGCTGCGATGCCGTCCCAGGGAGTATGGTACAAGTCGCCATCGTGCTGAAAGTAAACTTCACGGGTTCGGCGGTTGAAAAGAATCGGAGGGGGGAGAGGGCGGAATACTTCCCAAAGAAAAGGGACTATAAATAGTAATGCAGCTACAAGCGCTGTCATTAATGCAGGTTGAAGTTTTCCATCTAGTAAAACTAGAAAGGCTAGTACAGCAAACCCTAATCCACCCACACCGGCTAGTGCGCCGGTGAGCATCCCCCGATATGTCCCGTCGCTGGATGCAATTGTCAAGTAGTGTTCTTTATGTTCCTCTATATCAAATAAACTCATTGGTGGCTGACCGGTGGGTTCATATGCATGAAGGATTGCACTCGGATTATTGCCACTGAGTTTCTCAGACAGCAGAGCACGTAACTTATTCAGACTCATGGGTCAGCTCAGGTCCGCTGGAAAGCAAGCGTTCAATTTTTTGCCTTGGCAGGCATCCAAAGAACAGGAAGTCTTCGATTTAATCGTCATACAGGATGCCTTTCAGTCGAGTAGCTCTAACCATCAACCACGGTGCACATTGTCATAATCGTCCGCTTTGGGCGTCGAATGAATGCCTTTGGCTTCTTGCGTGCGGTAGTAGGTTTCGATGCTCAGGGTCGGGTCTATTCTGGCTCTCAGGATGCACGGTTGATTTTGCCACTGATATTTAAGATTACCTTTCATCATGGCGGATCTTTCGGTGCGTTCCCAGACCTGGTATTTCAAGTCGCGCCAGCGGCGTGGCGGGCGCTTGGTGAGTTTGTCATGAGCAGCGGTGGTTGGGTCGAGATGGCGGAATTGCTCAAGGATCGGTAACTCCGGCAATGGCTGGCTCACGTCCATGTAACGCTGCAAGGTGTCCCAGAAGGCCAGGCACTCTTCGCGATTCATGCCCAGCGATTGGACCTTGGCGCCCAAGAATACTTCGAAGTCGCTGTAACGGTGATGCAGCCAGATAGCCATGCAACTGCTGCCGTGAGGGCCAGGGCGAAACTCCATGGTGGTATCGAATTCGTAGAACGGTGCGGTGAAAGGTGTGCGGAAGCGGTGGGCGACGGTGAGCATGCCGGTTTGTCGATTGAACTCGCTGCCGTCGTGTACAAACACACGGAAATACAGGCCCGTTACATAGTCCCAACCGATTACGCCCATGAATACGGTAATTGCCATGGCGGCAGTACCGATGAAGTGGATATTTCCATGAGCGGGATTACCGTAGTCGGCGATAGAGGCTATCAGGCATAGGGTTACGCCTATTCCCGTCTGGATCAGGTAATACTTGATGTTCGGTTCTTTTTGGCCGGTGAACCAAATGCTCAGTCCTATCATGGCGACAGACACTAAGCTCATCAACATCAGAGCGTAGACGCCCAGATTTTTACCGTAGGCTTCTAAAAGCCTGTCAACAAAACTCCCTAGTGGGTCGGCAAGGACCATAGACCATATAAACCAAGGAATAAAGGCAAGAGATGTCCATTTAAGAAAAATGAGCAGCAGCAAAATTTTATTGAAGTTCTCAAAGCGCCAGCGTTGATGATTGATGTAAATATCATTACAGGTCGCTGAGTCAGCAACATCAACTACTTTGGCTTGGAGTTGAACATTTACATCTTGCCAGGGTTCCCGATTGGCATAGTGTCCCCAATGAAGAACAGTACGCATCCAACCAGAGCGGTTGGCATCCTCAGGCCACTTATGGGGAGGTTGCGCAGGAACCGCTCCGCTGTTGAATGCAGCGAGGCCATAATTTATGGGGGGATTTGTCGCAGCGTTCATATCTTGAAAGACCGTATTATTCTCAGCCAGCAGGGCATGTTATTGGCTTCATTAATCACTGTAGTTCACATGCTGAGCCATTAAGTTGGGGCGGGACAGGGTATCAATGGCGTCAATGCGCCCCAGCATTTCCTTGACCTTGGTCTTGAACGTTTCGTCGTCCATGTCGATCCAGTAACGGGATTGGCGTCCGCTGGCACGGTCGGCTTCGGCACTCACCGGGTCGAGATGGCGGTGGGGTTCATAGAGAGGCAGGTCCGGCAGTGGACGGCTGACATCCATGAAGTTCTGGAAAAAATCCCATAATGCGCAGGGCTTTTGCTCGGTGTTGTCAGGTGTGATCAGGCTATTGAAGTTAATGCGGATGTCCCGGTAACGATGAATCAAAAAAAGTCCGATCATGGGCAGGCCCTGGCGGTCCGGGGTCGTGACGAGGTAGGCATCGAACTCGTAGAACGGTGCGATGTGTTCGCCGATGACTCCTGTTTTTTTGAAGTTTTTATAATCAAACACGGTAACCAGACCGGTACGACGATTCAGCTCCCAAAGTGGACCTTTGGGTGGACGGAACCAAACTTTCGGGAAATAGTTAATGACGATATGCCCAACGCCCCAGCAGAACAAGGGGAGAAAAAAAATGGCCAAAATCCCATCATGAGTACTTCAAGGAAACCCAGCTTTATGTATGAGTCTCTTGATGCAATGTAGAGGCCTAGGCTAACAATTGTATACAGAGGGGCGGCTATAAAAAATATACCTTTTCCCGCCGTGGCCAGATATATCCAGAGCTTTGAACTTATAGGGAGTTGAGCCAGACGAAAGCGCTCATGATCATACTTTTGATGTAACTCGACGCCTTCAAATGTTGGCGGTACATAGGTGCCGTTGGCCTTTTTTTCTTCCTTTTCCTTTTTTACCTGCTCCCAAAAGCGCATGTCGTCGGGTGTCGGGTCTTCCATGATGCAGCTTGGGGCAACATCTTGAGTATTGCCCCAAGGCAGGCGCGTACCAGAAAATTTACTGAACCAACTGCGCTCCGCCGACTCCGCTTGATCGGGGATGTCGGCGGGGCAGTAAGTTGTAATTCCGTAATGAGAAGGCTTCGTCAATCGCTGTAGTCCACATGCTGAGCCATTAAGTTGGGGCGGGACAGGGTATCAATGGCGTCAATGCGCCCCAGCATTTCCTTGACCTTGGTCTTGAACGTTTCGTCGTCCATGTCGATCCAGTAACGGGGTTGACGTCCGCTGGCTCGGTCGGCTTCGGCACTTACCGGGTCGAGATGGCGGTGGGGTTCATAGAGAGGCAGGTCTGGCAGTGGACGGCTGACATCCATGAAATTCTGGAAAAAATCCCATAATGCGCAGGGCTTTTGCTCGGTGTTGTCAGGTGTGATCAGGCTATTGAAGTTGATGCGGATGTCCCGGTAACGATGAATCAAAAAAAGTCCGATCATGGGCAGGCCCTGACGGTCCGGGGTCGTGACGAGATAGGCATCGAACTCGTAGAACGGTGCGATGTGCTCGCCGATGACACCTGTTTTTTTGAAGTTTTTATAATCAAAGACGGTAACCAGGCCAGTACGACGATTCAGCTCCCAAAGTGGTCCTTTGGGTGGACGGAACCAAACTTTCGGGAAATAGCTAATGACGGTATGTCCAACGCCCCAGCAGAACAAGGGTAGAAACGTGAATGGCCAAAACCCAGACATGAACAGTTCAAAGAAGCCATATTTTATGTCTGAACTTCTAGAGGCGATATGCATTCCTAGGCTAACTAGTGCATATAGCGGAGTCATTATGAAAAAAGTGATTTTTCCAACTATGGTTAAATATAGCCATAGTTTTGAGCTTATTGGTAGTTGGGCCAGTCGAAAACGCTCGTGATCGAATTTTTGATGCAGGTTCACTCCGTCGAATGTTGGTTTTGTATATGTATTGCTTGCTTTTTCCTCTTCTGCTTTTTTTTTGGCCTGTTCCCAAAAGCGCATGTCATTGGGCGTGGGATCTTCCATGATGCAACGTGGGGCTACATTTTGAGTATTGCCCCAGGGTAGGCGTGTGCCAGAAAATGTATCTAACCAACTGCGTTTGACAGAGGTTGGTTGTTTTGGGACTCTTTCATGTTGGAATGCATCATGTTCATAGTAAGTTAAAGCTTGGTTGATTTTATCCATTAGTTTGGCGCCTTGTGGGTCTGTTCATCCGCCCAAAAAGGCCGGCCAGTCATGTTGAAGTCTGAAGCTCTGTAGATCGAACTATACTGAGCGGGGTCTTTCACTGAGGGAGCAGGGAAATATAGGTTCTCACCATTTCCGCTAAGCATGAACTGTGCTCGTACTGCCCATTGGGTATTGCGGCTACTACTGCCCGGATTTGCGGGGGCAGTGGAAGTAGGGGGCGGGGCAAAAAATAATTCAAGTGCGTCACTGTAGAGGCGCTGAGCCTGAGCCACGGCGGGTGTCTTAGGTGCAATGGTGTCGGTGCGATAGGGGGACCCTTTGATGCTGTAATGCGTGACTTGCTCGCACAGGCGACAGTCGGCAGTGATGCTCATGCTGCCAAGACTTCCCAGCAAGCCAGGCAGGCGGCTTTCCAGACGAATCAGGGTGCCAGCACTGCGTATTTCGTAGGGTACGCTGGCATTGACATCCAGTTTTGCACCGGGTTGATACTCAGGATTGGCGCGGATCGAGATGCCGATGCCAGACATAAGCCCTATCAGGCGATAGAAGGCTTCGTGGGGATCTCGTAGATGTACAGAAGGGGTTCCGCCTCCCGGACCGAAAGGCCCATTGCTCATCCAGTCATCCAGCGGTGTGCTACTGAGCCAAAACACCAGGGCCGGCGCCAATACCAATCAATAGAAGGCTTAACCAGCCTAGTGGTTGCATACCTAGGAACGACATCGCCACGCCACTGAATACACCGGAAGTGACTCCAGCCAAGGCTCCACCAGCCATTAACAAGTAGCCATACATGGCTTTGTCATTCCATTGCCAAGCATATATGGCATCGTATATGTTCAGAAAGGCAAAGACTGTTCCAGAGACTAGTTGGCCAATAAGGCGGGCGGTAACCTTTTCAACCAATCTCTTTCCCAAGGCCTCACCAAAACCGGTACTGAATCTACCCTTAGGAATAATGTAGATAGGTTCTCGTGCGGCAGCTAAGGCTGACTGAGAGCCCATCACTTTAACGGTCAGCGCTTCCATGGCAATTATGAGGTCAAGGCCAGCGCCGGCAACTCCGCCTACAACTCGGAACATGTTTTTTTCCCGCAAGCTTTGTGTCCATGCTTGTGTTTCATTCCCCACATTCCATATCTCCAACATCAATACTGCGATGCAGACAGGGCTGGAACCAAGAACCTTTTGGGCAGTTGCAAGTGTTTTGTGTCTTTTGATCACCGTATTCAAGGCATTGTCTGCGGCCTTGGCTGCATCGTCAGCGCTGTTGGCCGCGGATTTGGCTTGCTTGTTGGTGGCCTGCTCTTTGTTCATATTGCTGGTCAATTTCGCTGTGACATGGTCGCGGGGAAGAACCAGAACTTTATGGGTTGCTGTTTCCACACCGTCAGCGGGCATGCGTTTGCGATCGGTACTGCCCAGTAACTTGCCATTTTTATCCAGGTACTCGCCATACAGTGTCTTGGGCGTCGTTTCTGGTGCCGGTAGGTCTTCCAGGCCAAACACATAGTATTTTTGAGTAACTTTGCCTCGGCTCATGAAGTAAGCCGCCCCAAAGGCATCGGGTAGCATACTGCGTAATTGTTGTACGCCTATGGAGTGCAATTGCACGGTCACGGGTTTGGCTTTGCTGGCTAAACGCTTGCGGAGGCTTTCCAGGCGATCATTGGACTCTGTACTGGTTTTTTTGCGGGCCTTGGCTTCATCTGCGGCCAGGTCGGCAGCTGCCTGGGGGGCTTCGATTGCTTTGACGGCCAGATTCACGGCGCCCTGCAGGTTTTCAAAAATACTGACCAGCGCACCGGTGACAGCCTTGCCCTTGGTAGTCAGGTAACTGTTGAGACTGGCCCCGGCCAACAGATTGGCCACGTCCAGGCTGTCCTCGGTTTTTTGTTGGGCGATGGCAGGTGCTGGCTTTTTCTCGTTTTTAGCCAACTCTGTGGCGCGGAAGCGACCATCGCCCGTGTTTTCATCCTCTTTGGTGGGTACTTGGTAGGGAGCGTCAGTGGTTTGCTCGTCGCATTCAGGCCAAAGCATGACGTGCAGCGGAGACTTTTTATCACTGGCAATTTTTCCAATGAACTTTTGTCCTTCGCTGGCAGTGGGGCTGTAGAGGCTGACCCCACTGACTGCGTCGACCACATCTCCGCTTGGGGCCAGCGGGTCAAGACGCGCAGGCGGTATGGCGATGGCGGCAATCGTCTGGCTGATGCAGAACAGTGCGCAGGCGTACTCAAAATCATCCAGGCTGAAATGGTCGGCCAGTGTCTGTTGGGTGCTCGCCTGCTGCAGACTCTCGGTCAACAAGTCCTGAGCTGTGTTCATGTGTTGCCACACCATGGCACGCTCTACGGTGGCGGTGCAGCGGTTGATATCTTGCTTGCCGCTGGCGCTGAGTTTTTCCATGCTGGCGTGCAGCGGGTTGGCCGCGCCCGAAATGTTGCGAGGGACTACCAGTTGTTGCACCAGCAGGGCGCTGGCATGGTTGACCTGGCGCGCAGCGTGGCGAGCGCACAAGAGCAGCAGGTGCGGATGGGTTTTGATGCGATTCTGCAGGTAGCGCAAGCGATAGCGTGAGTCATCCAGCAGTACACCGCAGACTTGTCGTTCTCGGGCTTTAGTCAGTACATCGGTAGTGCTTGGATGAGCCAGCCACAGATCGGGTTTTTTTGCGGGAGGGTCATCCTTTTTCTCTTCCGTCGGTTTGGGCACAGGCAACGAGTTTTCCAAGGTGTCGGCTACGGCCGTCACTTCCAGTGTTGCGGTAGCTTTGGGAGAGGTCCCCTTGGCGCACTCAATCAGAAAATCCTTGGCTTCCTGACCGGCCTTGACCGGGAACTGTCCGTCGAGGCTGAACAGGTGTTGGGCCGGGTGATCGAGCATGTACTCGTAAGCAGGGCTACGGGGGCGTTGAGGTGCTACCACAGTGAGCGGGAAAACACTCAGGTCAAGGTTGCGTCTGACGACTGTGACTTGGGCCACGGAGGTCTGATTGGCACGGTCACGAACATCAAAGTTCGAAAATGCCTGCAGCATGGCCTGGCCGTCTGGCTTGCCTTTGTAGAGGTCTTTGAACCGGGCATTTGAACAGCTCAGATCAGGGTTTCGGCAGCGTTGGTCACGTGCCTTGGCATCTTGTTCAAGGTGTCGCAGGCGTGGTGCGTTGAGTTGTATTTCGGAGAAACACAACTGCAGGTCCATAACACGCTGATTGTTCCAGATTGCAGGGAGCCAGATATCTTCCAGGGGTTGCCCGGTGGCTTGGCGATTCCCGGTTTTGAAACCATTGCCTTGACGGTATTGAGCAACATCAATGTCATGGTAAGTGGTTTTGCCTTCCTCAATCCGCACCTCCAGTTCACGCCACAGCTTCTTCTGGTAAAAGGCGTAGATGAAGCCAGTTCTGGCAAGAACCGGAGCGCCGAGGTCGTAGCTGCTTTTCGAGCCCGGCAGCGCGACGAATGGAAGTACGGGAACCAACTGGTTCCATTGTGCATCTGCCTGGCGTGGACTTGCCCGTACATTCTTGAGCAGTGGCAGACGAATCGGCTTGCCTGTGCTTGAGGTGATTTCCAGCCATAGATTGCGAGTGGCTTGGCCGGCGCAATCCCAGACATGCAACACACTGCTGCACAGGTCTTTTTCCAAGGGTTCGGGTTTACCCTTGAGCTCCTTGTTGGCCTCATCGCACAGGACGATTTTCTGGCCAGCGGGATGGTCCTTTCCAATCACCTGAACGATCAGTTTTCCAGCTTCGCAAGCCGGGCCGGAGCTCAAACTCCCAACGGGTGCGCTCATGTCAGGGACTCCTTGTCTTGTTGGTTTCGTTCCAGATGCAATCGCATCTGTTCCAGGCGATCTTCGCTGGTGCCGTGAGGGGGAACATGGGGCGCATCCTGGCTTGGATGGTGCGCTCGCAGTGACAGGTATTCGTTGAGTTCTGCGGCTTGCGCAAAGCCGCTGCTCATCCCGTCTTGCAGATATTTCTCGGCTTGTGGGTAGGGCGTTGTGTCGTGTTTTTCCCACCACTGGTACAGGAAGTGTTCTTTTTGCTGGCGCTGCAATGCCTGTTCATAGGGGGCGCTCAGGTGAACAGGTGTCATGTTCTCGACGGCCTTCCATTGCAATGCTTTGGGATTGTCGATGCTGATCCAGCGTTGACCTCCCAGCGCCAGATCGCTCCAGGTTCCGCCGTACCATGTCAGACAGCTTATCGGTCCCATCCACGTCGGGCCGGCCTGGACATCATCGACCGGGAAGAGATAGCTGGCTGTCGTCGGATGGGAGTAGCGCAGGACACCTTTGCGGCCCTGGCCAAAGCGCACTAGCAATATGTGTCGTAGATGAGTGAGCAGCGTTTGTGCGTCAGCCTCACTCTCAATAATCAGCCCGGGCCAATTAACCGGCTCGTTGCGAATTGCTTCGAGGAACGCCGAGTGAGTGGGTGTCTCCAACCACAGAGGACTTTGATCTGCATAGAGGGCCAGTTCGGTTGTGTCGAATAAAAGGCTCAGGTTGGGATCTTCCAAGTGGCGGTAAATCTTCTCGAGCAAGTCATCTGTGCGTTCAAGCAGTACCGAAATCGTCACGCTTTTGCTCCTGCCAGCAGGGCTTTTCTGCATGGGCAATCCGTCAACGGACACTCCATCGGCGTACCGCCCTTGGGTTTCTGGCACAACTCAACAATTGGCACATTCTCCCGCAAGCGCTGCTGTAGAAGAGCCCCCGGCTTATCCGCATCCGCCTGCTTCAACGGCCCCGGCAGCAACGGCGCCGCCCCCGTGCCGTTCCCGGCGCTTCCGCCCGAGTTCATGTTGATCACCGGGCCACTCAGGGTTACGCCGCCGCCGTCGATTTTGACGAAGCTGCCGCCGCCGACGAGGGTCATTTCGCTGCCGGCTTCGAGGACGACTTTGAGGCCGCTGCTGAGGTGGATTTCCTGGCCGGCGTCGATGAACTGGCTGGTGCCGAGTTTGATGTGCTGGTTCACGCCCACGGTGAGGTGGTCGCTGGCCTGGGTTTCGACTTTGCGGTCTGTGTGGACGGTGTGGTGTTCCTCGACCTTGAACTCGCTGTAGCTGTTGGCTTCGACGGTGTCATGGCGTTCGTTGCCGACGCGGATTCTCTGGTCGTGTTCGATGTTCTCGTCCCAGTCGCGCTGGGCGTGCAGGAAGATCTGTTCCTGGCCTTTCTTGTCTTCGATGCGCAGTTCGTTGTAACCGCCGCCGCCCGGTGAGCTGAGGGTCTTGAAGGTGCTGCGGGTCTTGTTCGCCGGCAGGGCGTAGGGGACGGTGTTTTCCTTGTGATACAGGCAGCCGCTGACCAGTGGCTGGTCGGGGTCGCCTTCAAGGAACGTCACCAGCACTTCCATGCCGATACGCGGGATGGCGATGCCGCCGTAATGGGCGCCTGCCCAGGCCGAGGAGACGCGCAGCCAGCAACTGGTCTTGTCGTCGGCCTGACCTTCGCGGTCCCAGTGGAACTGCACCTTCACGCGGCCGTACTGATCGCAGTGGATCTCTTCACCCTTGGGGCCGGTGACCACGGCGCTCTGGCTGCCGAGGATGCGCGGCTTGGGGTGGTTCAGGGGCGGGCGGTTGGGTACGTCCCACGGGGTGGCCTGAAAGCGATTGCGGTAACCCTGGTGGAAATCGTCCTTGAGGGCCGTGGTGTCGCTGGTCACCGACTCTTCGAGGACCTGCGGCTGTTTGCCTTCGTGGAGGATTTCGGTGAGCAGCCAGAGGTCGTTCCATTTGGCTTTTGGGTGCTGCTTGAGGGCCAGGAAGTGCCCGCTGACCAGCAGCGGCTGATCGCTTTTGCCTTCGGCCAGTTGGAAGTCGCTGCGGTGGCGTTCCAGGGCGCGGGTGGCCAGGTGTTTGCCACGCTCGCGGTCGGTGAAGCGGCCGGGGTAGTCGTAGTCTTCGAGGTCTGGCTTGGCATCGCCGGGGGCGGCGCTTTCGAGGGTGAGGCGCGGCTTCTCGAAGTCGTAGTCGCGGCGCGTGGTACGGCTGGTGCGGGTTTCCAGACGCAGGTCGAAGCGCTTGATCACCGGGTCGTTGGCGACCATGCCGGAGTCTTGCTGGTAGGCCACGGGGGCGAGTTTCGGGAACACCGTCTGGTCATCGCCAAACACCAGTTTGTGGCCCGTGGCGCTGTGCTGGAAGTGGTAGTGGATACCTTCTTCCTCGCACAGGCGCTGGATGAAATGCAGGTCCGATTCATCGTACTGAACGCAGTACACGCGCTCGGGATAAACCGCCCCTAGCTGGAATTGGTAGGCGTTGCTCTGGATGCCGTGTTCTTCAAGCACCTGGCCGATGATTTTCGGCACGGTGATGTTCTGGAAGATGCGCTGGTTGATGCGGTGCGCCAGGTAGGACAGCTGCGGGCGCAGGGTCACGGCGTAGCGCGTCAGGCGCTTGCCGGAATCGCCTTGGGCGGCGCGATAGATCTGCCCGTGGATGCCGCTGCCGTCGGGCGACATTTGCAGGAACGCCGGTTTGTGCAACAGGGTTTCGAGGTTCAGGTCCGGTCGTTCGCTGACCAGTTCGACCTCGATCTGAAACGGCTGGCTGATGGCTTCCCGGCCTTTGAAGGCGAGCACCTGGAGATCGTTCTCCAGACCTTCGATGGTCAGGCTGAAGTGAGTCTGATTGGCCGGAGCGAACATCCATTGTTCCTTTTGCAGTCTTGCGGCGCGCGTCGGCACCGGGTGAGGGTGTGGACGAAGGCAGGAATTCTATAGGGCATAAACGACATCGGCCAGCAGAGCTGGCCGATGTGTTGTAACGGTCGGCCAGACTTAGCCAGCGACCGGGGAACGCCAGTCATCGGAACCCGAAGTACCGGATACTTCGTGGGTCCAGGTGATTTTGCGGTAGGTGAAGTGCACGTCTTCCAGGTGGGTGAAGTGCGAGTTCGATGGGTCCTGGCAGTTGTGCATGTAGTCCTTGATGTCCACGATGATCGCGTCTTCAAGTTTGGTGGTGTAGTAGTGCTCTTGGGTGCCGGCAGCGGAGGTGCGGTACCACTTGATTTCGATAGTGGTCATGCGCTCGCCCGACGTCAGGGCAGCCAGCAACAGTGGGGAAGCCTTGTCGAAGACTTTGGTGATAACCACGGGTTTGTGAACGCGTTGGCCGGTGGGTTGGCCGGATTGCGGGTCACGCGGGATGATGACTTCGTGGCTGAAACCCTGAACCATGACCTGGTCTTCGTGACCTTCCTGGTAGGTGTTGCCAACGGAGTCTGCGGTGAAGGCGCCGGCGGTGATCAGGCCTTGTTTTTCGCCGGTGACGGACATATATGCTGGTGTTGCCATGGATGCTCTCCTTGCTGACATAAATGAGATAGCCCGGGGGCGAAATCGCCCGGTGGGTGATCTTTATGTATCAAGGTTTGTGCCATGTATAAAAAATACTATTTAAATCAAATAGTTATGCGTTAAAGGCGTAAGAGTTTGCCTTGTTGCGCGTAGGAAAGGTCGCCAAAGTGCGCAAGAAGTTGCGCAGTACTGCGCAAGAAGTTGCGCACTCGGCTACAGGTCAGGTGGGCCGTGGGCTGTAGGGGATTTACGAGCGGATTTCTGGAAACAAGTGCGCAAGAAGTTGCGCACTTGAGGTTTTGGCTTCGTGGGTGGGCGAAGGGATCGGCAGCGAGCGGGATGACGTTACGACGCGTTGCTCATCTGACTGATCCCTGCCGATGCCATCGAGATGAGCAATCGGTTTTAGGCGCTGATCGGGACACGCCAGTCGTCAGAGCCGGAAGTCCCGGATATTTCGTGGGTCCAGATGATTTTGCGGTAGGTGAAGTACACATCTTCCAGGTGAGTGAAGTGCGACATCTGCGGGTCCTGGCAGTTCGGCATACGTGATTGAACCTCGACGATGAGCGCATCCACCAGCTCAATGCTGAAGTAGTGCTCCTGAATGCCTTCAACGGAGGTTCGATACCAGGCCAGGTGGCAGTTTTCCAACCGCTCTCCAGAGGTCAGCGCGGCAAAAATCAACGGCGAAGACTTGTCGAAAACTTTGGTGATCATCAGTGGCTTGTGTACGCGCTGACCGGTTGGCTGGCCCGATTGCGGGTCCCTGGGAATGATGACCTGATGCTGGAAGGCCTGGACCAGAATCTGGTCTTCGTGGCCTTCCTGATAGATGTTGCCGACAGATTTCTGGGTGAATGTTTCTGCGGTGATCAGGCCTTGCTTGGTGCCTGTGATGGAGAGATACGCGGGTGTTGGCATGTGAGCTTTCCTTGCCTGATAAACCAAAAGCCCCCGGAGGTGAAATTGCCTCGGGAGTACCAGAGGGTTATCAAGGTCCATGCCATTTAAAAATAATCTATATAAATCAAATGCTTATGATTTTTACACGATGAATTAAGGCACTGTTCAATCGAAAACTGCGCAAGTTCTTGCGCACCACTGCGCAACAACTTGCGCAGTGCCCTGAAAGCCATACAGGCCATGCTGCAAGGCGAATTTTCAGCCAATGACGCGCAATCCGTTGTGCAACTTCTTGCGCATCATGGCCAGGTAGTGGCCGTCATCACTCAGACCAGCGGCCAGAACCACGGAATCACGAACATCGCGACGATCATCATCAGGATGTTCAGCGGGATGCCGATGCGCATGAAGTCGCTGAATTTGTAGCCGCCCGCGTTATACACAAACGTATTGGTCTGGTAGCCGATGGGTGTGGCGAAGCTGACGCTGGCAGCGAACATCACCGCGACCACGAAGGGCCGAGGGTCGACGCCCAGTTGCTGGGCGACGCCGATGGCGATGGGTGTCAGCAGCACGGCCACGGCGTTGTTGGAGAGAATTTCGGTGAGCACCGTGGTCAGCAGGTAAATGAAACCGAGCATCAGCAACGGCCCAGGATTTGGGATCGCGGCCATGGTTTTGTTCACCACCAGGTCGATCAGGCCGACCTTGTCCATGGCGATACTGATGGCCAGCATGCCGAAGATCAGGCTGAGGATTTTCCAGTCCACGGCTTTATACGCGTCTTCGACGTCCAGGCAGCGGGTGGCGACCACCACCACGGCGGCGATCAGCGCCATGCCTTCGATGGGCATGATTTCAAACGCAGACAGGACCATGACGGCCAGTGTGGCGATCAAGGCAATCGGCGCCTTGTCGCGGCGGTAGGCGCGCTCCTGCACGGTGTTCAGGCTGATCAGGTCGCCGTTGTCGGCGAAGCGGCGGATTTGCGCCGGGGTGCCTTCAACCAGCATCACGTCGCCGAACTGCAGGTGCAGGTCGTCGAGGTTGCCTTGAATGTTTTCGGCCTGACGGTGTACCGCCAGCACGTTGATGCCGTAGCGTGCGGTGAGGTCGAGGTCGCGCATCGGCCGGTGGCTGTAGCGCGAGCTGCGGCCGACGATGGCCTCGGCGAGGATCACGTCGTGGCTGCTGATGGTTTCGAAGGCTTCACCGCGATTGAACGTCAGGTGACCGCTTTCGCGCAGCTCGACCACGTCCTGGACTTGTCCGTGCAGCACCAGTCGGTCACCGCTCAACAGTTGGGTGTGGTGGTCCGGGGTGCTGAGTTCCTGATCGTCACGGAAGATCTTCAGCACTTGCAGGCCACTGCCACCGTTGAGGTTGGCCTCGGCCAGGGTCTTGCCGATCACCGGTGAGTCGTGGGGCACCAGCAACTCGCTCATGAACGTGCGGCCCAGGTCCGGGCGCAGCTGTTTGGACAGGCTGTCGCGGTCCGGCAGCAGGCGATTGCTGAAGAGCATCAGGTAGATGAAGCCGACGGCGGCGAACATCAACGCCGCCGGGGTGATCTCGAACATGCCGAACGGCGCCAGGCCGGCCTTGCGCGCCACGCCGTCCACCAGAATGTTGGTCGAGGTTCCGATCATCGTCAGCATGCCGCCCAGCACGGTGGCGTAGGACAGCGGAATCAAGAGTTTCGAGGGCGAGCTGTTGGCGCGTTTGGCCAGGGCAATCGCCACGGGCGTGAGAATCGCCACCACCGGGGTGTTGTTGAGGAACGCGGAAATCACCAGCGCGGTAATCATCAAGCCGCCGAGCACCCGCAGCGGTTTATCGCCGACAAGGTTGCCCAGCCAGTTGCCCAGGGCATCGATGCAACCGGTGCGCTCCAGCGCAGCGGACAGCACGAACATGCAGGCGATGGTGGCCGGCGCCGAGTTGCTCAGCACACCCAGCACTTCGCCGGGGCTGAGGATCTGCGTCACCAGCAACGCCGCAACGGCAATCGCCGCCACCACGTCGGCGCTCCATTTTTCGCGCACGAAAGAAATCAGCAACCAGATCAGCAACGCAGCGACGAACAGCAGGGGTAACGAGTCCCAGGACATGGGGCTTCCTTTGGCGAACGAATCTCGTATGAGGTATCGGGCGCGCTCGGAGGCGGCCGCGGCCGACACGATAGTGAGGCGCGCTTAGAGAGTCTAAGAATGTTTAAGTTGGTTGATATGCGATTTGGTTATTGGGTCTGTGCCCCGTCGTATCTGCTCATATATTCACCGGTGTAGGCGTGCGCCCTATACCTAGGCTTTGGAAGTACATCGAGTGCGCACCGCTGGTCAGCCCATGCCAATAGCGGGTTGCGATAGTCGCGCTCGGTGCCTACCCTCCATAGCAAGATGCGATAAGGATGCTGCATGCGTGTGATCACTGCCAAACGGATCTGGGAGGCCAAGGAAAAATGGCCGCAATCAGCGAGTGCGCTGGATGAATGGTATCGACGGATGAAAATCTACAGCCCCGCTGATTTTGCGCAGATGAAGGCGATGTTTGCGGCGGTGGACAAGGTTGAGTCGTGGCATGTTTTCGATGTGGGCGGCAACAAGCTGCGACTGATCGCGCTGGTCCGCTACAAGGTTCAAAAGCTCTATATCCGGCATGTGCTGGATCATCACGACTATGACAAAGGCAAATGGAAAGAGGACCGCAGATGAGCGCACTCATAAAACAGGCTGTCGAGCATTGGCAGTTCATCTCGCCGTTGCTGCACAAGCCAACGAACGAGGCCGATTACGACCTGCTGGTCAAAGCGCTTGATGAACTGCTGGAGCTGGTGGGTGAAGATGAGTCCAACCCGCTCATGAGCCTGGTGGACATCATCGGCGACTGGATCGAGGCGTATGACCATGAACATCGGCCGATGCCCGTGGATGCACTGCGTTACCTGATGCGCGAACACAGCTTGAGCCAAAGCGACCTGCCGGGTGTTGGCGCGCAATCGGTGGTGTCGGAAGTTCTCAGCGGCAAGCGCCAGCTCAACCTGCGGCAAGTTCGCTGGTTGGCCGAGCGCTTTGGTGTCTCGGTGGAGACCTTTATCTGAGCGAACTTACGACGAACAACTGATCTCCAGATGCTTGCCCCACTCAGGCGGGCGCTCGGCGTAGCTGTCCATGCCGGGCTGTTCTTCGAACGGCTTGCTCAACACGGTGTGCAGGCGACGCACTTCTGAATAGTCACCGCTTTCTGCGGCGTCGATGGCTTTCTGTGCCAGGTAGTTGCGCAGGATATAGAGCGGATTGACTGCGTGCATGCGCGTGCGGCGCTGTGCCTGGTCGATGGTGCCTTCGCGGCTGACGCGGGCGCTGTAGCGCTCGGCCCAGGCATCGAAACCCTTGATGTCGACGAAGTCGTCGCGCAGGCGAGCCACGGCCACATCGACCGGCTCTTCGCCGAGGCGACGAAAGAACAGGCTGTAGTCGACGCCGCTGTTTTGCATCAGTTGCAGCAGTGTTTCGACCAGTGCCTGGTCGTCGTCTTCGGCGGTAGTCAAGCCGAGGCGCCGACGCATCAGGTCCAGGTAGTGGGTCTGGAACAGCGGCAGGAACAGGCCGAGGGTTTCGCGCAAGGCATCGACGCTGATGAACGGCGTCAGGGCCTGGGCCAGGGCGCTGAGGTTCCACTGGCCGATGGGTACTTGGTTGCTGAACGAGTAGCGGCCCTGGTCATCGGAATGATTGCAGATGAAGTGGGCGTCGAAGTCGTCGAGGAAGGCGAACGGGCCGAAGTCGAAGGTGATGCCCAGGATCGACATGTTGTCGGTGTTCATCACGCCGTGGCAGAAACCATAGGCCTGCCATTTGGCGATCAGTTCAGCGTTGCGCTCGACGATTTCGCGGAACATGGCCAGGTACGGTTCCGGTTGTTCCAGGCACTCGGGGAAGTGCATGGCCAGCACGTGTTCGCCGAGGGCTTTCTGTTGTTCGGGGCGCTTGGTGTAGTAGAAGTATTCGAAATGCCCGAAGCGCACATGGCTCGGCGCCAGGCGCAGGACCATTGCCGCGCGCTCCTGTTTCTCGCGCCAGACCGGGGTGCTGGAGCCGATCACGCACAGCGCGCGGGTGGTCGGGATACCCAGGGCATGCAGTGCTTCGGAGGCCAGAAACTCGCGAATCGACGAACGCAGCACCGCGCGGCCATCGCCCATGCGCGAGTAAGGTGTTTGCCCGGCGCCCTTGAGGTGCAAGTCCCAGTGTTCGCCCGCCTCGTTGTAGACCTCGCCCAGCAGCAGCCCGCGACCGTCGCCCAATTGCGGGTTGTAGGAGCCGAACTGATGCCCGGAATAGACCATCGCCCGCGGTTCTGCTTCGGCCCACAGCGTGTGGCCGCCGAACAGTTCGGCGAACACCGGCGTTTCGGCGACGGCCGGGTCCAGGTCCAGCAACGCCATGGCGGCGGGGCTGGCGACTACCAGCCGAGGGTCCGCGATGGGTTCGGGCAGCACGTGGGTTGAGAGCGCATCGCCCAGGCGGGCGAAGCGGTTGTCGAAGGTCAGTTCGTCGAGGGCTTTCAACGGCCATCTCCAGCAGAATGTCCGAGCATTCTGCTAGGGATAAACCCGTTAGTCGAGTTTGGCCGCAGGCGGTTGCTTCGCCGATTTGATCTCGGTCGGTGCAACGATGGTTTTGGCTTCCGGCTCGATAGGCACCATTTTGTATTCCTGGCCTTGGAGGTTCTTGAGGTAGACCTCCATCTGGCGGAACGAAATGTTGATGTGCTGTTTCTTGAACTCGCGGTTGATGAAGCGGTTGATCTCGTCGAGTACCGGGTTGCGGTCGCCGAGGTCACGCACGTGCACGCGCAGTTCATGGTCCAGGGTGCTTTCACCGAAATTCAGGAAGTACACCTGAGGCTCGGGTTCCTTGAGTACTCGCGGGTTATCGCGGGCGGCCTTGAGCAGCAATTCCTTGACCAGGTCCAGGTCCGAGCCGTAGTCGACGCCGAGCTTGAGGGTCACGCGGGTGATGGTGTCGGTCAGCGACCAGTTGATCAGTTGCCCGGTGATGAACGTCTTGTTCGGGACAATGATGTCCTTGCGGTCGAAGTCGGTGATGGTGGTGGCGCGGATGCGGATCTTGCTGACCGTGCCCGACAGGTTGCCGATGGTGATGGTGTCGCCGATCCGCACCGGGCGCTCGAACAGGATCATGATCCCGGAGATGAAGTTGGCGAAGATCTCCTGCATGCCGAAACCCAGGCCGACGGAGAGCGCGGCTACCAGCCACTGCAACTTGTCCCAGCTCACGCCGAGGGTCGACAGGGTGGAGACGAAACCGATACCGGCAATCACATAGGTCAGCAGGGTCGTGGTGGCGTAGGCGCTGCCCTGGGCCAGGTCGAGCTTGGACAGCACCAGCACTTCCAGCAGCCCCGGCAGGTTGCGCGCCAGGGCAAACGTGATGCCGATGATGATCAGCGCGCCGAGCATGTCGCCGATGCTGATGGGCACCATGCTCATGTTGATGCCGGTGCCGCTGGTGTATTCGTAGAGGGTGATGTTGTCCAGGTATGAGAACACCGTGATCAGGTCGGCCCAGACCCAGTACAGCGCAGCGATGAAACCGCCGAGCAGCGCCAGGCGGATCAGGCGCAGGGACTGTTCGTTGACCTTCTCGATGTCCAGCGTGGGCTCTTCGACCACGGCCTCGCCGTCGCCGGCCTCTCGGGCGGCCTGGCGTTTGCTCAGGGCCCGTTGATACGCCAGGCGCCGTGCCGCCACGCTCAGGCCGCGAACGAAGGTGGCTTCGATCACCAGCCAGAACATCAGCAGGTACAGGGTGTTGATCAACCGGTCACTGAGTTTCAGCGCGGTGTAGAAGTAGCCGAAGCACACGGCGATGAACAACGCGATTGGCAGGGCGGTGAACAGGATGCCCACGGCCTTGCGAAACAGCGACGCATTGTTGT
This sequence comes from Pseudomonas purpurea, assembly GCF_039908635.1. Taxonomy (NCBI): domain Bacteria; kingdom Pseudomonadati; phylum Pseudomonadota; class Gammaproteobacteria; order Pseudomonadales; family Pseudomonadaceae; genus Pseudomonas; species Pseudomonas purpurea. The sequence continues at coordinate 550,351 of NZ_CP150918.1, forward strand.
GGGTCGGGCTGTTGAGCAGCAATCGGCTGAGCAGCCAGGCCATCAAGGCGTAGCAGGTCAGGACGACGCCGATGCCGAGTACGTCATCGGCCAGCGCCGCCGGTTGCAACTCGGCAACGGCCACCACGGCCACCAACGCCAGCACCACCAGTCCGAGACGACGAATCCAGCCCTGGAGGAACTCGACTTGCGGCTTCTCCCAGCGGAAGTGCAGTTCGGCCACGCCGCCCGGCGCGAGGATCCGGTACGCGGTGTAGAACACCAGCCACGCCTGGGAGATTTGCAGCAACGCGGCGCCGAGGTTGGCGTTCTGCCCGCGTGCGTCGACTTGCAAGGCGTAGCCGCACAGCGCCAGGCCCAGGGAAACCGGCATCGCCAGCAAAATGTTGATCAGGATCGCCTGCGGCGTGTGCCACTGGCTGTCGCGCTTGAAGTGGCCGATGTCCTGGTGAACCTTGTTCAACCGCGCATACAGGTACTTACGGCGCCACAGCAGGAAACCGATCAGCAGGGCCAGGGGCAGGAACAGCAGCGGACGCTGGGTCAGGCCATCGGTCAATTCGCTGAAGCTCGACGCCCACGGCAGGGTCGTGACCTGTTTCTCCAGTCGCTCCGGCACGGTGCGTGCCCACTCGAGGTCCAGCGGTTTGTTGCTGGGAATCCAGAACATCTGTTCGTCGAGGGTCGCGCGCAGGGTCTGGGCGGTGCTCAGCAGTTGTTTCTGATTGAGTTGCAGGGTGATGGATTCGTTGAGCAATGCGCTCAGTTCGCGGCTCAGGCGCTCCAGCAGGTCGCTGCGGGTGACGGCCAGGTCCAGCAGGGTGCGGCGCAGTTGCGGGGTGACCTGATCGGGCGGCTGGGTCGCCAGCAGGTTTTCGACGTAGGTGCCGGGGCTGCTGATCAGCTCCCGTTGTTGATTGACTTCAAACTGGTACAGGCGAATGTCGGCGATCTGGTCGGCGAGGTCGCGGTCGACCCGCAGCCGTGGCAGGGACTGCTTCTGTTTGTAGAGAATCTTGGACAGCAGCAGGCTGCCTTTGAGCACGTTGATCTGTTCGTCCAGCGCCGAGTCGCTTTGGGTCACGCTGTCGAGCTGTTGCTTGGTTTGCAGGTTCTGCTGGGTCAGTTCGTTGAGGCGGTCGGTGCTTTTGAGCAAGTAGTCGGACAGCTTCAGGTTGGCCGCGCTCTCGGTCGCCAGCAGGCTGCTGCTGCCGGCCTTTTGCGCCTCGATCGATTGCTGCGTCACGGTTTGCTGGGACTGGGCCAGGCGCTTCTGGTTGATCAGGGTTTGCAGGTCCTGGATCTCTTGCTCCATGCGCGCGGTTTTTTCCATCAGCAAATCATGCTGACTGTTGCCCAGGTCTTGCAGTTGGCTGTTGCCGGCCAGTTCCTGGCGCCGCAGCGGGATCAGGGCGTTGAGTGCAGCCAGTTCGGCATTGAGTTGGCCACGCTGATCGGCGCTGAGGGTTTTGCCGTTGTCCTTGCCGAGCTTGAGGATGCCGTTGATTTGCTGGATGCGCGTCTGGCTGCTGCTGATTTCGGCCTGGGCGCGCTCTGGACGGGTCTGGGCAGTGATGATCAGACTGTTGGCGTCGGCCAGGCTTTTTTGCAGATCGCTTTGCTGGGTGGTGCGCTCGGTCAGCAGTTGCTCGAGTTGCGGGATCTGCAGGCTGGCGTAACGTTGCGCCACCGGGGCCGGTTTACTGGCCTTGAGGCGGGCCAGTTCGCGCTGGTTTTCGATGTTCTGCTTGGGGGCGTTAGCGAGCTGCTGCTTGAGGTCGCTCAGCCGCTGGTCGTAGTCGTTGCGGTTGGTCAGTTGGGTCAGCGTCTGCTGCAACACCAGTTGCAGGGCCTTTTGATCGGCCTCTGGCAGTTTGCGTTCGGCGATCTTGTCGAGGCTCTTCTGCACGGCGTCGCTGGACGGCGGTTCGGCCGCTTGCAGGGTGCCGACGGAGAGACTCAGGCCCAGCAGGGCGATAGCGAAGTAGGTGCGCAGAGTTGGCATAGAGACCGGTCAGTGCAAGGTGAAAAGAAAGGCAGTTTAGAGGAACAAGCCGGGGCCCGGGCGACTTCCTTCGGGGAATCTGACGCCCACTTTACCGATCTTGTTCCCGTCCATGACGGCAACCGTCCAGATGGTGTTGTTCCATTCCACCTGGTCACCGACCACGGGCGCGCCCCCAACCTTCTGGGCAATGAAGCGGCCCAGCGAGATGTCTGGATCGACCCCTTCGAGTTGCAGCCCGTACAGCGCTGAAACCGCGCCCAGCTGGGCGTCGCCTTCCAGAACGAAGTCGCCGAAGAAGCGCAGATCGAGGCCGCGTTGCGGTGCCTGGCTGAAGAGTTTTCCGAGGGCCGGGAGGTTGTGTTCGTGGCCGATAACGCAGAGTAAATCGTCCACTTCCAGCACCGTACTACCCGACGGATGGAGCAGTTGTTGGTCGCGAAACAGGGCGGCGATGCGCGTGCCTTCGGGCATTTTCAGCTCGCGCAGGGCGGCGCCGATGCACCATTTTTCCGCGCCCAGGCGATAAACGAACAACTCCCACTCGCTGGTGACATGGACCTCCAGCGCCGAACGAGAGATGGGCGCAGGCTCCGGCGGCACCGTGACCTTCAACAGTTTGGCCACCCACGGCAGGCTCGTGCCCTGCACCAGCAGCGACACCAGCACGATGAAGAAGGCGAGGTTGAAATACAGCTGGGCATTGGGCAGCCCGGCCATCAGCGGGAACACCGCCAGAATGATCGGGACCGCGCCGCGCAGGCCGACCCAGGAGATAAAGGCTTTTTCGCGACCATGGAACGCCTTGAACGGCAGCAGGCCGACCATCACCGACAGCGGCCTGGCAAACAGGATCATCCACAGCGCCAGGCCCAGGGCGGGCAGGGCGATAGGCAGCAAGTCGTGTGGGGTAACCAGCAGCCCCAGCACCAGGAACATGCCGATCTGTGCCAGCCAGGCCATGCCGTCGAGCATGTGCAGGATGCCGTGGCGGCTGCGCACCGGGCGGTTGCCGATCACCAGACCGCACAGGTACACCGCGAGGAAGCCACTGCCGTGCAAGGCGTTGGTCAGGGCGAACACGACCAGACCGCCGCTGACCACCAGAATCGGGTACAGGCCGTTGGCCAGGTTGATCCGGTTGACCATTTGCAACATCAACCAGCCGCCACCCAGGCCAATGAGGCCGCCGATGCCAAACTCGCGAATCAGGTGCCCCAGCAGGCTCCAGTGCAGGCCGGTCTGGCCGCTGGCGAGCATGTCGATCAGGGTGACGGTGAGAAACACTGCCATCGGGTCGTTGCTGCCGGACTCGATTTCGAGGCTGGCGCTGACCCGTTCATTCAGGCCCTTGCCGCCCAGCAGCGAAAACACCGCCGCGGCGTCGGTGGAGCCCACGATGGCGCCGATCAACAGGCCCTGGATCAGGTTCAGGTCAAACAGCCACGCGGCGGCCATGCCGGTCAGCCCGGTGGTGATCAGCACCCCGACGGTCGCCAGCGACAGCGCCGGCCACAAGGCCACGCGGAAACTCGAGACGCGGGTGCGCAGGCCGCCGTCGAGCAGGATCACCGCGAGGGCGAGGTTGCCGACCAGATAAGCCGTGGGGTAGTTATCGAAGATGATGCCGCCGCCGTCGACGCCGGCAGCCATGCCCACGGCCAGGATGATCACCAGAATCGGGATCCCGAGGCGGGACGAAAGTGAGCTCACCAGAATGCTCGCACCTACCAGCAACGCGCCGATCAAGAACAGGCTGTTGATGGTCGTCGCATTCAAAGGCAGTACTCCAGAAAGCTGAAAGGCGGGCGCAAACTGACCATGCAGTCTGCGTGCCAGCGATTCTAACCTGTTGAATTGTGATGCTGTCAAAAAGCTTTTTACTGCGATTATCCACACCCGTTGGGCTGGATGAGATCGCTGTGGCGAGGGAGCTTGCTCCCGCTGGGGCGCGTAGCGGCCCCAGAACCCAGCACTGCGGTGCGTCATGTGGAACGCATTCGCAGGGTTTACGGCTGCTGCGCACCCGAGCGGGAGCAAGCTCCCTCGCCACAGGCTGTTCAGTGACCGTTACAGGCTGAACCGCCCAACCATGTTGTTCAGGTCCAGCGCCAGGCGCGACAGCTCGTTGGAGGCTGCGCTGGTCTGGTTGGCACCGGTGGCCGACTGCACAGACAGGTCGCGGATGTTCACCAGGTTGCGGTCGACTTCGCGGGCCACTTGCGCCTGTTCTTCGGCGGCGCTGGCGATCACCAGATTGCGCTCGTTGATTTCGACGATGGCGGTGTTGATGGTGTCCAGCGACATCCCGGCACCGCGAGCGATGTTCAGGGTCGACTCCGCGCGTTCGGTGCTGTTGCGCATCGAGTCCACGGCGTGTTCGGTACCGCTCTGGATGCTGCCGATCATGCGTTCGATTTCGCTGGTCGACTGCTGAGTGCGGTGAGCCAGTGCACGGACTTCGTCGGCGACGACCGCAAAACCACGACCGGCTTCACCAGCACGGGCGGCCTCGATGGCGGCGTTCAGGGCCAGCAGGTTGGTCTGGTCGGCCAGGCCGCGAATCACGTCCAGCACTTTGCCGATGTCACGAGACTCGTTGGCCAGGTTGCCGATCAGGGTCGCGGTGCTTTGCACGTCGCCGCTCATGCGTTCGATGGCGCTGACGGTTTCCTGTACCAGGTCACGGCCGTCACCGGCAGAGGTGGTGGCGTTCTTCGAGGCTTCGGACGTGCTGACCGCGTTGCGGGCGACTTCTTCCACGGCGCTGGTCATTTCGTTGACGGCGGTGGCGGCCTGCTCGATTTCGTTGTTTTGCTGGGTCAGGCCACGGGCGCTTTCGTCGGTGACGCTGTTCAGTTCTTCCGCGGCGGACGCCAGTTGCGTGGCGGAGCCGGAAATACGCTGCAGGGTGTCGCGCAGCTTTTCCTGCATTTTCGACATGGCCAGCAACAGGCGGCCAGCTTCGTCGGTGCCGTCAACGGTGATCGGCCGGGTCAGGTTGCCTTCGGCGATTTCTTCAGCCGCGTCCAGCGCCTTGGCAATTGGCTGGGTGATGCTGTTGGTCAGCAACCAGGCGAACAGGAATGTCAGGCCGGTGGCGATCAAAAGCAGCGTTACCACCAGGTCGAAGGCCGAATCATATTGATCGGCGGCTTTCTCGTTGATGGCAACCGCCTGGTCGTTGTTGATCTGCATCAGGCGGTTGAGGACCTCATTGAGCGCCTCGGAGTTGTTCAGCAAATCGGTGTTGATCAGGTTGCGCAGGTCATCGACCTGGTTATTGCGCGACAGGCTCTTCATGCGGTCTTCAAGCTGACGGTACTGTCCAACCAGTTGCACGTACTGATCGTAAGCAGCACGTTCTTGCGCGGTGGTGATGACCTTTTCATAGTCGGTCTGTGCGGCGCGAATCTGCTGATTGCGTTGCTCGAACAGTTCGAGGGTCTTTTGCTGCATGTCCGCTTCGCGGTTGAGCAGCAAGCGGTAGGACAGCACCCGCAGGCGCAGGGTCAACTGAGTGAACTCGTCCAGTGCCTTGATGCTCGGCACGCTGCTCTGGATGATGTTTTCACCGGCGCCGCGGATCTTGCTCATCTGGTTCAAGGCAAACACACCCAGAATCAGCATCAGGCTGCCGATCAAGGCAAAGCCGAGGAACGCCCGCGGTGCGATATTCATATTACGAAGGGACATGGTGTCTACCTGGGAGAAGAGCGCGATCCGTGCGACTGTGAGACTGGTTATCTTTGACTTATCGGTCATACGACTAAAGTCTTGAGGCGCTGCGCGCTTTTGTCGCAGATTTATTACGGCGACAAGGTGTGAGGAACCAGAGCGCCGAATCGCAGTCTTTAAAGCTCGCAAGCAAGGTCGCCGCCAGGAAAATCAAGGCTCTGAGCCCGAATAACCCTGGCGCCAGTGGTGACTTTTCTTTATCGTACGCGCCCTTTGAAAATGCTCGGAAAATCAAAATGTTGGAAACATCCCTAAGCCAATTGGAACAGCTGGTCAGCGACCTGGTGCAACAGAACCAGGAACTGCTCGGTACGAACGCCACCCTGAGCGCAGAACTGGCCCAGGCCAAGGATGAAAACGAAAGCCTGCAACTGAGCCTGATGGAACAGGAAGAAAAGCAGGGTGCAACCGCCGCACGTATCCAGGCGTTGGTTGAGCGCGTGAGCGCAGGGCCAGTGAACGCATGAGACACGGCGCCGAAGGGGTAAAAGTCGTTTCCATTCTCGGAGAAGACTATTCGATCAAGGCGCCGGCCGGGGAAGAGCAGACCCTGCTGGACGCCGCATTAATGTTGAAAGCCGTTCTGGCTGACACCAAAAAGAAATACCCGACGCTGATTGGCGACAAACTGCTGGTGCTGACGGCGATGAACCTGTGTTCGCAGCAGCTCGAAATGCAGAAACGCCACACTCAGGAACTCGACCGTTACCAAGAGCAAGTCAGCGCCACGGTTGAAGTGATTTCCAAGACCATCAATCAGGTCTGATGGTGTTGCGCACAACCAAAGAATAGATTGTCGAATAAGTTGTATACAATCGGCATGGCTGTTGCAGTAGTTCAGCCTCTTATTCTTTGGGGGTGCTCCATGCAGTTCTGGCGACGCAGTATTCAATGGCAGCTGATCCTGAGCATGGGCACCGCCCTGCTGGTCAGTATTCTGATCGTGGTTGGCATTTACACCCTGGTGGTCAACCGCCTCGCCCAGCGCTATCTGGTCGAGCAAGCCTTGCCGTCGAGCGTCGAAGCGATGCGCAACGACATCGAACGGATTCTGGTTCAGCCGCTCACCGCCGCCAAAGACATTGCCAGCAACAGCATGGTGCGCGAGTGGTTGGCCGGGGGCGAAAACAGTGCCCAGGCCAACAGCTTCGTCAGTTACCTGGAAAGCATTCGCGCCGAACACAAAGCCTTTACCGCGCTGATTGCAGGTGCCGAGTCGAGCCACTACTACACCGAAAAAGGCCTGGATCGGACCCTCAGTCGATCCACCCCGGCCGACGCCTGGTTCTACCGTTTCCTGGACAGCGACCAGCCGCGCACCCTCAATATCGACAATGACACCGCCACCGGCGAGTTGGCTCTGTTTATCGACCTCAAGGTCCAGCAGGCCGGCAACGTCGTGGGCGTTGCCGGGCTTGGGCTGAGCCTGAAAGAGCTGTCGGAGCTGATTCACAACTTCAGCTTTGGTGAGCGCGGCAAGGTCTATCTCGTGCGTTCCGACGGTTTGATCCAGGTGCATCCCGAAGCGCCGTTCAGTGGCAAGCAACAGTTGGCCGAGCAGATCAGCGCGCCCGCCGCACTTGCCGTCATGGGGCATCAGGGTTTGACCAGCAGCAGCTTCCAGCGTGACGGCGAAGAGTTCCTGGCGTTGAGCTTGCCGTTGCGCGATCTGGGCTGGACCCTGGTGGCCGAAGTGCCGCAGTCGCAGATCTACGCCGAGGCGAGAAAAGCCATGTGGCTGACCAGTGGCATCGGCCTGGCGGTGGCGCTGGTTTGCCTGTTGCTGGTCGTGCTGCTGGCCCGTGGGCTGGTGCGGCCGATCCGTCAGGTAACAGCGGCACTGGTAGCGATTGGTAGCGGTAGTGGCGATTTGACCCACAGGTTGGATTCCAGTCGCGCCGATGAGCTGGGCGACCTGGCCCGCGGCTTCAATCGCTTCCTGGAAAATCAGCACAGCATGATAGGTGACGTGCTGGCCACCAGCGAGCGATTGCGCACAGCCGTTGGCCAGGTGACGCAGGTGGTGGAAAACACCGCCGAGCGTTCCGGTCGTCAGCAGGAAATGACCGACATGGTCGCCACCGCCGTGCACGAGATGGGCCTGACCGTTCAGGACATCGCCCGGAACGCCGGTAACGCCGCACTCGCCTCGCAGACTGCCCGCGATGAAGCGATGCAGGCCCGTGAAGTGGTCGGCGGCTCGATCCGGCATATTGAAAGCATGTCCGACGAAATCGGCATCGCCGCGGGCGCGGTGGGTGAACTGGCGACACAAGTGGCGTCCATCGATCAGGTGTTGGCGGTGATTCGCGGGATCTCCGAGCAGACCAATTTGCTGGCCCTGAACGCGGCGATTGAAGCGGCGCGGGCAGGTGACATGGGCCGAGGCTTTGCGGTGGTTGCCGATGAAGTGCGGACGTTGGCGCGGCGCACCCAGTCCTCCACTGACGAAATCCAGCAGATGATCGGCAGCCTCAAGCAGGGCGCGGAAAATGCCGTGTCATCAATGCATTCGGGGCAAGCGGCGACGGGGACAGGTGTTGAGTCGAGCCAGCGCACCGGCGCGTCGTTGACGGCGATTACCGGGCAGGTCGAGCGCATCAGCGATATGAACCATCAAGTGGCGACGGCGACGGAAGAGCAGTCGGCAGTGACCGAAGAAATCAACCGCAACGTGCAAGGGATTTCCGACCTGGCGCGAGCCACGGCGGGGGAGGTCAGGGCTTGCCGTGAAGACTGTCAGATGTTGCAACGCCTGGCCGATGATCTGGCGCGGCAGATGGGCGGGTTCAAGCTGAGCTGAATAAGGTGGTGACTGGACTGACGCCATCGCGGGCAAGCCTGCTCCCACAGGGTTTGGGTGTTGAACACAGGATTTGTGATCAATAGGGATTCCTGTGGGAGCGGGCTTGCCCGCGATTGGATTTCAGCAACAAAACAGGTTTTGGATCAGAACCACTCATCCTGCATCCCCAGGCACGTATCATCCCGTGCCTCGAGAATCGCCAGTTCATGGTGACAACCTGGCACTTCCCACGTCAGGAAGTAGCGCGCCGCTTGCAGCTTGCCTTTATAGAAACTGATATCTGCGGCGTTGCCTTTGGCCAGTCCTTCTTCAGCGCGAATCGCTTGTTCGAGCCAGCGCCAGCCGATCACCGTGTGACCGAATGCCTTGAGGTACAGCGCCGAATTGGCGAGGCTGCTGTTGACCTTGCCTTGTGCCAGATCGTTCAGCAGGCCGAGGGTGACGGCTTGCAGGCGTGCCACCAGTTTTTCCAGCGGCTCACGCAGCGGCGTCAATGATTCAAACCCTTGCGCCCGTTCGGCGGTGTTGGCGATCAGCCGAATCAATTGCTTGAGCCCGGCACCGCCGTTCTGCGCCAGTTTGCGCCCCAGCAGGTCCAGCGACTGAATACCGTGGGTGCCTTCGTGGATCGGGTTCAGTCGGTTGTCGCGGTAATACTGTTCCACCGGGTATTCGCGGGTGTAGCCGTGGCCACCGAGGATCTGTATTGCCAGTTCGTTGGCCTTGAGGCAGAACTCCGAGGGCCAGGACTTGACGATGGGCGTCAGCAGATCGAGCAGTTCGTGGGCCTGCTGGCGCTCGGTTTCGGTCGCAAGGGTGGTGGTGTCGTCGAACAGCCGCGCTGCGTACAAACCGAGGTCGAACGCGCCTTCGACGTACGCCTTCTGGGTCAGCAGCATGCGTTTGACGTCGGCGTGCTGGATGATCGAGACCGGCGCGGTGTTCGGGTCCTTGCTGTCCGGCAGCCGACCTTGCGGACGCTCGCGGGCGTACTCCAGCGAGTACAGATAACCTGCGTAACCGAGCATCACCGCGCCCATGCCGACACCGATCCGCGCCTCGTTCATCATCTGGAACATACAGCTCAGGCCTTGATGCGGCTTGCCCACCAGGTAGCCGACACACTCCCCGTTATCGCCGAAGTTCAGTGCGGTAGAGGTGGTGCCGCGCCAGCCCATCTTGTGGAACAGCCCAGCCAGCAGCACGTCGTTGCGCTGGCCCAGGCTGCCGTCATCGTTGACCAGGAACTTGGGCACGATAAACAGCGAAATGCCTTTCACGCCCGCAGGTGCATCCGGCAGTTTGGCCAGCACCATGTGCACGATGTTTTCCGACAGCGAGTGGTCGCCGCCGGAGATGAAGATCTTGTTGCCCTTGAGCCGGTAAGTGCCGTCCGCCGCAGGTTCGGCGCGGGTACGGATGTCCGACAGCGAGGAGCCGGCGTGTGGTTCGGTCAAGGCCATGGTGCCGAAGAAACGGCCGTCGATCATCGGTTGCAGGAAGCGTTGTTTCTGATCGTCGGTGCCGAAGCTTTCGATCAGGTTCGCCGCGCCCATGGTCAGGAACGGGTAGGAAGTTGTCGCCGCATTGGCGGACTGAAAATGCGCAAAACAGGCTTGCGAGAGCAGGGTCGGCAACTGCATGCCACCGGCCTCGAAGCGGCGGGCAGCGTTGAGGAAACCGGCTTCCAGGAACGCATCCACGGCGGGTTTGACTTCCGGAATCAGGATCGCCTTGCCGTCTTCATAGCGGGGTTCGTTCTCGTCGCCCTTGCGGTTGTGCGGGGCAAAGAACTTCTCGGCGATGCTGCGGGCAGTGCCAATGGCCGCGTCGAAAGTCTCGCGGTTGTGCTCGGCAAAACGCTCGCGCCGGGTCAGGCCCACGGCATCGAGGACTTCATACAGCTCGAAAGCCAGATTGCGGGAACTGAGCAACGTCTCGGACATGGCGGCCTACCTTTAGTGGAGTGGACCAAGTCTAGGCAGAGGAATAGAGGCTGAACAGGATGATTGATGGGGCTGATGGTGGGGCAGAACGACGGCTTAACAGGCACCACAAAACAAATGTGGGAGCGAGCTTGCTCGCGATGGCGGCGGCACATTCAAAAAGGATGTGACTGACAGACCGCTATCGCGAGCAAGCTCGCTCCCACAAGGTTTTGCGTTCCAAGCGCCCATTGCGGACGCCTGGCTTCATTGCGATTTAGCCGATGGTCATCAGGCTGGCGTTACCGCCCGCAGCCGCCGTGTTGACGCTCAGTGCGCGCTCGATCACCAGGCGTTCCAGCGCGATGCCGGTTTCGCCTTGCGACAGACCGTGAACCCCGACGATGGCGCCGGCACGCTTGGCCACTTGCTGGCAGACCGCACGCAACTGGTCGGAGTGCCCGTGATGCAGAACCGCATCGAAGATCACCTCGTCCTTGTGCCAGTCGGCCACCAGAGTGATCCGCGCCTGTACGTCTTTCGGCAGGCGAGCCAACAGTGCCTTGCCCAGCTCACCTTCCGGCCACACCGCCGAACCGCCGACGGCCAATACCGCTGCCAGTTGAGTCAGCAGGTCAGCTTCGACTTCCGCCAGGCACAGCACGTGCTCGCGCGGCAGGATGGCGTAGCTGTTGCGCTCGCCGGTCGGGCCGCTCAGCGTGCGGGTGATACCGCTTTGCGATTGCGCCGCGAACTGCACGCACAGGGCGCTCAGGTCAGTCAGCTTGTTGCTGTCGGCCCAGGTTTGCAGGGCGGTCAGCGGTTTGCGCATGGCGTCACGCAGTCGAACGTCCGGTGCCGTCACGGCGTCACCGCGAGCGAAGGATTGTTCGATCGCATCGCTCGGACGTGTCGACAGCAAGCGGTACAGGTACAGCGGACCACCGGCTTTCGGGCCAGTGCCCGACAGGCCTTCGCCACCAAACGGCTGCACGCCGACCACGGCCCCCACGATGTTGCGGTTGACGTAGACGTTACCGGCGTTGACGTTGTCGATCACCTTGGCGATGGTTTCGTCGATGCGGGTGTGTACGCCCAGCGTCAGGCCGTAACCGGATGCATTGATCTGCGCAATCAGTTGGTCGATGTCTTTGCGCTTGTAGCGAACCACGTGCAGCACCGGACCGAAGATCTCCCGTTGCAGCTCGTCGAAGCTTTCCAGCTCGATCAGGGTCGGCATGACGAACGTGCCGCGCTTGCATTCTTCCAGGTCGGCGATGGCCACCTGATAGACGTTGCGACCTTTTTCACGCATGCCCTGAATGTGTTTCTCGATGCCGGCCTTGGCTTCGGCGTCGATCACCGGGCCGATGTCCACGGACAGGCGCTCCGGGTTGCCGAGACGGCATTCGGCCATGGCACCCTTGAGCATTTCGATGACACGGTCGGCCGAATCTTCCTGCAAGCACAGCACCCGCAGCGCCGAGCAACGCTGGCCAGCACTGTCGAACGCCGAGGACACCACGTCGATGACCACTTGTTCGGTCAGCGCCGAGGAGTCGACGATCATCGCGTTCTGGCCACCGGTTTCGGCGATCAGCGGGATCGGACGGCCCTGGGCATCCAGACGCCCGGCGACGTTGCGTTGCAGCAAACGTGCGACTTCGGTGGAGCCGGTGAACATCACGCCTTTGACCCGGTCGTCGCCGACCAGGCGGGCACCGACGGTTTCGCCACGGCCCGGCAGCAGTTGCAGCACGCCTTCCGGAATCCCGGCTTCGAGCAGCAGGCGCACGGCTTGTGCAGCGACCAGCGGGGTTTGTTCGGCTGGTTTGGCCAGTACCGGGTTACCGGCGGCCAGTGCGGCAGCGACTTGACCGCTGAAGATCGCCAGCGGGAAGTTCCACGGGCTGATGCACACCACCGGACCCAGCGGGCGATGGGCGTCGTTGGTGAAATCGTTGCGGGCCTGCACTGCGTAGTAACGCAGGAAGTCCACGGCTTCACGCACTTCGGCGATGGCGTTGGCGAAGGTCTTGCCGGCTTCGCGAGCCAACAGGCCCATCAGCGGCTGGATTTCGGCTTCCATCAGGTCGGCGGCACGTTCCAGGATCGCGGCGCGTTCGGCGGGCGGAGTGGCCTGCCAGATCGGGGCGGCGTTCAGGGCGCACTGGATGGCGTTGTCGACGTCTTCGACGGTGGCTTCTTGCACATGACCGACCACATCACGCAGGTCAGACGGGTTGAGTACCGGTGCCGGCGTTTCAGTGCTGGACGCGCAACCGAGCATCGGCGCAGCTTTCCAGTGGTTGTGCGCGGTGGCCAGCAAGGCGCAGGACAGCGACGCCAGACGGTGTTCGTTGGCCATGTCGATGCCGCTGGAGTTGGCGCGCTCGGCACCGTACAAATCACGCGGCAGTGGAATGCGCGGGTGCGGCAAGCCGAAGCCGCCTTCCAGCGTGGCCATCTGCTCGATGCTGGCTACCGGATCGGCTACCAGTTCCTGAATCGAAATCGACTGGTCGGCGATGCGGTTGACGAACGAGGTGTTCGCGCCGTTTTCCAACAGGCGACGTACCAGGTACGCCAGCAGTGTTTCGTGAGTGCCGACCGGTGCGTACACGCGGCACGGACGGTTCAACTTGCCTTCGGAAACCTTGCCTACAACCTGTTCGTACAGCGGTTCGCCCATGCCGTGCAGGCACTGGAACTCGTACTGGCCCGGGTAGTAGTTCTGACCGGCGATATGGTAAATGGCCGACAAGGTGTGGGCGTTATGCGTGGCGAACTGCGGGTAGATGACTTCCGGCACCGACAGCAGTTTGCGTGCGCAGGCAATGTAGGAAACGTCGGTGTACACCTTGCGGGTGTAGACCGGGTAGCCTTCCAGGCCTTCGACCTGGGCGCGCTTGATTTCGCTGTCCCAGTACGCGCCTTTCACCAGGCGGATCATCAGGCGATGGCGGCTGCGGCGAGCCAGGTCGATCACGTAGTCGATCACATACGGGCAACGTTTCTGGTAAGCCTGGATCACGAAACCGATGCCGTTCCAGCCGGTCAGTTGCGGTTCGAAGCACAGGCGTTCCAGCAGGTCCAGCGACAGCTCGAGGCGGTCGGCTTCTTCGGCGTCGATGTTCAGGCCGATATCGTATTGCTTGGCCAGCAAGGTCAGCGACAGCAGGCGCGGGTACAGCTCGTCCATCACACGCTCGTACTGGGCGCGGCTGTAACGCGGGTGCAGGGCCGAGAGCTTGATCGAGATGCCCGGGCCTTCATAAATGCCACGACCGTGAGAGGCCTTGCCGATCGAGTGGATGGCTTGCTCGTAGGACGCGAGGTATTTCTGGGCGTCATGTTCGGTCAGTGCGGCTTCGCCGAGCATGTCGTAGGAATAGCGGAAGCCCTTGGCTTCGAACTTGCTGGCGTTGGCCAAGGCTTCGGCGATGGTTTCGCCGGTGACGAACTGCTCGCCCATCAGGCGCATGGCCATGTCGACGCCCTTGCGGATCATCGGCTCGCCGCTTTTGCCGATGATGCGGCTCAGGGACGAAGTCAGGCCTGCTTCGTTGTGGGTGGCGACCAGTTTGCCGGTCAGCAACAGGCCCCAGGTCGCGGCGTTGACGAACAGCGACGGGCTGTTGCCCAGGTGCGGCTGCCAGTTACCGGTGCTGATCTTGTCGCGGATCAGTGCATCGCGGGTGCCCTTGTCCGGGATACGCAGCAGCGCTTCGGCCAGGCACATCAGTGCCACGCCTTCCTGGGACGATAGGGAAAATTCCTGCAACAGGCCCTGTACAATGCCTGCACGGCCGCCGGCGCTCTTCTGATTGCGCAGTTTCTCGGCAATCGAGGACGCCAGCTTGTGGGTGGCTTCGGCCATCGCGGCGGGCAGGCGGGCCTGCTCCAGCAGCATCGGCACGACTTCCGGCTCTGGGCGACGGTAGGCGGCGGTGATCGCTGCGCGCAGTACCGATTGCGGGAGGATGCTTTCGGCGAATTCGAGGAAGCATTGGTGAGCGTGGTCGACCTGTACGTCGGAGCCGTCATCGGCATCCTTGGTGGTCAAACCGTTCAGCTCGGACAGGGTTGCACCACCCTCGAGTTTTTCCAGGTAATTGAAAATCGCCTGCTTGATCAGCCAGTGCGGCGTGCGATCAATCGAGGTCGCGGCGGCTTTGAGGCGCTCGCGGGTCGGGTCGTCGAGTTTGACCCCAAGGGTGGTGGTAGCCATATTTTTATCCTCATGTTTGCCACGATGGGGTGGCATCAGCTGGCGGCAAGATTAGCCGCGAGCCGAAAGAGGTGCAACCGGGTGCAACCCTTTTTTTCTCGGAATAACAGGCAGCTCGTCAGGAATTAAATTCTGGTACGAAAGTACCGCTCCTGCTTGGTGCTTTTTACTTGGGTTCAGGTGAGTTCTTGCTCCCAAATGGAGCAAAAACGGGGGTAAAAAAGAAATATCCGACTAGGTGCAACTTATTCGCAAGAAACAGGTTGCACCTTATTTACTTTGTTGAATAGCATTCGCGCCCAAGGTGCAACCGACCCAAAACCGGCGGTTCATCGGCTGATGGCTTTCCTGGGGAAACATCAGTCATAAATGCGCGGATTATCAGATCGTCTTTCAAACGCAAGCGTTTGGCGGCGGTTCAAAAGACCGCTGCTACATAAAAACAAAGCCAGGGCGTAACTCAATGAGTGCAAGCAATCCAACCTTGATCACGTTCGTGATCTACATCGCAGCAATGGTAATGATCGGCTTCATGGCCTATCGCTCCACCAACAACCTTTCTGACTACATTCTGGGCGGCCGTAGCCTGGGCAGCGTCGTGACTGCGCTTTCCGCCGGTGCCTCGGACATGAGTGGCTGGTTGTTGATGGGCCTGCCGGGCGCCATCTATATGTCGGGTCTGTCGGAAAGCTG
The DNA here is from genome assembly GCF_039908635.1 of Pseudomonas purpurea. Taxonomy (NCBI): domain Bacteria; kingdom Pseudomonadati; phylum Pseudomonadota; class Gammaproteobacteria; order Pseudomonadales; family Pseudomonadaceae; genus Pseudomonas; species Pseudomonas purpurea. The sequence goes on from NZ_CP150918.1 coordinate 565,749, forward strand.
GATCGCCATCGGCCTGATCATCGGTGCCTACCTGAACTGGCTGTTCGTAGCCGGTCGCCTGCGAGTACAGACCGAACACAACGGCGATGCATTGACGCTGCCGGATTATTTCTCCAGCCGTTTCGAAGACAAAAGCGGCCTGCTGCGGATCATCTCCGCCATCGTGATTCTGGTGTTCTTCACCATCTATTGCGCCTCCGGCATCGTGGCCGGTGCCCGTCTGTTTGAAAGCACCTTCGGCATGTCCTACGAGACTGCGCTGTGGGCCGGTGCTGCTGCGACGATTGCCTACACCTTCGTCGGTGGTTTCCTGGCGGTGAGCTGGACTGACACCGTGCAAGCCACGCTGATGATCTTCGCCCTGTTGCTGACGCCGATCATCGTGCTGCTGGCCACCGGTGGCATCGACACCACGTTCCTGGCCATCGAAGCGCAAGATCCAAGCAACTTCGACATGCTGAAAAACACCACGTTCATCGGCATCATTTCGCTGATGGGCTGGGGCCTGGGCTACTTCGGCCAACCGCACATCCTGGCGCGCTTCATGGCGGCGGATTCGGTCAAGTCGATTGCCAACGCCCGTCGCATCTCCATGACCTGGATGATCCTGTGCCTGGGCGGTACTGTCGCTGTAGGCTTCTTCGGTATCGCTTACTTCTCGGCGAACCCTGCCGTTGCGATGCCGGTCAGTGAAAACCACGAACGTGTGTTCATCGAACTGGCCAAAATCCTGTTCAACCCATGGATCGCGGGTGTGCTGCTGTCGGCCATTCTGGCCGCTGTGATGAGTACCCTGAGCTGCCAGTTGCTGGTGTGCTCGAGCGCCCTGACCGAAGACTTCTACAAAGCTTTCCTGCGCAAGAACGCTTCCCAGCTTGAGCTGGTATGGGTCGGTCGTGCCATGGTGCTGGCGGTTGCACTGGTTGCCATCCTGTTGGCCGCTAACCCGGAAAACCGCGTACTGGGTCTGGTCAGCTACGCCTGGGCCGGTTTCGGCGCTGCGTTCGGTCCTGTGGTGCTGATCTCGGTATTGTGGAAAGGCATGACCCGTAACGGCGCCCTGGCCGGTATCGTGGTTGGCGCACTGACGGTGATCGTCTGGAAACACTACAACCTGCTGGGTCTGTACGAAATCATCCCAGGCTTCATCTTCGCCAGCGTGGCCATTCTGCTGGTCAGCAAGATGGGCGCTCCGAGCAAAGACATGCTCATGCGTTTCGAAGCGGCCGAGAAAGATTTCCGCCTGAACAAGTGATCGGGATGAGCTGAGGCTCTGACCTTTCGCCGACATGAAAACGGCCCGTCTCCTTGTGGAGGCGGGCCGTTTTTTCGTTTGCGGTTAAGGAATCAGTGCGCTCACTACCGCCATCGCGTCCTCCAATGTGGCGCACTGGTTTTGAGGGGAATATCTGTAGCTGGATGTCCTGATTCTTGAAGGGGAAATCTCTAAAAAAGTAGGGCGAATCTGATTTTCCTGTCCCCTGCTCAATGCTCCTTGCTGCTCATGCAGAATCGCTCGCCCTCATTCTGCACAGAGACATCGGATGTCTGCCCCTGCCAATCAACCGCGTTTCACGTTGACCCTCGACGGCGTCCAGGATGGGCTCAAGGTCCTTGAATTCACGGGCAAGGAAGCCATCAGCCAGCCTTACCGTTTCGATCTGGAACTGGTCAGCGAACGGCCGGACCTCGACCTCGAGAACCTCCTTCACCGCCAGGCGTTTCTCAGCTTTGATGCTCAGGGTTCCGGCATCCATGGTCAGGTTTATCGCGTTGCCCAAGGTGATTCCGGTAAGCGTCTGACGCGCTATCAGGTCAGCCTGGTGCCGCATCTGGCCTATCTCGGGCAGCGCTTGAACCAGCGTATTTTCCAGCACAAGAGTGTCCCGGCGATTGTTGCGCTGTTACTCAAGGAACACGGAATTCTGGGGGGCGGGGTCGCGTTCGAACTGGGTAACGACTACCCGGAGCGTGAATACTGTGTGCAATTTGCCGAAAGCGACCTGGCCTTTATTCAGAGGCTCTGTACCGAGGTTGGCATTCACTATCACTTCCGGCACAGCCCTGAGGGTCACTGCCTGGTATTTGGTGATGATCAAACGGTGTTTTCCCTGTTGAGCGCGCCCACTCGTTATTCGCCGGGTACCGGGATGGTTGCCAGCGAGCCCGTGATCAACCGCTTCAGCGTGCGCCTGGAAAGCCGCACCACAAGCGTCACCCGGCGTGATTACGACTTTCAGAAACCGCGCCTGCTACTGGAAAGTGCGACGGCTGGCCCACAGTGGCCAGCGTTGGAAGACTACAACTACCCCGGACAATTCTCTGACCGCGAGCACGGTAAACATCGGGTCCAGCGTGAACTGGAGCGGCATCGCGCGGACTACCGTCAGGCCCGGGGGCACAGTGATCAGCCGGTGCTGGTCAGCGGGCATCATCTGAGCATTGCCGAGCACCCGCGTGCCGAGTGGAACGATTTGTGGCTGCTCACCGAGGTTGAGCACCATGGCCGTCAACCTCAGGTTCTGGAAGAGACGGGGGCGGGCGAGGGGGCGCAGTCGTTTCAGGGTTACCGCAACCGCTTTTTGGCGACACCGTGGGACGTGCCGTTTCGTCCACCACTGGAGGCCGCCAAACCGCGAATGTCGGGCTATCAAACCGCCGTGGTCACCGGCCCCCAACACAGCGAAATCCATTGCGACGAGTACGGGCGGGTCAAGGTCCAACTGGCCTGGGACCGCGACGGTCAGCTCAACGAGCATTCCAGTTGTTGGCTGCGGGTGGCCAGCGGTTGGGCGCACGAGCGGTATGGCAGCACGCTGATTCCACGGGTCGGCATGGAGGTGCTGGTGGGGTTTGTCGATGCAGACCCCGATAAACCGGTGATCATGGGTTGCCTGCCCAACGCTGCGAATCCGGTGGCGCTGGATTTGCCGGCCGACCACACCCGGAGCATTTTTCGCAGTCAGAGCAGCCCTGGTGGCGGTGGTTACAACGAACTGCGCATCGAAGACCGCAAGGGCGCCGAGGAGATCTACCTGCGAGCCCAGCGCGACTGGACGCAGCACGTGTTGCACGATCAGCGGGTGCAAGTCGACAACCAGCGTCGGGTGGTGGTTGGCGGCATCAGTCGTCATGAATTCAAGGTCGATGAGCAGCGCATCACCCACGGCAATCGCCTGACCGAACTCAAACAGGACGATCACGTGCAGGTCGGTGGTAACCAGCACATCCGGGTGACCAATCAGACGTTGAATGCGCTTGCGCAGGTGCATGTCAGTGCCGGTCGGCAGGTGGTGATCGACGGCGGCGCCAGCGCGACAATCCAGGCCGGCGGGCACTGGATCAACATCAGTGCCGCCGGGATCTTCAGCAGTGTGCCGATTGTGCAGGGCGGTGCGCCTGCACCTGCTTTGGCGGCCACTCCCCACATGCCGGGCATGGTCGAGAAGCTCGTCGCAGCGCTGCCGGCCGCCCTCAGTGCGGCACAGATTGTGAGCCTGAAAAGCAATGCGCCGTTCTGTGAAGAGTGCGAGCGCTGCAAGGCGGGAGTCTGCCATGTCTGAGCGAATTTCACCTCGGGACTGGCTTGAGCGCCAGCCGTTGCAGCCATCGCAACAGCTGCTCGCGATCTTCAGCAACACCAGTGACGCTGAGCCTTTGCAGGCCTGGCGTTGTGCGAGCGGCACCCAGGCGCCGAGCCCGATCTGGGCCGGCACCGCCTATGCTGAATGGGAGCCGGTGATGCCTTACGTCGGCATCGTAGAGGCGGGCAGCGATTTCCTTGAATGGGTGGGCCGATGCGACCGTCAGGATTGGGGTTGGCTGGCGGTTTCGTCGAGTAGCCTGGAGCGTATGGTCGAGCATTTGCGCAGCCTGACTCAGGTGCTGTTGCCCGAGGGGGCGGCGGTATTTTTTCGCTTTTGGGACGGACGTCATGTGCTGCCGATCTTGCGCTTGGCACAGGTGGAGCGCGCTGAACTGCTGCCGGTGGTCGAGCGTTGCCTGATCAATGGCCAGGCGCTGGAGGTGGGTGGTCGTGGCGTGGAGCCCGTTCAGGTTTTCCCCTGGTGGAATGTCCCGACGGCATTGCTTGAGACGCTGGCGCCACAGGCAGCGGACACCCGAATCGCCAATCTGCTGAAGTGGTTGGGCGAAGCGCGCCCGGACGTCGATCAGGCATATTCCCCAGCAGTACTGCATTGCAAGGTGAAGGCTTTTGTCGCACGGTGTGGTCCTGCCGGGGCGACGCCGGAAGCGTTGGTTCACTGCCTGATGTCTCAGCGGCGCTGACGGGATGAGACAGGGGTAGAAGATTCGCGTAATTTTTGGCGCTTTGGCGGGTGGTACTGATCGTGGTGGCCCGCGAACTCAAAGTGGTCGCTCTCGAAAGGGCTCGGGAATGAATGGAATGCTTGATTCAAACAAGACAATAGAAATGGCCGGTGTAGACGCCATGGAAGCGCTGGCCGAGATTGAGTTCATTCTGATTTCGCTAAGGAAGATGGGCACGTTTTACATGGACAAATCCCAGGAGGATTATCGTAAGGCAACCACGGACTTCATCGACGACTTCGCGGTGACCCAGCGCCTTGCAAAGGTCCGCCGGTTGATCAGTCAGCACTTCGACAGCACCTTGGGCGATGACGACATGGACGATCTGGAGCGCTACATGCAGACGTTGCAGTTTTGGCAGCCAGAACCCTCAGCCGGGTAAGTGGCCTGTGCAAGGCGTCACGCGCCTGGATCAGAGGGTACAAAAGCCGTGCCTACAGGCGGTCCTGACGTTCAGCGCTGTACAAGGTAAACTTCGCCTCCTTCGCAGGAGCAGCCATGAATTATCGTCACGCCTTCCACGCCGGCAATCACGCCGACGTGTTCAAACACCTGACCTTGACCCGCCTCATCGCCTTGATGTCGCGCAAGGAGCAGCCGTTCGCCTATCTCGACACCCACGCCGGCATTGGTCTGTATGACTTGCAGGGCGACCAGGCCAGCCGGACCGGCGAGTACCTGGAAGGGATCGCGCGTTTGTGGGGTGAGCCGGATCTGCCGGTGCTGACGGCCGACTACATGCAAGTGCTGCATGAGATGAACCCGGATGGCCAGTTGCGTTACTACCCAGGCTCCCCCGAGTTGGCGAGACGCCTGACGCGTCCGCAGGATCGGGTGCTGCTCAACGAAAAGCACCCTGAAGACGGGTTGCTGCTCAAGGACAACATGAAGGGCGATCGCCGGGTCAAAGTGCACCTGGGCGAGGGCTGGCATGTGCCGCGTGCGCTGTTGCCGGTGCCGGAGAAGCGTGGGCTGATGCTGATCGACCCGCCGTTCGAGAAGCTCGATGAGATGCAGCGCTGCGCGGCCTCGCTCAAAGAGGCGATTGGCCGGATGCGCCAGACCGTGGCGGCCATCTGGTACCCGGTGAAGGATCAGCGCATGTTGCGCCGCTTCTACCAGGACCTGGCCGGGACCGGCGCGCCGAAGCTGTTGCGCGTGGAGTTGCTGGTGCATCCGCTGGACACGCCGAACAGTCTGAACGGCTCCGGGCTGGCGATTGCCAATCCGCCGTGGGGGCTGGAGGAAGAATTGCGCGAGTTGTTGCCGTGGCTGTCGAAAAAACTCGGCCAGACCCAGGGCGGGTGGCAGATGGATTGGTTGATTGCGGAGTAAGTTCTGGCTTTGCAGCATCCGTCAGGACAACCCCTCACTGTAGAGAACGGTACATCCTTTACCGTGAGGGGTGATCTCAAGTCAGACAGAGCCCTCAAGATCATCAGTTTTCCATCAGATCGGGCAAGTCACCCCTGTGCCGCCAATCCCGCAATACCCTTCAGGGTTTTTGGCCAGGTACTGCTGGTGATAGGCCTCGGCGAAGAAGAAAGTCGGGGCTTCTTCGATTTCGGTGGTGATGGTGCCTTTGCCAGCCTTGGTCAACTCAGCCTGGAACACGTGTTCGCTGGCCTTGGCGGCTTCCAGTTGGGCTGGGGTGGTGGCGTAGATCACCGAGCGGTACTGGGTGCCGATGTCGTTGCCCTGGCGCATGCCCTGGGTCGGGTTGTGCAGTTCCCAGAACATCTTCAGTAGCGCGTCGTAGCTGACGTTTGCCGGCTCGTAGACCACCAGTACCACTTCGGTGTGGCCGGTCAGGCCAGAGCAGACTTCTTCATACGTCGGGTTCGGCGTAAAGCCACCGGCATAACCCACCGCCGTACTGACCACGCCTTCGCGCTGCCAGAATTTGCGTTCCGCGCCCCAGAAGCAGCCCAGGCCGAAGATCGCGAAATCCACGTCGGTGACGAACGGACCCAGCAGCGGGGCGTCGTGGACGAAGTGTTTTTCGGGCACGGTCATTGGGGTTTCGCGGCCAGGCAGAGCTTGTTCTTTGGTTGGGAGCACGTTTTTGTTCACCAGAATTTCCGAGCGCAAGACCATGATCAGTCCCCTCAGTCAGGTTGAATGTAAATTGTCAGACACACAGTTTGCCCAATGCTATCCGGTTACGCACTACCCATGTGGGAGCGGGCTTGCTCGCGAAGGCGTTGTGACAGTTAACATCAATGCCTGCTGACACACCGCATTCGCGAGCAAGCCCGCTCCCACAGGGTTTTGCGTATTGACTGAAGTGCTGTCAGGCGATTGGACCGCGCGGGTAGCGCTTGAGCTTCTCGATCAGCTCTGAACCCGGGATCGGCCGGTCGAACAGGTAGCCCTGGCCGACGTCGCAACGGTGTCGGCGCAAGAACGCCAACTGCTCTGAGGTCTCGATGCCTTCGGCGACCACTTTGAGCTTGAGGTTGTGGGCCATGGCGATCACCGCCGAGGTGATTTCCATGTCGTCCTGGTTGTCCGGGATTTCGTGGATGAAGCTGCGATCGATCTTGATGATATCGATCGGGAATTTCTTCAGGTAGCTGAGCGACGAATACCCGGTGCCGAAGTCGTCCATGGCCAGGGTCAGGCCCAGGCGCTTGAGCTGATCGAGCTGCAAGTGCGTGTCTTCGGTGGCTTCCAGCAGCAGGCCTTCGGTCAGTTCCAGCTCCAGCAAATGCGCGGGCAGCTGTTCTTCCTTGAGGATGCTGGCGATCGACGCCACCAGGTCCGGGTCGGAAAACTGCTTGGGCGACAGGTTGATCGCCACCTGCAAGTTACCCAGCCCGGCCGCGGTCAGTTGCTTGCTCATGCGGCAGGCCTGGCGGGCGATCCATTTACCGATGGGGATGATCAGGCCGGTTTCTTCGGCGACGCTGATGAACTGGTCCGGGCGGATCATGCCCTTTTCCGGATGGTTCCAGCGCAGCAAGGCTTCCATGCCCAGCAGGCGACCGCTGCGCAGGCAGAGCTTGGGTTGGTAGAAGACATCCAGCTCGTTTTGGGTCAGGGCGCGGCGCAGGTTGTTCTCGACGAACAGTTTGTAGCTGGCCTCGGCGTTCAGCGCCTCGGTGAACACCTGGACCTGATGCTTGCCGTTAGCCTTGGCCTTGTGCAGCGCGAGCCCGGCGTTGCGCATCAGCGTCTGCGGATCGCGGCCATGCAGCGGCGCACAGGCCAGGCCCACGGAGCCGGTCACGCTGATCAACTGGTTGTCGACGAACATCGGTTTGTCGAGGGTCATCAGCAACTGGCTGGCGATCAGTTGGCCGGCCTCAAGGTCGGTGTTGTCCAGCAGCACGGCGAATTCGTTACTGGCAAAACGCGCCAGGCTGCCGCTCGGGCTCAGGCTGTTGCGCAGGCGTCGGGCGAGGCTGATCAGCAGCTTGTCGCCGGTCTGGTGGCCGAGGCTGTCGTTGATCCGCTTGAAGTTGTCGATGTCCACCAGCAGCAGGCTGATCGGCGTATCGCTGTCGCGGGCGAAGCGCTCGTCGAGGTTGCGGATGAACGCCGGACGGTTGCCCAGGTTGGTCAGGTTGTCGGTGTAGGCCAGGCGCTCGATGCGCTGTTGGGCGAGCTTGGTCTGGGTGATGTCTTCGTAGATACCGATGTAGTGCGTCAGTTCGCGGTTGTCGCCATAGACCTTGGAGATCGACAGTTGGCCCCAATAGGGTTCCAGATTCTTGCGCCGACTCTTGAATTCGCCCTGCCAGCTGTTGCTCTTGGCCAGGCTTGAGGGCGCGTCGAACAACAGCTCGCTGAGGTTTTCCAGTGCCGGCAGTTCCGACAGCCGATGGCCATGGACTTCTTCGGTGCTGTACTGGGTGATCGCGGTGAAGCTGGGGTTGACGTACTCGACCACGCCGTCGCAGTTGACCAGCAAAAAGGCGTTGGCGCTTTGCTCGACCGCCCGCTGGAACAAGTGCAGGGCGCTGGTGGCGGTGCGGCGGTTGTGGTTGTTGATGACTTGCGCAAACTGGTCGGCCAACTCGCCGGCGAAGGCGATTTCGTCCGACTGCCAGGCGCGGGTCGCGCCGGTCTGCTCCAGGCACAGCACGCCGACCACCTGGCCGTCGACACGAATGCTGGCGTCGAGCATGGCATTGACGTCACGCGGGCGCAGGCTCTCGGCCATGTCGCGGGTGCGCGGGTCGCGCATCGCGTTGTGGGCGTCGATGGCCCGGCTGGTGTGCAGCGCTTCCAGGTAGTCCGGGAAGCTGCTGGCGTCGATCACCGGCGGCAAGCGATATTCCTGGGAGGCGCGGTGGTACGCCGAGATCGGTACCAGTTGCTGGCCTTCGAGGTTCCACAGGCTGGCGCAGTCGATTTCGTAGATGTCGCAGGCGCTGCGGGTGATCAGTTCAGCGGCTTCCTGCAAGGAGTTGCCGGTGCTGTAGCGCTGGCGGGCAAGCAGCAGGATCAGGTCCTGCTGGGCGCGCACACGTTCCAGATGCTGGAGTTGCTCCTGCTGGGCGCGCTGGTTCAGCTCCAGCGCGATTTGCAGGCGCGAGTTCTGGGTTTCCAGGTCCAGCGCGGGCAGCAAGGGGTCATCGCTGAACAGGCCCTTCGACCACCAGCAGGTAGCCGCGCAGCAGGTGGCGATTGTGTTGTTTGTAGGCTTCGCCCAGTTCAAGCAGGCTCAATGGACCTTGGGCGGTGTGCAGGGTGTAGCGGATCAGGTAGTGCGGGGAAAGCGTCAGTTGCTGCTGGATCGCGTCGTGCAACTGGTAGCGTGCTTCGGGTTCCATCAGGCTGGCGTAAGGCGAGCCGACCAGTGCGCAGAGTTCGACAGCGGGCAAGCCGAACTGGCGTTCGCAATTGGGGTCGAGAAACAGCAGCGCCCAGCTTGCTTCATTCAGCCGTTCGAAACGCAGCATGCCGAGCCGCGAGGGCACCGGCAACTGCGTCACTACCTCGGCCACCATACGGCTGGTGGCATCAGGTTGGCTTTTCATGGGGGAAACTCGCTTCGAAAATGCTGATCGCGCCGGGCTCGCGCCCTCTTTACTGTTGCCTGCGGCAAGGTTGCATCATGCGGCACTCACTGACAAGTGAGATGAAGGCCAAGTGCTATAAGAATGTGTCGGCCGGCCGGGTGATTTCTGCACCCGGCGACCGAAACTAAAGTTGGCGCAGGTCTCTGGCCTGCCGTCCTGCGGGTGGCTCGGGTCAACGAAGGGTGATGGCCACTGTTTGCAGCGCCTTGCCGTCCCGGTTGTGGAAGGTGACGTTGAGCTGATCTGCATCAATTTCCAGCTGGGCGAAATTGTCTTCGCTGATCACCGGGCTGGTCAGTACATGGCGGTACTCGCCGGTGGCGACGCGGGCCAGCGGCTGGTCGAGTATAAACGTGGACGCTTTGGCGTAGGGCAGCAGGGCGCTGTTACAGAGCGGCGAGGACACGATGGTGTGCACTTCGAACCCGGGGTCTTCGCTGTGAGTCAGGCGGCTGGTCAGGGAGCCATGGACGTCACCTGAAACGAAGATGACGTTCTTGATCCGATGGCTACGGATGGTTTCCAGCAGGCGCAGTCGCTGCTCGGGGAAGGCTTTCCAGGCGTCGTCGCCATGGGTTTTGCGGTCGGGGTAGAACATGACGCTGGTGACCACGAATTTGACCCGTGCCGGGCTGTGGATCAGCCATGTGAGCAGGGCCTGTTCCTGTGCGACGTCGAGAATGCGCCGGTCGTCGGCCGAGAGGTTGCGCCGGGTGCGGCTGTCGGTGACAAACCACTGGATATCGCCCTCGCCAAACGGATACCAATAACGTTCAAGTGTGTTCGTTAGTTGCCCGTTAGTTTGCAGTACAGGGCCAGGTCCATGACTGGCTTGGTATAACTCGTAGGCCTTCATGGCGTGAGTGAACAAGTGTTTGTCGGAGGCACTTTCGTTAGCTGGCCAGTTATCCTCTATCTCGTGATCGTCCAGGATCATATACGTCGGTAGTTGCGACATTAGTTCCTGGATATGCGGCTGGGAAAAGGCCGTCCGGTACTTATGGAGGATGTCCTGATAGCTCCGGTCGGGGGCGATGATGTTCAAGTCGTCCACGTAGACCTGGTCGCCGGTCATCAACAGGGCGTTGAAGGGGGGCGAAGCTTTTGCGACCAGGTCCTGGATGGCGGCGAAGATCCGGTCACCCTTTGCGGGTGCCGAAGGTACGCCCAGGGTCATGCGTAAATAGCGGCATGAGCCGACGATGTAGCGGCTTGGCGTGCTGTTTTTTCCTGAGGCGGTGTGCAGGTGGTAAGTCTCCCTGGGCCACTGCAATGGCAGCTCTCGCACGGTTTCGACGGTATGCACCGGGCTCATGGTGGTGAACCAGCCTGCCTGATAGTCATAACGGGTATCGGCGGCAAGTCCGTCGAGTACGATCACCGCCGTCATGTCCCGTGAGGGGTGCAAGGCCGCGAACCGGCCGGTTGACCAAGTGCTGTCGCCCGTACGGCGATAGCGGATGCCGGCAAAGACCGGCGAATGTTTATCTGGCCCGCCACGCAGAAAGATGCGGGCGTGACGGGACGTCGTGTGGCCAAGAATCGGGCCGACAGTCGGCTTTAACATATTCGAATCCATTCGAAGTGGTGCGGCATGAATTAATAGTGGTCCGGCAGCCGATAGCGTCTGCCGGGTGCCGCTCATGCTAGGGCCCGGTGCTTCATAAATATTGAGGGGTAAGTGGACTTTGCCTGTAAGGCGTATAAGCCCGGCAAGTAGTCTTTGTTGTAGATGGGTGTAGGGGGCGTTGAGCTTTGGCAAAAATCGGGCAAAAAAAGCCCCGCCAAATTGACGGGGTTGAGGTACGAGCGTGGCGCTCGGAAAACAGTGAGCGCGAGTGGCCCTCCGGTGAGGGAGGGCCGCCCGGTCTTACAACAGGATGGTGCGGATGTCGCCCAACAGGTCGCTCAGACGCTTGGTGAAGCGTGCAGCAGCGGCGCCATTGATCACGCGGTGATCGTAGGACAGCGACAGTGGCAGCATCAGCTTCGGCTGGAAGGCTTTGCCGTCCCAGACGGGCTGGATGGTTGCCTTGGACACGCCGAGGATCGCCACTTCCGGCGCGTTGACGATCGGCGTGAAGCCGGTGCCGCCAATGTGGCCGAGGCTGGAGATCGTGAAGCAGGCGCCTTGCATGTCGTCCGCCGAGAGCTTCTTGGTCCGGGCTTTCTCAGCCAGGGAAGCGGCTTCGGCAGCCAGTTGCAGCAGGCTCTTCTGGTCGACGTTCTTGATGACCGGTACGAGCAGGCCATCCGGGGTGTCGACGGCGAAGCCGATGTTCACGTACTTCTTGCGGATGATCGCTTTGCCGCTTGGCGCCAGCGAACTGTTGAAGTCCGGCAGTTCCTTGAGCAGGTGCGCGCAGGACTTGAGCAGCAGTGGCAGCACGGTCAGCTTGACGCCAGCCTTCTCGGCCACGGCTTTCTGAGCGACACGGAATGCTTCCAGCTCGGTGATATCCGCCGAGTCGAATTGCGTGACGTGAGGCACGTTCAGCCAGCTGCGGTGCAGGTTGGTTGCGCCAGCCTGCATCAGGCGGGTCATCGGCACTTCTTCGGTTTCACCGAAGCGGCTGAAGTCCACGACCGGGATCGGAGGAATACCGGCACCGCCGGTTGCGCCTGCGGCCGGAGCTTCCTTGGCCTTCTGCATCATGGCCTTGACGTAAACCTGCACGTCTTCTTTCAGCACGCGACCGTGTGGGCCGCTTGGGCTGACGGCGTTCAGCTCGACGCCGAACTCGCGAGCCAGCTGACGAACCGCCGGGCCTGCGTGAACCTTGGCACCGCTTGGCGCTGGCGCAGCCGCCGGGGCCTGCACGGCCTCGGCTTTTGCAGCAGGCGCTGGCGCGGCGGCAGCGGCTTGCGCTGGGGCAGGTGCGGCAACCGGAGCAGCAGGTGCCACAGCACCGGCCACTTTCAGCTTGAGGATGAAATCGCCAGTACCGACTTCGTCTTCGAGTTTGACTGCGATGCTTTCCACGACGCCGGCAGCCGGCGAAGGGATTTCCATGCTCGCCTTGTCGGACTCCAGGGTGATCAGCGATTGATCAGCCTCGACGGTGTCGCCGACCTTGACCAGCACTTCGATGATCTTGGCCTTGCCCGACGAGCCGATGTCCGGGACGTGAATGTCCTGAATAGTGGCCGCAGCAGGCGCAGCGGCTGGCGCCGGAGCAGCAGCCGGGGCTGGCGCAGCAACGGGTGCTGCCGCCTGCGCAGGAGCGGCGGCCGGAGCCGCAGGTGCCGCAGCGGCGCCCTCGACTTCCAGCTCCATCAACTCGTCGCCTTCTTTCAGGCGGTCGCCCAGCTTCACTTTCAGGCTCTTGATGACGCCGGCCTTGGGGGCCGGGATCTCCATGCTCGCCTTGTCCGACTCAAGAGTCAGCAGGCTCTGGTCAGCTTCGATGCGATCACCGACCTTGACCATCAGTTCAATTACTTCACCTTCACCGCTGCCGATGTCAGGTACGCGAATGAGTTCGCTCACAGAGTGTCTCCTCAGCAGTCCAGTGGGTTGCGTTTTTCCGGGTTGATACCGAACTTGGCGATGGCTTCAGCCACAACCTTGGGTTCGATGTCACCACGGTCAGCCAGTGCTTCCAGGGCTGCCAACACCACGAAATGACGGTCGACTTCGAAGAAATGACGCAGTTTCTTGCGGCTGTCGCTACGGCCGAAACCGTCGGTGCCCAGCACTTTGAATTCCTTGGACGGAACCCACTGACGGATCTGCTCGGCGAACAGCTTCATGTAGTCGGTAGAAGCAATGACCGGACCTTTACGGCCGTTCAGGCACTCTTCAACATAGCTCAGCTTAGGCTTCTGGCCCGGGTGCAGACGGTTGGTGCGCTCGACGGCCAGGCCGTCGCGACGCAGTTCGTTGAAGCTGGTAACGCTCCACACGTCAGCGCCGACGTTGAACTCTTCACGCAGAATCTTCGCCGCTTCACGGACTTCACGCAGGATGGTGCCGGAGCCCATCAGTTGAACGTGGTGCGCCGCTTCGCGGTTGTCTTCTTCGAGCAGGTACATGCCCTTGATGATGCCTTCCTCTACACCGGCCGGCATGGCTGGCTGCTGGTAGGACTCGTTCATCACGGTGATGTAGTAGAAAACGTCCTGCTGCTCTTCGGTCATCTTCTTCATGCCGTCCTGGATGATCACCGCCAGCTCGTAGCCGTAGGTTGGATCAAAGGTGCGGCAGTTCGGGATGGTGGCAGCCAGGATGTGGCTGTGACCGTCTTCGTGTTGCAGGCCTTCGCCGTTCAGCGTAGTCCGGCCGGCGGTGCCGCCGATCAGGAAGCCGCGGGTACGGCTGTCGCCGGCAGCCCAGGCCAGGTCGCCGATACGCTGGAAGCCGAACATCGAGTAGAAGATGTAGAACGGCAGCATTGGCTGGTTGTGGCTGGAGTACGAAGTACCGGCAGCGATGAAGGAGCTCATGGCGCCCGCTTCGTTGATGCCTTCTTCGAGGATCTGGCCCTTCTTGTCTTCGCGGTAGAACATCACCTGGTCTTTATCGACTGGCTCGTAGAGCTGGCCGACGGAGGAGTAGATGCCCAACTGGCGGAACATGCCTTCCATACCGAAGGTACGGGCTTCGTCCGGGATGATCGGGACGATACGCGGACCGATTTCCTTGTCCTTGACCAGTTGCGCGAGGATCCGCACGAACGCCATGGTGGTGGAAATCTCACGGTCGCCCGAGCCATCGAGAATGGCCTTCAGGGTGTCCAGCGACGGTGTCGGAACGCTGAAGCTCTGCGCGCGACGCTGTGGCACGAAACCGCCCAGTGCAGTGCGGCGCTCGCTGAGGTAGCGGGCTTCGGCGCTGTTCGGTTCCGGCTTGAAGAACGGCAGGTTTTCCAGTTCGTCGTCTTTGACTGGAATGTCGAAGCGATCACGGAACAACTTCAAGCTGTCGACATCGACTTTCTTGGTGTTGTGCGCGGTGTTTTTCGCTTCGCCGGCACCGGTGCCATAACCTTTGATGGTCTTGGCCAGGATGACGGTTGGTTGTTCTTTGTGGTTGACCGCTTCGTGGTACGCCGCGTAGACCTTGTACGGGTCGTGGCCGCCACGGTTGAGTTTCCAGATCTCGTCGTCGGACAGATCGGCAACCATCGCCTTGAGTTCTGGCGAGTTGAAGAAGTGTTCACGCACGAACGCGCCGTCTTTGGCTTTGTAGTTCTGGTACTCGCCGTCGATGACTTCGTCCATGCGGCGTTGCAGGATACCGTCGACGTCCTTGGCCAGCAGTGGGTCCCAGAAACGGCCCCAGATGACTTTGGTCACGTTCCACTGAGCACCGCGGAACACGCCTTCGAGTTCCTGGATGATCTTGCCGTTGCCGCGAACCGGGCCGTCGAGGCGCTGCAGGTTGCAGTTGATGACGAAGATCAGGTTGTCCAGCTTCTCGCGGCCTGCCAGGGAGATCGCGCCCAGGGATTCCGGCTCGTCGCACTCGCCGTCGCCCAGGAAGCACCAGACTTTTTGCTTGCCTTCAGGGATGAAGCCACGGGCTTCCAGGTACTTCATGAAGCGTGCCTGGTAGATCGCCTGGATCGGGCCCAGACCCATGGATACAGTCGGGAACTGCCAGAAGTCAGGCATCAGCCATGGGTGCGGATAGGACGACAAGCCCTGGCCGTCGACTTCCTGGCGGAAGTTGTTCATCTGGTCTTCGGTGATGCGGCCTTCCATGAACGCACGGGCGTAAACGCCTGGCGAGGTGTGACCCTGGAAGTAGATCAGGTCGCCGCCGTGTTCATTGGTCGGGGCCTGGAAGAAGTAGTTGAAGCCGATGTCATACAGGGTTGCGCTGGAAGCGAAGCTGGAGATGTGACCGCCCAGGTCAGAATCTTTCAAGTTCGTGCGCATAACCATGGCCATCGCGTTCCAGCGTACCAGCGAGCGAATGCGGCGTTCCATGAACAGGTCGCCAGGCATGCGTGCTTCGTGGGTAACGGGAATCGTGTTGCGGTACGGCGTAGTGATGGCGTAGGGCAGTTGCGAGCCGCTGCGGGTCGCGAGTTCGCCCATACGGGTCATCAGATAGTGAGCACGGTCTTCGCCTTCTTTGTCGAGAACCGATTCCAGGGCGTCCAGCCATTCCTGGGTTTCGACGGGATCGAGGTCTTGCATGGCTTGCTCCAGGGCGGAAAGGCTACCAGAATCGGTTGCCTGAGTTTGCGACTGGCCTTGTGGGCAGACGATATAAATTCTTGGATTGCCGAAGGTTGATTCGGCGGCGTGTAGTTTTACTACAAATCGTCGGCCATTTCAGCCTTTCGAATGTATATACGAGTAGTAAAACTACAGAAGAACGGCTTGTGGCCTCCTGCTGCGTTGTGAGAATAATCGTTAAGGTTGGTCTTTTGCCAACAAAGAAAGGTGAAAGCTTGATGCTGGCTGCCAAGAAAATTCTTTTTTCAGCTATTTCTAACTTTTGTTCGACAGTCCATCGCGTAGTGCATTTGATGCGTTCACTACAGACCGCCCTTTCTACGCCGATCAAGGATAGCCCATGAGCCTCCCTTCGCTTGCCGAACTGCCCGCCATTCTCCAGCCGTTTGTCAGCCGTGCCGAGCAGTCGTTCCGTGCCGCGGTTGCCACGCTGGACCATGACCATGGCTTGTCCACCTGGTCGCCCGAACGCTGGGCCGCATTCGCCCGTGTGACCGCTGCCAGCGACTTCGTGATTGAACAGAGCGTTCGTGATCCTTTGATGTTGCTTGAGCTGGCGCAGTCCGGGGAGCTTGAGCGCAGCCTCGCCCCCGGCGAGTTGTGCGGGCAAATCGCGGCCGCCGTGCAAGCCGCGACCACCGACGATGAGTTGGGGCGCGTGCTGCGCCGCCAGCGGACCCGCCTGCAAGTGCGGATCATCTGGCGCGACCTGACGCGTCAGGCCGACCTGATCCAGACCTGCCGCGACCTCTCGGACATGGCCGACGCCAGCATCGACCAGGCGTATCAATGGTTGTATCAGCGCCACTGCCAGCAGTTCGGTACACCGACCGGGCGGCGCAGTGGCGAGCCGCAGCAGATGGTCATCCTCGGCATGGGCAAGCTCGGCGCCGTCGAGCTCAACCTGTCGTCGGACATTGACTTGATCTTCGCTTACCCCGAGGGCGGTGAAACAGTCGGTGTGAAACGTGCGCTGGACAATCAGGAGTTCTTTATTCGTCTGGGCCAGCGGTTGATCAAGGCGCTGGACCCGATGACCGTCGACGGTTTTGTGTTCCGCGTCGACATGCGCCTGCGGCCTTATGGTTCGTCCGGCGCGCTGGTGCTCAGCTTCAATGCGCTGGAGCAGTACTACCAGGACCAGGGCCGCGACTGGGAACGCTACGCGATGATCAAGTCGCGGGTGGTGGCCGGCGATCAAGTGGCCGGTGCGCAACTGCAAGACATGCTGCGCCCGTTCGTTTATCGGCGTTATCTGGACTTCTCGGCGATTGAAGCGCTGCGCACCATGAAGCAGTTGATCCAGCAGGAAGTGCGGCGCAAAGGCATGGCCGACAACATCAAGCTCGGCTCCGGCGGCATTCGCGAAGTCGAGTTTATTGCCCAGGCGTTCCAGTTGATCCACGGTGGCCGCGACCTGAGTTTGCAGCAGCGCCCGCTATTAAAAGTGCTGAGTACGCTGGAAGGGCAAGGTTATCTGCCGCCAGCAGTGGTCAGCGAGTTGCGCGACGGTTACGAGTTTCTGCGATACACCGAACATGCGATCCAGGCGATTGCCGACCGCCAGACCCAAATGCTCCCGGACGGCGCGCAGGATCAGGCGCGCATTGCCTTCATGCTCGGGTTCGCCGATTGGGCGTCGTTCCATGAGCGGCTGATGTATTGGCGCGGTCGCGTTGATTGGCACTTCCGTCAGGTCATCGCCGACCCTGACGAAGAAGAGGGTGAGGAAAGCGAAGTGGTGGTCGGCGGTGAATGGCTGCCGCTCTGGGAAGAAGCTCAGGACGACGAAGCGGCGTGCCGACAGTTGGAAGAGGGCGGTTTCATCGATGCAAGCAAGGCCTTGAAGGCGCTGGCCGGCTTGCGCAGCAGCCCGCAATTGCGTTCGATGCAGCGTCTGGGGCGTGAGCGTCTGGATGTGTTCATCCCGCGCTTGCTGGCCCAGGCCGTGGAACATGCCAGCCCGGACCTGGTGCTGGAACGCGTGCTGCCTTTGGTTGAGGCGGTGGCGCGGCGTTCGGCTTATCTGGTGTTGCTCACCGAAAACCCCGGTGCGCTGCGGCGGTTGTTGACCTTGTGCGCGGCGAGCCCGTGGATCGCCGAGCAGATCACCCGTTTCCCGTTGTTGCTCGACGAGTTGCTCAACGAAGGTCGCCTGTTCAAGCCGCCGCTGGCGCCGGAACTGGCCGCCGAGTTGCGCGAGCGCCTGACGCGGATTCCCGAGGATGACCTCGAACAACAGATGGAAGCCCTGCGCCATTTCAAACTGGCGCACCGTTTGCGGGTGGCCGCCTCGGAGATCGCCGGCAGCCTGGCGCTGATGAAAGTCAGCGATTACCTGACCTGGCTCGCCGAAGCGATTCTGGAGCAAGTGCTGGCGCTGGCATGGCGTCAAACCGTGGCCAAATACGGTTCGCCGCAACGCAGCGACGGCACACTGTGCGACCCGGGGTTCATCATTGTCGGTTACGGCAAGGTGGGCGGCCCTGGAGCTGGGGCATGGCTCGGACCTGGACCTGGTGTTCATTCACGACGGCGATCCGCAGGCGGAAACCGATGGCGTGAAACCGATCGACGGCGCGCAGTTTTTCACCCGTCTCGGCCAGCGCATCATTCATTTGCTGACCACCCAGACCAACTCCGGCCAGTTGTATGAGGTTGACATGCGCTTGCGTCCGTCCGGTGCGTCGGGGCTGCTGGTCAGTTCGCTCGGCGCGTTTGCGCGTTATCAGGAGAATGAAGCCTGGACCTGGGAACATCAGGCGCTGGTGCGGGCGCGGGTGCTGGTGGGCAGTCAGGATGTCGGCCAGGCATTCGAGAAGGTCCGGGCGCAGGTTTTGGGGCGTGAGCGTGACTTGTCGATGCTGCGCCAGGAGGTCAGCGAGATGCGTGCCAAGATGCGCGACAACCTTGGCAGCAAGGCGACCGCCGCCGGCACTGCGGCAAATGCCTTCGAAGCCACGGCGCCGTTCGATCTCAAGCAGGACGCCGGAGGTATCGTCGATATTGAATTTATGGTGCAATACGCCGCTTTGGCGTGGTCCGACACGCACCCCTCGCTGCTGCGGTACACGGATAACATCCGGATACTCGAAGGGCTGGAGGAGGTCGGGTTGATGCCCGCCGACGATGCCAGCCTGCTGCGTGAGGCTTACAAGACCTACCGCGCCGCCGCTCATCGCCAGGCCCTGCAGAACGAGGCCGGGGTGATTGCCGGTGACCAATTCGTGGCCGAACGTCGCGAAGTGCTACGGATCTGGCGTGAGCTGGGGCTAAGCTGAAACCGACTCGGAATGTGGCGGGCTTTTGTGGCGAGGGAGCTTGCTCCCGCTCGGCGGCGAAGCAGTCGTAACTCAGTCGGCGCGGTGTGTCAGATAAAATGCAGTGGCAGGTTTTTGGGCGGCTTCGCAGCCCAGCGGGAGCAAGCTCCCTCGCCACAAAGGTTTATGCTGACTGATGATGTGTACAGAATTGTTCCGACGAGCCCCAGCCGGCTCGTCCAAATGACCTGACAGCCAAGGCTGCAGGTGCTGGATTATCGAGGCGGGGAGGCTTATGCCTCCCTTATTCGTTTGTGGATAACTATGAAAATTCTGATCGTTGGGCCCAGTTGGGTCGGTGACATGGTGATGGCGCAGACACTCTTTCAGTGTCTGAAACAGCGTCATCCTCAGTGCGAAATCGACGTGCTGGCCCCCGAGTGGAGTCGGCCCATCCTTGAGCGCATGCCCGAAGTGCGCCAGGCCTTGAGCTTCCCGCTCGGCCACGGTGCGCTGGAGCTGGCAACGCGGCGGCGGATCGGCAAGTCCCTGGCCGGCCAGTACGACCAGGCGATTCTGCTGCCCAACTCGCTGAAGTCGGCGCTGGTGCCATTTTTCGCTGGCATTTCAAAGCGCACCGGCTGGCGTGGCGAGTTCCGTTACGGCCTGCTCAATGACGTGCGCAAACTCGATAAAGAACGCTACCCGCTGATGATCGAGCGCTTTATGGCGCTGGCCTACGAACCGGGCGCCGACCTGCCCACGCCGTACCCGCGCCCGAGCCTGCAAATCGACCCGGGCAGCCGTGATGCGGCGTTGGCCAAGTTTGGCCTGACCCTTGACCGTCCGGTGCTGGCGCTGTGTCCCGGTGCCGAGTTCGGCGAGTCCAAGCGCTGGCCGTCCGAGCACTACGCCAAGGTGGCGGAGGCGAAGAACCGTGAAGGTTGGCAAGTCTGGCTGTTCGGCTCGAAAAACGATCACGCGGTGGGCGAAGATATTCGCGCGCGGCTGATTCCGGGCTTGCGTGAAGAGTCCGTGAACCTCAGTGGTGGGACCTCGCTGGCCGAGGCCATCGACTTGCTGTCCTGTGCCGATTCGGTGGTGTCCAACGACTCCGGCCTGATGCACGTTGCCGCTGCGCTGAACCGTCCGCTGGTGGCGGTTTATGGCTCGACGTCGCCGGGCTTCACCCCGCCGTTGGCCGAGAAGGTCGAGATCGTGCGTCTGGGCATCGAATGCAGCCCTTGCTTTGATCGCACCTGCCGCTTCGGCCATTACAACTGCTTGCGCCAGTTGATGCCGCAACCGGTGAACGAAGCCTTAGAACGCCTGCAAGGCGCTCCGGTAGAGGTCCGTTAAGTTGCGGGTATTGCTGATCAAGACTTCATCCCTGGGCGATGTGATCCACGCGTTGCCGGCATTGACCGACGCGATGCGGGCTATCCCCGGGATCACATTCGACTGGGTGGTGGAAGAAGGCTTTGCCGAGATTCCGACCTGGCACCCGGCCGTGGGCAAAGTGATTCCGGTGGCGATCCGTCGCTGGCGCAAGAACCTCTGGCAGACCTTCAAAAGCGGCGAGTGGAAACGCTTCAAGCAAAGCGTTCGCGCCACGAAATATGACCTGGTGATCGACGCTCAGGGCTTGCTCAAAAGCGCCTGGCTGACCCGTTACGTCAACGCCCCGGTGGCCGGGCTCGATAAGGATTCGGCCCGCGAGCCGATGGCGGCGCGCTTTTATTCGCGGCGTCTGGCGGTGGCCCGTGGGCAGCATGCGGTGGAGCGGCTGCGCCAGTTGTTTGCCGTGGCTCTGGGTTACGATTTGCCGCAAGGGCTGGGCGACTATGGCCTGAACGTCGAGCGCCTGGTGGAACTGCCGCGCAAGAATCCCTACGTGGTGTTCCTGCACGGCACCACCTGGGACACCAAGCACTGGCCGGAAACCTATTGGCGTGAACTGGCCGAGCGCATGGGGCACCAGGGCATGGCGGTGAAACTGCCGTGGGGCAATCCGCTGGAGAAGGCCCGAGCCGAACGCATTGCCAAGGGCATGCGCAACGCCGAAGTGCTGCCCAAGTTGAACCTGGCGGGCGTCGCGCGGGTGTTGGCCGGCGCTCAAGCCTGCGTCGCGGTGGACACCGGCCTCGGTCACCTGGCCGCCGCGCTGGATGTGCCGACCGTGTCGTTGTTTGGCCCGACCAATCCGGGCCTGACCGGCGCCTATGGCAAGAGTCAGATTCACCTGGCGAGCGACTTTTCGTGCGCGCCGTGCCTGCAAAAGAAATGCACTTATCAACCGAGCGCTGAAGACCAGCGCCGGTTCGACATCAAGCGCGAGTGGCCGCTGTGCTTCACTCGCCTGAACCCCGAGCGTGTCGCGAGCCGATTAAGCACGTTGTTACTGGCTGAGGAGCTGCGCTGATGCAACTGGCTTTTGTCCTTTATAAATATTTCCCGTTTGGCGGTTTGCAGCGTGATTTCATGCGTATTGCGCTGGAATGTCAGCAGCGCGGGCATCAAATCCGCGTTTACACGCTGATTTGGGAAGGCGACGTCCCGCCGGGTTTCGAAGTGCTGGTGGCGCCGGTCAAGGCGATCTTCAACCATCGGCGCAACGAGAAACTCACGGCCTGGATGGAAGCAGACCTGGCCAAGCGGCCGGTGGACCGGTTGATCGGTTTCAACAAGATGCCGGGCCTGGACGTCTACTACGCCGCCGACGGCTGCTTCGAAGACAAGGCACAGAACCTGCGCCATTCGCTTTACCGTCGCTGGGGCCGCTACCGGCACTTCGCCGAGTACGAGCGCGCGGTGTTCGCCAAAGACGCGAAAACCGAAGTGCTGATGATCTCCGAAGTGCAACAGCCGCTGTTCATCAAGCATTACGACACGCCGCTCGAGCGCTTCCATTTGCTGCCACCGGGCATTGCCCAGGATCGTCGTGCGCCGGCCAATGCGGCCGAGATTCGCGCCGAATTCCGCCGCGAGTTCGCCCTGGCCGACGATGAGTTGTTGCTGGTGCAGATCGGTTCCGGGTTCAAGACCAAGGGTGTCGACCGCAGCCTCAAGGCGTTGGCGGCGTTGCCGTCGGAACTGCGTAAACGGACCCGGTTGTTTGTGATTGGCCAGGACGACCCCAAAGTATTCCAGTTGCAGAGCGCCACGTTGGGGCTCGGCGACAACGTGCAGTTCCTCAAGGGGCGCAGCGATATCCCGCGTTTCCTGCTGGGCGCCGACCTGTTGATTCACCCGGCCTACAACGAAAACACCGGGACGGTATTGCTTGAGGCGTTGGTGGCCGGTTTGCCGGTGCTGGTCAGTGCGGTGTGCGGTTATGCCCATTACATTGCCGAGGCCGACAGCGGTCTGGTGCTGGACGAGCCGTTCGAACAGGCGCAACTCACGCAGTACCTGACGACCATGTTGAGCGACGACGCAGCGCGTGCGGCCTGGAGCCGCAATGGCCTGGCCTTCGCCGACACGGCCGATCTCTACAGCATGCCGCAACATGCGGCGGATGTGATTCTGGCGGAGCAGCACTGATGAAGTTGATTCTTGCCGAACCGTTCAAGAGCCTTTGGGCCGGACGCGATGCGTTCACCGAAGTCGAAGGCCTGAAGGGCGAGGTTTACCGTGAGCTCGAAGCTCGCCGCACCTTGCGCACTGAAGTTGCCGGGAACGGGTTCTTCGTGAAAATTCACCGGGGTATTGGCTGGGGCGAGATTTTCAAGAACCTGCTCACCGCCAAGTTGCCGGTGCTCGGCGCCGGCCAGGAATGGCGGGCGATCCAGCGTTTGCAGGAAGTCGGCGTGCCGACCATGACCGCCGTCGCCTACGGCGAGCGCGGCAGCAACCCGGCGGATCAGCACTCGTTCATCGTCACCGAAGAACTGGCGCCGACCGTCAGCCTGGAAGACTTCAGCATCGATTGGCTCAAGCAGCCGCCGGCACCTGCGCTCAAACATGCGCTGATCGCCGAAGTGGCGCGCATGACTGGCATGATGCACCGCGCCGGGGTCAACCACCGCGACTGCTACATCTGTCACTTCCTGCTGCACACCGACAAACCAGTGACGGCCGACGACTTCAAACTCTCGGTGATCGACCTGCACCGCGCCCAGACCCGCCCGGCGATCACCAAGCGCTGGCGCAACAAAGACCTGGCGGCGCTGTACTTCTCGGCACTGGATATCGGCCTGACTCGCCGCGACAAGCTGCGGTTCCTCAAGGGTTATTTCCAGCAACCCTTGCGTCAGGTCCTGCGTGAAGAAGCGTCATTGCTCGCCTGGCTTGAAGGCAAGGCCAACAAACTCTACGAGCGCAAACAGCGCTATGGAGATGCGCTCTGATGGCGGGTTGGAACCTTGAGCCTGCCTATCGTGCGCTGCACGATGAATTTGGCAGTCTCGACGCCGTATTCGCCCTGGAGGGTGAGCGTCTGACGCGCGACCCGTTGTCCGAGGTCATTCGTGTCCAGCGTCACGGGATCAATTATTACGTAAAGCGTTATGTCGGCGCCGGCAAGGGCTTGCGCCGCTACCTGGGCAGGCCTCGGGTCAAGTCCGAGTGGCAGAACCTCAAGCGCTTCGCCAAATGGGGCATCCCCACGGCCGAAGTGGTGGGCTGGGGCCTGGAGCGGCGCTACGCCGCCTACGCGCGTGGGGCGATGATCACCCGCGAGTTGCCGTGTACTGAGGACTTGTCGGTGCTGGCGGCTCGCAAGGATCCGCGCCTGGCCGATCGGGCCTGGGTCGATAGCGTCAGCCGTCAACTGGCTCGTTATACGCGGGTCATGCATGAGCAGCGCTTCACCCATAACGACTTGAAGTGGCGCAACCTGCTGGTCGATGACGAGGCGCAGCTGTACCTGATCGACTGTCCGAACGGCGACTTCTGGCGCGGCTTCTGGCTCAAGTACCGAATCACCAAGGATCTGGCCTGCCTGGACAAGGTCGCCAAGTATCATCTGTCGGCAACCCAGCGCCTGCGCTTCTATTTGCAATACCGTCAACGGGCTCGGCTGACTGTCGCGGACAAGCGGCGTATCCGGCATGTTGTGAGATTTTTCGAGGGACGCGAATGACTGATTTCCTGGCCGCCGATGATAAGGCGCTGCTTGAGCGTCATGGCCTTGGCAACTTTGACGCGTTGTGGGCCAAAGAGCTTGACGCGGTGGACGAACCCAACACCAACCGGGGAGGCTGGAGCAGTGTGTTCCGGATGGATCTGGAGGGGCGGGGGTTCTACCTCAAGCGCCAGAGCAACTACCTGACGCGGACCTTGCACCGGCCCTTTGGCGAGCCGAGTTTCGCCCGTGAATTTCGCAATATCCTCCGTTATCAGACGCTGGGGATTCCGGCGTTGCAGGCGGCATTCTTCGGTGAGCGCAAGGTGCCGGGCGAAACCCGCGCCGTGTTGCTGACTCGGGCGCTGGACGGTTGGGACGATCTGGATTCGCTGTTGCAGCAATGGCCGCAATTGGCCGAGAGCGAGCAGCGCGCCATCGTCAAGGGCCTGCGGCGAGCTGGCGCGGCGCCTGCACGGCGTGCGGCAGATGCACGGCTGTTTCTATCCCAAGCACATTTTCTTGCAGGCCACGGTTGGCGGGTATCGGGCGCAGTTGATCGACCTGGAGAAGACCCGTCCGTTGTTATTCGGTCTGCGCGACCGGATCAAGGACCTTGAGCCGCTGCTGCGTCGCTCGCAGGCCTGGAGCGCAGAGCATGTGCGGTTGCTGCTGGCGACTTACCTGGATCATCCGCAGGACGGTGCACTGGTCGATACCTGGATCGGTCGGTTGAGCGCACGACGCAGCGACAAGGAAGCACGCTGATGCGTTTGTCCGAGTTGAGGCATGCCGGCCGTGCGCCGAGCCTGCCGTTGAGTCTTGAGCTGGCGGATGCCGCTGGCAGCGCCGAACTGCAATTGCTTACGCTGCTGCGGGTGCTGCCGGGGCAGCGCTACGTCGGGGCGGGCGTATGGCGCGGGCGTCCGGTGCTGGCAAAACTGCTGGTCGGCAGCAAGGCCGCCCGGCACTTTCAGCGTGAGCGGGACGGCGTGCGTTTGCTTGCCGAGCAAGGCATGACCACCCCGTTGCTGCTGGCCGATGGCTTGAAAGACGGTGAGGGCGGCTGGTTATTGTTCGAGTTTCTCGAGGACGCGCAAAGCCTGGGCGACGCCTGGCAAGCTGTCGAGGCGCTGCCGTTGCTGGCGGACCCACAAGTGGCGGTGCTGGCCGAAGCGCTTGCCGCCATCGCCCGGCTGCACGGCAAGGGCCTGTGGCAGGAAGACCTGCACCTGGACAACCTGCTGCGCCACGGCGGCCAACTGTACTTGATCGACGGCGCGGGTATTTGCGTCGAGCAGGCCGGCAAACCGTTGTCCAGAGACAAGGTGCTGGAGAATCTCGGGGTGTTTTTCGCCCAGTTGCCCAAGACCCTCGAACCCTTCACCGAAGAACTGCTGGTGCATTACCTGCTGAGCAACAGCGAGCACGCGTTGCCGCTCGAAGCCCTGCAAAAGCAGGTGAACAAGGTTCGCAGTTGGCGCCTGAAGGACTTCCTCAACAAGGTCGGCCGCGAATGCACGTTGTTCAGCGTTCAGCGCGGGGCCTTCGGCTTGCGGGCGATACGTCGCGAAGAAGCCGCCGCCATGCTGCCGGTGCTGGAGCAGGCCGATGCCTTGCTGAGTCGTGGTCACCTGTTCAAGACCGGCGGCGCGGCGAGCGTCGGCAAGGTTGAGGTGGCAGGGCGTACGTTGCTTGTCAAGCGCTACAACATCAAAGGCTTCGCCCACTGGCTCAAGCGTTTTTGGCGCCCGAGCCGGGCCTGGTGTTCCTGGCGTGAAGGCAATCGCCTGGCGTTCCTGGGCTTTGCCACGCCCAAGCCGCTGGCCTTGCTGGAGAAGCGCTTTCTCTGGCTGCGCAGCCGTGCGTACCTGGTGACCGAGTTTTTACCGGGCCCGGACATCATTGGGCGTTTTGCACCGTTCGTGGAAAGTGGCGCGGCCCCCGAGGCCGAGTTGCAGGCGCTGGAGCATTTGTTCGCCGAGCTGATTCGCGAGCGGATCAGCCATGGCGATTTCAAGGGGCATAACCTGTTCTGGCACGAGGGTCGCTGGGCGTTGATCGACCTCGATTCGATGTGTCAGCACGGCTCCCTCGCCAGCTTCGCCCCCGCGTATGCACGGGACCGGGCGCGGTTCATGCGCAACTGGCCAGAGAGCAGCGCGCTGTATCAAGTGATTGATCAGCGCCTGCCCAAGGATGCGGGTAGCGCCCACTAAGCCGAGCCTGCGATCGACCGCAAGCGGTCGCCATCCTCAGAAGCTGTACTCGGCCCCCGCGCCCGCATACCACGAGCGTCCCGGCGCCGCTTCGTAATAGCGGCCATTGCCGTCGCCGACGATCACTGAGCCGACGTACTGCCGGTCCAACAGGTTATCCAGGCGCACGGTCTGGTGGAACGTCCAGTGCTCGGCTTTCTGTTCGAACCGTGCGCGCCAGTTGAACACGCTGTAGCCCGGTGCCGCGTGGGCCTGGTTGGTGTCTTCGACGTAGACCTTGCTGCGATACACCCCTTCGACGGCGGTGCTGACCCCGTCTCGCGGCTTCCAGTTCAGCTCCGCGAACAGCGTGGTCTGCGGCACGCCCGGCAGGTAGTTGCCTTGTTCGATATGTTTTTGCGCCGCACCGGTGCCGCTGGTGAAGTCGCTGTCGTAGGTCGCCTGCAAGCGGGTGTAGGCCAGGTTCGCGCTCCACTGCTCGCTCAACTGGCTTTCGACACCCAATTCAAAACCACGGCGCAATGTGCGTCCGGCGTTCTGGTAGCTGGTGCGACCGCCGATGGATTGGGCCACCACCAACTCGTCCTCGGTGGTGATCTGGAACAGCGCCGCGTTCACTCGTGTGCGGTGGCCGAGTTGGGCTTTCAAGCCGATTTCGTATTGAGTGCTTTCGGACGGTTTCAAGCCAAAGTTGAAGCCTTCGGCGGCGCCCGGCGCATAGGCCAGCTCTGCCTGGGTCGGGGTTTCGAAGCCTTTACCGGCGCTGACGTAACCATGCAAGTCATTGCTGAAGGCATACATCACGCTCATTGACGGGGTGTTTTTCTGGTAACGCTTGTTGCCGCTGGCGTCGCCGTTGCTCAGAAAGTGGTCGTCGACGTCCAGTTCCATGGTGCTGTGGCGCAACCCGGCCTGGAACGTCCAGCGTTCGATGGCCCAGTTGGCCTGAATGTAGGGATCAAGGCTGCGCGCAGTGTCGACTTCGTTGCGACGCATTTCACCTTTCACACCCAGCGTACCGCCACGGTAATTCTGATAGCCGTGGCGGTCGTCCTGGCTCTGGTCGACATCCAGCCCGGTGATCAGCGTCAGCTCGCCGGGGACGCCGCTGACGGGTTGCAACCAGCGCACGCCGGCGCCGTAGAACTTTCGATCAAACTGAACTACGCCACCACCGCGTTCATTGGCCGGCGTGCCTTTGGGGATCGACAGGTACTGGATTACGCTGCGCTCGCCCGTGTAGGCATTGACTTGCAAGGTTGCATCGCCGAAGTAGCGCTCGTAGTTCAGGCCGATCTGCTGGTGATCAATGCTCTTGCGGGTGTTGTAGGTCAGTGCGTTGCGGCTCACCGAGCGCGGGTCGGCCTTGTAGGCGTCCCAGGTCTGGCCCAGTGGGTCTTGAGTGGCGTTCTGCTCCAGACTGCTGTAGGTCAGCGCCAGTTTGCTGTCGTCGTCGGGCGTGAGGTTGAGCTTGGCGAAGGTCTGGTCGCGGCGAGCGGCGCTGTGGTCGCGATAGCCGTCGGTGTCCATCCCAGAGGCGTCGAGCACGAAGCCCGCGCCGTCCACCGCACCTTCGGCCGTGAGGTGGTTTTTGCCCAGGCCATCGCTGCCGATCAGCGTTTCGGCGCCAATGCGCGGCGGGCCTTCGCCGTTGCGTGAAAACATCTGGATCACCCCGCCCGCGTTGCTGCCATACAAGGTCGCTGCCGGGCCGCGCAGCACTTCGATGCGCTCGGCGGTGTCGAGGTTGAAGGTGGCTGCCTGGCCCTGGCCATCCGGGGTGCTGGCTGGAATGCCGTCGGCGAGCAGCTTGATCCCGCGCACCCCGAAGGCTGAACGGGCACCGAAGCCACGGGAGGAAATCTGCAAGTCCTGGGCGTAATTCTGGCGGTTTTGCACCACCAGGCCTGGTACGCGCTGCAAGGTCTCGGAGGCGTTGATGCCCGGTTGGCCGTCGCTGATCTGTTCACGGCTGATGCTGTCGACCGAGTACGGCAAATCGAAGGTCGGGCTGGCACTGCACGAGCCGGTGACCACGCTCGGGTCGAGCAACAGCGGGGAGTCGTCGGCCTGGCTGGGGCTATTGAAACTCAGGCCATAGAGCAGCAGCGCAACGTGCGCGGGGACAGCAATTTTCATGGGCGGGGAGGGTTTCCGAGAGGGCGATGGCGATCAGCGCGCGGATGCAGGATGAAAAAGGGCCGCGAGTTTAACGAGTGAAACTTCTGGCGCAGCCCCTGTGCGACATTCAGTCGCGCCTCGGCGGGCAAGCGCGGGCTCTGTGGGTCAGGGGCGACAAATCGTTACGAACCTTCCTACGCAGTCTAGAGAGGCTGTGATCTGTGACGTGAACCACTGCAATGCTAGTTTGCCTGACGTTCTCGGAGGGCGAATCTTGACGATAAAAATGGCAGTGGTGTTCGGTATCTTTTTACTGGCAGTGGCGGGTTGCGGGACCGTCAGTACGGTACTGCGCGATGAGGCCGAAGCGGCTCATGGCCTCAGGAAACACAAGACCTACTGTCAATCCATTCCGCGCATCTACAGCGGCCTGGCTTATGACTTTTGCATATTGAATGCACCACCAGACTCCACGGGTATCCTTGCGCCGGCCATATTACTGGACATGACGGTCTCGGGTGTCCTCGACACGTTTGCCTTGCCTTATACGGTCTACCGGCAGAGCGCGGATGGCAGTATCAACATTTACTGGAGGCCCGGTCGCGGATGATCAAAGTCGGAACGCGCTCGCTCGATGTGATCTTTCAGGGGCTGATAACCGCTGGGTCATTCCCGCGATCTTTACGCTATAATCCCGCCCTTTAGCTGTTTCTCGCCCTTGTGCGAGGACACATTATTTTCAGGCGCACGTCGCCTGCATGCAGACTTAAGAGGCTAGACCCCTGTGGCATTGACGATTCTTGGCCTGTCCGGCGCCCTTAGCCATGATCCTTCCGCAGCCCTGTACATCGACGGCAAGCTGGTCGCGGCGGCTGAAGAGGAGCGCTTCGTACGCGATAAACATGCAAAGAACCGCATGCCCTACGAATCGGCGAAGTTCTGCCTGGAACAGGCGGGCATCAAGCCGTCCGACGTTGACGTGGTTGCGATTCCGTTCGCCCCGATCAGCCTGTTCGGCAAGGCGCGCTGGCACTACGCCAAGCGTTACTGGTATGCCCCGGATCGTGCACTTGATGCGATCCTGATGGGCAACCGTCGCTACAAACGCTATCGCAACAAGATTGTCTGGTGTCTCCAGCAACTGGGCTTCGACCCGAAGAAAATCAAGATCGAACCGGTCGAGCATCACCTGGCCCACGCCTCCAGCGCTTACCACTGCTCCGGTTTCAAAGAGAAAACCGCGATCCTGGGGATCGATGGCAAGGGCGAGTACGCCACGACCTTCTTCGGTTATGGCGAGAACGGAAAGATCCACAAGATCAAAGAGTTCTTTGACCCGGACTCCCTCGGTGGCCTGTATGGCGCGATCACCGAATTCCTCGGTTTCGAAATGCTTGATGGCGAGTTCAAGGTCATGGGCATGGCGCCGTACGGCGACGCCAGCAAATACGACTTCTCGCGCCTGGCCTCGTTCGAAAACGGCGAGTTGGTGATCAACACCGACTACGCCAACGTCATCGGCCTGCGTCGCTACAAAGAGAAAGGCAAAGGTTTCTACTTCACGCCGAAGCTGATCGAGTGGCTGGGCCCGAAACGTGAAGGCGACATTGCCGACGAGCCGTACATCCACTACGCCGCGAGCATGCAAGCGCTGTTCGAGAAACTGGCGTTGCAGATGATCGATTACTACCTGAGCGACGTGCTCAAGGAAACCGGCAAGCTGGCCTTCGCGGGCGGTTGCGCACTGAACGTCAAGCTGAACCAGAAAATCATCGCCCGCGATGACGTCAAGGAGCTGTTCGTGCAACCGGCGTCCGGCGATGCCGGTACTGCGGTCGGCGCTGCGGCCTATGTGTCCCACGCCCGTGGCGTACCGGTCGAGAAGATGGAACACGTCTACCTCGGCCCGTCGTACAGCAACGAAGACGTGATCGCCGCCTGCGCACGTCACCCGAGCGCGCCGAAATGGCAGCAGATCGACAACATGCCGGAGCGTATCGCCAAGATCATGGTCGAGGGCAACCCGGTGGCCTGGTTCCAGGGTCGCATGGAGTTCGGTCCACGTGCGCTGGGCGGTCGTTCGATCATTGGTTGCCCGAGCGCCACCGGCGTGGCTGACCGGATCAACCATCAGATCAAGTTCCGCGAGCGCTGGAGGCCTTTCTGCCCGTCGATGCTCGACACCGTGGCGCCGCAGATGATCAAGATCGATCACCCGGCACCGTTCATGACCTTCACATTCGAAGTGGCTGAAGAGTGGAAAACCCGTGTGCCGGAAGTCGTCCATGAAGACGGCACGTCCCGCGCCCAGGTGCTCAAGCGCGAATACAACCCGCGCTACTACGACATGATGAAAGCGCTGGAAGTGCTGACCGGCAACGGTGTGTCGCTGAACACCTCGCTGAACCGCCGTGGCGAGCCGATGATCTGCTCGCCGACCGACGCCCTGAACATGTTCTTCGGCTCCGATCTGCAGTACCTGATCATGGAAGACATTCTGGTGGTCAAGGATGGCGTGGAAGGGCACACCGTTGTCTGAGCTGCTGATCAGCGTCGTCATTCCGGCCTACAACTACGCCAAGACCCTGCCGCGTGCGGTGGAATCGGTATTGGCGCAGTTGGCTGACGCCCAAGCCGAATTGCTGGTGATCGACGACGGGTCTACCGACGCGACCCCGCAAGTTCTGGAGCAGCTTCAGGCGCAACATCCCGGACGTTTTCGTGCCTTGCGCAAACCCAATGGCGGTCTGTCTTCGGTACGAAATCGCGGGATTGTGGAGGCTTCGGGGCGCTACCTGATCTTCCTCGATGCCGATGACGAGATGGCCCAGGGCGCGTTGGCTGCGTTGACGCAACACATTGCCAGTCACCCCGAAAGCCGTCTGGTGATTGGCGGGCACTGGTCGGTGTTCGACGATGGTCGTCGCTCCCTGCACGCCGTAAAGCCATTGCCGGCCACTGCCCGGCAACGGGTGCGCGGCTACTTGCTGGACAAGACCGTGTCGCTGTCCAACGGTGCCTGTGCGATGCATCGCGAAGTGTTTGCGCCGGGCAACTATCCCGAGCACCTGCGCAACGTCGAAGACATTCCGGTGTTTGCCCAAGTGCTGGCGCGGTTTCCATGCAGCGTGCTTGATCAGCCATTGGCGCTGATCTACAAGCACGGCGACAGCATGCGGCATGACCTCAAGCAAAGCCTGGCGGCGGGTGCCGGGATGGTCGACGAGGTGTTTTCCCCTGCGCGCATGCCGGCTGAACTTCAGGATTTGCGTCAGCCGTTCCTGGCTCAGCGTTGCCTGTCGTTGTTTCGCGATTGCTACAGCGCTGGCGACTATGTCAACGCCAAGGCGTTCTATCGTCAGGCCGTGCGCACCGATGTGCGTGCACTCACGCGTTGGTCTTACACCCGCAAGGCTATCCGGTTGCTGTTCAAATGAACGAGCCGCGTCCGGTGTCTACGCCATTGCCTGTTGAGGGCGTGTTTCAGGCTGAAGGCAGTTGGGCGCAAAAGGCTCGCGAGCTGGACCGCTATCGCTGGAAGCTGTTGCGCGAACGGCATGGTCGCTGCGCCAGTGTGATGCGCCTGTTGCGTGACGTGTTGGTGGATGTGGCGGTCGGTGTTCGTGCCAAGGCATGCATGAATGGTTCGGTAGTGGCAGCCCCTTGCGAAGTGCTGCTGCTGCATTCAGCGCCAAAATCCATGGCGCTTCAACGCAAAAATATTCTGATCGATGCCGTGCGCAAGCGGGGCGCGCATCTGGTGGAGGCAGCCCTGCGTTCGCCGTCCGATGCCTGTGCCGAGCGCATGCTGGCGAGGCCGCCGCAGTCGGTGCCGCTGCGTTATCTGGTGTACGCCGCCCATGCTCAATGGCTGGTGAGTACCTACACCCCCAAGGTGCTGATCAACGAACGCAACGGCAGCCTTCACGCGCCCTTTCTGCGGTTGGCATTGGCGGCGCGTGGCGCGCCGTTGCTGCATTTGGCCCATGCCACGACGCTGGAGTCGTCGCGGCGGCTGGGGATGAACGACTACGACTATTACGGCGTCTTTGGCCACAGTTCACTGGTTGCCCTGCAGGAGCGAACGCTGCGCTTTGGCGAATCGACCGTGGTGCTGCTCGGCTCTTACCTGGCCGATGAAACCTATGATTTGCCGGTCGCCGAGCCCGGCCTGCACACGTTGCTGATTCTGGGGGTCGGCCCGGACAAAGAGAAAGAGCCTGGCTACCAACAGACCTATCAGTTGCTGCGCGACTGGGCCGAGCAGCATTCGCATTATCGCGTGCTGTTCAAGCGTCACCCGCGCAGTCGTGCGCAGTTCTGGAGCGATGCCGCTGCGCAGTTACCGAACATCGAGTTGCTCGACACCCAGTACTCACTGGCAGACGCTTTGGCGCAGGCCAGCGTCGTCGTCAACATCATGTCCAATGCCGGTATCGAGGCAGGGCTGGCGGGGCGGCCGGTGATCCATGTCAACGCCGGTGGCGATGAGGATATTTTCTCTCACGCGCTGTTTTTCGGCCCGCAAGTGCGCAATGTCGAGGAGTTTTCCCGGCAGTTGCAAGCGGTCGAACAGGATTATCCGGGGCATGTCGCCAAGGCGCGCGGGTTTGCCGATTACCACCTGGTACATGGCTCTCAGGGGTTGGCAAAAACCGCGCAACTGGTCGACGAGCTGCTGCGCGGCGAAGATCCGAAACGTCACTTCGAGACGTTTACGTTGCCTGCTGCCGGTTGATAGCCGGCATTTCCGGGTTCAGGTGTTGAGTGCCAAGCTCAATTCCTTTGCGTTGCACACGTGCTGGTGGCGTAGGTAATGCTCGGCAAATTGAGTATCGGCCAGTAACCAGGCGCGGTCCTCGCGATAGCGCAGCATGTGTTTGAAGTTGCGCAGGCGCAGACCCTTTCGAAGTGGCTTGCGGTAGGCGCGCAAGTCAGCGATGTCGATCAGCCCCAGCGTGTTCTCAGGTGTCAGTACCACGTTGCCCAAGTGGGCCGAGCGAAAGTAAATGCCGTCTTCGTGCAGGCGGGCCATGAACTCGCCCAGTTGTGCGCGAAGGCTCGCGTCGGTGCCCAGCAACTGACGCAGGGTGCGTCCGGGCAGGGGGTCATAGTGCACGGCGTCCCGTTTGATGCTGGGGATTCGATAGACCTGGCGAACGCTCGGGCATTCGATGCCGCGTTCACGCAGCACCTGGCAATTGTCGGCGAAGCGCCGGGCATAGGGTGCCCAAAGGGCGGATGTCAGCAGGCGCTTGCGACGAAATAGCTTGAGCATCGAGCCGTCGGCCAGGCGCAATACTTTATCTCCTTTACCATCGGCTTCGAGAACGTCGGCGCCCTCGCGCATGTTGAGATAAACGGCATGGTCCAGCGTTTGCATCAAGGCTCCAGAGGCTTGGCCTGAGGGGATGGGCAGCCGGCTATGTTACCGCAGCGTGCACGTCGCAAAAAACCGCTGTGGTACAATCGCCCCACTTTTTTTATGACGAATTCGCTCGTATTACGTGGTTCTCGTCGCAGCTGCCCGCCTGTCACGTTGTATGGCCGACTACCACTGAGCGCTTGCCCCTTCTATTATGGTTTCATGCTTCTATGCGCGAACCGGCGCATGACAGGACGTTGAAATACCGGGTTTGTCTCACGTGATTCTGTTGCACCTAGGCGGGTGGATGCAGCCTATTTTCTGGACGCCCTATGACGACAATGCTGTTCATTTCCATGGCCAAGCACCAAGGCCTCTATTTCAATCGGTTGATCAATGAAACCGAGCTCAAGGGTAAAGTTGTCACCGTGCCACAAATGCCTTGGCCGAGGCCTTGGCGGATCTCCAGCGTACTTGCGCGAATCGACTGGCAGGGGCTTATCGAGGAAAAGTGCGAAGAGCGGAACGTCAAAAACAAGAACAGTGGTCGCCTGTACCGCTTTTTGTTACGTCTTGAATTAACTTGGATGGCCCTCCGCGCGCAAGCCTTGCTTGATCGAGAGCGCCCCGATGCCCTGGTGGTCTGGAATGGTTCCCATCGCTATTGCCAGTTGCTGGTGGCACTGGCGCCGTCCGGCTGCAAAACCTTCTTTTTCGAAAACGGCCTGCTGCCCGATACCACGACGGTGGATGGGCGTGGTGTGAACTACCGCAACTCCGTCCCGCGTGATGCCGGTTTCTACCTCAACTATCCTTTTTCGGTGCATGAGGACCAGGCGGCTCCTACACTCATTCCACGCAAGCCCCGCACTACAGGTATTGCGCCGATCGTCTTGCCGGAGCAGTTTGTTTTCATCCCGTTTCAGGATGATCGTGACACTCAGGTCCGGCTCTTTTCGCCCTGGGTCGGCAACATGCGGGAGATGTTTGCCCTGGGTGAGCGGCTGGCCCGGGAAGCCGGCGTAACCGTGGTGTTCAAGGAACACCCGTCGAGCCACGAATGCTACCCGGAGCTCCATGCCCGGACCCATGAGCGTCTGCTGTTCGCCAATGGCAACTCGACTCAAGAGTTGATCGAGGCCAGTCAGTTCGTCATCACCCTGAACTCGACGGTTGGGCTGGAAAGTCTGCTGTTAGGTAAACCGGTTCTGACGTTGGGTCAGGCATTTTTCAACATCGAAGGACTGGTCGTTCATGCTGACTCCAGCGATGAACTGGTCGAACGGGTAAAGGCTTTCCCCCATTGGCCGCTCGAGGAGCGGATAAGGCTGAATTTCTTGCACTACATGACCCATGAATACTGCATTGAAGGGGGATGGAAAAATGCAGACGCCAAGCAGTTGGAACGGGTTGCGAGCCGAATGCTGAGGGCCTTTCGTGACGTGGCTTAGGTTCGGTCCGGGAGGTAAAGGCCTGCTTCCGTCCCTGGCATTTGCAGGCTTGGTCGTATTCCTGTGTGGGGCATGGGTGTCGCCGACCAGCAAGCTATACCACCAACTGATCATCGCCTTTATGTGGGTGCCGGCCTTGTTGGCGTTGTTCACGCGCGACTTCCGTCTTCGCCTTAAGCAGTCGGAGTGCTGGTTGTACGGTGCGTTGGCCGGTTGGGTACTGACGGTGCTGTTGATACACGGAGCCGAGGATCCGATCGGTGAAGGCAAAATGCCGTTTCTGATTGGGCTTTCCCTGGCTGGAATTGTTCTGGCGGCGCAACAACCGATGATTCCCCTGGAGCGCTTGCTGCTGTATGCCGGCGTGTTTGGCGGGTTGATGGCCGGTGTGTCCTGGGTGTACTTCTATATTGTTGTCGGCAATCCCATGAGCGGCCGATTGAGCGCCATCGGTGTCTGGAACGCCATCATCATGGCTTCCCATGCCGTTGGCGCTCTGGCGGTGATGGGCGTGTTCATGCTCAAGAATGTTCGCCTCAAGCCTGCTGTTGCAGTGTTGCTGCTGTTTGCGGGTTTGGGTTATGCCGCATTTCTGGCATCGAGCCAGACACGTGGCGTCTGGATCGCCCTGGCTGCAACGCTGGTGGTCATGGCCATAGCGCTCAAGTCCCGTCGCTGCGGGTACTTCATTCTTGTGGCCGTGGTGGGTATCGCATGCATAGCCGCTGTCGACCCCGAGATATTGCTTCAGCGTGGCGTTTCCTACCGGCCGGAACTCTGGCATGGCGGCGTCCAATTGATACGCGACCACTGGATGACAGGTGTCGGGTTTGACACCTACTTGATCCAGCTCTCGGATGGTTCCACATACAAGCACCCGCACAACCTGTTTCTGGACACGGGCGTTCGTCTGGGTGTGCCCGGCTTGATACTGTTTTTGTTGTTGTGGGTGCGCGTCGGCTGGCGTGGCTGGGCGTGCCGGGATGTACCGCTGGGTCAGGCATTGCTGGCGTTATGGGTGTTCGCCAGTGTGTCGTTGCTGACCGACGGGATCGGCCTGTGGTTCAAGCCCAATGCTGACTGGCTTATTACCTGGCTGCCCATTGGCCTGAGCCTGGTCCTGGCCGGTCGCGAAGGGAAAACAGGTGAGGCTTCGGCCAATGTTTCAGGCCCGCCTCTGTAAGTGATTCAGCTCCCTGTGAGCATGATGTCTGCCTGGCCACCGGCCCTTTTGCCGGTCGGCTGGCCGACATCGCCATTTTGCGATGGGTTCGCTGTTACAATCCGCCCCCTGTCTCTTTTTTAAACTGTACGAGGCTCGCCGAATGGCCAATCCTGCCCAGCAATCCAGTATGAAGATCTACCTGCGATTGCTGAAATACGTACTCCCGTACTGGGGGGCGTTTGCCATCAGTATTGTTGGTTTTGTACTGTTCGCCTCCAGCCAGCCGATGCTGGCCGACATGCTCAAGCACTTTCTCGATGCCTTGCAGAAACCCTCGGACACCAAGTTCCTGGGCGTTTCGCTGGTGCTCGGCGTGCCGTTCCTGATCGTGATGATTGCGGTCTATCAGGGTATTGGTTCATTCCTGGGCAACTATTATCTGGCCAAGGTGGCGCGTGGCGTGGTTCACGACCTGCGCTGCGCCTTGTTCGACGACCTGCTGACCTTGCCGAACCGTTATTTCGATAACAACAACTCCGGTCACCTGATTTCCCGCATCACCTACAACGTGACCATGGTCACCGGCGCGGCAACGGACGCGATCAAAGTGGTGATCCGTGAAGGCCTGACCGTGGTCTTCCTGTTCGGTTACCTGGTGTACAGCAACTGGAAAATGACCCTGGTGTTGCTGGCGATCCTGCCGATCATCGCGGTGCTGGTGAGCAGCGCGAGCAAGAAATTCCGCAAGCAGAGCAAAAAGATCCAGGTGGCGATGGGCGACGTGACCCACGTGGCCTCGGAAACCATTCAAGGTTACCGCGTGGTCCGCAGCTTCGGTGGCGAGACCTATGAAAAGGAGCGTTTCCACAAGGCCAGCTCCGACAACATGAATCGCAGCCTGGGCATGACCCGGACCCAGTCGATCTACACCCCGGTCCTGCAACTGGTGATTTACGTCGGCATGGCCGTGCTGATGTATCTGGTCCTCTACCTCCGTGGCGACGCATCTGCCGGTGAGTTGATTGCCTACATCACCGCTGCGGGCCTGCTGCCCAAACCGATCCGTCAGTTGTCGGAAGTCAGTGCCACGATCCAGAAGGGTCTGGCCGGTGCCGAAAGCATTTTCGAGCAGCTCGATGAGGCACCTGAAGTCGATACCGGCACCCAGGAGCGCGAGAAGATCAGCGGCCGCCTCGAAGTCCGTAACCTGAGCTTCCAATACCCGAACACCGAGCGCCTTGTGCTCAACGACATTTCGTTCACCGCCGAGGCCGGTCAGATGGTTGCGCTGGTGGGGCGCTCAGGCAGTGGCAAGTCGACCCTAGCCAACCTGATTCCACGGTTCTACCAGCACGAAAAGGGGCAGATCCTGCTCGACGGGCTGGACGTCGAAGACTACAAGCTGACCAACCTGCGTCGCCACATTGCGCTGGTGACCCAGCAGGTCACCCTGTTCAATGACACGGTCACCAACAACATTGCTTACGGCGACCTCGCCGGAGCGCCGTTCGAAGATGTGCGCAAGGCCTCGGAAGATGCCTATGCGGCTGAGTTCATCGAGCAAATGCCGCAAGGCTACGACACGTTGGTGGGCGAAAACGGCGTGCTGCTTTCCGGCGGTCAGCGCCAGCGTCTGGCAATTGCCCGGGCGTTGCTCAAGAACGCCCCGCTGCTGATCCTCGACGAGGCAACGTCGGCACTCGACACCGAGTCCGAGCGGCACATTCAAGCGGCGCTGGATAAAGTCATCAAGGGCCGTACCACGCTGGTGATTGCTCACCGCTTGTCGACCATTGAAAAAGCCGACCTGATCCTGCTGATGGACAAGGGCCAGATCGTCGAGCGCGGCACTCATGCCGAGCTGCTGGCGCTCAATGGTCTTTATGCACGCTTGCACGAGAAGGACTTTATCGAAAGTACGGACGAGGCAATGACGGAGTCGCACGTTTGATTTTGAGTCACTGGCGAGTCTGGCGAGAAAACGGTTGGACCCCTATCGATGCCGATGCCTACGCCCAGGCCTGGCATCGGTTTGGCGGCAGCGTCGCGACCCATCCCGAGGTTGTTGCACGATTGTCCGCGTTGGCGGGCATCGCCGTGCGTTACCTGGGTTGGTTTGCCGATGGCGAGTTGCAGGCTGCGATACCGACCTGGGGCCGTCACCTGGCGCTGTCCAAGGACGTGCTCAAGCGTGAGCGCAAGCGCGGCATGTTCGACATGGGCAATGCCGAAATCATCCTGCCAGTGGCGGAGCAGGCACAGATTCGCCTGCGTCATCGTGCGCGGTATGTGTCCGAGCTCAATGCCGGGCGCATCAGCTCCCTGATCGAACAGCCCGAAGGCCTGGCCTTGGCGCGTCTGCCCGAGGACTACAGCAAGAAGTTCCGCTACAACCAGCGTCGCGAACAGCGTTTGCTGGAAGAGGCGGGCGGCCGCATTCGGCCGATGCTGGAGTTGAGCGCCGCCGAGCAGGCGACGATTTATGCCGACCTGTTCCAGCGCCGCTGGAACTTCGAAGCGCCGGGCAAGGCCCTCCTCGCCGAAGTGTTCACGCTGCTGCGTGAGTTCATGACCGGCTCGCTGGTCTACCTGAACGATGAACCGGTTGCCATCCAGGTGTTGTACCGGGTGGAGGCACCGCAGTGGGTCAGCCTGGAGTACATCAACGGTGGCGTCGACCCGCAGAACCGCGAGTTCAGCCCCGGCAGCGTGCTCAGTTTCGTCAATACCCAGGACGCCTGGGAACAGGCGCGCGCCGTTGGCAAACCGCTGCGCTACTCTTTTGGCCGCGCCGATCGCGAATACAAGGACCGCTGGTGCAACCGGGTCCCGGTCTACCAGGTGTGAACGAGGTCATGCAGCCATGAGCGGACGCAAGCAGCAATTGCTCAAGCGCCATCGTAAAAACAAGCGTCTGGTGCTGCTGGTGGCGGCATCGCTGCTGGTGTTGTTCGGCGTTTTCGTGGCTTGGTGGCCGTTGCCGCTGCTATTGCTGCTGGGCTGGATTGCCCATGAAGCCTGGTTTGCCGACCATCTGTTTTATGCCCCTGGCGATGACTACCGCTATGATTTCCCGCCTGGCACGCCACAGTTTGCGGTGAGCGTGCAGCAAGGGCGTTTGCAGGTTGCCGGCGAGATTGGCGATGCGCAGACACTGGTGCTGCAACTGCGGGTCAAAAGCCGTGGGCTGGGGCGTTTGTTCGACCCGCAGGTGTGGGTCGGCGAGGACCGTCAGGATTTCGAGCGCGGGGTGAATGGCGAGCGTTTTCTCAACCTGTCCGGTCAAGGTGCGGCACTGGTGGCCGGGCAACTGACGCTGCGCGGGCGTTTCTGCACGCTGAGTCAAACCGCAACCCTGTATGCCTTGAGCCATCCCGATTACGCCGATCAGCGTTTGCTGATCGTTGCTCCCCATGCCGACGACGCCGAACTGGCGGCGTTTGGTCTTTACAGTCGAGCACCCGAGGTCACGATTGTCACCCTGACCCAGGGCGAGATCGAAGCCGAGAACTATCGCAAGCTGGGGCTCGACAGTGCGCAGGCGGCGCGTCTCAAGGGGCGCTTGCGCACATGGGACAGCCTGGCGGTGCCGCTGTGGGGCGGTGTGTCGCAACATCGCTGCCTCCAACTCGGCTATTACTGCCTGCAATTGCCCGCCATGGCGCAGCAGCCTGATCAGGCTTTCGGTTCCCGTGAGTCTGGTGAGTGTGATATCCGCCCGCTGCGTCGACAGAACCCACTGAGCCTGGCCGGTGATGTCGATGGTCAGCCGCATTGGCGCAATCTTGTCGCCGACCTGGTGGGCGTGCTTGAGCACTGCCGGCCTGAAGCGGTGCTCACGCCGCACCCGGAACTGGACCCTCACAGCGACCACATCGCCAGCACCCACGCGCTGTTGGAAGCCATCGAACTCAGTGCCTGGCGCCCGCGCACGTTGCTGCTCTATGCCAATCACCTGCACGACAATGACCGCTGGCCGATGGGCCCGGCCGGTTATGGCATCGCCTTGCCGCCGACCATTGAAGCGCTGCCGGCCGATGCCTTGTGGAGCCCGACGCTGGACGCCGACAAGCGTCTGGACAAGGCCATGGCGCTGGGCATGCAGCATGATTTACAAGGCCGGCCACCCTTCAAGAAGCGCCTGCGCCGTCTGATCCAGCGCGTGCTGGCGGGTCGTCGCTGGCCGGTTACCGGTGAAGATGAGTTCATGCGCAAGGCTGTGCGCCGCCATGAACTGTTCTGGGTGCGCCCGCTGGGCTCGCCGTCAAATGATGAGCGCTCCTGAGCCGGCGCTTCGCGTGCGGTCAGGCCCCCTCCCTATGTTATTATTCGCGGCGTTTTTACCGCCCCTGGAGTTTCCATGAAGTTGTCCATGCCGCGATTTGATCAGGCCCCTGTCCTGGTGGTCGGCGATGTCATGCTCGACCGTTACTGGCATGGTGGTACCTCGCGGATTTCCCCTGAGGCGCCCGTGCCAGTGGTCAAAGTCGAGCAAATCGAGGACCGCCCGGGCGGTGCCGCCAACGTTGCCTTGAACATTGCGGCCCTCGGTGCGCCTGCGTCCCTGGTCGGCGTGACCGGCGACGACGAAGCCGCCGACAGCCTGACCAACAGCCTCAAGGGCGCAGGCGTCCGGGCGTTGTTCCAGCGCATTGCGCACCAGCCGACCATCGTCAAGCTGCGGGTCATGAGCCGTCACCAGCAACTGCTGCGTATCGACTTCGAAGAACCGTTTGCCACCGATGCGCTCGCGCTGGGTGCTGAAGTCGACGGTTTGCTCGAAGGCATCAAGGTGCTGGTGCTGTCCGACTACGGCAAAGGTGCCTTGAAGAATCACCAGGTGCTGATCCAGGCCGCCCGTGCCCGTGGCATTCCGGTGCTGGCCGACCCCAAGGGTAAGGACTTCTCGATCTACCGTGGCGCGAGCCTGATTACGCCGAACCTCAGCGAGTTCGAAACCATCGTCGGCGGTTGCGCCGATGAGCACGACCTGGTGACCAAGGGCGCGAAACTGATGCACGACCTTGAACTGGGTGCGCTGCTGGTGACCCGTGGCGAACACGGCATGACCTTGCTGCGTCCCGAGCATCCGGCGCTGCATTTACCGGCTCGGGCCCGTGAAGTGTTCGACGTGACGGGTGCGGGCGATACGGTGATTTCCACCCTGGCGGCGGCGATTGCGGCCGGTGAAGAGCTGCCGCACGCGGTGGCCCTGGCCAACCTGGCGGCGGGCATTGTGGTCGGCAAGCTGGGTACGGCGGCCATCAGCGCCCCGGAGCTGCGTCGCGCCATTCAGCGTGAAGAAGGTTCTGAGCGCGGTGTGTTGAGCCTCGATCAACTGCTGCTGGCCATCGATGATGCCCGTGCGCACAACGAGAAAATCGTCTTCACCAACGGCTGCTTCGACATCCTCCACGCCGGTCACGTGACCTACCTGGAGCAGGCGCGGGCCCAGGGTGATCGCTTGATCGTCGCGGTCAACGACGATGCCTCGGTCAGCCGTTTGAAAGGCCCGGGACGCCCGATCAACAGCGTCGACCGGCGCATGGCGGTGTTGGCAGGTCTGGGCGCCGTGGACTGGGTGATCAGCTTCCCTGAAGGCACCCCGGAAAACCTTCTGGCGCAGGTCAAGCCGGACGTCCTCGTCAAAGGTGGCGATTACGGCATCGACCAGGTAGTCGGCGCCGACATCGTGACCGCGTACGGCGGCAAGGTGAAAGTGCTGGGGCTGGTTGAAAACAGCTCGACCACGGCCATTGTCGAGAAGATCCGTAATAACTGAAAACGACGCGGTCACTGTGGCGAGGGAGCTTGCTCCCGCTGGGGCGCGAAGCGGCCCTGAAACCATACACCGCGGTTTTTCAGAGTGACTGCGTCTGGTGGTTTACGATTGCTGCGCAACCGAGCGGGAGCAAGCTCCCTCGCCACAACAGCCCACCCGTCTGTCTATCGCGCGGCCTTGCGCGGCACGATTTTCTTCAGCAATTGCTTGGCCTTGCCGGTCAGGCGTTTGAGGCCTGACTCCTTGTTCGGTTGGCTCAGCCCTTGCTGCCTGAGCCAGTCCTTCCAGCGAATTCGCTCATCGCGCACCAGCCAGCCCTCCTGTCGGGCAAAACTCTCTGCCAGATACAAACCACGCGTACTTGCGGGGTAGAGCTGATCCTTTTTCAAGGTATAGAGCTCGGGCAACGGTTGGCCGTCCTGAAGCGGCATCAGGTACAGGTCGGGGCGCTTGCGGTCCAGGCGGGCAACCAGTTGATCGCCTTCAAGCCGTTCATCGACGTGAAACAGGCTCAGGGATTTGGCTTCCCTGGGCACGTCCAGGCGCAAATCGTAGATCAGTTGCAGCGACGCCGTTGGCAGGTGCACGTAGGCGCGTGGCCGCTCGATCAAGGTCAGGTTGGCGCAACGTATCGGTCGCGCACTGCCGGACAGCGGCGTCAGGCGAAACGGCAGGGCTTCACGGTAATGCAATGCGCTGGCGTAGGGCGCCGGTAGCCAGGTGTCGTTGAAACGCCCGCCTAACCAGCCTTCGGGAGTTTCCAGCAGGCATTCTTCGGCGATTTCCTGGATGGCCGTGTGCAGCGGCAGGTTCAGCTCGTGGGCCGGCACGTAGCCGGAAATCAGTTTGAGCACCACGTCGCCACGGTCCTGGCGACGCTGGCGTACCAACACCCAGTAATCGCGATTCTGCCAGTGTAGGGTCAGGCGCACCGAGACCCCGAGGTTGGCCAGTTCCAGCGAAAAATGCTCGGGATTGGCCACCGTCACCGGGCGCCGGCGTTGCAGGGTCTGGGCGAAGTTGAGCGGCCGCCCGACGCTCTGATAACTCAGGCCTTCGGCGGTTGCCTCGACGTACAACGGCAGGGTCTTGAAGTTGCTGGGGTTCTTTCTGATGAGCGTACGCGGCATGTCGGCTCCTTCTTGCGTCGGGGTCGGCCGCGTGGGCGGCGTATTTAGTGACTACGCAGGACTTGCGCAACGGTGGCCACATTGTGGGCCAGGTGCAGCGGATTAATGGTCCCGACAATAGCACTGGCAACGCCGGGTTGGGCAAACAACAGCTCGAAGCTGGCCCGCACCGGATCTACGCCGGGGCTCAGGCACACGTGGCCGCTGGCCAGGGCCTTTTTCACCAGGATCGCTTTGCCATGGGCGGCGGCGTAATCGATGACCGGCCGCTCGGCCTGCTCGTTGAGATTGTAGGTGACCATGGCGCAATCGCCTTGTTCCAGGGCCTTCAGCCCACCGTCGACGGTTTTCCCGGAGAAGCCGAAGCCGCGAATCTTGCCTTCGCGCTTGAGGTCGGCCAGGGTCTGGTACACCTCGCATTCGTTGAGGATTGCCAGGTCATTGCCGTCCGAGTGCACCAGCACCAGGTCGATAAAGTCCGTTTCAAGCCGTTGCAGGCTACGCTCCACCGAGGAGCGCGTGTGAGCGGCGCTGAAGTCGTGGCGCGACTGACCGTCGGCGAACTCTTCGCCGACCTTGCTGACGATCACCCATTCCTGGCGCTGGCCGCGCAACAAGGGGCCGAGGCGTTCTTCGCTGCGACCATAAGCGGGGGCGGTGTCGATCAGGTTGATGCCCAGGTCGCGGGTCAGCTTGAGCAGCATGCGCGCTTCGTCATCATCCGGAATCTGAAAGCCGTTGGGGTATTTCACCCCTTGATCGCGGCCCAGTTTCACTGTGCCCAGGCCCAGCGGCGAAACCAGCAGGCCAGTGCTGCCGAGTGGGCGATGCAGGTCGTGCAGGGTCGCTTGGCTCATGGCAGCAATTGCTCCCAGGCCGGAACGCCCATCGGTGGTTTTGGCAGTGCCGGCAGCGGTGCGACCTGGCGTGGCTGGATGCCGTCGCGTTGCAGGGCGGCGAGCACACGGTCCGAGAAGTCCGGGGCAAGGGCGAGCTTGGTCGGCCAGCCCACCAGCAGGCGATCCTGCTCGGCGAGGAAGGCGTTGTCAGGGCGACTCAGGCCCGATTGCAGCGGTTCTGCACGGTCGACGCGCAAGGTCGCCCACTGCGCCTGGCTAAGGTCGACCCATGGCAGCAGGTTGCCGAGTTCTTTTTGGGCCGCGGCGATTTGCGCGGCCGGTTCGCGGGCCACGCCTTCGGCCTCGGCGATGTCGCCGCCCAGGTACCAGACCCACTGGCCGTCGGCAGCCGGGTGGGTGGTCACGGTGATGCGCGGCTTCGGCCCGCCGCCCAGGCAATGGGCGTACAGCGGCTTGAGGCTCGGGCCTTTGACCAGAATCATGTGCAGCGGTCGGCGTTGCATGGCCGGTTGGGCGAGGCCCAGGGCCGTCAGCAGATCGGCGTTGCCAGCGCCGGCGCTGAGGACGATGCGTTGCGCGTGAATCTCACGGCCATCGACCCGCAAGCCCACCAGCTCGCCGTTTTCCAGCAGCGGTTCGATGCTTTGCCCGGCCAGCAGGCCGTCACCGGCCAGCTCGGCCAGACGCCCGATCAGGCTTGGCACGTCGACCACCAGTTCCGCCAGGCGATAGACCTTGCCCTTGAAGCGCTTGTCTTGCAGAGCTGGCGGCAGTTGCTCGCCCTTGACCTGATCGACCCGCCCGCGCACGGCTTTGCTGGCGAAGAAACTGGTGAGGTTGCCTGCCAGGGTGCCGGGCGACCACAGATAGTGGGCTTCGGACAGCAGGCGCACGCCGGACAGGTCCAGCTCGCCACTGCCCGCCAGGGCTTCACGCCAGCGGCGGGGCATGTCGGCAATGGCTTCCGAGGCGCCGGTCAACGCA
This sequence comes from Pseudomonas purpurea, assembly GCF_039908635.1. NCBI lineage: Bacteria > Pseudomonadati > Pseudomonadota > Gammaproteobacteria > Pseudomonadales > Pseudomonadaceae > Pseudomonas > Pseudomonas purpurea. The sequence goes on from NZ_CP150918.1 coordinate 610,702, forward strand.
CCGTGCAGCGCGTACTTGGCGCCACCGTGGATGATCCCCTGGGATTTCACACTCTGCCCGCCGCCCAGGCTGGCGCTTTCCACCAGCACGGTCGAAAAACCCTGGCGACGCAGGCGTGCGTTCAGCCAGAGGCCGGCAACGCCTGCGCCGACAATCAGCACGTCGGTGGAAATAACGGATGGCATGCAGCGACCTCAGTGTTCAAGACGAGGGACGCAGTATACAGACTCGTGGAAGAGGGGAATTGTTGCTGATCAATCGGGTGGATGCAGAGCCAGTGGGAGCGAGCTTGCTCGCGATAGCGGTGGGTCAGTCAACATTGATGCTGAATGTTATGTCGCCATCGCGAGCAAGCTCGCTCCCACAATGATCGGGCTTCAAATCTCAATGACCGGCCGTTTTCGAGAACAGCTGGATAACAACCACGCCCAGGACGATCAGCGCCATGCCGAGCATGGCCGGGATGTCGAGTTTCTGCCCGTAGAGGAACAGCGCCGCGACGCTGACCATCACGATGCCCATCCCGGCCCACACGGCGTAGGCCACACCCACCGGCACGGTGCGCACCACCAGGGTCAGCATCCAGAAGGCGATGCCGTAGCCGACGATGATCAGCGCCAGCGGCAGCGGCGTGCTCAGTCCCTTGACCGCTTTCATCGATACGGTGGCAATCACTTCGGCGCAGATGGCGATAGCCAGGTAGTAGTAAGCGTTCATGGGGAGTTCCTCGTGTTTGGGCCTGCTTGATGAGGTCGGCATTTTAGAGACTCTTTAGATGCGGTAAAGTCATTACCTATCTTATTTACAGATGGGTTGTGCCGTGGATATTCAATGGGACCTGGAACAGATGCGCCTGTTCGTCAGCGTCGCCGAGCAGCGTTCGTTTTCCGCCGTGGCACGGGAACAGCGCAAGGCGCAGTCGGCGGTCAGCAACGCGATTGCGCTGCTTGAGGCGGACCTGGGCGTCAGCCTGTTTGAGCGCAGCAGCGGGCGCCAGCCGCGCCTGACCGAAGCGGGCAGTGCATTACTGGAAGAGGCGCGGGAAGTACTGCGCCAGTGCGAGCGGCTCAATGGCCGGGCGCAGGCCTTGGTGCGGGGTCAGGAAGCGCTGTTGCGTCTGGCTCAGGATGAGGCCATGCCGTTTCAACCGGTGATCGACAGCCTTGAATCGTTGGCCGAGCAGTTTCCCAGCCTGGAGGTGCAACTGGCCAGCGGCGCCCAGGGTGACGTGGCACGCAAACTGGTGGAGCGTCGGGCCGACCTGGGGCTGTTGTTTTACCACGATCAAATCCCTGAAGCCCTGGAGCGCCGGGTGTTGGGCAGCATCGAGATGGTCACGGTCTGCGGGGTCGGGCACCCGCTGGCTGCGCTGGCGAGCGTCAATTGCCAGCAACTGGCGCAGCATCGGCAGTTGTTGATGGCCACTCAGTCCAGCGTTTATCCCGGCAGCGAAGCGGCCAGCCCCCAAGTCTGGCGGGCCGACAGCTTCTACGTGATGGCCGAATTATTGATGCGTGGCCTCGGTTGGGCCTGGTTGCCGCGCAACGTGGTGCAGTATTCGGCGTATCAGAACCAGATGGTCGAACTGGTCAGCGAATGGACCCCGCCCGCGTTGGTGGTAGAGCTGGTCTGGCGGCGCGATGAGCCTCTCGGTCCGGCGGCGCGTTGGCTGGCTGAGCGATTTGCCGTGCACTTGCGGGCGATTGGCTAGAAAAGTCGATAAACTCCGCCGCCATGAATAGAACTCTCTACACCGCGCTGTTTTATCTGGGGCTGCCACTGGTAGCGATTCGGCTGTGGCTGCGAGCGCGCAAGGCGCCGGCATACGCCAAACGTATCGGCGAGCGGTTCTCCCTGGGCTTGCCGGCCATGCAGCCGGGCGGGATCTGGGTGCATGCGGTCTCGGTGGGCGAAAGCATTGCGGCAGCGCCGATGATTCGCGCCTTGCTGGAGCGTTATCCACAGCTGCCGATTACCGTGACCTGCATGACCCCGACCGGCTCGGAGCGGATTCAGGCAATGTTTGCGGGCGAGTCGCGGATTCAGCACTGCTATTTGCCCTATGACGTGCCCTGCGCGGCGGCGCGGTTTCTCGACAAGGTCCGGCCCACACTGGCGGTGATCATGGAAACCGAGTTGTGGCCCAATCACATTCATCAGTGCGCCAAGCGCGGGATTCCCGTGGCGCTGGCCAATGCCCGACTCTCGGAACGTTCGGCCAGGGGTTATGGTCGCTTCCGTAAACTGACCGGGCCGATGCTGGCCGAAATGAGCCTGTTTGCGGTGCAGACAGAGGCCGAGGCCCCAGCGCTTGCGTGATCTGGGTGCACGGGCGGAAACCGTCGAGGTGACCGGTTCGATCAAGTTCGACCTGAGCATCGATCCCCAGTTGCTTGAGCGCGCCGCACAACTGCGCGAGCAATGGCAGGCGAGCGAGCGTCCGGTCTGGATTGCCGCCAGCACCCATGAAGGCGAAGACGAGGTGGTGCTCGCGGCCCATCGGCAATTGCTCGCCAGCCATCCGGATGCCTTGTTGATTCTGGTGCCGCGTCACCCCGAGCGATTCGGCCCGGTGTTCGAGTTGTGCCAGCAGCAAGGTTTTGCCACGGTCCGCCGTTCGACGGGCGACGCCGTCAGCACCGACACCTCGGTGCTGCTGGGCGACACCATGGGCGAGTTGCTGTTTTTGTATGCCTTGGCTGACAGCGCGTTCGTCGGCGGCAGCCTGGTGCCCAATGGCGGGCATAACCTGCTGGAACCGGCAGCACTGGCCAAACCGGTGCTGAGCGGCCCGCACCTGTTCAACTTCCACGAGATCGCCGCGCTGATGCGCAGTGCCGGTGCGTTGCTGGAAGTCGATGATGCCGAAGGGCTGGCGGTGCAGGTGCAGCGCTTGTTCGAGTTGCCCCGTGACGCACAGAAAATGGCCGAGGCGGGACTCAAGGTGATGCGCACCAATCAGGGTGCATTGCAGCGGTTGCTGGATGGGTTGGGGCGGTTGATCGAAAAATCCTGAATCTGCCGATCCATTGTGGCGAGGGAGCGTGCTCCCGTTCGGCTGCGCAGCAGTCGTGAAATCAGCCAATGCGGTCTGCCTGACAGATCGCATGTTCAGGGTTTAGGGCCGCTTCGCCGCCCAGCGGGAGCAAGCTCTCTCGCCACAGGTAAGACCTGCCACAAAAACCACTCAAGGCCGGGCTTTTAGCTGCTCGGCTGCCGCTTTCGCCAGGTCTGGCGGCAGGAAGTCCTTGTCCGGGTTGTAGTCGGCCTTCAGGTAGCGCGCCAGGTCCTGCAAGTCGCCCGGGCTCAAGGTGCCGGCGGCCTGTTTCAGGCGCAGGTTGTCGAGGATGTAGTCGTAGCGGCTGTTGTTGTAGTTGCGTACCGAGGTGTACAGCTGACGCTGGGCGTCGAGCACGTCGACGATGTTGCGCGTCCCCACCTGATAGCCGATCTCCGTGGCTTCCACCGCGCTCTGGTTGGAGATGATCGACTGGCGGCGTGCCTGTACCTGTTCAACGTCGGTGTTCACCGCCCGGTGCAGGTTGCGGGTGTTTTCCACCACTTGCCGGCGCAGGCTTTCGCGCTGTTGCTCGGTTTGATTCAAGCGTGAGTAGGACTCGCGCACCTGGGAGCTGGTGAGGCCGCCGCTGTAGATCGGGATGCTCAGTTGCAGGCCGATGGAGCGCTGTTCTACATCGCTGCCGTAACGCTGGCCCAGCGGGTTCGGGTTGCTGAAGCCCAGGGCGTCGTTGTCGCCTTTCTTGTATTGCGCCACCGCATCGAGGGTCGGCGCGTGGCCGGCCTTGCGTTGCTTGAGGGTTTCTTCGGCGGCGCTGACCGCGTAGTTGCTGGCCAGCAGGTTGAGGTTCTGCCTGGCGGCGGTGTCGACCCAGGCCTTGGCGTCGTTCGGCGTCGGCGCCAGCACCGGCAAGGTGTGGACGATGCCCTGAATCGAGTTGTACTGGCGGTTGGTCAGGGTGATCAGCGCTTCGAAGGCGTCATCGACCTGGCGTTGGGCGAGGATCCGGTTGGCGCGGGCGGTGTCGTAACTGGCTTGCGATTGCAGGACGTCGGTCTTGTCCGAGAGGCCGACATCGAAGCGCTCGTTGGACTGGTCGAGCTGGCGTTTGAATGCGGCTTCTTCGGCCTTGGTCGAGGCCAGGTTGTCCTGGGCACGCAGCACCGAGAAGTAGTTTTCGGCGCTTTGCAGGATCAGGTCCTGTTCGGTGGCCGAGAGTTGCAGGGACGCTTGTTCGTTGACGGCTTCGGCGGCCTGCAACTGGAACCAGCGGTCGGCGCGGAAGATCGGTTGTGCCAGCGTTGCCTGATACACGTTACCGCTGCGGGTAAAGGTCGATGACGGCTGGTCGAGCTGGGTCCGGGTGTTGTTGACGTCCATCCCGGCCGAGAGGTTGGGCAGCAGGCCGGCGCGGGCCTGGGGCACGACTTCTTTTTGCGCGCCGTATTGGGCGCGGGCGGCCGCCAGGTCGGCGTTATTGTCGACGGCTTCCTGATAGACGCTGACCAGATCGGTTTTGGTGCTTAAGGGCGCTTCTGCTGCCCAGGCCATTCCGTTGGACGCACAAGACACGGCAAGGGCCAGTGAAAGTTTGCGCAGCATGAGACGATCCCTAGAGTGAATATTACGGCGATAATTCAAGCGCCAAGGCTACGGCGCACGATTCGGAGCGTCAAGGCTCGGCAGTGGCTAGCGAGTGTAGTAGCGGTCCGGGGTGGCAACAATCCTGTAATTGCGCCATTCATCACGCTGATTGCTCCGGGGTTGGTGTTCTTTGCCAGTTGTGTCTAGACTGGCCGGGTTCTTGTCGGGGTGCCTTGCTATGAGGCTGAGATCGAATAATTTCGGATCCCGTTGAACCTGATCAGGTTAGCGCCTGCGTAGGGAACAAGATTTCTCGTCACCCGGCGAGTCCTCTTGTGCTTCGTCCGGGATGTTGTTCGACAATCGAACAGCCCTCGTGCGCCAAGCACAGCACCATCCAGGCTTTGTTATCGCTGGTTGGCTGCGTCCATTCGTTACAGGTTCGCTCCGACAAAATTCCACTGCCTGGATGCTGTCTGGAGAGCCCGTGATGAGTACAAAACCAAAAAATACGACCCACCTGAGTGAATCGGCCCAAGTCGATCAACAGTCCGTTCAGCCGTTTACCCGCTCGCAAAAAATCTATGTTCAGGGTTCGCGCCCGGACATTTTGGTGCCGATGCGCGAGATCAGCCTTGATGTGACCCCGACCGACTTCGGCGGCGAGATCAACGCGCCGGTCGTGGTGTACGACACCTCGGGCCCGTACACCGACCCCAACGTCATCATCGACGTGCGCAAAGGCCTGGCCGATGTGCGTTCGCCGTGGATCGAGTCCCGTGGCGACACCGAGCGCCTGGCGGGCCTGAGCTCCAACTTTGGCCAGGAACGCCTGGCCGACGCCGAGCTGACCAAGCTGCGTTTCGCCCACGTGAACAACCCGCGCCGCGCCAAGGCCGGGGCCAACGTCAGCCAGATGCACTACGCGCGCAAAGGCATCATCACCGCCGAGATGGAATACGTTGCCATCCGCGAAAACATGAAGCTCGAAGTGGCCCGCGCCGCCGGCCTGCTGGACCAGCAACACCCGGGTCACAGCTTCGGCGCCAGCGTGCCGAAAATCATCACCCCTGAATTTGTCCGTGACGAGATCGCCCGCGGTCGCGCGATCATTCCGGCCAACATCAACCACACCGAACTGGAACCGATGATCATTGGCCGTAACTTCCTGGTGAAGATCAACGGCAACATCGGCAACAGCGCACTGGGTTCGTCCATCGAAGAAGAAGTGGCGAAACTGACCTGGGGCATTCGCTGGGGTTCGGACACGGTCATGGACTTGTCCACCGGCAAGCACATTCACGAAACCCGTGAGTGGATCATCCGTAACTCGCCAGTGCCAATCGGCACCGTGCCGATCTACCAGGCCCTGGAAAAAGTCGGCGGCGCGGCCGAAGACCTGACCTGGGAGCTGTTCCGCGACACGCTGATCGAGCAGGCCGAGCAGGGCGTCGACTACTTCACCATTCACGCCGGTGTGTTGCTGCGCTACGTGCCGCTGACCGCCAAACGCGTGACCGGCATCGTTTCGCGCGGCGGTTCGATCATGGCCAAGTGGTGCCTGGCGCACCACAAAGAGAACTTCCTCTACACCCATTTCGAAGACATCTGCGAAATCATGAAGGCCTACGACGTCAGCTTCTCGCTGGGCGATGGCCTGCGTCCGGGGTCGATTGCCGACGCCAACGACGCCGCGCAGTTCGGTGAACTGGAAACCCTCGGCGAGCTGACCAAGATCGCCTGGAAGCACGATGTGCAGTGCATGATCGAAGGCCCGGGCCACGTGCCGATGCAGTTGATCAAAGAGAACATGGACAAGCAGTTGGAGTGCTGCGACGAGGCGCCGTTCTACACCCTCGGCCCACTGACCACCGACATCGCGCCGGGCTACGACCACATCACCTCCGGTATCGGTGCGGCGATGATCGGCTGGTTCGGTTGCGCCATGCTCTGCTACGTCACGCCGAAGGAACACTTGGGCCTGCCGAACAAGGATGACGTGAAGACCGGGATCATCACCTACAAGATCGCCGCGCATGCAGCGGACTTGGCCAAAGGGCATCCGGGCGCGCAGATCCGCGATAATGCCTTGAGCAAGGCGCGTTTCGAGTTCCGCTGGGAAGACCAGTTCAACCTCGGCCTGGACCCGGACACCGCGCGTTCGTACCACGATGAAACCCTGCCGAAGGATTCGGC